>DVJY01000013.1 GCA_018716485.1 Candidatus Scybalocola faecipullorum
CATATACATCCTGGCTGACCCGTCCGCGGCCTGGTACAATTGGAAAGAATCACATTCAGAGCAGTTCCACTTTACTTAGAACTGCTCTTTTTGTCTCTGCTCTGAATCTGATACTTTCCTAATGAATTATAGCATAAAAATTTACACGCCATCCCCATTCAAATCTTGCTTTTTTCTTGTTTCTCCGGCACCAAACGCGGAGGAATGTCTATCCGCTTTTTAATGAAGAAATAAAAAACTTCACGCAGACGGATATCTCATTTGAGGCGTCCCCAAATTTCCCGTTTACATGAAGTTTTCTATATTTTTCAGGATTGCTTTTTAAACGAACATTTTATTCGATTGATTTCCCAAGGCTGTATGCCTGCTCAAGTTCCGGTTTGCCCTGAATGTCTCCCACATCGCCGTTGCCCTCTTCCAGCGCAAACAGACGGTCAAAGGCAGTCCGGATTTGTCCGCTCAAATTCCAATAATACAGCGGCGAGGCGATGACAACAATATCACAGTCTTTAACTTCAGGATAGATTTGATCCATATCATCTTTTTGAACGCATGGACAGGCTTTGCTGCTGTGGCCGCCGAAACAGCCTCTGCAGCCGTGAATATTCATCCCATTCAGGAAAAAACTCTGCGACCGTATGGCCTGAACTTTTGGCGCCTTCGGCAAATGCACTGACAAGCGCTGAAGTATTTCCCTTTCTGCGGGGACTTCCATTGAGAATCACTATTTTTTTGCTCACCCTTTGGCACCCCTTTCTCAAATTTTATCGGCCAACGCAGCCGCCATGTCGCATCCGTCAGTTTTTTCAATATCTCCTGCATTGAGTACGCCCGGCACAAGCACTTCACCGGCCATATGCCATTTCATCAGCGCTGCAGATCTTTCTACCGGTATTCTCACGCCATCAAGCACAGACATATCGTTCTCCTCACAGCAGGCAATAAGGCCGCATGCCTTTCCGGCAATATCCTTGCCCGCAACACAGAACGCATACAGCTTATCAATGACAGCCTTAATTATATACACTAATGGAATTTGGCGTCGTCCGCTTTAATGAAATGAAAAAATATATCGGAAGTATTTCCTACAAAACACTCAGCGCCACGCTTAAAGAACTGGAAGCCGATCAGCTGGTGCACCGGGAAGAATACCCTCAGATTCCGCCAAAAGTCGAATACAGTCTGACTGAGCGGGGCAAATCGCTGATTCCTATATTAGATGGGATGTGCGAATGGGGTGACAAAAACCGAAAATAAAAAAACGCGTGCCTTGTTCGGCGCTTCTCGGGCATCAGCTTGTTTTTTTTCAAAAACAAGCTGCAAAAAAATCCCTCCATGTGGAGGGATAGGGGCATCAGACCGACTGCGTCGGTCTGCAAAAAACGCGTGCCTTGTTCGGCACGCGTTTTTTTACTCTGCTACGTATGGCATTAAAGCGATATGTCTTGCTCTCTTGATTGCAACTGTCAGTGCTCTCTGATGTTTAGCACAGTTGCCTGTGATTCTTCTAGGAAGAATCTTGCCTCTTTCAGATACATATCTCTTTAATTTATTAACATCTTTATAATCGATGACCGCATTCTTATCTGCACAGTATACGCAGACTTTTTTTCTTCTGCGGCCGCCTCTGCGTCTCATAGGAGAATCGCTTCTTTCTTTGCTGAATGCCATGGTTCTAACCTCCTTCATCAATGCTTTTTCATCAAAATCAATCGCTTGATCAACTGAACGGTAATTCTTCGTCAATACCATCAGGAATATTCATAAAACCGTCTCCGGCTGCCGAACTCGGCTCCGGTTTAGGGGCTGCCTGATAGCTGTTTGCACGCGCTGCCGCCATGCTGTTTTCACTGGCTGCCTTGCTTTCTGCAAACTCCTGTTCATCTACGATCACATCCGTGGTGTAGACTTTGACACCGTCTTTGTTGACATAACTTCCTGTCTGAATCCTGCCGCTGATGACAATGCGGATTCCCTGTCTGAAATATCTTTCCGCAAATTCTGCTGTACGGCCAAATGCCACACAATTAATAAAATCTGCATCAGGCTCTCCTTCACGTTTATAAGAACGTGTCACTGCCAATGTGTATCTCGCAACGGCTGTAGCTCTTTCGCCCTGTGAGTATCTGATATCCGGGTCTCTTGTTAAACGGCCCATTAAAATCACTTTATTCATGCCAGACCTTCCTCTCTGAAATTAGGCATCCTGTCTAACGCACAAATATCTGATGACATCATCCATGATACGAACACGGCTTTCTACTTCGTTCGGACAGTTGGAATCTTCTGATTCAAAAGTAATGAAGTAGTAGTAAGCTTCTTTCATCTTCTGGATTTCATAAGCTAATCTTCTTTTACCCCAGTCATCAACGTTTGTAACAGTACCACCGAAACGTGCGATCTGTTCTTTGATCTTTTCGATCGTTGCTGTTCTTGCTTCTTCTTCAACTTTACCGCTGATAACTACTGTTAATTCATACTTATGCATATCTTGCACCTCCTTCTGGTCTTTGGCCCTCTGTCCTGCAGAGAGCAAGGATGTTGTGTCGTCACAATTAGTAAGATTATCATATTTTTATGTAAAAATCAAGTGAAATCGGGATTTTTTTCTGAGATTCAGATAAATGTGCGCAGAATGCGCTTTAATGACAATAGTTACTCTGCTGCTCTGCGGATTTCTTTAATATTCTTTTCAGCCTGCGGTCTCGGTATCATGATCTGGTGCCCGCATCCCATACATTTTAAGCGGAAATCCGCACCGATACGCAATACTTCCCATTCAAAACTTCCACATGGGTGTTTTTTCTTCATCTTAATGACATCACCGACTCTGATATCCATGGACTCAAGCCTCCTTTATATGTGCGGCGCCGCACTTTAAATTTCGGAAATCTCTGCATAATTTCATTATATTGGAACCATTTCTTTTTTCAAGGGGTCATTTTTGCTTTTTTCGAAAATCGTTCGACGCCGTTCGACATTTTACAGGCAATAATTTTTCAGCTGTCTGCGCCGCTCTTTATAATCCGGCAGAATTTTTTCCACTTCCATCCAAAATTTTGCCGAGTGGTTCATCTGTATACGATGTGCTAGCTCATGAACAACGACATAGTCCAAAAGCGGTTCCGGCACCGCCAAAAGCTTCAGATTAAAATTCAGATTGCCAAGGCTGCTGCAGCTTCCCCAGCGTGTCTTCTGCTGGCGTACAGAAATGCGCCCGTAAGTCACTTTCATCTTTTCGGAAAAATAAGCTGCTTTTGCCTCAAAAATCGCATGTATTCTTTCTCTTTCTGCTTTTGTCAGCTCAACCCTTGACGGCAGCGCTGTCTCCGGCCGTCTCTGGCGGCGCTGTGCCATCATCGCATATTTATCTTCCAGCCACTGACTGTGCTTTTCCAAAAACGTCCGGGCATCTCTGAGCAAAAAACGCTGAGGGATTCTTAAATTCACCGTCAGATCCGGCTTCACTTCCAAAGATACACTTTTTCTCGCCGATCGGATAATATGCACTAAAATTCCGCGGCATATGATTTGATTCTGTCCCGCCATCACTGCACCGCTTCCATATACATTGTTTTAAGTTTTTCAATGGCTGTGTGATCAAGTCCCATTTCTGATTCAAGAAAGGCGCCTGTGCTTCCCCACTGCTGCTCGATCATTTCAAATACTGTATTGATATACGCCGCATCCACTTCAAACATCGTTTTTAAATGACGGATATGTGATGCGCGTACGGTTTCAGGCAGCGTGCCCCAATTTTTTTCTTTTTCAGCACGGGCAAGCATGGCACGAACCGATTTTTCTGTCGCCTGTGCCGCAAATTCATTGACTTTCAAATAATCTTCAATAATCAACGGCCTTGGAATATCCAGCGCTGTCAAAAGAAGCGCTGTGCCGACGCCAACTCTGTCTTTGCCTGCGCTGCAGTGCCATAAAACAGCACCATCCGAAGGCTCCAGTAAAATTTCAAAAAACTTCCGATACTGTGCCCTTGACCGGGCATCTGAAATCATTTCTCTATAAATACTGCTCATATAAGCTTTACCGTCAAAGCTTTCAGAACATACCATTTCAATCAGCTGCATGACACCGTCGGGCGCATCCTCGCCCGCCCTTGTAATGCCAAGCGTTTCTTCTTTTAAGATCGGATCAGCAATATAAACAGCGCCGTCAATTTCCGGATCCGGCTTGCCGCTGCGCTCTGTTTCCGTCCTGAAATCAATAATTTTTTTCAAATGATACTCTTTTGAAAGCCGGATCTTATCATTTTCTGTTGCCCGGTACAGTTCCCCACTGCGGATTAATTTTTTATACCGAATCTGTCTGCCGTCTGTGGATTTAAATCCGCCCAAATCTCTTGTGTTATGTAACCCTTCCAGTGTAATTCTCTGAATATCCACGATTTTTGCTCCTTTACTCATCGATCTTGATCAGTGTGACTTCTTTCTGCGTCAGACGCTTCATCTGAGTTTCCCGTGCCGATATTTCTAAAATGTGGGTGAATTTCTCCACATATTCTTCCGGCACTGTGTCCAGTATTTCAAAAATCTCCTTATACACTCTGCGGTACGCAAACTGCGTATATTCTTCATAAACTTTTCGCCCCAACTCAGAAACCCGTATAATAACATTTTTACGGTTTTCACTTGTGTGATACTTTTCCAAAAGTCCCTTCTGCGTCATCTTCTTCACATTTTTGGAAAATGCGCTGGGCGTAATACCAAGCCGGGCGGCAATTTCTGCCATATTCTGATTTTTTTCTTCATTTTCCAAAATATATTCCAAAACTTGAAGTTGGGACGGAGAAAAAACGGTCGAGATACCGTAATCGCCTTCCGTATTATACGACTGAGCATAGGAATTGCCGTATTTAATCAGCATTTCCACAAAGGTTCTGTATTTTCCCATCCATGTCAGTTCCATATTCTACCTGCCTTGCTGTTTACAATCATCTGAGACTTCGGCATCCTCATATGCCGACATTTTTATTATAGCAATGCCTTCTATGAAATTCAACGAAAAACGTACCCTCAAAGAGCAATGGCTCAAATAAAGCCTTCGGAAAAATCAGACAGCTTCTCGATTTTTATAATGATTTCCATATGCCCGTATGATACAATTTCAATCAGGAGGTGTGCGCCAGTTCGGCGCTGGATATATAACTGGTGGGAATCCAGTCTGGTAAGACCCAGCAAGTCGCCAGTACCGAGTCCTTGGAACACCAAAGGCTAACAATGGTGTTTAAGCGTAGGACAGGGA
>DVJY01000014.1 GCA_018716485.1 Candidatus Scybalocola faecipullorum
TGTATATATGTGAAATGTTAAGTGTGGTAACTCAACAATACAACATATATTCAAAAACTGCTACTTTTTTTGAAAAAGTTGTGGTTTCACGTACTTAGGGCTAGCCGCCGCGCTAGCGGCTTGGTACAATACAGTATAGAAATATAAAGAAGAAAGTTTAGAAGTAAACTTCCAAATCTGCCATTATTGACGCAGCAGGTGCGTCAGGAAAGAGGAAACGATGGTGATTAGAACTTATCAGCCGTCAGACTGCAAAGCGATTCTGGCGTTGTTTTATGATACAGTACATACAGTGAATGCCGCGGATTATACTCGGGAACAGCTGGATGCATGGGCGGATGGCAAAGCGGATTCCAAACAGTGGAATGATTCATTGACAGCGCATTACAGCCTTGTGGCCGAAGAAAACGGCAGGATTATTGCTTTCGGCGATATTGACAGCCGTACAGGCTATCTTGACCGACTGTATGTCCATAAAGATTATCAGAGGCATGGCGCTGCGTCGGCGATCTGCGACCGGCTGGAACAGTCGGCGCATGGAAAGATCACAACCCATGCCTCTATTACAGCCAAACCGTTTTTTGAAAAGCGGGGATATCATGTGGTCAGGGCGCAGCAGGTGGAGCGGCATGGCGTATGGCTGACAAACTTTGTGATGGAAAAATTTTAGGACTGGATGAAAACAGGAAGGAGGCGATAGCCGATGGGTATGCTGAATGTGGCGCTGTTGCAAATAATGCCGGGGAAAACACTTGAGGAAAACAGAGATATCGGGCTTGATGCCTGTCGGAAGGCAAAGGCGGCAGGTGCGGATATTGCGCTGTTTCCGGAGATGTGGAGCAGCGGCTATGATATTCCGGAAGATGTGTCGGCGCTCCGGGATAAAGCCATTGGGGCAGACAGCGCTTTTATAAAAGCCTTTGAACAATGTGCCCGCGAATTGGATTTGGCGATCGGAATTACGCTTTTGGAAGCGTGGGAGCCGCTGCCGAGGAATACGCTCATTGTGTTTGACCGGCACGGTCAAAAAGTGCTGACGTATGCAAAAGTACATACATGTGATTTCGGTGAGGAGCGGCGTCTGACGCCCGGCGATGATTTTTATGCGGCGGATCTGGAAACCGGGGCCGGAAATGTAAAAATCGGCGCTATGATCTGTTATGACAGGGAGTTTCCTGAGAGTGCAAGAATACTGATGCTTAAAGGAGCGGAGATTATTCTCGTGCCAAATGCCTGCCCGATGGAAATCAACCGGCTTGCCCAGTTAAGGAGCAGAGCATTTGAAAATATGTCCGGTATTGCCACATGCAATTATCCTCAGGGACAGCCGGACTGCAACGGTCATTCCTCCGCCTTTGACGGTGTGGCCTATATTCCTGACGTTCAGGATTCAAGGGATATGTGCATTTTGGAAGCCGGCGCCGGGGCGGGAATTTATATGGCTTCTTTTGACATGGATATGCTCAGAGATTACCGAAAAACTGAGGTTCACGGCAACGCTTACCGGCATCCGCGGAAGTATCATCTGCTGACGGATGAAAGGATTTGCGCGCCGTTTATAAGGAATGACCGCAGAGATTGATTGTAAACTTATTTTATCATAGGATTGTGTTATATATTTATGATATTTTGCAAGAAATCTGAGAATGACTTTGCTATACTGCTATTGAAATGAAAAAGCAATAAAATATTTTATATATTTTACATTGGAGGTATAAAAGATATGAGAAACATGCGTGCAGGAATCATCGGATGCGGCGGCATTGCAAACAGCAAACATCTGCCGGCAATTAAAAAAATGGGTAAAATCGATATGGTAGCTTTCTGTGATATTATTCCGGAAAGAGCTGAGAAAGCAAGAGAAGAATACGGTACCGAAGACGCGCAGGTATTCACAGATTACAAAGAACTTTTAAAACTAGATCTTGATGCGGTTTATGTGACAACACCGAACCGTGAGCACAGTTTTATTTCTATTGATGCTATGAAAGCAGGAAAGAACGTACTTTGCGAAAAACCGATGGCAAAGACATCAGCGGAAGCAAAAGCTATGCTGGATACAGCAAAAGAGACAGGCAAGATTTTAACCATCGGTTACCAGAACAGATACCGTGCAGACTCTACATATTTGAAGAGAGCATGTGACAATGATGAACTGGGCGATATTTACTATGCAAAAGCACATGCGATCAGACGCCGTGCCGTGCCGACATGGGGTGTATTTTTAAATGAAGAAGAACAGGGCGGCGGACCATTGATCGATATCGGCACACATGCCCTTGACCTGACACTTTGGATGATGAACAACTATGAACCGGATATGGTTATGGGTTCTGTATATAAGAAATTAGGCGATCAGACAGAAACAGCTAATGCATGGGGCGACTGGAATCCGGAAGAATATACCGTTGAAGATTCTGCATTCGGCTTCATTAAGATGAAAAACGGCGCTACGATCGTACTTGAATCCGCATGGGCATTGAACACACTGGATGTTGATGAAGCAAAAACATCTCTGTGCGGTACAAAAGCAGGCGCAGATATGAAAGACGGCCTGCGCATCAACAGAGTTAAATACAACAAACAGATTGTTGAAAAACCGGCGCTGGACGGAGAAGGCGTGGCTTTCTTTGATGCAGAAGGCGAAGAACCGAGCGTGATCGAGCAGGAAACATTCTACAATGCGGTCATGAACGGCAAAGATGTTGTCGTTAAACCGGAACAGGCTTATGTAGTGACACAGATCCTTGAAGCTATTTACAAATCTGCAGCTACAGGAGAAGTTGTTAAGTTTTAATTTCAGGAGGAAAAATAAATGAAAATTGGTGTATTTAATCCGGTCGTTCAGAATATGACATTTGATGAAGCATGCGCATATCTTTCAGGCAAAGGCGCCCAGATGATCGAAATCGGATGCGGCGGCTACCCGGGAAAAGCACACTGTGATCCTGATGTCCTTTTAAATGATGAAGGCAAGCTGAACGAATTTAAAGCCACACTTGAAAAATATAACCTTCAGATCAGCGCATTGAGCGCTCACGGCAATATGCTTCACCCGAATAAAGAGATTGCCGCTAAATTTGAACATGACTTAAACAACGCCATCCTTCTGGCAGAAAAGTTGAATGTACCGATTGTCAATACATTTTCAGGATGCCCGGGCGACTGCGAAAACTCTGAAAAACCAAACTGGGTAACGTGCGCATGGCCGGAAGATTTTGCTGAAATTCTTGAATGGCAGTGGAATGAGGTGCTCATTCCTTACTGGAAAGAAAAAGTAAAATTCGCGAAAGCACACAATGTACATAAAATTGCTTTGGAACTGCATCCGGGATTCTGTGTTTATAATACAAAATCACTGCTCCGTTTAAGAGAAGCAGTAGGTCCGGAAATCGGCGCAAATTTCGATCCGAGCCATGTTGTATGGCAGCAGATGGATCCGGTCGTATGTATCCGTGAACTTGGAAAAGCGGGCGCGATCTTCCATTTCCACGCAAAAGATACTTTCGTAGATCCGTATAATACTGCTGTAAACGGCGTTCTCGATACAACACCTTATGGTGAATTCCTGAACCGCTCATGGACATTCCGTTCCGTTGGCTACGGTCATGACGCTTCCTACTGGAAAGCCATCATGTCTGAACTTCGTATGGCAGGTTATGACTATGCCATCAGTATCGAACATGAAGACGGCCTGATGAGCCAGAACGAAGGATTGACGAAAGCTATCGAAATGCTGAAAGAGGTATTAATGTTTGAAAGCACCGGTGAGATGTACTGGGCTTAAGATTGTATTCACAGGCGCAGGACGTATGCTCTACGCCTGTTTCTGTTTAAATAAAGAGACAAAAGAAATGAGGAAATAAAGCAATGGCAAGAGAATTTAAAATGGCGATCGTCGGTTTTGGAGGCATGGCAAACTGGCATCGCGAATTAGTCGAAACGATCGATCACCTGACTGTGAAAGGTGTTTATGATATTAAGCAGGAACGCATGGATTACGCAAAAGAACTGGGACTTAAAGCCTACGAAAGTCTGGATGATATTTTGGCTGATGACGAAATAGATCTCGTTTTGTGCGCAACGCCGAATGATGTTCATAAAGAAGTTGTGATTAAAACATTAAACGCAGGAAAATATGTACTCTGTGAAAAACCGGCAACAATGCATTCCAAAGATTTTGAGGAAATGATAGCGGCACAGAAAACATCAAAGCTGTTTGTTCATCAGAACAGACGCTGGGATGAAGATTACCTGACGGTAAGAAATATTTTGGACAAGAAGATGCTGGGGCCTGTTTTTAAAATCGAGTCGAGAGTTCACGGCTCAAGGGGTATTCCGGGTGACTGGAGAGGCACCGTGGAACACGGCGGCGGTATGGTTTTGGACTGGGGCGTTCATCTTTTAGATCAGGCGCTTCAGATGTTCCCGGGAAAGATTACTTCTGTTTATGCCACAGAAACCCATGTGACCAATGAACTGGTCGATGACGGTTTTACAGTTAACCTTCAGTTTGAAAACGGACCGCTGTTTGTAGTGGAGGTTGGCACAAGCAACTTTATCAATCTGCCGAGATGGTATGTCATGGGCCGGGATGGATCTGCAGTGATTGAAGACTGGGATTTGAGCGGCAAATGTGTCTGCATTACGGATTGGGATAAAAATGACGCAGTCCCTGTGAAGACAACCGCAGGTCTGACAAAGACGATGGCGCCGAGAACAGAAGATACGATCAGCACACAGCCGCTGCCAATCGTACACAGCGATATCAGAGATCATTATAAAAATTTGATGGCAGTGATGGAAGGCAAAGAAGAGCAGCTGATTAAAAATGAAGAAGTTTTAAGAGTCCTTCGTCTGATGGAATGCATTTTTGAATCTGCAGAGAAAAATCAAGTAATGCCCTTTGAATAATCAAGGCTGTATACAGGGGGATAACCGATGAAATTAAAATATTTGGGAACTGCGGCAGCAGAAGGCTGGCCTGCACTGTTTTGTAAGTGTGAGTCATGTGAGCGGGCGAGAAAATTCGGCGGAAAAAATATCCGCACCCGTTCGCAGTCTATTATCGATAACCGGCTTTTAATTGATTTTGGCCCGGATACATACTTGCATGTGCTGCAGCATCACATGCCGCTGGAAGATATTCATCATGTACTTGTCACACATTCCCATATTGATCATTTATATCCGTCGGATCTGATCAATCTTGCCGAGCCTTATGCCCACGGTGTGACGGAACCAATGACTATTTACAGCACGCCGGGGACGGGAGAAAAAATCCGCCTCGTTTTAAAAGCAGAGGATGACTCGGATAATCTGTCAGAGAGAATGATTTTTAAAGAAGTGACTGAGTTTGTGCCTTTTAAAGTAATGGATTATACGGTGACGCCGCTGCTGGCAAAGCATATGGTTCATGAAAAATGTTTTATTTATCTGATCACAGATCCGGACGGAAAAACATTGCTTTATGCCAATGATACGGCATGGTTCCCGGAAGAAACATGGAAGTATTTGGAAAGCTGCCATCTGGATGCGGTCAGCTTGGACTGTACGATGGTTTTTGAACCGGACTGTCTGACCCACATGGGCTTTGAAAGCAATATAAAAGCAAAGAACAAACTGCTGGCGATGGGCAGCGCTGATGCACATACGATATTTGTCGTGAACCATTTCAGCCACAACGGTTTGGCAAGTCATGAAGAAATCGAAACAAGGGCCGGCAAAGAAGGATTTCTTACGGCTTATGATGGGTTTGAAATTACGATTTGATATTTGATAATACAGGGCTAAGAGCGAAAGCTTTTAGCCTTGATGTGATTCGATGTGATTTTTGTAAAAAGGGGCGGTTATATGATCAAAATTATTACAAGAAGCGATGACGCAGGTTCCAGCAAAGGTGCCAATCAGGCGATTTTTGAGGCAGTAAATCATCCGTTTGTCAAAAATATTTCCATGATGGCTCCTGGGCATTATATTGAAGAAGCTGCACAATATCTAAAAGATAAGAAGCATATTTGTCTGGGCATGCATTTTACAATGAATGCCGAGTGGGACAACGTGAAATGGGGGCCGGTCAGTCCGGCAGAAGACGTCGGGGCAATGCTTGATGCGTCCGGCAATTTTCTCGCGGAACCCAAGTTAAGCAGCGCCAACGGAGTGACTATAGAAATGATCCGAAAAGAATGGAATGCTCAGCTGGATCGGCTGACCCGTCTCGGGCTGGATATCCGCTATGCGGATTCACACATGTTTCCTGAAATCGCGTTTGAAGGCCTTGACGATGAGATGAGCCGGTGGATACAGGAAAAAGGACTTGTGGATCACCGGTATTTTTACAATATTCTTCCGCAGATTGATGATATTTCACAGAAGGCTGGCCTGTTTGAAAAAGTTTTATCCCAGACAGCGCCGGGACAGTATTTTTATCTGACCCATCCTGCAGTTCCGACGCAGGATATGTATCTGACCGGAAACAGCGGCAATAAAACAGAAAATATTGTCAGCCACAGAGAAAAAGACTATCAATTCATTATTTCAGAAGCAGCGGTAAAATTGTGCGAAAAATATGATGCAGTGACGATCCGGTATGATGAGGCCGATGCTTCGGCAGGAGATAAAGATTCGGGAAGAAAATGGCTTCAGGCATAAATCGGAGGAGGAAAAGATTATGGCAAATCCATATTATACAGTGCATCAGATTGATGCGCATACATGGCATATAGAAGACTACTTTCATGATTATATGTATGTTGTGGAAGGCGGATCGCAGGCAGCCGTCATTGACACGGGCATGGGACTTCCGGGGCTTAAAGCGGCGGTTCAGTCAGTGACAGACCGTCCGCTGATTGTTTTAAATACTCACGGACATCTGGATCATACCGGCGCCAACGGGGAGTTTGACGAAGTGTACATTAATTTAACCGATGAGGCGCTGATGCACAAACACAGCAGCGAAGCTTACCGCAAAGTGTCGATTCCTGCTTTTATGGAGGAAACAGGGACAAAACTGCCGGCTGATGTGACGGATCGACTGATTCATCTCCCGGATTTCCCGAAAGTTCACCCGCTGACAGACGGACAGATCATTGATCTGGGAGGCAGATTTCTGAAGGTAATCGCCGTGCCGGGACATACAAAGGGCAGTCTTGTTTTTCTTGATGAAGCCAACGGGATGCTTTTTTCAGGCGATATGATGTGTACCATGGGCATTATGCTCAACTTTGAGGAATCCACCGATGTCAGCACATTTATTGCCTCGATTGAAAAGCTGAAGCAGGAAACGCAGGATAAAGTAGAAAATATTTATCCGGGGCATCATGTGATCCCGATTTCCACAGAATATTATGACAAATATATTGCGTGCGGGCATAAACTGCTCAAAGACAGTACCGGTTCGGTTGTAGAGCATGGCACGTTCGGAGATTTTTACCGGTTCCATGATGCAGATATCAGTTTGACTTTCGTAGAAAGTACGCGGAAATAGTATGAATATTATACTGATGTTTGGGGTGACAGCCTGCTATACGATCAGTTCCCTCAGTGATAAGTATGCGGTTTCTAAAAAACTGAATCTTACAGGCAGTATCATATGCGTCATTGGCGTGGCTGCATTTCAAATTCTATAATTCCAATTCTATTTACGGCAATATGTAAAGGCTGCACAGCCCTGTCCGTGCAGCCTTGCATGATTTTAAAGTGTTTTTGAAGTAAACAGCCCTTTGACATGAGCAACTTCCTGAGGAGATGCTTTCTGTGCAGGGACGTAATATTGTTTTTCTCTGGCAATTTCATAAAGTTCTTCCTGAGAAAGTTCACAGTTGTTTCTGATCTGTTTTAAAACAGATTTTAACTGGGGATTTTCGGTCTGAGGAATCATATCGCCGAACATTTTCAATTCGCCGTTCAGTCCGGTTAAGGCATCGGCCACCATTGTTTTTTCATTGATCATTTTAAAAACCTCCTATAAAAACTGCATCAGCTGCTGTTTCGTCTGCATGGCCGACTGTGCCGATTTTTCAAAAAATTGTTTGATTTTAGGATCAGTGGCTTCCTGAGCGTAAGACTGCATTTTACAGTGGGTCGTATCGCATCCGCCGATGAGATGACGAAGATTTTGTAAGTCAAGAATAGATATTTCGTTCATGCAAAAACCTCCTTTGAGAATCGATTGACATTCCTTAGTATGGCATATTTTTTGCTTTTTAATCTATGACAGTTATGATAAAATTGAAATTAATGAGATTAATAAATGGAGGACTTTTATATGGCATTAAATTTAAAAAATGACAGGCCTTCAAAACTGGGTTTTGGCTGTATGAGGCTGCCTGTGAGAAATGGCAGAGCAGCGGAGATTGATTATAAGACGGCAGAGGAGATGATTGATGAGGCGTATATACACGGCGTTAATTACTTTGATACGGCGTATACATATCATGAGCAAAAATCAGAGATTTTCCTTGGAAATGTTTTGAAGAAATATCCTCGGGAGAGTTATTATCTGGCAGATAAAATGCCGGGATGGCTTGTGAAAAAACGGGAAGATGCGGCAGAGATTTTTAATACACAGCAAAAACGCTGCCAGACGGATTATTTTGATTTTTATTTATGCCATGCGCTCAGCCATGACAAATTGGATGTTTATGAAAAAGAAGGCGTGTATGAGTTCCTGTATCAGAAAAAAAATCAGGGCGTTATCCGAAATCTGGGATTTTCATTTCACGATACACCGGAAGTTCTGGAGATGATTCTTGATAAATACGAATGGGATTTTGTCCAGATTCAGCTGAATTATTTGGATTGGGATCGTCAGGAGGCTAAACGGCTGTATGAAATTCTTAAAAAGAGAAATATTCCGTGTACGGTGATGGAGCCGGTCAGAGGCGGCGCGCTTGCCCAGCTTTGTCCGGAGGCTGTTGAAATCTTGGAAAAAGAGTGTCCGGGGAGATCGCCGGCTTCATGGGCGCTTCGTTTTGCGGCAGGGCTTCCGGGGGTGATGACTGTTTTAAGCGGTATGTCCGATGAGGCGCAGGTTAAAGAAAATATAAATACGCTTGTGACAGATTTTAAACCCCTCAGCCGAAGCGAGCAGGGGGTGCTGATGCGTGCCAGAGATATTTATCTTCAGGTGATGACGATTCCGTGTACTGACTGCAAGTATTGCTCCGGATGTCCGGAATGGATAGATATACCTAAGATTTTTTCCATGTACAATGATTATAAAATCAGCAAACACGCTGAAACGTTTAAGAAGGACTATCAGGCGCTGGGGCTGGCCAATGCGGATGCCTGTATCCGATGCGGACGATGTATGCGTCTTTGCCCTCAGGGCATTAAGATTCCTGAAAGACTGAAAGAAATCAGTATCCTTACAAAATCAATATAGAAAGGGATCAGACCATGGAGATAAACAGTAAGCTGTATGAAAATGACAGTTATATTCGGGAATTTGAGGCCAAAGTGGTTTCGTGCGTACCGGAGGGCAGGTATTTTCAGATCAGGACGGACCGTTCGGCTTTTTTTCCTGAAGGCGGCGGACAGAGTTCGGATACCGGGCTTTTGGGGACAGCCCATGTACTGGACGTTCAGGAAAAAGACGGGCTTGTGTTTCATAAGACCGATGCGCCGCTGACCGAAGGCAGTACAGTGACAGGTAAAATCGACTGGGCGCGGCGGTTTTCCAATATGCAGCAGCATTCCGGTGAACATATTATTTCGGGCATTGTACATAGAAAATTCGGGTACAGCAATGTGGGCTTTCATCTCAGCGACCGTGAAGTGACGCTGGATTTCAGCGGCCCGCTGTCGGCGGATCAGCTTTTGGAAATCGAAAATGAGGCTAATCAGGCAGTATTTGAAAACCGTAAAGTGACGGTCTCCTATCCGTCCAAAGAGATGCTGGAGAAAATAGAGTATCGGAGCAAGATTGAGATTCAGGGGCAGGTACGGCTGATTACTATCGACGGTTATGATGTCTGTGCCTGCTGTGCGCCCCATGTGGCGGCGACCGGCGAAATCGGCCTCATAAAAATCATCGGCTGTCAGAAATATAAAGGCGGCGTTCGCCTGAACATTTTATGCGGAGTCCGCGCGCTGGAAAATTACAGGGCATGTCATGACAGTACAGGCGCGATTTCGGCAATGCTGTCTGTAAAGCCGTCAGAAGTTACTGACGGCGTTAAAAAGCTTCAGTCGGATATTTATAAGCTGAAAGGCGATATTAATGTACTGACAGATCGGATTGTGTTATGTAAACTTGAGGCGCTGCCAAAAGATCAGGCTGATGTCTGCATTTTTGAAAAAGCGATGGATGCCCATGCTGTGCGCCGTGCGGTCAACGCGATGGCGGAGGCTCATGACGGCTTCTGCGGCGTGTTTGTAGGCGACGATCATTCGGGATACAGATATTCCATCGGAAGCCGTACAAAAGATGCCCGGGAAGCGGTTCAATGGCTGCAAGAGGCGGGCGTCTGCCGGGGCGGCGGCAGCCGTGACATGATCCAAGGCAGGATTGAAGCGGCGCAGCAGGACATTGAGGCGGCCTTTGCCAATGCAGCGGTACACAATAAATAGACTGAAAAGAGAGGTAGAAGGACAATGAAACTGGTGATCATAGAGCCTTTGGGCGTTGATGAAACAAAGCTGATGGATATGGCAAAAGAAGCATTGGGTGATCGTGTGGAAATCGTCTATTATCCGACGAGAACGACTGACACGGCAGAATTAATTGAACGGGGCAAAGATGCGGATATCATTGCCGTATCCAACCTTCCGATGAACAGTGAAGTGATTGAAGGCTGCAGACAGCTTAAAATGCTGTCTGTAGCATTTACAGGGGTGGATCATATTGCAATGGATACATGCCGCAAAAACGGCATTACTGTATGCAACTGCGCAGGTTATTCTACGGCAGCAGTGGCGGATCTTGTATTCGGCATGCTGATCACATTATACAGGAATCTGATGCCGTGCGATCAGGCGGCAAGAAACGGCGGCACAAAGGACGGCCTGATCGGATTTGAACTTGAAGGCAAAAAATTCGGTATTGTCGGCACGGGGGCGATCGGACTTCGCACAGCGGCGATCGCAAACGCTTTTGGCTGTGAAGTTTATGCATACAGTCGGACGAAAAAGACAGTGCCGGGGGTAACATATGTATCATTGGATGATTTAATGGCTTCCTGTGATATTATTTCACTGCATGTGCCGATGACGGCAGAAACTGCGGGGCTGATCGATGCAGACAAAATTGCTTTGATGAAAAAGAACGCGGTGCTGATCAATACGGCAAGAGGCGGTATTGTGGATAGTGGAGCGCTGGCAGCTGCGTTAAATGAAGAACGGATTGCCGGAGCCTGCATTGATGTTTTTGAAAATGAGCCGCCGCTGGCAGAAGATCATCCGCTGCTGACGGCAAAGCATACGGTTGTGGCACCGCATATCGGTTTTGCTACGAAAGAGGCGCTTGTGAAGCGGGCAGTCATTGTGTTTGACAATATAGTAAAATATCTTGACGGACAGCCGCAAAATGTCATGAAATAGGCATTGGCAGCATAAAGTAGTCCATAGAAAGGCAAAGTGTGTGCGGTATCGGAAAGATACAGGAAAGGAGAATAAACATGGCATTTTTTAATCAGCTTGGAAAAAAGATTTCGGCTACGAGCCAGAGCGCGCTGCAGAAGGCAAAAGGGTTTGTGGATGCTACCGGCCTGAAAAATCAAATTTCCGAAGAAGAGCGCAAAATCGGAAAATACTACCAGAGTCTTGGCAAAATGTATTATGAACTGCATGATGAGTCGGCGCCGATGGATTTAAAAGAACTGATGGTTATGATTGATGATTCATTTGCAAAGATAGACAAGCTTAAAGCAGAAATAAGTTCTATAGAGAATGCAAAACGGTGTCCGGTATGCGGTGCGGTTCTTGAGGAAGGTATGGTGTTCTGTATTGGCTGCGGCACAAAAGTAAAACAGGATGATGCATCTACAAAGGTATGTACTGAATGCGGCGCGAGACTTCCGAAGGAGGCGGTTTTTTGTACAAGATGCGGCGCCAGACAGACGGATCAGACAGAGCAGCAGGAGGAAGAAATGACTGTGGAAGAACAGCCTGAGACGGAAGAGGACGGAAACGATATGCTGTAAAATTTTGAAAATTTTTCAGAATTGCCGTTTATTGGATGACATTTATTTTTTTGTGGTTGGAAAAAATATTATAAGACAATTATTTTCAGAAATTTTTTAAAAAACTTAAAAAATAGACTACGCAATTTTGTGAAAAAGTAGTATAATAAGCTTGTCAAAATTTTACCAAAGTCTGCCGGTATTTATGGGAGACTCCGGCGGACCAGTGATTTTATGTCCTGACAGAATGGAGGAGGTTTACGTATGGACAACATGTTGGCACTATTAACATTGTTCGGCTCGATTATCGCATTGGTTTTTGCGTTTACACGGGCGAAGAAGGTATTGAAGTTTTCTGAAGGAAACAGCCTGATGAAAAAGATTTCAGCATCAATTCATCAGGGCGCGATGGCTTATTTAAGACGCCAGTACCGAATTTTGATTATTTTCTTTGCAGGTATGTTTATTATCCTGATGGTCATGGCGGCGCTTGGTTTTCTGACGTGGTTTGTACCGTTTGCGTTTGTAACAGGCGGCTTTTTCTCAGGCCTTTCCGGGTTTGTAGGCATGCAGATTGCTACGAGAGCCAATGCCAGAACAGCGGCAGCCTGCCAGAGCGGACTGAATAAAGGTTTAAACGTCGCATTTTCTGCAGGTTCAGTCATGGGTTTTACAGTTGTTGGCCTGGGCCTTTTGGATATTTCTATTTGGTATTTGCTTTTGAGCCTTGTGTTTAAATTATCTGTGGAAGATATTACAAGTACCATGCTTACCTTTGGTATGGGCGCTTCGTCAATGGCATTATTTGCCCGTGTCGGCGGCGGTATTTATACAAAAGCGGCCGATGTGGGCGCTGACCTGGTGGGCAAAGTAGAAGCGGGCATCCCGGAAGATGACCCGAGAAACCCTGCAGTAATCGCAGACAATGTGGGCGATAATGTGGGTGATGTGGCCGGTATGGGCGCTGATTTATATGAATCTTATGTCGGTTCTATTTTATCCGCATGTGCGCTGGGGGTTATTGCGTTCAATCAGGTTCCGTCAGTAGATCGTGTCAATGCAGTTGTGATTCCGATGATTTTAGCTGCAGTCGGTGTGCTGGCCTCCATTATCGGTTCTTTCCTTGTTAAAACGGGAGAGAGTACAGAACAGAGCACATTATTAAAAGCTTTAAGAAGAGGCACAAATACAAGTGCGGTTTTAATTGCGATTATAGCTCTTCCTGTTGTATGGTTTGTGCTTGGCAGAGATTTTATCGGTATTTACTTTGCCATTATCGCAGGTCTTTTAGCCGGTGTGCTTATTGGATTTTTTACAGAGTATTTTACATCAGACACATATAAACCGACAAAGAATCTGGCTGAGAAATCTTTGACCGGTTCCGCAACGATTATTATCGGCGGTTTGAGTCTTGGTATGCTTTCAACAGCAATACCGATCGTTATTATCGCAGTATGCGTCATGGCGGCATATGCGTTTTCAGGCGGCTTTGTGGAAGCAACTCGCGGGCTTTACGGCATTGCGCTGGCAGCGGTAGGTATGCTTTCGACACTTGGTATTACACTGGCAACCGATGCTTACGGGCCGATTGCTGATAATGCGGGCGGCATTGCTGAGATGGCAGGCCTTGATCCTGAAGTGCGTAAACGTACAGATGCCCTTGATTCTCTCGGAAATACGACAGCTGCTACAGGCAAAGGTTTTGCCATTGGCTCCGCGGCGCTGACTGCATTGGCGCTGATCGCATCTTATGTAGAAAAAGTTCAGGAAGTGGGCGGTTCGGATGTTGTTCTTGATATGAGTGTCATGAATCCGTCTGTTTTGGTTGGTATTTTTATCGGTGCATGTCTGCCGTTTGTATTTGCAGCATTGACCATGTCTTCCGTGGGACGTGCCGCACAGAGTATTGTTGTGGAAGTCAGACGCCAGTTCCGTGAAATCAAAGGTCTTATGGAAGGAAAGGCGGAAGCGGACTATGAAACCTGTGTGGATATTTGTACAAAAGCCAGTCTTCGTGAGATGATTCTGCCGACAGTTCTGGCGATTGTGACGCCGGTTGTTGTCGGACTGATCCTTGGCTATAATGGCGTGATCGGTATGCTGGCAGGTTCCACATCCACAGGCTTTTTGATGGCAGTCTTTATGTCAAATGCCGGCGGTGCATGGGACAATGCCAAGAAATATATTGAGGGCGGCGCTCACGGAGGCAAGGGCAGTGAAGCTCATAAAGCGGCAGTTGTCGGCGATACGGTCGGCGACCCGTTCAAAGATACATCAGGTCCGTCAATCAACATTCTGATCAAACTGCTGTCCATGGTTTCCATCGTATTTGCGGCATTGGTTGTTAATTTCCATATTTTTTGATTAAAAACCAATTGATATAGGGCGCGGGTTTACACACACGCAGGTCTGCGCCCTTTAAAAATATGGAGAATTGCTGATTGAGTCTTGACAAAAAAAGAAATCTATTGTATTATTTACACATAGTATGTTACTGGAATGCAGGCATTAACTATACATAAATGACAGGAGTGTTTATGTGTGTTAATGCCTTTTTTATTCTACGGGAAAAACCTTTGAATCCTTGAAGAATAAAAGCCCTCTTCAGTAATTACATTGAAATCGTCTGCTGATACCCGGGAAATGCAGCGGATTTCAAACAGGAGCGAAACACATAACATTCCGGAAAAGGAGAGAATATATGAAAGATAAGATTTTCGGAGTGCTTCAAAGAGTCGGAAGATCGTTCATGCTTCCGATCGCTATTCTGCCGGTTGCCGGACTGCTGCTTGGCATAGGTTCTTCATTTACCAATGAAACGATGCTTCAGGCCTATGGTCTGATGGGAATTATGGGTCCGGGAACCATTCTCAATGCCATTTTAAGCGTTATGAGCGCAGCGGGCAATGTTGTGTTTAATAATCTTCCGGTAATATTTGCCATGGGTGTGGCCATTGGTATGGCAAAGAAGGAAAAGGAAGTTGCAGCGCTGGCGGCGGTTATTGCATTTTTTATTATGCACGCTTCCATCAGCGCCATGATTGATATTAACGGCGGCGTGGAGAATCTTTTGGAAGGTGCCGCTACTTCGGTACTCGGTATTACTTCACTGCAGATGGGCGTATTTGGCGGTATTATTGTAGGACTTGGCGTTGCGGCGCTTCACAATCGTTTCTATAAAATCGAACTGCCTCAGGTACTTTCATTTTTCGGCGGCACACGTTTTGTGCCGATTATCAGTGCACTTGTTTATACCGGCGTCGGTATTGCCATGTTTTATATCTGGCCTGTGATCCAGCAGGGTATTTACAGTATCGGTGACCTTGTATTAAGTTCAGGTTATGCAGGCACATGGGTTTACGGTCTTCTGGAGCGTGCCCTGATTCCATTCGGACTTCACCATGTATTTTATCTGCCGTTCTGGCAGACAGCTGTCGGCGGAACGATGGAAGTGGCCGGACAGGTTGTGGAAGGCGCGCAGAATATTTTCTTTGCTCAGCTGGCTGATCCGACGGTTGAACATTTTGCTGTATCAGCAACACGTTTTATGTCCGGCAAATTCCCGCTGATGATTTTCGGACTTCCGGGCGCGGCCCTTGCAATGTACCGGACAGCAAAGCCGGAAAAGAAGAAAGCAGTTGCAGGTCTGCTTTTATCCGCAGCACTGACATCAATGATCACAGGTATTACTGAGCCGTTGGAATTTACATTCCTTTTTGTGGCGCCGCTGATGTATGCTGTACACTGTGTTTTTGCCGGACTGGCTTATATGTTCATGCACATATTTAATGTGGGCGTCGGTATGACATTTTCAGGCGGTCTGATCGATATGTTCCTTTTTGGTGTGCTTCAGGGCAATGCAAAGACTAACTGGATATGGATTGTGATCGTCGGTATTGTTTACTTCGTTGTATACTATTTCGTATTTTCATGGATGATCCGCAAGTTTGACTATAAGACACCTGGGCGCGATGACAGTGAGGAAGTGAAGCTGTATACCCGTCAGGATGTCAACGCAAGAAAGGCCGGACAGCAGGGAGCGCAGCTTTCTGCGGAAGATGAAGTTTCGCGTCAGATCTGCGCAGGACTTGGCGGCAAAAAGAATATTTCAGACGTGGACTGCTGCGCCACAAGACTGCGCTGTACGGTCTATAAGGCCGAGCTGGTGAACGACGCAATGCTGAAAGCAACAGGTGCTTCAGGTGTTGTTCATAAGGGCAATGGCGTGCAGGTTATTTACGGACCGAAAGTCACGGTAATTAAGTCCAATCTGGAAGATTATCTTGAAAAAGCGCCGGACGAAGAAGTTATACCTGAAACGGCTGCCGAGAATACATCCACTGTACAGGCAGAGGCAAATAGCATGCCTTCAGGGAAAGTTGTTAAGTCAATTATTATCGGAAGTCCTGCAGACGGCATGGCTGCTGATTTGTCAACAGCTCCGGATGAGGGCTTTGCAGGCAAGATGATGGGCGACGGGGCTGTTGTTGATCCGTCTTCAGGGCTGATCTGCGCGCCTGCAGACGGTGAGATCGGATTTATATTCCCGACAAAACATGCGATTGGTTTTCAGACGGACGATGGTATCGATATGCTGATTCACATTGGTATTGATACAGTGGAACTTAACGGGGAAGGCTTCGAAGTTTTGAAAGAATCCGGCAAGGTCAAAAAAGGCGAGCCGATCATTAAGGTTGATACAGCCTATGTGAAAGCGCATGCACCGTCACTTGTGACACCGGTGCTGTGCACAGAGCTTTCAGAACAGCAGAAAATCCGTCTTCTGAAAGAAGGTCCGATCAAGGCAGGGGAAGATCTGTTTGCCATTGATGTTTATGAATAAATTCGGATATGCCGGCGTGTCCGGGCACGCCGGCCAATATGCAGTTAAGAGAGGGTAATTATGTATCGTGTCATTAAAGCTTTAAACCATAATGCAGTGCTTGCGCTCGAATCCGGTACGAACGCTGAATATTTGATCATGGGGAAAGGTATCGGATTCGGGAAAAAGGTCAGCGAACGAATTGAGCCGGGAGAGGACAGTGTGATTTATTCGCTTCAGTCTGTTTCAAAAAGAGGAAAAGCAAAAGAACTGTTCCAGGAGATAGATGCAAAATATTTGGAAATGGCCAATGCGATTTTAAATGAAGCAGAAAAAGAGTTTGGAAAAATTGACCGAGAGATTTTGTTCCCGATGGCTGACCACATTGCTTTTGCGGTGAAGCGGATGAAACGGGGAGAGACGATTACCAATCTGCTGACACAGGATATCCGTGTACTGTTTTATAAGGAATTTAAAGTGGCTTCGCTCATTCGTGATGTTTTAAGCTGTGAGGAGGGGCTGGAAATTCCTGATGATGAGATTGGCTATGTGGCGCTTCATGTTCATTCGGCGACGGATGGAGAAAAAGTGTCCAGCGCCATGCAGATTGCGGCGGCGGTCAGAGAATGTGTGACACTGATTGAGCAGGATGCCGGCCGCTGTATTGATGTACAGACACTGTCTTATAATCGTCTGATGAATCATATTAAATATATGGCTGCACGGGCGGTTCGGGGCGAAAAGCTGAAAGTGAATATGAATCAGTACATACAGCAGGAATTTCCGCGTTCTTATGAAATTGCCGATACGGTATGTGACCATTTTGGAAAGCAGCTGGGGAAGAAACTTCCTGATACGGAAATCGGCTATTTGGCAATGCATATTGAACGTGTTTATACTGATGAAGAATAATTGGAATTACAGGGCATCCGGCAGCAGCCGGATGCCTTTTTTGAGGTGTGCCCGGCAAGCGGCAAATATTTTACACAGACTTAACCCAATCTGTATGAAGAACTGTTAAGATAATAAAAAAGACAGAGGAGGCGCAGTATGAAAGAAGAACGCAGACGAACAAGAGCGTCAAAGGTGATTTTTACGGTTATTGCCCTTTTATGTATATTTATTTGTGCTGTTGTACTTTATTTTTTCTCGAATGACGGGAGATTTGAGGAAGGCATATTTGGATTTATCAGGGATGTTATTTTTCGTCTGATCGGCGCTGCTGCGGTGGCCGTGGCAGTATGGGGGCTGGTCAGGCATTTGCAGCGTATTGGAGAAAAAAGATGGCAAACGGCGCTTTACAGATTATTGGCAGTACTGTTAGTCTGTGCGGGCGTCGCGGGAATATTTTTTCTGATGCGGGCGCCGATTTTGGATGTTCCCTATTTAAATCAACCGGAAATTAATTATCTCAGAAGTATCATATTTGATTGGGACAGCACAGGAGATTCTTCGTTTTATTCAATCCGGGGCATGGACAGATACGGCAGATATCACAGTTATACTTTAGATTATAATACATACACAAAAGCGGAAGCAATGCACGAAGAAAACAAAGGACTGATCGTAAAAGTTTCTTATCTTCCGCATACAAATGTTGTGATGGAACTGACGCTTTTGGAAGGACTTGATGATCAGGCAAAAGCGCTGCTTGATGTGAGCGGGGATCTGCCGCATGACTGGAAGCAGTTTCAAATACAAATTATGGGTGAAGTCTACAGAGTGCCGTCTAAAATGTCTGAATTTGAGCGTGCAGGCTGGGCCTATAAAGATCCCTCAGAAGCCGATGTGATTCTTGGCGCACGGGAGAATCCGGAGAATACACTGACAACATGGGAACATATTGATATGGTCAATGAAAACGGACAGGAGATTACGGTGACGGCTATTAATACGACGGACCAGAATCTTCCGGCGCGGCTTTGTACAGCGGGAATTATTGATGTTGACTGCAGCGGTTTGGATTTTGAAGGATTTGATGTCATTCTGCCGGGAAATATTGTGCTTGGATGGTCAGCAAAAACGGACGTACTCGATGCCTACGGTGAGCCCACAGAGCAAAGAAACGGCGACTTCGGGACGATGGTTTATAAAATGCCCGGTGTTGAGTTCTTCCATGAAATGACACTGGAATTTGACGATATGGGAATATTATACCGGATTGAGATTCAAAATGAGGATCTTTAATACAGCCTGCCTTGCATATACAACCTTTTGATAGTAAAATTAAGAAGACAAGGAGGAGATAGGTATGACATTAAAACAAGATCAAATTCGGGGCTGTCTGTTTGGCGGGGCAGTCGGCGATGCGCTGGGTTACCCGGTAGAATTTATGAGAGAGAAAAAAATTTTCAGAACATACGGAAGCAAAGGGATTTGCGCCTACGATCCGGATCCGTACAGCGACGGACAGGCGCTGATTTCAGATGATACGCAGATGGTGTTATTTACGGCCAACGGGCTGCTGAATGCACAGACGCAAAATAGTTTGGACGGTACACAGACACCGGCAAGGGTATATATCCAGAAAGCGTATCAGGACTGGCTCATAACGCAGGAAACAATTTTTGAACGGCGGTCAAAAATGGCTGACACATGGAAAAAATGTACATGGCTGGCAGACGTCCCGGAATTGTATGAACGCAGGGCGCCGGGAACTACATGCCTGAACGCGCTCAAAGAGCAGTATCGGATGAACTCTGTCAAAGATGACTATGTGAAGATGCCGGTCAATACAAGTAAAGGATGCGGCGGTGTGATGCGTGCTGCGCCGATGGGGCTTGTAGCGTTTGATGATATTCGGATGGCAGATTATGAGGGGGCTCAGGCGGCGGCCATTACCCACGGACATTCTCTGGGATATATGCCGGCGGCGGTGCTGACACATATCATTCAGCGCATTGTTTTCCCTGAAGATGAAAAACAGACATTAAAGCAGATGATCATTGAGGCGGAGGATACGGTTAAAGAAATATTTGCGGGAGATGATCATTTAAATACACTGATTAATATCATTGATCTTGCTGTTGATCTTTCTGAAAATACGGACAGCGATCTTGCCAATATCCGGCGCCTCGGTGAAGGCTGGGTTGCTGAAGAAGCACTGGGGATTGCGCTGTACTGCAGTCTCAAATATCAAAATGATTTTTCAGCGGCGGTGACCGTGTCTGTCAATCACAATGGAGACAGTGATTCCACCGGCGCGATCACAGGCAATATTGTGGGCGCGCTGCTTGGCTACAGTCAGATTGATGATTCGTGGAAGCAGCATCTGGAACTTGACAGTGTGATTTTGGAAATGGCCGATGATCTTGCAAAAGGGTGTCCAAAGGTTAAAGACGGCTGTATCGAAGATAAGGAATGGCGCAGAAAGTATATAGATGCTCAGTGGAAAGCGGAGGTGTAAGCGTGTCAGCAAACTCGGTTATATTCAGAGCGGTTCGGGGAGATATTACAAAGATTAAAGATGTGGAGGCTATTGTGAATGCGGCAAATACGACCTTGCTTGGCGGCGGCGGTGTGGACGGCGCCATTCATAGGGCGGCAGGCCCGCAGCTGCTTGAAGCGTGCAGGAAATTTAACGGCTGCCCGACAGGTGAGGCACGGATTACATTGGCCTATCAGCTGCCGTGCCGGTTTGTCATACATACGCCGGGGCCTGTATGGCGGGGCGGAAATCATCATGAGCGGGAACTGCTGGCTTCCTGTTATCGCTCATCTTTGGAACTGGCTGTAAAATATGAAATACGGTCAATCGCCTTTCCGTCGATTTCTACAGGTGTGTACAGTTTCCCGGTCAAAGAGGCGGCAAAAATTGCGGTTGAAACGGCCAAAACCTTTGCGGCGCAGCATCCGGGCGCATTGGATTTGATTGAATGGGTGCTGTTTGACGACCGGACATGGGAAGCGTATGAGAGCGCCCTTGCGGTATAGAATCGGATATCGTAAAAGAAACAGGTGCAGCCTGCGGGCTGCACCTGTTTTAGAATCGTAAATAAATTTATTTATTATAATATTTGGCAACAAATGCTTTGGTGACTTCCGCTGCTTTTTTGATGTTTTCTTCGTGATCCATCGCATAGTATTCCGGCCGGAATTCTTCGATGGTGCAGACGCCGTCAAATCCGATCTCATTGAGGGCGGCAGCAATGCCGGCATGATCCACAACACCTTCTTCAGGCCAAAGCCGTTTGTCGTCGCCGCAGGAACCGATCGGGAGATCTTCGCAGTCGTTGAGATGATAAACGAAGATTTTTTTCGGATCTGCTTTTCTTAACGCCTCAAGGCTGGAACCCATTTCGTGAAAATGAAACGTATCCAAAGTGATGCCCACATTCGGAAGATCAACTTCTTCCACCACTTCGTAGGCTGTCTGGAACTGATTGATCGAGCATGTAGGAACGCCGCAGAATTCAAGGGATATGCGGATATCCGGCCCCATCTTTTCAGCAATATAGCGCAGTCTTGAAGCCGCTTCTTTTTTAATATCGCTGACAGACTTATCCAACCCCACATTAAACGACGGTACAGCAATCAGCATCTTCATGCCGATAGCTTCACATACTTTTTTGATCCAGTCAAGATGCCAGTCCATGGCCAGCGTCTGGAAAGGATTCAGCTGATTGAAATATTCCAGTGTGTTGTAAGCCCATGGGTTAATACGGTGATTTTTAAACCATTCCCCCAATTCTTCCAGTGTATGCCCCTCTTGAATATACTTTGCAATGCAGTCATAGCGGATTTCAAAATAATCGAACCCGTATTTTTCGCACATCTCCAAATCTGAAAATATTAATCTTTTAATATTTGACAGTGAAAATGCAGAGCCATTGCGGTATAATCAAAGTACAGTAAAGATGGTTCAGGAGGGTACAATGAAGATTTTAAAAATCAGAGAACATAGAGAGTTTGTTAAAGAGGCTGCCGCATGGTTTCATAAGCATTGGGGCATTCCAAAGGAAGCTTATATGGAAAGTATGGAGCAATGTGTGAGCCGCAGCGGCGGTGTTCCGCAGTGGTATATGATGATGGAAGATGGCCGGATCATCGGCGGTGTGGGCGTGATTGAAAATGATTTCCATGACCGCAAAGATCTGGCGCCTAATGTCTGCGCGCTGTATGTAGAAGAAGACTTTCGGTGCCGGGGCATTGCCGGCGTGCTGCTGCGCTTTGTCTGTGACGATATGGCGGATTTTGGCATAGACACACTTTATCTTATTACAGATCACACATCATTTTATGAAAGATATGGGTGGTCATTTTTATGTATGGTTCAGGGCGATGGGGAACCGGAACCGACGAGAATGTATGTGCACACAACTGATGAAAAGAGGCGGCACATATGATTCAGAAAATAAAAATTCGCGGGGCCCGCGTCCATAATCTTAAAAATATTGATGTGGACGTGCCGTTAAATCAGATTGTAGGCATTGCCGGTGTCTCAGGCTCCGGGAAATCCTCCCTTGCCTTAGGTGTTTTGTATGCCGAAGGATCACGAAGGTATTTGGACTCATTGTCAACGTATACGCGTCGGCGGATGACACAGGCAGCCAAAGCGCAGGTCGATGAAGTTTTATATGTGCCTGCCGCACTGGCGCTGCATCAGCGGCCGGGCGTGCCGGGGATACGGAGCACTTTCGGTACGGGCACGGAACTGTTAAACAGTCTGAGGCTGATGTTTTCAAGATTGGCTAGCCACCGCTGCCCCAATGGACATGCGATGGCTCCGACTTTGGCTGTGGCAGCCGGTCATGAACTGACATGTCCTGTCTGCAAAGAAAAATTTTATGCCCCGTCGGCGGAAGAACTGGCATTTAACAGCCAAGGCGCCTGCCCTGTGTGCGACGGTACAGGCGTTGTCTGGACAGTGGATGAGTCCACGCTTGTGCCCGATGAATCACTGACGATTGATGAGGGCGCTGTCGCGCCGTGGAATTCACTGATGTGGTCTTTGATGACCGATGTCTGCCGGGCAATGGGCGTGCGCACCGATGTGCCTTTTAAAGCATTGACAGCGCAGGAAAAGGATATTGTTTTTCATGGCCCGGCCGAAAAAAAGCACATTTTTTATAAACCGAAAAATTCCAGTCAGGCCGGCGAGCTGGATTTTACATATTTCAATGCGGTTTATACGGTGGAAAATGCTTTGGCTAAAGTCAAAGATGAAAAGGGAATGAAACGGGTAGAGAAATTTTTAAAGCGGGATGTCTGCCCGGACTGCGGCGGCACGCGGCTTTCCAAGCGGGCCAGAGAGCCGAAGCTTGACGGCTCAGGTCTTGATGACGTATGCCGGATGACGCTTTCAGACCTTGTCCGCTGGGTGAAAGATGTGCCGGTCTCGCTGCCGGAAGAAATGCGGCCGATGGCGCAGAGTATCTGTGAATCATTTCAGACAGCAGCGCGCCGGCTGATGGATCTGGGATTGGGTTATCTGACCATTGACCGGGCGTCGGCCACATTGTCGACCGGGGAGCGGCAGCGGATGCAGCTTGCCCGTGCGGTACGCAACCGGACGACCGGTGTGCTTTATGTGCTTGACGAGCCGTCAATCGGCCTCCATCCGGCCAATATTGCCGGGCTGACCGGTGTGATGCACGATTTGATCAATGACGGCAATTCTGTCGTACTTGTTGATCATGATACACAGATTCTCGCTCAGGCCGACTGGCTGATTGAGATGGGCCCTGAGGCTGGCGCCGGCGGCGGCAGGGTGATCGCCGAGGGAACGCCGGCAGAAGTGTCATGTAATCCGGCATCGCAGATCGGCCCGTTTCTTTCAGGCAAAGCGTCGGTATGTCAAAGCAAACGGACCGATAAAGCGGCCATATTTGACGAAGGCAGCATTCATTTGTCCACAGGGGCGATTCATACGGTGAAGCCTTTGGAGGCAGATATTCCAAAAGGAAAGCTGACCGTGATCACCGGCGTGTCCGGTTCGGGAAAAACGACTTTAGTTTTGGAAAGTCTTGTGCCCGGACTTGATGCGGTAATCCATGGAAAGAAGCTGCCTGAACATGTACGGGATGTTGCAGCTGACGGCATCAGTCAGGTCAAGCTGATCGACGCGACGCCGATCGGCATTAATGTCCGTTCCACGGTGGCCACCTATGCCAATGTTCATGATGAACTGAGAAAAATATTTGCAAAAACGCCGGAGGCTAAAAAGCTGGGATATAAGGCCGGGGATTTTTCCTACAATACAGGGAAGCTGCGCTGTCCCGTCTGTGACGGCACCGGCGAGATCAGTCTGGATGTTCAGTTTCTGCCGGATGTGGAGATCCCATGCCCGCAGTGCCGCGGCGCCCGTTATTCCAAAGAGGCGGCCCGGGTGCATTATGAGGATAAATCCGGATGTACATATACACTTCCCGAGCTGATGGCAATGGATATCCATACAGCGCTTAAAGCGTGCAAAGATATGAAACTTGTGCGTCAGCGTCTTCAGGTACTTGAGGATTTGGGACTTGGCTATCTGACACTGGGTGAGGAAACGCCCAGTCTTTCCGGCGGCGAGGCTCAGCGTTTGAAGCTTGCCAGCGAGATGGGGAAAATGCAGTCAGATACCGTATTTGTTTTTGACGAGCCGACCATTGGCCTCCATCCTTTGGATGTTCAGACACTGCTTGATGTGTTCCGCACGCTGATCGATCACGGCGCAACGGTGATTGTCATCGAACATGATCTGGATGTGATCCGAAATGCGGATTATATGATTGATATGGGGCCGGGCGGCGGCGAGGAAGGCGGCATGATCGTTGCCGCGGGAACACCGGAGGATGTTAAAAACAATCCGGACAGCTGTACGGGAAAATTTATATAGGCGCAGGGAAACGGAGGCGGATACATTGACAAAAGAACATACGGCAGAATGTATGAATATATTAGGTGAATTTTGCGGCATAAGAGACGTGCCCGAGCTGACGCCGGAGGCGCTTAAACGGCGCTGCGGGATCAGGCAGGCCGATGTGATGGTATTGTTTGGAGGCAGTATTTTGTGCGGAGGCGATGTGCTGGCGGCTGCAATGAAAGAGCATGTTGCTAAAAAATATGTGATTGTCGGCGGCGCCGGCCATACAACAGAAACTTTAAGAGTAAAAATGCACGAGGCATTTCCTGAAATTGAAACCGGCGGCCTGCCGGAAGCGAAAGTATTTGAAAAGTATATTGCATACCGGTACGGCCTGCATGCCGATTTTTTAGAATGCCGTTCCACAAACTGCGGAAATAATATTACATATCTTCTGGATTTGCTGAAAGAAAACCGTATCACTTTTCAAAATATGATTCTGACTCAGGATGCCTCGATGCAGCGCCGCATGGATGCCGGACTCAGAAAATATATGCCGGAGCTGACAATCATTAATTTTTCCGCCTATAAGGCGAAAGTTACAGTGGCTCCCAAGGCAGAGACAGTGGTTTCAGACGGGTCACGGGCGGAAGGACTGGAAGGTCTGCGCTATGAAAAAGATATATGGGGCATGTGGGATATAGAGAGGTATTTGACATTGCTGATGGGAGAAATCCCGAGGCTGTCCGATGATGAGAACGGCTACGGGCCTAAAGGCAAAGATTATATTGCCCATGTTGATATACCGGAGAAAGTTGAGCAGGCATTTTTGGAATTAAAACAAGTGTATGGTTCAATGGTACGTGAAGCAAATCCCCGGTTTGCTTCATCAAAAGCATTTTAGTATAGGAGGGATGACCATGTCAGTTTGCGGTGCAGTGATGGTTCCCCATCCGCCGCTGATTATTCCGGAGGTGGGACGCGGACAGGAGAAGGCAATACGTCGGACGATTGATGCATATGAAAAGGCGGCGGAGCGCATAGCCTTATGGAAGCCGGATACGGTGATTGTGATTTCTCCGCATTCAATCATGTATGCGGATTATTTTCATATATCACCGGGCAGAGGCGCTGAGGGAAACTTCGGACGTTTCGGCGCTTCCGGCGTCAAAATTAAAGTGCGGTACGATACTGAGTTTGTCAGCCTGTTATCGCAGGAAGCACAGGCCAGAGACATTGAAGCCGGGACAATGGGTGAACGTGACCGGCGTCTGGATCACGCAACGATGATCCCGCTCTGGTTTCTGAATCATTACGATACAGATTACAGTGTTGTGCGCATCGGACTTTCAGGACTGCCGCTGTCACAGCATTATATGCTTGGTCAATGTATTCAAAAGACAGCCCGACTTCTGGGGAGAAATATTGCCGTCATCGGCAGCGGCGATCTGTCTCACAAGCTTAAAGATGACGGCCCGTACGGTTTTGCCGAAGAAGGCCCGGAGTATGATGCGCGCATTATGGATGTGATGGGCCGCGCCGCTTTCGGTGAATTATTTGATTTTTCAGAGTCATTCTGCGATAAGGCGGCTGAATGCGGTCATCGGTCATTTGTCATGATGGCCGGGACGATGGATGGGATGAGTGTAAAGACAGAAAAACTTTCCCATGAAGGGCCGTTTGGTGTCGGCTACGGTGTCTGTGTCTATGAAACCGAGGGCCGTGCGCCGGAAAGAGATTTTTTGCGTCAATATGAAGAAAAAGCGGCAAAAGAAAGGGAAAGCCGGAAAGCAGCGGAAGATGATTATGTGCGTCTGGCGCGGCAGACGGTGGAAACTTACGTGCGCACAGGCAGAAAAATCGTTGTGCCGGAAGGTCTTCCTGATGAAATGTATAACAGGCGCGCCGGTGTGTTTGTTTCACTGAAAAAAGAGGGGCAGTTGCGGGGATGTATCGGAACGATTGCGCCCACACGGAAAAACATCGCAGAGGAAATCATTGAAAATGCAATCAGCGCAGCCGTAAAGGATCCGAGATTTTATGCAGTCAGACCGGAGGAGCTGGATCAGCTTGTCTACAGCGTGGATGTCCTTGGGAAAACTGAGGAAATTGACTCAAAAGAGGTACTTGATGTGAAGCGCTACGGTGTGATCGTCAGCCGGGGATATAAAAGAGGACTGCTGCTTCCGAATTTGGATGGCGTCGATACGGTGGAGGAACAAATTGAAATTGCGAGACAAAAAGCAGGAATTCCGGAAGACGCCGATGATGTCCGTCTGGAACGGTTTGAGGTGGTGAGACATTTTTGAACGAGAAGAAAGTCGCTGCCGCGGCAGTCTGTCCGGTCTGCCCCCATCACTGTGTATTGGGTGAAGGGCAGTCCGGCCGGTGCCGGGCAAGAAAAAATAAAGCCGGAAAAATTGTCAGTATAAATTATGCCAAGGTGACATCGCTGATGGCCGATCCCATTGAAAAAAAGCCGCTGCGTCGTTTTTTTCCGGGAAGTACAGTGCTTTCGGCAGGCAGCTTCGGCTGCAATCTGGCATGTCCGTTTTGCCAGAACTATGAAATCGCGGCGGCGGGACTATCGCAGGCACAGTATCGGACGATCCAGCCGGAGCAATTAGCGGCGCTGGCAGATGAATATCAGATATACGGCAATATCGGTGTCGCTTATACTTACAATGAACCGATGGTCGGCTATGAGTTTGTCAGAGATACGGCCTGTCTCGTCCATGAGCGGGGCATGAAAAATGTTCTTGTGACCAACGGTTTTGCCGAACTTTCTGTGCTGGAAGAAATACTGCCGTATATAGATGCGATGAATATCGACCTGAAAGGATTTTCAGAAGCATATTACTGCAAATTGGGCGGAAATATGGAGACCGTAAAGCAGTTTATCCAAAGAGCGGCAAAAGACTGCCATGTGGAACTGACGACGCTTATTGTTCCCGGTGAAAATGATTCAGAAGAAGCGATGTCCTGTGAGGCACAGTGGATTGCCTCCATAGACCCGGAAATTGTGCTCCATGTGACCCGTTTTTTTCCGCGGTACCAAATGACGGACCGGAAAGCAACGAATGTCAAAAAAGTGTATGCGCTCAGCGATATTGCTGGTCAATATCTTAAATATGTATATACCGGGAATTGCTGAAAGATTTTTGCCTTTTGAAAGCTGTCGGGCTTTGGCCCAGCCATTTGCGGAATGTTTCAGCGTAATAGCTGGCATTGCCAAAGCCGACAAAAAAGGCGATTTCAGTCATGGACATGTCTGTATCGCGGAGCAGTTCAACACTTTTAGTCAGCCGGTATTGAATTAAATAGGCAATCGGTGACTGAGAAAAATATTGATGAAATAATTTGCAGCATTTACTTTGACCTACGGCGCCCGCGCGGGCAATATCCGAAAGGGTCATTTTTTTTGCGTAATTTTTGTGTATAAAACCGGTCATATTTTTAATAATTGTCAGATCACGGTTTTGAGGTAATTTTTCAGATGGTGATTTTGGCATATTTTCAAAAAGAACTGTCCAAAGCGCCGCAAAATCAGCTGTAATTTTTAACGGCGCAATGGCAGAATCTTTATTTTCATAAAATGCGCGGATGAAATTCAGGCACAAATTGTGCCATGGTGTCTGCGGCGTCAGCAACATATAAGGCATGGCGGTGTTTTGAATGACCGGAAGTATATAATCGCGCTCAAAAGCATAGGAACCGCATAAAAGTATGGGATGAAGGAGAACGATATGGCCGTTAATGTTATACTTCATGGCGCCGGAGAAGACAAAAATAAATTCAAGAGCATCATGCCAGTGATTCGGCGCGGTATAGTTGGGATAATGGGAAAGCAGACCTTTGCGTATGTAAATCGGATAATCCGGATAGTCATATCGAACTTTTTCAGAATGATCATCATTTAATTCCATAGATATTAACATATACATTACCTCGCAGGATTGTTATAGATATTCGCAGTTATATAGTAGAATCAAAGTGTATTTGAGTTATATAATTATATTCTAAAGAAAGATTGAGGTCAAGGCGGTTAAAAAATGTTTGCAGATTATCATGTGCATACGGAGTTCAGCGATGATTCTGTGTATCCGATGAAAACTGTGATCCGAGATGCCATAGCTATGGGGATGAATGAGATATGTTTGAGATTGACCGCATGAAACGGCTTTACGGAAATAAAATCCGTATAAAAACAGGACTTGAATTTGGAATTCAAAAACATACGATTCCGGATTTTCAAAGACTTTTTGAGCGGTATGCTTTTGATTTTATTATTTTATCAATTCATCAGGTGGAAAATCAGGAATTCTGGACACAGGATTTTCAGCGCGGACGCTCCCAGAAAGAGTATCAGCAGCGCTATTATGAGGAAATGCTTGCGGTTGTACGGGACTATAAAGATTACAGTGTTTTAGGTCATATGGATTTAATTGCCCGCTATGATCTTGCAGGCGTATATCCATTTGAAAAAGTCCGGCCGGTGATTGAGGATATTTTACGTATTGTCATTGCCGACGGCAAAGGTATAGAGGTGAACACTTCGTCACACAGATACGGGCTTACAGATACGATGCCTTCAGCAAATATTTTAAAGCTGTATCGGGACATGGGCGGCCGTATCATAACGATTGGCAGTGACAGCCATAAGCCGGAGCATCTCGGCGCGTATATTCGGGAAACGCAGGCTCTGTTAAAGTCGCTCGGATATAAACAATTCTGTACATTTGAGCATATGCGGCCAATATTTCATGATCTATAACAGCGGGGGATGCCATGGATAATAAAGAATTTCGTCAAAAATTATTGGCATTGGTACTTCCCATCACATTCGGGCAGCTGATGCTTGCCGCGGTCAGCGCTTCAGATGCGCTGATGGTCGGCGTGATCAGTCAGGATCTGCTTTCTGCAGTATCTTTGGCAAGCCAGATAACTTTTGTGTATAATTTATTTATTGCGGCAATGACCATCGGTACAAGTATTTTTGCGGCGCAGTATTGGGGAAAAGGCGATAAAACGGCCGTTGAAAAAGTTTTGGCGATTGTTCTGCGTATTTCAATGACTGTTTCCGCTGTGTTTTTTATCGGAGCCATCTTTTTCCCGGCGCCGCGGCCGCGACGGTAATTTCACGGGCAGTGGAATTGGCGTGGGTGATGCTGGAACATATGAAAAAAGGCCGGATAAAAATACGGATACAATATATCGTCAGACCGGACCGGCAGCTGCGCAGGGATTTTTGGCATTATACACTGCCTGTCCTTGGCAATGAACTTGTCTGGGGCGGCGGCTGTGCCATATTGCTGTTAAAAGCGGCATTGTTTCCGGTATTCTTTTACTGCTGATCAGTCCGTTGGTTTTAATAATGACTGATCTGTCTCCGCAGGCATCATATTATTTAAAGTGGATGCTTGTAATGTGTACATATTATATGGTGGGGAAATATATTAATAGGACGACAATCAGCGGTATTTTCTGCGCCGGAGGCGATTCTAAATTCGGATTTTTATGCGATACAGTGACACTTTGGTGCTTTACAGTGCCCTTTGGACTGCTTGCAGCTTTTGTATTTCACTGGCCGATACTGGCCGTCTATTTTATTGTGAATTTGGATGAAATTGTAAAATTGCTGGCAGTGACATTGGCAACTGTTGGGCATCCGGTGAATCCGGCAATGCAGGAATATATGTATACAGCGCCCATAAAAATCGGAAACAACTGCTGGATCGGGGCAAATGCCGTCATTTGTCCAGGCGTTGAAATCGGCCCAAACAGTGTCATCGGCGCAGGCAGTGTCGTTGTGGATAATATTCCCGAAAATTGTGTGGCAGCAGGAAATCCGTGCCGTGTGATCAGGAAAATCGGTGAAAAAGATTTGATGTATTATTTCAAAGACCGGAAAATCGATAAGGCCGATCTTCTGGAAGAAAAAGCGCTTCGGGAAAGAGGATGAAAGGATTTCCATTGCGGTGCCGGGTATGACAGAGTATACTTAAAATATAAGACAAAACATTCAGGAGGGATTTATATGAGGTATCGCGATTTGGGAAATACAGGACTTAAAGTCAGCGAGATCGGACTGGGCGCAGAATGGCTGGAACGGCATAATGAAGAAGAAGTCAAGGCGGTTATCGACTGCTGTGAAAGTTTTGGCATAAATATTTTGGACTGCTGGATGTCAAATCCGGAGGTGCGTTCCAATATCGGAAAGGCGCTGGCAGGAAAAAGAGAACGGTGGATCATTCAGGGCCATTTCGGATCCACATGGCAGAACGGACAGTATGTCCGTACAAGAGATCTGAAAAAGGTGGAGGAAGCATTTGCGGATCTTTTGACTCGTCTTCAGACAGATTACATTGATCTTGGGATGATTCATTTTGTTGATGAAGAGGCAGAATTTCACCGGATTATGGGGGGAGAATTTCTTGCATATGTGAAGACACAGAAAGAAAAAGGCATTATTCATCATATCGGTATGAGTACGCACAATCCGAAAGTGGCCAAATTGGCAGCGCTGAGCGGCGAAATAGAGATGATTCTTTTCAGTGTCAATCCGGCATTTGATCTGCTGCCGGCCAGTGAAGATTTAAATACATATTTTGCGGAAACGTATGAAGAAAATTTAAGCGGTATCGATCCCCAGAGAGCAGAACTTTATAAAATATGTGAGCGCCGGGGCGTCGGCATTACCGTCATGAAAGGTTATGCGGGCGGGCGGCTGTTTTCAGCGCAGACATCGCCTTTTGGCGCGGCGCTGACGCCGGTTCAGTGTATTCACTATGCGCTGACAAGACCGGGGGTGGCAAGTATCCTTGCCGGTTATGACACACCGGAACATGTGAAGGCGGCTGTTGCCTACGAAACAGCATCTGCGGAAGAAAAAGACTATGCAAGCGTTCTGGCTAAAGCGCCGCATCACGCTTACAGCGGTCAATGTACATACTGCGGCCACTGCGCGCCATGTCCGTCAGGCATTGATATCGCGATGGTCAATAAACTTTACGATCTTGCAGTGATGCAGGAAGAAGTGCCGCCGACGGTCAAAGCCCATTATGAAGGGCTTTCGGCCAATGCCAAAGATTGTATTGCCTGCGGCGGATGTGAACAGAGATGTCCGTTTGACGTTCCGGTGATCGAGAGAATGGAGAAGGCAAAGACATTGTTTGGCATTTAGGCAGAAAGGAGCCAAAATGATGGCAGATAAAATCAGAATTGTAAAGAAAAATGATGAATACAACTCGGAATATGAGGTTGGAGATGTTTTTGAAGTTACAGGCACATGGTACGGCGGCGTCCATATTATCGGGAAGACAGGAGTTCCGGTTTCTTTGGATAAAGATGAGTATGCGGAACTTGGCAAAGAGCCGGACACGCCGCTGACACCGGCCGGCCGGGATATACAGATCGGCGACATTGTTCAGCATTTTAAAAGAGCGTGGGTGTCCGCAGACACATCCGAATATCTGTACAAAGTATTGGCCTTTGCCCAGCATACGGAAAACGGTGAGTGGCTTGTCATTTATCAGGCGCTGTACGCCCCTTTTAAGACGTGCGCCAGACCATATGCTATGTTTATGAGTGAAGTAGACAGAGAAAAATATCCGGACATCCGGCAAAAATACCGTTTTGAAAAAGTCCGTATTCATCAGTGACCGCATTTATAAGATTGTTTCGTCATTGATCAGTCGGAACAAACCGGCATATTTTTCTTTATCGCTGCGTAGACATGTCAGATAAAAATCGGTATGGCATTCAGAGTCAACGATAGGGATATTAATTCTTCCCGAAACTGTATCACCCCGCCGGATATAGTAGCTTGAAGAAAAAACGGGATATGATGAGTTTTGGGCAAGTTCCGAAAAGGATGACTGATCCACCTGAAGCAGATAGTGGGTATTCGGCGTTTTTGCGCGATGCATATTTGCCCAAAAGCCGATGCGGGAAAGTAAAAGGATAGACAGGCCATCCAGATCTTTTAAATGGACTTCAGGGTAAAAAGCCAGCGGATTGCCGGGCTGTACGGAAATATACAGGTCTTCATGGCCGCATTTTTTGCTGTAAAACAGGTCGTTGTCCGGTTCTTGATGGAGAACGGCCAGCTGATAGGTTCTGTCTTTCAGACGCTGTGTAAAACAGCTGTCCTCCATCATATCCATGGACAGCGTCATTCCTTCAAAAATACTATTGATGATCGGCGTAAGAACAATCTGAGGTACAGGTGCGCAAAAGCCGATGGACAGTGTATGAAGACTGCGGTCATAGGCCTTTACCTTATCTTCAAAATCCTGATCCGCCGTCAGCACATGGCGGGCATACTGGGCGGCGCGGCGGCCGGTTTCATTGAGAGCGAGATGATTTTTGCTTCTGATGAACAGTGCAACGCCCAGTTCATCTTCAAGTTTTTGCATGGCCCTTGTCATAGACGGCTGGGAAGTATGCAGTGCTTGGGCAGCCGCAGATAAAGTTCCGTGACGGGCAAAAGCATCAAGCTGCTCTAAAAGATATATTTCAATCATTTTAAATGCCTCCTCTCACTATTCGGTTTTTATATAGCAGATTCCGATATTGGAATTGTACATTATTTGAGAACTGTTGTAAACTAAAAACAGAATTAAAGAGAATAAAATCGCAGGAGGCGGAGAAATGGAATATGTAACCTTATATAATGATGTCAGGGTTCCCGTCCTTGGTATCGGTACATTTATGATCAGCCCGGAAGATACAGAACAGTCTGTGTATACCGCGTTAAAAGGCGGATACCGGATGATTGATACGGCCAATGCTTATTTGAATGAGGAGGCTGTGGGAAAGGCGCTTGCACGCGCAGTCCGTGAGGGTATTGTGGCGCGGGAAGAAGTTTTTGTATCTACAAAACTTTGGCCGACACTTTATGAAGACGAGACAGCAGTCGATGAAACATTGAAAAGGCTGGGCCTTGATTATGTGGATCTTCTTTTTATCCATCAGCCGGCCGGAAATTATATTGCCGGCTACAGACAGATTGAAAAAGCCTATAAAGAAGGAAAGGCCCGCTCATTGGGCATCTCCAATATGTATGGCGAAAAATTAGAGAAGCTTCTTAAAGCGGCAGAGATCGCGCCGCATGTTGTGCAGTTGGAAGCACATCCGTACTGCACGGAAAAAGAGTATATGAGTCATTTGGCTAAATATGGGACAAAGCTGATGGGCTGGTATCCGCTCGGACATGGAGACGCCGGACTGGTATCTGAACCGGTTTTTGCAAAGCTGGGAGATAAGTACCATAAGAGCAGCGCACAGATTATCCTGCGCTGGCATACGCAGATGGGATTTATGACCATTCCGGGATCAAAAAATCCGGATCATATCCGTGATAATTTTAATATTTTTGATTTCAGCCTGACCGATGATGAATTGGCAGACATTGCCAAACTGGATGGCACGAAGAAATATTATGAGGCAGATGAACAGACAGAAGAAAAATACGCGCAGATGCATTTGCCGTTTGAAAAAGCAGAATAGGCAGACAGGAGGAAGAAAAATGAGTAAAAAGATTGTACAGACTGCAGGAAGAGATCAGTTGGGAGATTTTGCGCCGATGTTCGCCCATTTAAATGATGATGTGTTATTTGGCGAAGTATGGAATGAAGAAGCTATTGATACAAAGACAAAATGTATCATTACAGTTGTAGCGCTGATGGCCTCAGGCATTACAGATACGTCTTTGTATCATCATCTTCAGAATGCAAAAAATAATGGCGTAACAAAAGAGGAAATTGCAGCCATTGTTACCCATGCCACAATGTACAGCGGCTGGCCAAAAGGATGGGCAGTTTTCCGTATGGCAAAAGAAATATGGAATGAAGAAACTCCTGAGCTGACAGAGAAGGATAAATATCAGAATACAATTTTCTTCCCGATCGGACAGCCAAATGATGCATTTGCTCAGTATTTTATCGGTCAGAGTTATCTGGCGCCGGTATCTTCAGAGCAGGTTCCGATTTTTAATGTGACTTTTGAACCGGGATGCCGCAATAACTGGCATGTACACCATGCGGATAAAGGCGGCGGACAGATGCTTATTTGTGTCGGCGGCCGCGGTTTCTATCAGGAATGGGGCAAAGAAGCTGTGGAAATGACACCGGGAACAGTGATCAACATTCCAGCCAACGTTAAACATTGGCACGGTGCAGCTTCAGATTCATGGTTTTCACATCTGGCAATCGATGTTGCCGGAGAGAATACAAGTAATGAATGGCTTGAGCCGGTATCAGATGAAGCGTATGGCAAGTTAAATAAATAGTCAAAAAAATAACGGACAGGGAAAGAAGTTTCCCTGTCCGTTATTTTACAGATATAATTCGCATTCTTTTCTTTCCGTACATACCTTTTTCAGCATAGTGCTGACGGCGGTAAGCATGACCGCATTGACTTTTCTTGCAGAATGCGGGCAGACTGAAATACAGCGCATACATGAAATACAAATGCTGCTGTCTGTTTTTTTGGGGTCATTAACATCAATGGCCCCAACCGGACATTTGTGGGCGCAAAGACCGCATTTGACGCAGTTCTTTCCGGCCTTTGGGACAATACTGGAAACACCATATTTTTTATATGGATGATCACCCGGGACAGACGGCTCTATCATATTGCCCAGAATAAGTTTTTCATGGATTTTTTCTGCAAACTTTGTAAGCTGTGCCATATCATCTGCATCCGGACGGCCTGAGGCGAACTGACGGGCGATTGAGTGTTCTGCAACAGCAGCAACGGCAGCGACGGCTCTGAAGTCTGATTGCCGGACAGTATCCAAAAGTTCAGCCAGCGTATCTTCATAGGCGCGGCCGCCGTAAACACATACAAGAATCATTCTGGCCCCATTGCCGCTGATTGCAGAAAGTCGTTTTACTGCAGCGGCAGGGACACGGCCGCCGTAAGAAGGAACGGCAGCAACGGCAACATCTTCAGGGGTCAGTGAAATTTTGGAAAAATCAGTCTGACGATCTGTCAGATCAATCAATGATGCATGATCAGTTAGTACGTTAGTCAGTATATCTGCTGTTTTTTTAGTTCCGCCGGTTGGGCTGAAGCAGATTTCATAAAATTTCATCTAAAAATTCCTCCAATGATTTGTGTTTAGTATTTCAAAAAAATATTGATAGTTTTATTAAGCGCAGATGATATTACTGCGGCCGGGCGGCGGTGTTTCTTTGATAAACATCTTTTTGAAGCAGTTTATAAATGGTTGCTGTGACGGGAACAGCCAGCAGCATGCCGGCAATGCCGCCAAGCCCGCCGCCGACGGTGACTGCCGCAAGTACCCAGATGCCGGGAAGACCTACCGAAGAACCGACAACTCTCGGATAGATCAGATTCCCTTCAATCTGCTGAAGAATAGCAATGAAAATTAAGAAAACAACAGCTTTGATCGGATCAACAGTAAATACCATAAAAGCTCCGACCGCAGCGCCCAAATAAGCGCCGACCACCGGGAGCAGAGCCGTGGCGCCGATGAGCGTGCCGACCATGCTGGCGTATGGCAGCTGCAGTATGAACATGCCGACGGCACACAGGGAACCGAGAATGACGGCTTCCGTACACTGTCCGACAATAAATTTAGTAAAAACATCATGGGCAGTACGCGCAACTGCTGACATCTTGCTGTAAATCGTTTCTTTTAAATAAGTTTTGGCCAGTGTTTTAAATTGCCGGAACAGTTTTTCTTTTCCGGACAGTATGTAGATTGAAAAAATAAGGGCAACACACAGTGTAACAATCATAGAACCGATACTGGTCAAAATATAAATTGTTGATGAAAAGACACTGGTCAGCCCGCTTGTCAGATAGGAGGCAATTTTCTGGAAAAGATCCGGCCAGTTGACATTCAGAGATTCAATAAATTGCTGAAGCTGCGGCCAGTCTTTCTCATGAGAAGCAGCCCACGCGGTAAATTGGGAAAAGGCAGCAGGAATTTCCTGAGCCAGCACACCGATAGCCTTTATGAGCTGAGGGATTACGATTAAAATGACAAGGACAATAATCGTTATAATGACAGCGACAGATCCGACAATGCTGATCGGACGCCTGATTTTAAAAAGTAAGGTCCCATCTTTTTTAAAACATGGGATTTTTTCAAACTGTGTTACGAGAATATTAAGAATATAGGCGAAAGCACAGCCAAGTACAAGAGGTGTGATAATACCGGATAATTGATTTACAAGTCCGAAGACTGTATCGCTGTATTTCACAAAAAATATCAATACAATGAGCAGGGCGGCAAACCATATGATTTTCTTTTTCTTCATAAGAAATTCTCCTTTATGTCTATGGGTTTTATGAAATAGTATTCTTAATGTCTAAGATAAGATAAAAAAATCTGTATGTCAATAAATCATGACAGAATATATATTATAGAAGCATAAATTCCATTTTCAAAAAGATTTGCTTGTGATACAATAGGCATACGGTTAATTAAAAATAAACAGGAAAGAAAAGGATGAGAAGTTTGGAAGTAAACTTCCAAATCTACCATTATTGACGCAGCAGGTGCGTCAGGAAAGAGGTAAAGATGAAAATAGCAGTGACATATGACAATGGCAATGTTTTCCAGCATTTTGGAAGAACAGAATTTTTTAAAGTGTATGATGTTGAGGACAATAAAGTCGTTTCCAGCGAAATTATCGGTTCCAACGGCACCGGTCACGGCGCTTTGGCAGGTCTTTTAGCCGGACAGTCAGTGGACGTACTTATATGCGGAGGCATCGGCGGCGGTGCACAGGAAGCGCTCGCACAGGCCGGCGTTGAGTTATGCGCAGGTGCGCAGGGCGATACAGATCAGGCCGTAGAAGCTTATTTAAAAGGCGAACTTGTTTCTACAGGCGCAAACTGTGACCATCATCATGAAGAAGGACATTCCTGCGGACATCACGAAGAAGGACACAGCTGCGGCGGCCATGAGGAAGGCCATACATGCGGGAACTGCGGCGGCGGCTGCGGTCCGGCGCTGACAGGACGCAACGTGGGGAAAACATGCCGCGTGCACTACAGAGGCACATTAAATGACGGCACACAATTTGATTCCTCTTATGACCGGGGAGAACCGCTGGAATTTGTCTGCGGCGCAGGTCAGATGATTCAGGGCTTCGATGCCGCAGTCGCAGATATGGAAATAGGTCAGATTATTGATGTACATTTGATGCCGGAAGAAGCCTACGGCATGCCGGATCCGACGGTCGTATTTACGATGGAGATTGCGCAGGTTCCGGGAGCGGAAGATTTAGAGGAAGGACAGAGAGTTTATCTGTCAAATCAATACGGGCAGCCATTCCCTGTCACAGTGACTGCAAAAGATGAAAAAAATATTACTTTTGATGCGAATCACGAAATGGCCGGCAAAGAACTGAACTTCCGAATTGAACTTGTGGAAGTAAAATAAAGCATACACAAAGGGGTAAAAGTGACTGTGAAACATAAAGTCAAAGTAACTGTGATTGATAAAAAGGTGTATCCGGATCTGCAGCAGCAATATTGCGCTGATCCGGACTCGGGCGCATGCCCGTGCTATAATGCGGGTGATGAATTTGTTTTTTATCGCGATGATGAAAGAGACGATTTTTGGCATATGGGTATCAATACATTGACCAAGACAAACGGCAATCCGGATACTGTAGCCGGAGGCCCGAAGATGCCGTTTTGTTCGGAGGCATGGGATGCGATTGCCCGCTATATTTACACCGGCCTTCAGGGCGGCTCCATTATGAAGGGTTGGATGAAAGAGGAAAATACAATGATTACCTGCTGTTCTGACGGGACACGGCCGGTCATTTTTAAAATCGAGCGGATAGATTATGAATAATTGATAATAAGGAGCAGTATTTTAAGAAAAAATGCAAAATCACTGTACTAAAAAGAGCATTTTATCCCGACTTAGCAAAAGTGTATTTCCCTTTCTGACAGCAGCTATAACTTAACATACGACAGCGGCGATATTCTAAAAAGGATTATCGCCGGGTGTTGGTTGGCAGTATGAAAATAAAAGATAAAAGCCGAAAACGGCAATTAGACGGGGGGGGACACAGGTATGAGATACGAGATCTTCAAAGACAATGTAAAACTGTCCAAACTGGGTTTGGGTGCTATGCGGCTGCCGCAGACAGAGCCGGGATTTGCAGGCCCTGTTGACGAGCTGAAAGCGCAGGAAATAATCGACTGCTGTATGTCACATGGCGTAAATTATTACGATACGGCTTACATTTATCACGGCGGCAAATCCGAAGCAGTTTTGGGACAGGCACTTTCCAAATATCCGAGAGAAAGTTTTTATATAGCGGATAAATTTAATATACAGGCAAATCCCGATTATCAGGCACAATTTTCGGAACAGCATACCCGGCTTCAAACCGAATATATTGATTTCTATTTGCTGCATGGAATAACCGACTTAACTGCAGGTGATTACGAAGCCTGCGGCTGTATTCCATATTTTCAGGAACAGAAACGCATGGGGAAAATCAGATATTTAGGATTTTCATTTCACGGCACACCGGACTGCCTGCGGAAGCTGCTTGAAAAATATCCATGGGATTTTGTACAGATACAATTAAACTACTATGACTGGTATGAGGGAACTGCAAAGCAGCAATATGAAATTTTGAGAGAACATGGAATCCCTGTGATGGTTATGGAGCCTGTCCACGGCGTCATGTTGGCAAATCTACCCGAAGAGTGTCTGCAGCTTCTGCATGAAACAGGTGCTTCCCCGGCTGCATGGGCGCTTCGGTTTGTAATGAATCTGCCGGGTGTAGCTGTGGTTTTAAGTGGCATGTCTGATATACTGCAGACAGAGGAAAATATAAGGACTGCGGCTTTAGAATATAAGCTGACCGATGAGGAATTGTCAAGATTGGAAAAAATAAGCAATATACTCCGGAAAAAAATAGCAGTCCCTTGTACCGGATGCCGGTATTGCTGTGATAATTGCCCTCAGGAACTGGATATTCCTTCTCTCCTTTCCGCTTATAATGAATACTGTGACGAGGCCGCCGCATTAGGAAACAGCGATATGGCAACATGGCGGCTGTTCCGTCTTAAAGCACTGCCGGAAGAAAAAATGCCCGCAGCTTGTATCGGATGCGGAAGCTGTACGGCACACTGTCCGCAGGCATTGGATATCCCTCACTATATGCGTGAAATGGCAAAGCTGCTGAAATAGCAAAACGAAACAAATGTATCGAAATAGAAATTCAAGGCTGAACTGAATTTAGATCATGGAAGGAATGTAAGTTAAAATGTATTTGCTTGAATTAGCACAGCTAAAAGATACAGCCAAATATTATGCTATTATTAAAGCGGCGAAAGAATTTCAAAGAGAACAGGGTTTTATCCAGTGGACAGATGATTATCCGAACGAATCTACGATTCGTGATGATATAAAAGCCAATAAAGGATATGTTCTTACAGCAGATAATGATATTGCAGGATACATGTGTGTTGATTTTTCCGGCGAACCTGCCTATGCAGATATAGATGGAGAATGGAATACCGAAATGCCTTATGCAGTTGTTCATCGTATGGCATTTAGTGAGAGGTACAGAGGTAAAGGCTTGAGCAGTACGGCGCTGATTTTGGTTGAGAATTTATGTCTTTCAAAAGGAGTAAAGGGCATTCGTGCTGATACCGGCTTCCAAAACGCGCGAATGCAGCACATTTTAGAAAAATCCGGTTTTTCTAAATGTGGTGTAATAGTTCTTCAGGGAAGTGGGAAATTAGCATATGATAAAAAATTATAATCATAGTGCAGAGACTGCTTATATATTTTAGTAATTGAAACGTCTGAAAACAGTCATAAAATCAATCGTATTTTTTTACGATTGATTTTATGACTGTTTTTGCGTATAATATAAGCAGAGAAATTGGAAAGGAGGCACAGTCTATGCGTGAAACGAGAACAACAGAGTTCAAAGAAAAGATTACAAATACATTTTTAAAAACAGTGAGTGCCTTTTCAAATTACGAGGGCGGAGAAATTTATTTTGGCATTGATGACACCGGTAATGTCAAAGGACTGTCAGATGTAAAACAAGCATGTCTGGATATTGAGAACAAAATTAATGACAGCATTACTCCGCAGCCTGATTACACACTGGAATTGCAGAATAATGACAGAACGATAAAACTGACTGTAAAAAGCGGGCTTCAAAAGCCATATTTATATAAATCAAAAGCATACAAACGAAATGATACCGCAACCATAGAGGTTGACATACTGGAATTTTCAAGGCTGATTTTGGAAGGAAAAAATATCAGATTTGAAGAATTGCCGTGTGCAGATCAAGAACTGACGTTTGATACTCTAAGCAGAAAATTAAAAGAATGCATCCAGATTGAAACTTTTAATCAGGATACCTTGAAAACACTGAATTTATATAACAGCAACATTGGATACAATAATGCGGCCGGTATATTGGCAGATAAAAATCATTTTCCGGGAATTGATATTGTGAAGTTCGGTGAAAACATCAGTGTGATTCATAAGAGAGCAACATTTGATAATATATCCATTTTGGCAGTATATGAAAAGGCCTTAGATGTATTCAAAGATTATTATCAATACGAAGAAATACTGGGCGCCGATAGGAAAAAGGTAGAAAAAATTCCGGAGGCTGCATTCAGAGAGGCAATTGCAAATGCATTGATTCATAGAGTGTGGGATGTGGAATCACAAATTAAAGTTTCTATGTTTGATGACAGAATAGAAATTATTTCTCCGGGAGGACTGCCATCCGGAATAACAGAAGATGAGTACTTATCAGGAAAACTTTCAGTTTTAAGAAATAGAAATCTTGCAAATGTATTTTACAGGCTGGGGTTTGTCGAAATATTCGGTACGGGAATTACACGAATAAAACAACTCTATGAAGAAGGATTAAAACAACCGGACTTTGAAGTGTCGGCAAATACAATTAAGATTGTACTTCCAGTTTTTGAGAAAAACCTGAATTTAACTGAAGATGAAAGGAAGATATATAAGATTTTAAGCAAGACAATGCTGAAATCCATCAGCGAAATTGCTCCCTATGCTCCGTTTGGAAAATCAAAGATAACACAGTTACTGAAAGAAATGAACAAAAAAGGAGTTGTGAAAATTGAAGGCAGGGGAAGGGGTACTAAGTACGTGATAAAATAACCGCAATCTAAGCCTGCCGGTTCTTTTCGATGAGACGTTTGGAAATAGCCATGATATCTTCGTCGTCAGCAAGCTGCTCCTGTTCAGCGGCGCTGAATTCCATGACCAGATACCGGGGAACATTGTTCTTTAATATGATAACAGAACCGTTCTCATCTACGAGGCGGACCACTTTAGAGAAGTTTTGATTGGCCTCAGTGATAGAAACAAGGTTTTTAGTATTGATATTCATAATGAATCTCCTTTGAAATCTTTACTTTTATTATATTCGAGAATAGGAGAAATTGAACCTATTTTTGTGAAAAGTTTATCAGCAAGGCAGTCAAAATCTCTGAGATGAAGAGCTCAGAGACTGCTTATAGATTTGAGTAATTGAAACTTCCGGAAACGGCAAAAATATATTGTGATGTCTAGAGGTTTTTTGAATTTATTGCCGGTAATGTGATATACTATAGTGCAGATTCATATAGTATTAGGTTCGATTGATAACGGAGAAAAGCAGATGAGATACCTTTCAGTTGCTGAAATAGCAAAAAAATGGAATATATCGGAGCGCAGTGTGAGAAATTACTGTGCTCATGGGCGTGTGCAGGGTGCTTTTCTTACCGGAAAGACATGGAATATTCCGGAGAATGCCGAAAAACCAGAGCGTTCCAACAAAAAGAAAGAACACCCACGCACACTGCTAGATATCTTGCAGGAACAAAAAGCAAGTAAATATTCCGGCGGCATTTACCATAAAACACAAATTGATCTGACGTATAACTCAAACCATATTGAAGGAAATCGTCTGACCCATGATCAGACCAGATATATTTTTGAAACCAATACCATCAGTGCGGAAAATGAAGTTCTCAACGTAGACGATGTGATTGAAACCGCAAATCATTTTCGATGTATTGATATGATTATCGACCATGCAAAGGCAGCTTTGACTGAGAAGTTTATCAAGGAGTTTCATTTGATTTTGAAAAGCGGAACCAGCGATTCCAGAAAAGACTGGTTTGCATTGGGGGATTATAAGAAATTGCCTAATGAGGCGGGCGGCATGGATACTGCGCTGCCTGAAGAAGTTGCCGGTCAGATGAAAGCATTGTTGACAGCGTATACCGCAAAAGAAGAAAAGACGTTTGAAGATATTCTGGATTTTCATGTAAAGTTTGAGCGAATCCATCCATTTCAGGATGGCAACGGTCGTGTGGGCAGGCTGATTATGTTCAAGGAATGTTTGAAATATAATATCGTTCCATTCATTATTGAGGATAACCTGAAGATGTTCTACTATAGAGGATTGAAGGCGTGGGATAATGAAAAAGGCTATCTGACAGATACCTGTCTGACTGCACAGGACCGATATAAGGCATATTTGGATTATTTCAGAATCTCATATTAAATAAAATAATTTTCAAAGTGTCAAATATTCTCTGAATCATGTCCCGGAGATAGTTGCTCCTGCTGATGATACATAGTACGAAGAGCCGGAAGCGTATATGGACGAAAAGGCTGATGATGACGATTGAAAGGGCGTGTGTTACGGAGGGGATAATAACACAGTTTATAATACAAAAAGTGTTCAGGTTATTTTACGTGTTCCTTTGATAAGTTCTACTGCATGAAATTGCGATATCTCGCAAAAATTTTCAGCAGAAAGAAGGATCATGATATGGAAATTAAGAGAGACGTCTATTTAAATAGGCTTATCACTAAGAAACATAATGGACTTATCAAGGTAGTAACTGGCATCCGCCGCTGTGGAAAGTCCTACTTGTTGTTTAATCTGTTCAAGGATTATTTGCTGGCAGAAGGAGTGGCTGAACAGCACATTATAGAAATTGCGTTTGACTCATTTGAGAATAAGCGTTTTCGTGATCCAGAAGTTCTGTATCCCTATCTCAAAGAGCAGATTAAAAATGACGGAATATACTATGTGTTGCTGGATAAGGTGCAGCTTTTGTGAGAGTTTGAATCCGTATTAAACAGCCTTATTCGTATGAAAAATGTGGATGTATATGTGACAAGAAGCAATGCTAGGTCTTTGTCCAAGGATGTGATCACCGAATTTCGGGGTCAGGGAGATGAAGTTCATATGCATCCTCTCAGTTTTGCTGAATTTATGTCTGTCTATTCGGGAACGAAACAGGACGGCTGGAATGAATATATGCTTTACGGCGGATTGCCGCCTATCATGAACATTTCAAGTTCGGAAGAAAAGATTAATTTTCTCAAGGCGCTGTTTGAGGAGACCTATATTTCGGATATTGTAGGTAGACATAATGTGCGAAATCGGGCAGAATTGGAGGAACTTCTGAATATTCTTTCATCTGTTATCGGTTCGCTTACAAATCCTACAAAGCTGTCGGCCACCTTTAAAAGTCTCAAGAATAAAACCATCAGTAATAACACCATCAAAAGGTATATTGACTATTTTTGCGATTCCTTCCTGATCGATAGTGCTGTCCGATATGATATTAAGGGAAAGAAGTATATCGACACACCGGTCAAATATTACTTTACTGATTTGGGGCTGCGCAATGCCCGTCTCAATTTCCGTCAACTGGAAGAAACTCATGCTATGGAGAATATCATCTTCAATGAACTGAAGATACGGGGCTTCAATGTGGATGTGGGCGTAATTACTTTGAATAAAACTAATGAAAAGGGTCATGGAATCCGCAAGCAGTTGGAAATTGATTTTGTCTGTAACAAAGGATCTAAGCGTTATTATATCCAGTCGGCCTATGCGATTCCAGACCAGGCAAAGATGGAACAGGAGCAGCGTTCCCTGATGTTGACGGGCGATTTCTTCAAAAAGATTATCATTACGAAAGATGCGCCTGCACCGTATTACAATGATGAAGGGCAAACTAACGCAAATTAGGAGGACTTTAACATATGATACGAGTGCTGTTCATCTGCCACGGCAGTATCTTGAAAAGTTCCGGAAAAACCAGTAAAATCAATGGTTTCGTGAAGCACAAGAGCGCTTACTACACCGCTACTACACCATTTTTGAAAGAGCCTTGATACGACAGGAAAAGCAAGTTAATATATAATTATTATGGGAAATCGAGGTGATATGATGGAAAATCATTTAACTCCATACCAATCAGTTATTACAGAAATTAAAAGCATTATTTCCTCTGGGCAAGAGGCTGCTTATAGTGCTTCCAGTAAGGCAATGCTGCTTACCTATTGGAATATAGGCAAACGCATTGTAGAGCAGGAACTGGGCGGCAGTGAACGTGCAGAGTACGGTAGAGGTTTGATTTCTGCCTT
>DVJY01000015.1 GCA_018716485.1 Candidatus Scybalocola faecipullorum
ACGCACTGATGTCATTATCGTTATTTTTTCCATTGATTTTAGCATATATGGCAAAGGCGGGAACCGGTGCAGATGCAACGGAACATTATCTTCAAACCCGATTTGATTATGTTTATACAATGATGTTGGGATATGGCTTGGTTTTTTTGCTCCCATGTCTAATTGGTATCATTGCCGCCATTTTGTTTTTTATAGAAAGAGATTGCGATACTTCCAAAAACCTTAGAACAATTCCTGTTACAAATACACAACTCATTATGGCAAAAATTTCTATGCTCTTTATTTTCAGCATTGCATTTTGTCTGATAAGCACATTATCTGTTGCGTTGTTTTGTAAATTGTTTCATGTAGGAATGGTTTATGGTATGGCTTATAAGATATTTATGAGCCTTATTTTTGGAGTTCTTATCGTAGCAGCTTCTTTGCCGATTGTATTTTTAATTATTTACTTTAACCAAAGCTTTTTGCTTTCTATCCTGCTTGCATTTTTTTATTCCATTTTTAACTGGGGCATACTGGGAACGATTGGGACTTCTATAAGTGATGCCAAAATTGCTTTCTTAAATTCTTTTCCGGTTATATGTGTTATGAACTGGACAAGCGGCTCAATGATGAATCATTTGCAAAAGGATAATCTTTTGCCGGAAGCCTATGCGATTGTGCCAACTACTTTCCATACAATTTTTATCATGGTAATTACTGTTATACTTTCTTTGTGGCTGATCATTCGCTTCTATAAAAAATGGACGAGGTAGAAGATATGGGGAATATAATAAAATCTGAGTTTTTAAAATTAAAACGATATTATGTAGTAAAAGCTGGAATTATTATGACAGTACTTTCTCCGTTACTGACGCTGTTCTATTCCACAGCTAATGATGGACAGACATGGACATTTGACTATTTTATGCAGCAGGTTATGATTAGTAACTGTACCTTGTTTTTCCCGATTATCATTACGTTGATTGCAGGTTATATCATAACAAGGGAATATACAGACGATACGATGAAGAATATATCAACAATTCCTATTTCATATAGGCAGTTACTTTCTGGAAAACTAGTTGTCCTATTGCTGTTGACAATCTGCTTTAGTTTTATAGGGTGCGTGATAGCATTGGCAATCAACATTATTGCTGGATTTTCAGGAGTGCATTTTGGCAATCTGTTTAATCTGTTCATTCGTGTTATTGGGGCGAATATAGGAATTTACATTTCAGTCTTACCGATCATTCTGCTATTCTGTTGCTCGGCAAATAATTTTTTGGGTGGGGTGGCATTAGCTTTTTTGTATGGATATTTTGGATCTTTTGTAGGAAAATTGTTAAATTATTATCCGATTAAAGCAAGTATGATTTTAGTAGACTCTGCTTGTGATGCGAAGTATGGTGTTATTTACCAAATTAGCCCGGCTTGTATTACAATAGTTCTGACTTTTTTAATTTCTATGATTATTCTTGCAAATAAAAAGAAAGAACCCAGTACATCAATGAGTGCTAAGAAGAAAAAAATAGTCAGAAAAAAGGGCTGGTAATGATTCTATGAAAAAACATTTTAGTATTGCTCCTTGTCCTTTTAGGAAACATGGGTGGGTTCCCGTCCTTGCGGCGGGGGCCTTTGTTATTGGGGATGGATTCTAAATTGCAAGGTTAATGCAAGGTTGAGGCAAGGTTCATGCAAGGTTGGCGTGATAGAATACCTTGTAGAACAGGAGGTTTGAATATGAACACAAATTACATCATTGAAACAAAAAATCTGACGAAGCAATACGGCTCACAAAAGAGTGTGGCTGACTTAAATATCCATGTGAAGCGTGGGAGGATTTATGGTCTGCTGGGGAGAAACGGAGCCGGAAAAACTACTACCATGAAGATGCTGTTGGGCTTAACAAATCCGACTTCCGGGGAGGTCAAAATCTGGGGAAAGCCTTTGCAGGGGAATGAAAAGAAATTGCTGCCCCGTATCGGCAGCCTGATTGAGTCCCCCGGCTTTTATCCCAATCTGACCGGCACAGAGAACCTGCGTATCTTTGCTACTCTGCGGGGTGTACCAAACAATCATGCCGTCAAAGACGCTCTGGATTTGGTAGGACTGCCCTACAAAGATAAAAAGCTCTTTTCCCAGTATTCCCTTGGTATGAAACAGCGGCTTGCCATCGCCCTTGCCGTTATGCACGATCCGGAGCTTTTGATTTTGGATGAGCCGATCAACGGCCTTGATCCCATCGGTATTGCAGAGGTACGCTCCTTTATTCGGGAGCTTTGCGACGCAAGAGGAAAAACGATTCTGATTTCCAGTCACATTCTTTCAGAGATTTCCCTGCTGGCTGACGATATTGGAATTATCGACCACGGCGCGTTGCTGGAAGAAGAAAGCCTTGCTGAGTTGGAGCAAAAAAGCAGTAAGCATATCCGTTTTACGCTCTCTGATACGGCACAGGCGGCAAGAATTTTGGAACGCAATTTCCATGAAAGCCATTTCTCCATACAGGATGACCATAATTTGCGCCTGCGCAACCTGGATCTGCCCGTTGGGAAAATTGTAACAGCCTTTGTAGAAAACGGATTGGAGGTATCGGAGGCCGCAACTTCAGAAGAAAGCCTTGAAGATTACTTCAAGCGTGTGACGGGAGGCGAGGGAATTGCTTAAACTGATTAAATGTGAATTTTTGAAACTGAAACGCAAGCCACTGGTATTTATTTCCGTGTTCCTTTCCGCCTTGCTTCCATTGGCTTATGCTATTTTTCTGGCAGATGCGAACACGGATGTAGATGCTACGAACAATATGATGTCAGGGCTGTTCCAGCTCAGCGCATATCTTCTTTTGATGCCGCTTCTTGTGATACTGGCTTCCAATCTGTTATTTGAGGAGTTGGACAATGACACATTGAAAAACCTTGTTACCATACCGGTAAACAGAACGAAGCTGGTACTTTCTAAGATGCTGGTTTTACTGCTGTTTGCTATTGGCTTTATGGCAGTTGGAGCATTGGTAATTCTTGCGGCTTTGCTGATTCAAGGATGGAATCCGGTGGGGTTCTGGAAATTGTTTCAGGTAGGGATAGGAGAGGGTGTGATCATGTGGGTTGGCGCGCTCCCCTGTATTTTGATAGTCGTCCTTCTTGATAAAAACTATATCGTGTCGGTCGTGATAACCTTTTTCTATACCATTTTGAATTATCTTCTCACCAACAACGATGCTTTTCTGACACAGCCTTTTGGTCTGAATGCCGGAACCTTGCTTCCGGGACCGTTGGCGTTTCGCTGGACATTCCAGTTTTATGATTATGGCAGCATCAGCGAAGAGCTGGCAGAGCTGCTAGAACGGATAAGCCCGTATTTTTTGAATGATATACAGGTGTTCGGCGTGGCATTTGCGGAAGCCGCTGTATTTCTTGCGCTGATAGCGATGGTTTACCGGCGTCGTGAGATTTAAGGGGGTGTGATTATGTGGAATTTATTAAAATCGGAATTACTGAAACTGCGCCGGTGTCAGATCCTTTGGGTGGGGCTGGTGGCGCTTGCACTCTGTCCGTTGGTGCAATATGGAAGCCAGTTGATTGTTGAGCCGGAGTACCGAAATCCAAACTATGATTTTCCCATGCTTTTTGAGAATGTTGTATGGGGCAATACCCAGATGTTTTTCCCGATTTCACTGGTGATGATCGGCAGCTGGCTGATTGACAGAGAATCCACCCATGATACGCTGAAAAACATTATGATAATTCCTGTTTCTATGCCAAAAGTGTTAGGGGCTAAGCTCTTTTGGGTTGGTATTCTTACGGCTCTGTTGGGAATATACAGTGTTGGAGTTACTCTAATCACTGGATTGACGGTTGACTTGTCAGGATTGACAGCGGAAGTGGTCTTTCATGGCGGTGCACAGATTGTGTTAGCGGGTCTGACAACCTATCTGGTCTGTATGCCCCTAATCCTGATTTTTGGACAGATCCGAGGGGCATATCTGGGAGGTTCCATTCTGGCGTTCTTCCTTGGATATAGCATGATGTTTTTCAAAGGCGGCATTCTTGCCAGCATCTATCCGTTTTCTGCTGCGCTGATCTTAGTGGGATTTGACATGAGTGGATATGCTGGAACAACCACCGCTCCGAACCCTTTGCTGGCGGTCATTGGGGTTGGCATCATGGTTCTATGGGCGGTGCTGTTGTTACTGATGTCTAGTAACAAAAAAGAAATGAAAGCCCGTAAACAGACAAAGGCCAAGGGAAGAGGAAGGCGTGCTGTACGCAGGAAAGGAAGGTGATACCTGTGAAGAAAATAGTTCTATCATTATGCCTGATACTGTGTGGTGCCTCTATACTTTCCGGTTGTACAAAAGATGAAGTTCTCGATCAGTATAATAATATTGTGCAGTCTGCTGGTTCCATAGCGCTTACCGGAAATTCGTCCTTACAAGGCACGAAAGAAAAAGGGATTGATGATTATACCGGATGCTATACAGCCGACTATGAGAATTTTTCAGATACAGAGTATTTGTTTGGGGGAACTTCTATAAAGCGAGAAGCTGGTAAGGAGTTGTCTATTGATTGCACTTTGGAGGTTACGGAGGGAACTGCAAAAGTATTTTGGATTTCTGGAGCTGATGAAGCAGTCACTTTGCTTGAAACAACCGGAATATATAGCGATACAATTACACTCCCTGAAGGCGGAAACTATATCGGCATTGAATGTGAGGACTTTACTGGAAACATTGAATTGAATATTGAATAACATTCTGCCGCACGACGGCAAAAGAAAAAAAGCCGTCGTAGAGCAGACACATTTCCATGCGCCTATGAAACGGCGGCTTTGAGAAGATTAGAGCCGCCGTTTCTTTTTGATTTTCAGACTGATTCTCATGCAATCAGGAGGGCGGTATATGGGAGGATACCGCCATGTCAATTTTCGTCATTCATAGCACCCATGAGCTGCACCAATTAAAAAAAGCCTTGCCCCTCCTCCGGGGAGGTATGACTACCAATCAGCATTATCATTCTATCTAAATCAGCAGAATAATAGGTGTTTTTGTCGCGCCAGTTTCCCATTGCGGGGAGCTGGCGCTTTTTATTGTCGATTTTTCGGGAAAGCTCCCGAAGTATGTCGATGCCGATCTCCGCCTCCTTTCGATTCACTCGTCAATCGCCCGTGAATCGAAATGGAGGTACATAATGAAGAAAGTCAATCTTAGGGACTTATATCCTGATGTTTATAAAACAGATCATTTTATAGAGGTAACAGAAGATGTGCTGGAAACGATCCAATCCGCTGAGCGTGCAGAAGCTGCCTATGATCGGAGAATGTATCGCTATAAAGCGCATTACTCCCTGGACTGTGACAACGGCATTGAAAATGCGATCCTGATGAAGCCCCAGACACCGGAAATGCTTCTGGAGGAAAAGCAGCTGCGGGAGCAGCTCTATGCCGCTGTGATGGCTCTGCCGGAGAAGCAGGCCAAGCGGATCTATGCCCGGTATTACCTGGGTATGCGTGTGAGCGAGATAGCAGTAGCGGAGGATGTAGACCCAAGCCGTGTCCGTGACAGCATCCGGCGCGGTCTGAAGCAGCTGGCAAAGTATTTTTGAAAAAGTTTCGTTTGGTGCGCTCGTTTTTTGCTCTTTTTGTCAGAGTTAATAGAAGGACAAGTTTTCCCCCTTCAACAGCACTTTGACAATTTCATAGACAGCATAACAGGTACATAACCCGTGTACGAGCGAGTGTGGAACGCCGCGAAGATGGAGCAGCCAGGGAGGTGATGAACAAAGCTGTTTCGGAGCGATTTACGATTTCACAAAGCGGATGGTGGCAGATCCGGCGCGAGGACTGCACGGGGGCTTAAAGATACTTCCTCACGGCCTCCTAAAGACTTGGGGGGAACCCTGCGGCGCACGAGTAAAACGACGCTGCGGAGTTATGACAACTGCGCCAGCGGAGACCTGCTATGTTCCCATCGTCAGGGTTGCGTGGCAAATGTGACGAGAATTGAGTCATATTAAAATAGGAAGCGATTGATTTCTTTGTTGGTCGTTTTTTATTCAAAATCAGATACCATGCGCTGGCAGTTACGGCTGCCAGCGTATTCATGTGATTTTGAAAGCACGACGATAACCTTGACAGATTGGAGGGAATATGGACTATGGAAAAACTCATTACACGAAAAGAAGCTGCTGAAATCTTAGGAATCAGCATCGCAACGCTGGATGCCGCCCGTAACAACGGCTTGATCTCTTATGTGCAGTATGTTCAGAATGGCTGTGTGTATTTTACTGCGGCGGGTCTCCAGGAGTATATCGCAAAATGTACACACAGGGCAAAGCCTGTTGAGAGAAGCACAACTTACCGTAAGCCTCGGAGCGGAAGATCGTGAGCCGGTCCGTATCCTTGATGGAATCAGGAGTGTCTGATAAAACAAAGGTACAGCGCTGGAGATTATTCTTAGGAGGTGGAGGAATTGGCAAATAGGAAAATAATGCTTCCTCAATATGGCACAGTTATGAAAAGAGGTGTCCTATATTATAGGACCAGAATCAAAGATGCGAATGGAAAGCTCGTAGCTCTCTACGCAAAAACACCTGAAGAACTATATAACAAAGAAACGCTTGCATTGGAACAGATTGAGAATGCCACTTTTCATCGGAAAACGCCCACAGTTGCAGAGTATTGTGAAAAGTGGCTGCTGATGCAGTCGGTTCATGTACGAGCTACTACTTTGACGGATTACACCTCAAAGGTCAGGCGGCATATTATAGCGGAATTGGGAGATAAACGGATGGGTGAGGTTAGCCTGGATGATATTCAGCTTGCCCTTGTTCCGGTTTCCAAGAAATCTGCATCGGTTTATAAATCTGTGGTAATCCTTTACAAGTCTATCTTTCGCGCAGCGATGGAAAGCAGGATTATTGACCATAACCCAACGATTTATCTGACAACAAAAGGTGGCGGTGTTCCACAAGAGGATCGTCAGGCTTTGACAGATGAACAGGCAGCGCGCCTTTTGGATGCTATCCGAGATTTGCCGCCTTATGTCTTTGTCATGATTGGTTTATATGCAGGGCTACGGCGGGAAGAAATTCTTGCACTGCAATGGGATTCGGTATATCTGGATACAGATACTCCATATCTGACGGTAAGACGGGCATGGCACACCGAACATAACAGACCGGTGATTTCGGATGAATTGAAAACCAAGGCTGCGGAGAGAAATATCCCCCTCCCTGTTTGTTTGGCCGAGTGCTTGAAAGCAGCAAAGGAAACTTCGACTTCGGAATATGTAGTTTCAAACCGGGATGGCGAACCGCTGTCCTATACGCAGTTTAAGCGACTGTGGCAGTATATTGTTACGAGAACGGTCAAGGAACGGAGCTATTATCGGTATGAAGATGGAAAAAGAGTAAAGCATACTGTCACACCTGTCTTGGGAGAAAAGGCCGCTCATAACGGAAAAGTGGTTTACAGCCTGGACTTTGAGGTAACACCCCATCAGTTGCGGCATACTTACATCACCAACCTTATTCATGCGTCGGTAGATCCCAAAACGGTTCAATACCTGGCAGGCCATGAAAGTAGCAAGATTACCATGGACATCTATGCAAAGGTTAAGTATAACAGGCCGGATGAGCTGGTCAGATCAATGAGTTGCGCGTTTGCAAGCTGGGACGCAGCACAGTAATAATAAAATAGGAAGTAAAGCAGGAGCGAGGCAAGGATGTCTCGCTCTTTGTTTTACATCAGCCGTATCTTTGATTAAATCGAGGCTTTCTGATAAAAAGAGAGTGTAGATACGGAGACTACACATTATCAAGAAAGGACGATCAAAGATGGCAAAAAAGAAAACACAGATCCCGAAGTACGGGACCATTACATTGAAAGGAATCCAGTATTACAGAACCAGGATTACGGATGCAGATGGCAAAGAGTTGAGTTTGTATGCCGCTACTTGTGAAGAATTGTATGAGAAGCAGTTAGAGGCCCGGAAGCAGGTGGAAGAAATTATCTTTCACCGGCAGCACCCGACAGTAGCCGAGTATGGCGAGAAGTGGCTGCTGATGCAGTCGGCAAAGGTGTCTGCGTCTACACTCAGAGGTTATACGAGGGATATGACAAACTATATCATCAA
>DVJY01000016.1 GCA_018716485.1 Candidatus Scybalocola faecipullorum
GGACTGAAAATCCTCGTGTCACTGGTTCGATTCCGGTTCTGGGCACTGTGCGGGTGTAGTTCAATGGTAGAACACCAGCCTTCCAAGCTGGATACGTGGGTTCGATTCCCATCACCCGCTTAAAAAATCATTTATATGCGCGAGTGGCTCAGTGGTGGAGTATCGCCTTGCCAAGGCGAGGGTCGCGGGTTCGAATCCCGTCTCGCGCTTCGATGTAAGTGTGTGCCAAGGCACACACTTTTTTAATGCTATAGAAAAATTTTAGCCAAACAGCGGGTTTCGAGCGGTAACCGGCTGCTTTTTTGCGCGATACGCCCGGAGCGAAGACCTGCCGCGCTTACACGGGCAGACATCTGACGGGTAATGTATAATCATTCAGCTTTTATATCTCTGTATTAAGCAGTTCCCGAAGATACTGTAAAAAGATATTTGCAGCCTTAGATAATACCTGATATTTTTTCCAGACAATAAAACCGCGGGCTTCTAACGAAGGGTCAAATGGGCGGAAACAAAGATTGCTGCCATGGGTGTTAATGAGTTTATCGTAGCACAAAGCGTATCCCAGACCTTCATCCACCAGTAAGGACGCGTTAAAAAGCAAATTATAAGTAGCAACAATATGCAGTTCAGACTCTTCCCGCTGAAGCCACTGGTTCAGATATACGTCATCACCTTTTTGATGAGATACAATCAGAGGCTTATCCCACAAATCTTCCGGGCAGATGGTTTCTTTTTCGGCTAAAGGAGAATCTCTGCGCATTAAAACACCCCATGTATCTTTTATGGGAACTGGTATAGCTTCGTATTTTTGTGAGTCGATTTCCGTAGAGAGCAGTCCAAAATCAATAAGGCCTTTATCCAGATATTCTAAGACATGCTCCGCATTGCCGCTGGAAATGTTATACCGGATATCCGGGTATTTTTTTTGCAGTTTTTTTGCAACTTTGGCAAATAATCGTACGATTTCTGTTTCGCCGGATCCAATAAATACATTGCCAGCAATAGTTTCATCGGATCCGGTAATTTCTTCTTCTGTACGTCTCATAAGCGAGACCATTTCTTCTGCGCGTTTGCGCAGGATCATCCCTTCTTCTGTTAATATGACTTTGCGCGAACCTTTTACCCCGCGGATTAAAAGTTGCTTTCCAAGCTCTGTCTCAAGGGCTTTAAGCTGTGTTGACAGGGCGGGCTGAGAAATGTGCAAAGATTCTGCTGCTGCAGTAATGTTTTGTTCTCTTGCCACTGCCAGAAAATATTCCAATATACGAAATTCCATTGCGGTCGCCTCCCCCATCAGTAGGTGAATTGAAAAGTTAAATACAACACAGGCTGTTGCATTTAGAATAACATGAGATAGGAGCCCCGGGGTGCATTTATAACTTCGGCAAAAGTAAAAAAATGCAGTCCGGACTTTGTGCTGTCTTCTTTTATGGAATTTTACACAAAACAGAAGGAAAAAGCAACAGAAACCGGGAAATAGGCTGAAATCGTTGCATTTAGAATTTCAACTAACCTAATTTTGTTAATTGCCGCTGACAATGTATTTGTGCCGATGCAGAAGCCTGTATTCGCTGCAATAAAAGATAAAATGAATAGAATCTTTAACTTGATTGCTTGAATATGCATTTTTTAAAGCCAAATCGACAATGTTATTTGACATAGTGTATGTATTTGTTTATAATGGAGTCACTACACAAAGATATTAATGGAGGAAATAACAGTGAAAACGACATTGGTCATTATGGCGGCTGGTATAGGCAGCCGATTTGGCGGTGGAATTAAGCAGCTTCAGTCCGTAGGTCCGAACGGGGAGATTATTATGGACTATTCAATTAAAGATGCAGTTGCTGCAGGCTTTGACAGGGTTGTTTTTATTATCAGAAAAGATCTTGAAAAAGATTTTAAAGAAATCATTGGCAACCGTATCGAAAAAGAAGTGGAAGTTGCATACGCATTTCAGGAGCTTGATGACCTTCCAAACGGATTTAAAAAACCGGAAGGCCGGGTAAAACCGTGGGGAACCGGACAGGCGATTCTTGTATGCAAGGATATTGTCAAAGAGCCTTTTGTTGTCATTAATGCAGATGACTATTATGGGAAAGAGGCATTTGTCAAGCTACATGATTTTCTTCTGAACGAGCCTGCACAGGTGGACGGAAAATTAAATCTTGGTATGGCCGGCTTTATTTTAGGCAACACGCTCAGTGAAAACGGCGCAGTGACAAGAGGTATTTGCGCTGTAGATGACCGGGGATATTTGACAGATGTTTTGGAAACGAAAGGCATTGAAAAAACAGCGGATGGCGCAGTTGTCCGCGAGGAAGGCATGCCGGACGGAGAAGTAGATGTGAAGAACTATGTTTCTATGAATATGTGGGCGCTTCATCCGGAGTTTATGGATGTTTTAGAGAAAGGATTTACAGAATTCCTTGAAAATATGCAGCCGGGAGATATTAAAGGCGAGTATTTGCTCCCGATTATTATTGACGGCCTGATTAAATCCGGCAAAGCACAGGTGAAGCTGTGTGAGACTCATGACAAATGGTACGGCATTACATATAAAGAAGATCTTGATTATGTAAGAGAGGCTTTTAAAACAATTTAAAACAAACTGACGGCCGGCTTTTGCCTTATGTGCAAAGGCCGGCTTTTCTTGTTTCTGCCGGCGGTTTATAGTATAATATCCGCATAGCCATGATACTTTCTAAAAAGGAGCCGTTTATGGGGAAAAATATAAAAGCAATTTTGTGTCTGACAGTGACGGCATGTCTGATGCTGGTGTCGGGATGCGGCCGTGGCCGTCAAAACAGATCATATACAGCAGAGTTTTACTCTGTATTCGATACAATGTCAACGATTACAGTTTATACGGACAGTGAAGAAGAGTTTCAGACAATCGCTGACAAAATCGAGAACGAATTGACGAAATATCACCAGTTGTATGATATTTATCATACGTATGACGGGATTGCCAACATCAAAGATATTAATGATCAGGCAGGCATCCGTCCGGTAGAAGTCAGTCAGGATATCATTGATCTGCTGAAATTTGGCCAAGAGATGTATGAGAAAACAGATGGCATGGTTAATATTGCCTTTGGCAGTGTGCTTAAGATTTGGCATGATTACAGGGAGGCTGGCCAGAATAATCCGGAAGAGGCCCAGCTGCCGCCGATGGACGCGTTGGAAGAAGCGTATGCACATACAGATATTGACCAGATGATTATTGATGAAGAGGCTTCCACGGTTTATTTGGCTGATGCGGATATGAGTCTTGATGTGGGTGCCATTGCCAAAGGATATGCCACAGAGAAAGTGGCAGATATGCTTGAAGGGCAGGGAATCTCCCATGTGCTTCTGGATATCGGAGGCAATATTCGAGCGATCGGTGATAAACCGGATGGGACGCTGTGGCGTCTGGGACTTCAAAATCCGGATTTGGACAGTGACGAAAATTATGTGCATATCATTGAACTTGAGAGCACTTCGCTTGTCACAAGCGGTGATTATCAGCGGTATTATACAGTGAATGGCAAGCGGTATCATCATATTATCGATCCGCAGACGTTAATGCCGTCGGACAGATTTACCGATGTATCGGTCATCTATGAAGATTCGGGAATTTCCGATGCGATGTCCACAGCCTTATTTAATATGGACATCGAAGAAGGAAAAGCCTTGGCTGAGTCTGTAGGAGCGGAAGTTTTATGGATTTTTCAAGATGGCAGTGAGACGATGACGGACGGGTTTGCCGACTATATCAGTGAATGATCGGAGGTGCCAACTTATGGCTGAAAATAATGAAATGATGGAAGATATTATAGACAGTCACCCAGAACGCATGAACAATTTGAGCAAATATTATCCTTTTTTCAAATTGATGGATAATGCTTTCGGATCATATAAAGATATCGACGTCAAAGATTTGGATATGCCCTACCTAGTGCTTGCAGTGCTTAGATACTTAATCGAGGAAAATCATTTTAATCACAAAAAAGTAACGTATGATGACATATGCGGTTTTATTGGCTGCCGTATCCGGGAAGATTTCGGGCTGACGCCGGAGCCTGACCGCATGAAAGCATTGGAGAGTTATATCTTTGATAAAATGTGCAATGACGGCCGACCGTTTATATTGACATGGTTTGACCCCTGTGCAAAGAAAAAAAGAATTTCAAGAATCCGGTTTATTGAAAGCCGTTACGATCAGGGACAGCTGCATTATATACTGACTGAAGAAGCATTGTCATTTTATTTGGACACAAAGGAAATTCGGGAAGAAAGCCGTATTTCTGTGGAGCATATACTGCTTTCAAAAATGGTTTCTTCCAAAAATTTTAAAGGCGGCTTAGACGTAGTCGCAAGAATCGGGCAGGAAGTTTCAAGACTGGAGGCCTCAAAAGATCAAGTGCTGCGGCTTTTGGGGCATCATGTGTTTGAAGGTGTTCAGGCACTGGATGACTTTATGAACCGCGGTATGGCATGGTTTGAGCAGGAACATGAAATGTTTGCCCAAAATAAGGCGCTTGTCGATCAGGCAATGGCCATGTGCACGGAAAATGAAACGCTGAAAGAAATCAATGCTTTGGATAGAGCGCTGAAAACAGTGATGCGCAAGCATGAAAATCTTCTGGATGCGTGCACCAAACTGCAGATACAGGCAGATCAGATGATTTCCAGAGCAAAGCACAACCGGTTCAGAAAGGCCATGGATTTTGAAAATTATAAAGCCCGTATGATGGAGGCTGACAGTCTTGAAGCACTGGCAGCCTTTGTCAAACCGCTGTTTGGATTAAAGATGAGAAAAACATTGCCGCTGTCTCAGCTTGATGATCTGCTGACATGTAAAATAGAAGAGGCTGCAGAAAAAGAGCGTATTGTCACCGGGAGAACACGGGAATATATTTATGAAGACGAAGCCGCAGATCTTCGTATTGAGACCAATTTCAAATATTTTTTGAAAATTTTGTTTGAACGCCTGCTTGCGCGCGGCCGTGTCAGCCTGACAGAGTTAAATCGGCTGTATACGTTAAGACTTGGCAGCGATATTTGTGATAACGGTGATTATTATACTTTTCTTGCCCATATAAGCCAGAAAAATTTTTATGATCTTTCAAAAGCGGCGGTATCGCCGGACACTTTTTTAGAAGCGGCAACAGCAAAGTTTTTGATATCGTCAGAATGGGCCCGGTACCGTTTGCTGAAATTCAAGTTAACGTATATGCCTGAAACATTGATTGAGACAAAAGAAGGCTTTTATATCTCGGAAATCATATTTGAAAGAACGGAGGAATAATGTGGAAAACCGAAACCTTGAAAAAGCGGTGGAAATTTTTGCTGCATTGATCAGCGGCGAGGAGGTCAGTACCCGCAGCCACGCAGAATTATATGAAAATTATATCGGAAATGCTGAAGTTTATGATCTTTTGCACACAATGTTAAAAGCCTCCAATCTGTATCTTTATGAATATCAGCAGGCGCTTTATGTGACGGCAGGGGAGCATAACAGAGTTTTCGGATACAATAATGATGAATTGAAAAAGACGATCGGCCTGCGGCTGAACAAAGAACTGTTTCTTGTCTATAATATTATTTTTGAGATTGTTCTGTTATTCTATAAAAGTTCTTCGGACTGTGCCGTCAGAGAATATGTGCGCGCTGAAGAAGTTGCGGAGGCAGTGACGGCAGGATTTGGCCGGCTGTCCGGACAGAAGATGTCTGATGTCATGTCCGAAGGTGAAGCTGAAAGTTTCGGCACAATCGCAGCGCTTTGGGAGGAACTGCCGATGACGGCGGCCAATGAAGAAAATGCAAGTCTGAAAGCAGCCCGGGGTTCTAAAATCGGGATGATTAAGCTTACGTTTAATTTCCTTCAGGATCAGCAGCTTTTTTATGAAGCCGGCGGTAAATATTATGCCCTTGACCGATTCAGGGCATTAGTTCAGGATTATTACGAAGAAGCCGGAAGCAGACTGTATGAGCTGCTTATTCAGGGAGGTGAAACACATGCCGGGCATTAATCGAATTCGGGTCAACAATGTTAAATATAATTTTGGAACACAGTTTTATGATGATTTTATCATGCGGTTTGACGGTAAAAATGCCCTGTATGATCTTGCCAACGGCGGCGGAAAGAGCGTACTGCTGCTTTTGCTGCTTCAAAATCTGATTCCAAATTGTACATTGGACGATAAACAGCCGTTGGAAAAACTGTTCCGTACAGGAGATGGAAGCACATCGATTCATTCACTGATTGAATGGAAGCTGGATGATGTTTGTATTCAGGACGGATATAAATACATGCTGACAGGTTTTTGTGCCAGAAAAGCCAAAGATGACAGCATGGAAGATGAAAAAATAAAACATACAGCTTCTATTGATTACTTTAATTACATTATTTTTTACAGAAGTTATAATGACAATGATATTGTGAATCTGCCTTTGTCCAAAGGTGGAGAGCGTCTGACATATACCGGTCTGAGAGTCTATTTGAAAGAAATTGAACGTAAGGATAGTCAGCTTAAAGTTGCTGTTTTTGACAGAAAGGGTGAGTATCAGCGGGCAATCGAGAAATACGGGCTGTACGAAAGCCAGTGGGAAATTATCAGAGGCATAAATAAAACTGAAGGACATGTGCGTACTTATTTTGAGTCCAATTACCGCACAACGCGCAAAGTTGTGGAAGATCTGCTGATCGGGGAGATTATTCAGAAAGCGTTTGCTCATAAGGCGGGCGGCAGTGACAGTGATATCGCACAGACACTGCTTAATATTAAGGACCGTCTTGTCGAACTTTCAAAACGCAAAGAAGAAATCAGCGCTTATGACGGTCAGATTAATGCATTGGAAAGTTTTATGCAGAGAATCAGCATTTTATCCCGACTTTATGAAAGAGAAGAAGTTTTTAAGAAAGATCTTGTAAAAACATATCGTACGATTCAAAATATTCTTCGTCTCAAAGAAAATGAAATGAATTTGTATGAAAAAGAGACAGCGCTGGCGGATAAACGTATAATTGAAGCGAAAAGAAAGACGGATACGGCAAAAGTTCAGCAAAGTCTGGAATGTTTGGCAAAAATGGAAGCAGACACCAATGACGGGGCTATGCATCTTCAGACATTGGAAAAAGAATATGCTTCCCAGATGTATGCGTTATCTGAAGCTCAAAGTATGAATGATTATCTCGAATATAAAGAAACGGTGCATCAGGCAGAAATTATTAAGAAGACAATAGAAAATTCAGGGCAGGGACATGAGGATTTGCTGGACGAGCTCAGACGCACGGCATTTTTGGGCAGACAGACTGCTCAGGCAGAGATTAAACGATTAAAGTCGGAAATTGCAAAGGACGAACAGGAAAAGGCAGACTGGGAGACGGATATAACATCAGTTGACGGTACAGTACGCGAAAATGACCGGAGAATCGCGGTTTTGGAACATGCGCAGCGCACAAAAGCAAGAGAAATACAAGACTGTATAGGAGAGGCGGCAAATTTGCGTAAACAGGTCAATGCGCTGCTTATTGAAGGCAGTCTGACGGAAATTCGGACATATCGGCAGAAAGTATCCCAAAAGAAACAGCAGATTGCAGATTTTCAGGAAGAAATCCGGCGGATGTCGGCGCGCAGGCACGCTTTGGAAATACAGGCCGGAAAGCTGGAAAGCGCGCAGCAGATGCTTCAAAGCATGGGCAGCGTCAGCAGCGAATTTATGACGCGTTATCTTCAGGAAAAAGAGCACATCGACCGTTTGATGTATATCTATAAAGCAGAGCATATGGATCATCTTAAACATGTGATCGCGCAGAGATATGAAAAGGCTTCGGCAGAGCTTTACTTATATGAAAAAGACTGCGGTACACTGACAAAATATATGGAACAGCTTGAGGAACATAATCCGGTAACAGTCAGCAGCGGTGTATCAGAAGCTGTCAATTACCTGAGAAGTAAACACCATGCTTCTTGTATGGCAGGCAGCGATTATTTAAAAGATATAGAAAAAGAAGAAAAAGCTGCGCTGCTTGAGCGGCTGCCGTTTTTGCCATACACTGTCATCGTGATGGATAAGGCCGGAAGTGTATTTGGCGACCGTGTATTCAAAGAAACTGATTTTGGCGGCTTTGCAATACCGGTGATGCGCATTGAGGCCGTAGAGAACGGAGAAAAAGTGCTGTCCGGGGATCAAATCTTCTTGGCGGGATGTCCGTCGGCACTGTATACCAATGAGGCGGCACTGGAGCAAAAAAAGAATCAGACCAAATCCAGACTTGAAGCCATCGAAAAAGATAAACATCGTCTTCAGGATCAAATGAAGACATATATGACTGATCTGGAAAGTGTATTTTATTTTGTTAAAAATTATGAAGATGTATATCAGATCAAACAAAATGAGGCGCAGCAGCTGAAAAAACGGACAGAGGAAAATCAGCAGCTGCAGCAGCAATGCGCCTGTGAGATACAACAGCTGAAAGAAGATTCGGCAAAAACTCAGGCAGCATTGGAACGCGCTCAGGCAGATTATGAAGAAACATGCAAAGAATCAGAGGTTGTGGAAAAAATTGCCCGGCTGATGAAAAAAATCGAAGAAGATAAGAAGTCTGCGGACAGAGACAGGATAGAGAAAGACAGGCTGTCAGAAGAGACAAAAGCATTGCTTCAGAAAAAAGAAGGACTTCAGGCCAGTGCGGAAAAAATAAAAGTACACATAGACTGTATGAAATCTGAGGCCGATGAACTGGCGGCAATGATCAGAAAAGATTTTTTAGTTTATCTTCCTTCAGACGGCGCGGCGGTCAAAATACAGGACAGCGGCGAAAAAATAGAAGATATTCATGCGAGATTTATGGGACTGAAGGCTGCATATGAAGAAAAAAATGCAGATTTGAGCGATAAAAGACGTCTTTTGGAAAATTATGAAAAGACGATGGAGCGGCTGAAAGAGGCTGTTGAAACGCGAAATATTGATTTTAAGACATTGGAAGCAAAGGCACAGGCAAAAAACGTGGCAGCTTCGGATGGGGAAACGATAAAGAAATATAAAACACAGGCAGATAAATTGGCTGAAGATATCCGGCTGACAAGAGCCATTCAGGCGGATGCGCTGGCAGGGAAGAATAAACTGATGGGCAGTGTGGAAAATTCCAAGCAGGTAATTGAAGAACGCTACGGATTCTATAAAGAAGTTGATTTAAAAGACAGAGATTATGACACATTTTTTAAAGAATATGATGAAATTATCGTTCAGCTGCAGCAGCGGCGCGAAGCGATGATTCAGTCTGCGGCAGTGTCAGAAAAAGAATTCAGAGCGGCAGATGAATTGAAAAAAGAGATCGAGCGAATCATTCAAATGCTCAAGATACCGTACCATCTGACCGATGAAAGCTATAAGCCGGATTTGGACATTAAGAAGAAGACAGATGCTTTGTTAAAAACTTACCGCACGCTGTGTCTGGAAGAAGATGTACAGAAAACAGCGTTTGATAAAGCAAAAGAATCGGCGGCAGAGGCTCTGGTAAAATGTTCGGCAGCAGCGCTGGCACACGAAGTGCGTACCGGCATCACGCTCCCGACAACTTGTGAGGAGGCACAGCAGCTTTCGGAAAATATATCCGAGACGGAGAATATTATTCGTTTGGAGAAAACGCGGGTACTTCAAGGCATTGAAAGTATGGAAAAGATGAAAGAAAACTTTGTGGTTCAGTGTGTACAGCGGTGTATGGACATTAAAATGGAACTGGATCGCTTTGAAGGCATGTCTAAAATTGTACTGGATCATAAAAAAATACAGATGGTCCGTCTGAAAGTGCCGTATGTTCAGGAGTCATTATTTGAGCAGAAAATGTCTGAATACATCAGTCAGACAGCGATGGAAGCAGATCAGTACAGCAATCCTGATGAAAGACTGAGCTTTATTAGGTCTAAGCTGGCATGGAAAAATCTTTTTGCTGTGATTGTTGATGATATGGATGCCATCCGACTGAGTTTGTATAAACGGGAACGGATGAAAGAACAGAGCCGCTTCCTGAAGTATGAAGAGGCTGTCGGCAGTACCGGACAGTCACAAGGTATCTATATTCAGTTTTTAATTGCACTTATTCATTATATTTCTGCCATTAACGCTGGGGCCGCAGACAGCACGGATTTGAAAAATGTTATTTTTATTGACAATCCTTTTGGCGCGGCGAAAGATGTATATATATGGGAACCTATTTTTGAAATGCTTAAGGAAAATCATGTACAGCTGATCGTTCCGGCACGCGGGGCGACACCGGCGGTGACAGGCAAGTTCGATGTTGTTTATATGCTCGGACAGAAACTGACGGGACATTGTCAGCAGACAGTTATCGTTGATTACAGGTCTTATATAAATACTGAAGAGACAGAATACAAAAAAATCGAATTTGAGCAGGAAGTATTTGATTTTATATAAGCGGGCCGCAGACATTTTGGGGCCGGGGAGGCTTTTGGGAAGCACTTTGTCAAAAACTTTACATAGGATGTAGAAAGAAGCGTGTAAAGTTGGGAGTCCATGAAACTGACATCGATTTTGACAGGGTTTTTCTGGCTGCTGCTTCAAGGCAGTCTTAATGTGGATATTACAGGAGTTTTTGATGATTCGAGAAACGTAAAACCGGGCGGTGTCTTTATATGCATCCGCGGAACAAAAATGGATGGACATACGAAAATCGGTGAGGCATTGGACCGCGGTGCATCGGCATTATTGACAGATCGTCCGGTAGATGTGAATCCGAAGTATCATCCGACAATCATACAGACGCCGGATACGAGAGTTGCCGCAGCTAAAATGGCTGCGGCATTTTATGATTTCCCTGAAAATGCCATGAAAATCATTGGTATCACGGGTACGAAAGGGAAAACAACAACCGCGTATATGATTAAAAGCATCCTGGAGGCATCAGGCTGCAAAACAGGGCTGATCGGTACAGTGGAAATTGATGACGGGCATACGAGAATGCCGTCAGTTAATACAACGCCGGGAGCACTGACGATACAGAGCGCCCTTGCGAGGATGAGAGATAATCATGTGAAATATGCGGTCATGGAAGTATCTTCTCAGGGGCTTAAACAGAGCCGTACAGCGGGAATTCATTTTGAGGCGGCGCTTCTGACAAACATCTCCAAAGACCATATTGGAAAATATGAGCACGCGGATATGGAAGAGTATATGTTTTGCAAAAGTTTGTTATTTAACCAGTGCAGCGCAGGACTGGTTAATGCCGCAGATAAAATGGCATGCAGAGCGGTCAGCAGATACGAGGGCAGGCTGTATGGATTTGCAGAAGAAGGACTGCCGATCTACCTGCCTTCCGATAAAATAAAATTTACGGGAAAGATGTATAGCCATGAAACATCTGTGAAAACGCCGCAGAGATTTGTTTTTAAGGAGCGCGGCAGACAGCCTTTTGAGATTAAAACCCATATGGCAGGACAGTTTAACGGCATCAATGCCCTTGGCGCTGCAGCATGTGCCCGTCTTTTAAAAATAGATCATGATGCAATATGCCGCGGTTTGAAGGAGGTAAATGTCAGAGGCAGGATGGAGATAGTCCCGATCAGGAAGCCGGTCACAGTGATGATTGATTATGCGCATAATGCTGCTTCGCTGGAAACGCTGCTTCGTACTGTACGTCCCATATGCTGCGGGAAACTGATCTGTATGTTCGGCTGCGGCGGCTGCCGTTCCAAAGAACGGCGTAAGGGCATGGGGGAGGTCAGTGCAAGATTTGCGGATCTGACGGTCGTGACCACAGATAATCCGAGAGATGAGCCGCCTTTAACAATTATGGAGGATATTATCGAGGGCGTTCAAAAGGCCGGAGGTGTGTATAAAGCCATCGAAAACAGAAAAGAAGCGATAAAATACTGTATTGATCATGCTCAAAAGGAAGATATTGTTATTTTGGCAGGTAAAGGCCATGAAACTTATCAGGAAATACAGGGAATAAAGTATCCTCTGGACGAAAAAGCATATCTTATGGAGAATTTCTGACGTTTTTGTTGTCAGTCATTTTTAATTGTGATACACTATTTACTGAGTACGTCGGCGGGCGGAATGATACTGGGGTATGATGCTGTGCGCCGACGCTGTTTTGAGGATAATCTGAAGATGGTTAAAGGAGTGAAAAAATGGAAAAGCGAACAGATAAAAATGCGGAAAATGATTTGATGAAGCAGGTAAAGGCATATGTCCTTGACGGACACTTTGACCGGGCACTTGAAGTTATCAAAAGCATTGACGTCAATCGTATTAAAGTTGCGCCGTCGCTCTGCCTGATCGGAGAAGTCTATATGCGTCAGCAGATGTACGAAGAAGCTGAGGCCGTGTTTTTGAAAGCATATGCAAAATCTCCAAAAAACAGAAGAATATTAAATCTTCTGACAAGTCTTTATATAGAGATGGGAAATTATCCTGAAGCTGAATATTATTATAAAGAATTTATAGCGGTGGCGTCAAGGGATCTGAACAGATATATTTTGCGCTATCGGTTAGACCGGGCAAAAGGCGAGCGAAAATCCGTATTAATTCATACGCTGGAGCGGCTCAAGGATTATGAGTATATTGAAGAGTGGGCTTTTGAACTGGCAAGACTTTATCACGAGGCCGGTGAAGACGAGCAGTGTATTCATGAGTGTGATGAAATTGTACTTTGGTTCGGCAATGGTGAATATGTGAATAAAGCTATTGAATTGAAGTGTTCAATTACGAAAGAACCTTTGCCGATATATTTGGCGGCAGAAAAGCAGTTTGCCAAAGCCGGCGAAGACCCGCTGCTTGGACAAGTGCCGGATGACGGCGGATTTGATATCGGAATTGTTGAACAGGGCATTGCTGAAGAAGAAGAAAAGAAAGAGGAGTGGCAGAAAACGATGGCTTCCCTTTCAAAATCTATGGATGCCCAGTCTCAGGGACAGGCCGGAGAGCCGAAGACAGAAGATGAACCTGTGTCGCAGCCGCAGTCTGCCGGCACAGATACGATGACAAAGGAGCAGTTATTTGATGCGCTTTCTTCAGGAGATACAAGAAGTGATTTCTGGAAATCCAAGGAAAGACCGTCTGATATTGATGAGATGGCAGAAAAGTATGCCGATATGCCGGATGAAGAACTCGATCGCGATGAGGTTATTGATGGTATACAGGAGGAAGAACTTTTTAATACGTTTTTCGGCACCGAAGGCGACGATGACGACGATGATGATTTCGAGGAAGAAGATATCGGTGAAGTCCCGTCAGAGGGGCTTTTTGAACAGGCTTTTGATGATGACGATGAAGAGGATAACTTGGAGCAGGCTTTTGAAGACGACGAAGAGGACAGCGATGATCAAGATGAGGTTATTTCCGAAGCAGAACAGTCGGAGATAGAAGCGTTTTTCGGCGGCAGCGAAGATGACGAAGAGGCGGATGAACAAGAAGTTCAGGCACAGACAGCATATGATGAAGAGACAGAGGTTGTAGATGAAGACGGGCTGATCATGGACGAAGACGATATCATTGAGGAGCGTGTATGGACAGCAGAAGATAAAGATTTTATTGCCGGTTTGTTTGAAAAGGACTCGAAGACGGAAAGCGATGTGCTTGCGACAGTGCCGAATATCAATTATGTCAAAGAGCAGCTGAGTAAAACATTTACCAAATTTGAGGAGACAGCTACAGAAAAGTTTGATATTCTGGCTTCCTATGATATTAATTTTGTTGTTTTAAGTACGGATAAATCTTTAAAATCACAGATAGCGCTCGGAATTGCAAAGGCATTGAACACATATGGCCTGTGTGATAAGAGTAAGATTGTCCGTGCCAGCGCGGAAGAGTTGAATGCCCGCGATTTTTCAGTGATTTTTGATAAACTTCAGGGCGGATGCCTGATTATCGAAAAGGCAGATCTGCTTTCGGAAAAATCAGTGTCAATTATTGAGTGGGAAGTGAATAAAGAAAACCAAAAGACAGCTATTGTTCTGGAAAGTTTTTATGATGAGATGATGGAATTTTGGAAAAAACACCAGTCACTGAGATCTAAATTCCTGAATGTTATCAATGTTTCAAAATATAATGAGATGGAACTTGTAACACTTGCCAAAGGTTATATTGAACAGAAAAAATATGAGATGGCACCGGAAGTTGCATTGATTTTAAGAGACTATTTTAAAAAATGTCTGGAAAATAATCAGGTTGTAAACTATGAAGATGTCATGGGCATTGTGGATGTTGCCATTACAAACGTGGAGAACAGAAACTCAAAAAATCTTTTTATGACTGTTTTGGAAAATCGATATGAAGAAGCAAGTATGTTCAGACTTCTGCCGGAAGACTTTAAATTTCTTCAGAGATAAAAATCAGCATAATGAACAAAAGAGACTTGAAAAATTCTACCTTTCAAGTCTCTTTTTTTCTTGACGCAATATATACCGATTGGTATACTGAACTAAGGAGGTGGCTCATGGACAATAAGGAAAAAATATTGGAAAGTGCCTTGGATTTATTTTATTCCAAAGGATACGATGCTGTAGGCGTTCAGGAAATCGTCGAACGCTCAGGTATTACAAAACCTACGCTGTATCACTATTTTGGCAGCAAATACGGACTTCTGGAACACCTTGTCCGGAACTATTACGGAAAATTTGAAGAAAAACTTGAAGCGGCCTCTGTTTACGACGGCGATCTGCCGCTGACATTATACCGATTTGTAAATACTTATTTCAGCGAGGTGCTGAAAAATAAAAAGTTTTACTGTCTGTTTATGTCAATGATGTATGCCGGCAAAGAAAGCGATATGTACCGCGTCGTGCGGCCGTATGCGCTTCGTCAGCTGAAGATGGCATCAGATTTATTTTGCAGAGCCGGAGATATTATCGGAAATATGAACGGAAGACATGAGCAGTATGCGGTTACTTTTATTGGTGTTTTAAATCATTATCTGCTCTGGTGGATGAGTCAGGAAGGCAAAGCTAAAGAGTTTATAAGCGGTGAGCGTGCATTTGCGGTTGTCCACCAATTTCTTTATGGAATTTATGTATAGAGGAGGAATAAATGATGTCAGCATGGTATGACAGCGCGATTTTTTACCATATTTATCCGCTCGGTTTATGCGGATGTGAAAAAGAGAATGATTATAAAGAGAAGGAAAGCAAATTTCCTGTTTTAAACCGGTGGGTTTCACATATGGCGGATATGGGATTTAATGCGGTATATATCGGGCCGCTGTTTGAATCCGGATCTCACGGATACGATACAACAGATTATAAAAGGGTGGACAGCAGGCTGGGAACAAATGAAGATTTTAAAGCATGGGTGAAACTTTGTCATGAATCAGGCATTAAAGTTGTCGTTGATGGTGTCTTTAATCATACCGGCAGAGATTTTTTGGCATTTAAAAATCTTCAGGAACAAAAATGGGATTCATGGGGAAAAGATTGGTACTGTCATGTGGATTTCGGTCAGCAGGGACCTTATCAGGATGGATTTTCATATGAATCATGGCATGGTTATGCACTGCTGCCAAGATTAAATATGCAAAATCCTGCGGTTAAAGATTATTTGCTTGATGTTGTGCGGTTTTGGGTCAGTGAATTTGATATTGACGGCATACGTCTTGACTGTGCCGATGTTCTTGATTTTGATTTTATGCATCAGCTCAGGGCGTTGGCGGATACAGTAAAACCGGAATTCTGGCTTATGGGGGAAGTGATCCACGGAGATTACGGACGCTGGGTCAACAGCGGAATGCTTCATTCGGTGACAAATTATGAACTGCATAAAGGTATTTATTCGGCGCATAATTCACAGAATTATTTTGAAATGGCCCATTCTGTTCAGAGATTATTCGGGCCGTACGGACTTTGCAGGGGCGCAAATCTTTACAATTTCGTGGATAATCATGATGTGGATAGGATATATAATAAGCTGACAGTTAAGGAAAATTTAAAGCCAGTCTATATATTTTTATTTACAATTGTCGGTATTCCATCCGTTTACTATGGTTCAGAATGGGGAATTGAAGGTTGTAAAAGCAACGGCAGTGATGATCCCCTGAGACCGTCCATCGACATTGATACCTTTGTTAATCCTCATCCTGAAATTACAGACTTGATCCGCCGTTTGGCAATGGCAAAGAAAACATATGCTGAATTAAATTTCGGAGAATATAAGGAACTGCTTCTTAGAAATAAGCAGTATGCTTATGCAAGAATTTACGAAGGAAAAGCCTGTGTGACTGTTTTAAATAATGATGCCTCTGCCGAACATCTTGAAATCATGCTTCCAATCAGCGCGCAGAGTGCCGTCAATCTGTTGAACGGAGAGGATGTCGCTGTAAATAATGGCCGGCTCCAATTGACGATAGGAGCCAATGACGGGGCAGTAATCAAATTAAATGCCTAGAAAGGGAGAACGTTATGGATCATAAAATAACACAGTTAGATGAATATTTATTCGGAGTCGGCAGACATTATGAAATCTATGAAAAATTGGGTGCGCATATGATGACCAAAGACGGCCGTCCGGGTGTCTATTTTGCAGTGTGGGCGCCTCATGCAAAGCAGGTCAGTGTCGTAGGAGATTTCAATGAATGGGAGCCGGGAGAGAATCCCATGGAAAAACTTGAAAAATCAGGAATTTTCGAACTTTTTATCCCGGATATTAAAGAAGGAGATTTGTATAAGTTTGCCGTGGAGACGGCCGAAGGAAATATACTATATAAAGCGGATCCTTACGGAAATTATGCCCAAAAACGTCCTGATACAGCTTCGGTAGTGACGAATATAGAACATTTTCAGTGGACGGATCAGGGCTGGGAAGATGATATACGGCATAGGAAAACTTATGAAAGTCCGGTTGCTATTTATGAGGTTCATCTCGGTTCGTGGAAAAAAGATGATGAGGGCGGGTTCAGAAATTATCGGGAACTTGCCCATGAACTTGCAGAATATGCCAATTATATGGGCTATACCCATGTAGAACTGATGGGCATTGCAGAACATCCTTTTGACGGATCATGGGGATATCAGGTGACAGGGTATTATGCGCCGACTTCAAGGTACGGAACTCCTCAGGATTTTATGTATATGGTAGACTATCTCCACAGCAAAGGTGTTGGCGTAATATTGGACTGGGTGCCGGCCCATTTTCCAAGAGATGCCCATGGGCTTGCTTATTTTGACGGTCAGCCGCTGTACGAGCATCCGGACAAACGCAGAGGTGAACATCCGGATTGGGGCACACTGATCTTTAACTATGCGATGCCTCAAGTATCTAACTTCCTTGTTGCCAATGCAATTTTTTGGATGGAGAAATTTCATGTAGATGGCCTGAGAGTGGACGCTGTCGCATCTATGCTTTATCTGGATTACGGGCGCAAAGACGGAGAATGGCTTCCGAACGAAGACGGCGGCAACAAAAATTACGAAGCTATGGAATTTTTAAAACATCTGAATTCTATTTTAAAACAGCGCAAACCGGGGAAGATCATCATTGCAGAGGAGTCGACGGCATGGCCTAAAGTATCGTTCCCGGCGGAAGAAGACGGCCTTGGATTTACGTATAAATGGAATATGGGCTGGATGCATGATTTCTTGAATTATATGAAAGAAGATCCGTATTTCAGGCAGTATCATCATGGAGAATTGACATTCAGTTTTGAATATGCTTTCAGCGAACATTATATATTGGCGTTGTCTCATGATGAAGTGGTACATTTAAAATGTTCGATGATTAATAAGATGCCGGGCGATCTTAATGATAAATTCGGAAATTTAAGAACTGCCTACGGTTTTATGATGGCTCATCCGGGAAAGAAACTGCTGTTTATGGGGCAGGATTTTGCACAGTTCAGAGAATGGAGCGAAGAACGCAGTCTTGATTGGTTCCTGCTGGATAATGAGAAGGAAAACAGGCAGCTGAATGATTATTACAGAGATACACTGCATTTTTATAAATCACATCCGGCGCTGTATGAGCTGGACTGTGAACCAGAAGGATTCAAATGGGTTTTCGGCGGCGATGTCAGTCACAATATGCTGACATTTTGCCGTATGACAAAAGATAAAAAGAAATGTCTTTTATTCCATTTTAATTTTTCGCCGGTTGTCTATGAAAACCACCGAATTGCATGTCTGTGTCCGGGAACATATCGGGAAGTATTTAACAGTGATGCTGTAAAATATGGCGGAAGCGGACTGACAAATCCTCAGGTGCTTTTTGCAGAAAAAATTGCTTGGGACTGGAATGAATATTCATTAAAACTGAACGTGCCGGCATATGGTGTGATTGCTTTGGAGTTCGATTACACGGAGCCGCCTAAGCCAAGACGCCTGAAAGCCGGAAAAATCAGAAAGAAAGAAAAAGTGGCAAAGAAAAAAACAGAAAAATAATCGGTAAAAACAGAAGCACAGCTGTTACAGAGGCCTGTGCTTCTGTTTTTTTTGAGCGATACACCCGGCAAGCAGCTGCCGTGCTTGCACGGGAAGATATTTGCCGGGTAACGGACAGAGAACAGCGTATGCTGTGAACTGTCCGCGGTATCGCGATTGTGCAGAATGATCTTTACTATCAGACAGCGGAAGAAATACGACACGAAATTCAGACATGACTCTATAAGGAATTTCCTTCTTTTTCAAGGTTTTACAGGATTTTTACTCCTGCGTCGAAGTGTGTCGAACGGTTTTTTATTTAGGGGCTAGACACGATTTGGAGTCAGGGTTATAATCAGTTTATAAAATTCTTCAGTACTTCTCATTGTTTTAAATTCCCGATTTAGTCGACAAGTGCATAGAGGTGATGAATTGTCTCATATAAGATTTATTTGTCTGCTTCTGATTTTAACTGTAGCGTCCGTGATGGATTTAAGGATGTACAAAGTTAAAAACGGACTGATTCTTATGGGATTTATTTTAAGACTTATTTTAAGGATTATATGGCCGTCCGACGGCATGCTGGCCGCTGAACTGGCGGGTATGCTTTTGCCGCTGTTAATGATCGGCCTGTACAAATATTCAATGTTAGGTGCCGCAGATATAAAATTATTTTCTGTTTCAGGGATTTATCTTGGATTGAACGACTGCTTGTATACAATTCTATTGACATTTTTAATCGCAGCATTGTTTGCATTACGCAAGTTGACAGCAAAGCATCAGTTGAGAAAGCGCTTGCTTCACTTGCGGCAATTTCTAAAAAATTACCCAATTACAAAAAATTATCAGTATATGGATTTTTCCAAAAAAGATGAGGATGCCTGTATCCACTTGACGGTGCCGATGACATTGGCATCGGCAATAGTATATATATATCGGTGCATTGGCGGATAATTGTTTGGAATACAGGCCGATACGCCGTAAAACAGGCTGAAAAGAGAGTGAAGGATTTTTGAAAAATACGCCGTTATGTATTTATGACAGCGATAAGTTATATCTTGAGCGGCTTTCAAGATATTTGATGGGAAAAAGCGGGTCACCGTTTATAATCAAGACTTATTGCGGCGATGATATGGAATTTATAAAAAACATAAAAGAAGGATTTTTAGTCATTTCATCTTCTCTGCTCAGGGAGGAGATAAACCATCTGAAAAGCGACAGAGTGCTTATTTTGGCTGAAGGGGAAATTAGTAAAACATATGAACAATTCAGACGTATTGACAAATATCAGCCGGCAGCGCGATTGTATGAGATACTGCTGCAGAGCTGTTTTGAAAGGGAGGATGTGGTCACGGAAACCGGAGACAGACAGCCGGCAGCGCTGATCTGCGTATATTCTCCGGTAGGAAGGATAGGAAAATCAAAATTTGCTGCCAATTATTGTATAGAAAAAGGGAAAAATAAAAAAATATTGTTGATGAATTTTGAAGAATTTTCAAAGGAGGAAGATGAAAGGGAAGGGTTGTCGGAACTATTGTATTTTTATAAGTCGGGCAGAAAAAATATCGCATTTGAACTGGAGCGCCTTGTATGTCATGAACACAGCTATGACCGTGTTCTTCCGGCATCATGTGTGATGGATCTGATTGACATGGATACTGAAGAAGTATCAGCGTTTATTTCAGATATTCAAAACTGCGGTCTGTATGATGAAATTGTCATTGATATAAACTCAATGATGTGGGGACCCAAATTGCTGTCTATATGCGACAAAATATATGTACCATATATTGAGCGTATCTGTGAGGCGAACAGGATTTCACAGTTTGAAAAGATGCTGGCGCTTTTCCCTGAATATAAGATTAAAGAAAAAATTGTGAAAGTAAAGATGATATTGCAGGAAAAAGCAGGAGGTTGAAATGGATTATTATGTTTTGAAAGAGAGTCTGCGTCAGGAGGTGATGCGCCAGTTAGATTTCCATAAAGAATGGCAGGATGAAGAAATTGCGGATATTATTGATACGGCTATTTTGAAGCAAAGCCGGGAGCAGTATATCAGTACGGTCACTAAGCTGACGTTAAAGCAGGAACTTTTTAATGGTATACGGAGACTGGATATCCTTCAGGAATTGCTTGATGACAAAGATATTACAGAAATTATGGTTAATGGATCAGGCAGTATCTACTATGAAAAGAATGGAAGCATTGATCGATTTGACAAGAAATTTGATTCTGAAGAAAAATTGGAGGCGGTCATTCAGCAAATTGTGGCCAGAGCTAACCGTCATGTCAATGAGGCATCGCCTATTGTGGATACAAGCCTTGCGGACGGCTCCAGAGTCAATATTGTACTGAAGCCGATAGCTCTGAACGGACCAATTATTACAATCCGGAAGTTCCCGGAAAAAGCAATCACTATGACCGAACTGACTGAATGGGGATCTGTCAGCGATGAGGCTGCCGCAATACTTCAGAAACTTGTCCAGGCCGGATATAACATTTTCGTTTCAGGAGGGACAGGAACCGGCAAGACGACAATGCTTAATGCACTTGCCGAATATATTCCATCGGATGAGAGAGTCATTACTGTTGAAGATACGGCAGAACTTCAGCTTCGAAGCATTAAAAATATTGTCCGTCTTGAAGCACGCAATGCAACGTCTGACGGCGATCATGAGATATCCATACGGGATTTGATAAAATCTGCCCTTCGTATGCGTCCGGACCGTATTATCGTGGGAGAAATCCGCGGGCCGGAGGCAATCGATATGATTCAGGCCATGAACACCGGGCATGACGGGTCACTGAGTACGGGTCATGCAAATTCTGTAAGAGATATGCTCTCCAGAATAGAGACTATGGTAATGATGGGAACAGAAATTCCGCTTCAGGCAATCCGAAAACAGATTGCATCATCTATTGACATTGTCATACAGCTTGCACGTCTGAGAGACCGCTCAAGGCGTATTGTGGAAATTGCAGAAATTGTTGATTGCCAAAATGGGGAGATTATTATTAATTCGCTGTTTGAATTTAAGGAATATACAGAGATGACAGAGCAAGAGCGCAAGGAGGGAAAATTTTCATCAGCGATGATAAGGGAAACCGGAGAGTATGCGCAGTATGTTCAAGGAAGCCTTGTGCGGACAGGCAACAAGCTGATCCGGCGCCGCAAACTGCGCATGGCAAATATTCAGCTTACATTATAAATTATTAGGGGAGATGCATAAAAATTATCAAATTGATTAAGAAAAAGCAATGGGATACGTTAGGAACTCGATTTTGGTTCCGTTGTATTGGTGTTTATATAGTTTTGGATATGATGATTTCATTTTTATTTTATGATTCCGTTATTGTATTTCTTGTACTTTTGCCGATGATATTTATTTACATAAAATTTGCAGTAAAGGAAGAAATGAAAAGAAGATACAGAGATCATAAGCTGCAGTTCCGCGAGGCGATGACGGCGATGTATACGATGACTGCAGCCGGATATTCCCTTGAATCTTCGATCAGAGGTGTTCCGGATGAATTAAAAATTTGCTATAGTCAGGATACTTGGATTGTCAAAGAATTTAATAAGATGGTCGAAAAGTTAAATATAAATATAGCTCCGGAGCGGTGTCTTGAGGATTTTGCAGAAGAAAGCAAGGATGAAGATATAACAAATTTTTATGAGATTATATGTATTGCGAAGAGATATGGCGGGAGTATGAGCATGATTATTAAAATGGCTATTGACAGAATTAGCCGCCGGATAGAGACGGAATGTGAAATTATGACAATGATGGCAGGCCGCAGACATGAGTTTACAATTATGACATGTATACCGATTGGTATTATTTTATATATGCGTCTGACATCACCGGAATTGATGGCCGTTCTCTACACCAATGTCTCAGGACGATTGATCATGACCGGATGTTTGTCCGCATATTTGGCAGCTGTTCTCTGGGGAAGATATGTGACACAAAAGGCTGTGGCATCAGTTTAAGCGTCAGGGAAAGGAGAGAGTGGGATGTGGTTCGGTATATTTTGTATTGGAGCAGCAATAGCCGGAATGTTGATTTTTAGAGGCTATAAGAAGGAAATTCAAAAAGATCTGAAAAAATATCCGGAAATTATCGGTATTCTCTGTGGCATGGCGTTATTTATGACAGATATATACAGGCGTGTTGTATTTTTTTTAAAAAAGGGACACAGCTGTCCGGAACACGACAGTCTTAAAGATCAGCTGAGCCGCCTGTCTCCTCTGGAAGATATGAGATTGCTTGAATATCGTTATTATGTAAAAAAAATGCAGGGATTAGCAATCATTTGCATACTGATTGGTATTTTTTCTGCAGTGGCAGGAACGGCAGCGGCTGCCACATGCTTAATCGATGACGGTATCATCATAAGAAATGAGCCGGGCGAAGGGAAAAAAAGGATACGGCTGTATGCAGAAGCCGATGAAAAAGGACATTCGGAAATGGAGATTATGATCAGTCCGAGAATTTATGGAGAGGAAGAAAGGGAGGAGATATTTGCCGCAGCACAGCAGTATATAAAACAACAGGCCCTTGGGGAAAATGAAGACTGGGGGCATATACAGACATCATTAAATCTGATGGATACAGTACCGGGGACTGATATGACTGTTGATTGGATCACAGGTGATGCAATGCTGATGGACAGCAGCGGCAATATCATAAAAGAAAATATCCAGAGGGGAGGTGAGGCACTTTCAATCACCGCAAAAATCAATTATGCCGGAGAAATAAGGGAATTTAAAATACCGATGATGATATACCCGAAAGCGGCTGAAGAAAATTTTTTTGATATCCTTGAGAAGCAAATTGAAGAAGAAAATTTAAAAAATCCAGAGAGAAAGGAGGTTATACTGCCGCAGGAAATATCAGGTATACCAATTGTCTGGTCAGAACCAAAACAACATACAGAAATAAAGATTATCGGCATAGGCATAATTGTATTGGCAGTATATGCCGCAAGCGGTATCAGTAAAAATAAAGAATTACTTAAAAAACGGAGCGAGCAGCTTATGAAGGATTATCCTGAGCTTGTACATAAGCTTGTACTGCTTGGGTATGCCGGGGTGAACTTCAAGCCTGCTCTGTCAATTATTATTAAAGATGCAAGGGCATCTGGCTGTGCAGATCATTATGTCTGGCAGGAAATAGAAGCTGCTCTGAGGGCAATGGAGCAGGGAGTATCAGAAGTACAGGCATATGAAATGCTTGGCAGACGATGCGCGCAGCTGCCTTATCTGAAGTTGACAACAATGATGATCCAAAGCCTGAAAAAAGGTGTTGGAGGAATTCAGCAGATGATGTCCGAGACGGCAGATGAGGCGATGATGATGAAACGGGAACAGGCAAAGAATGAGGGAGAAAAGGTGGGAACGAAGCTGCTTATGCCGATGGGGATTATGCTTGCAGTGGTGCTTGTGATTTTAGTTGTACCGGCCTTTTTAACTATCAATATATAAATGGGAGGAACTATATGATAAAACAATTTTTCTTAGATGAAGATGCCGTAGGTGTTGTGGAAATTATTTTAATTTTGGTGGTGCTTATTGGACTTGTCATCATATTTAAAAATCAGCTTACATCAATTGTTAATTCTATTTTTGAAAAAATATCAAGCCAGTCGTCTTCAATTTAAACAACGATCGGCATATACACGGGATGGCGGAATTACTGTATTTATGGCATTGTCATTGACAATAATACTTTCTTTAATGCTGAGTACAGTAGAATCGGCGAGAATCCACGCAATTATGTCTTTTGAAAAGGAGTCAGCCCAGCTTGCTCTCGAGTCTGTGCTTGCAGAATATAACATACCTCTATATGAAAGGTACGGCCTGTTTGCAGTTGACGGGAACAGGGATTATCTGACAGAGGATATTTTAAAATATGCAGAACGCAATGAGACGCAAGGTATATTCGCTTTTGAAGCAAGTCAGGCGTATATTGCTGAAACTGTTTTACTTTCGGATATGGATTATATGCCAATGGAAAAAGAAATTGTTCAGTATATGAAAGTCAAAAAGGGTGAAGATCTTATCAGCAGTCTTAGCAATCAGAATAATCAGACAGAGCTTTCCAAAATTCAAAGTTCTAAAAAAGATCTGAACAAAAAAATTGACGAATATGCTGAGGCGGCTCAGCTTGAGTCAGAGCAGAACAACGGAGAAATAATAACGGATAATGAAGCAGACAATGCAGAATCGGTCAAAGATCCGAGGAAGAGTCTGATGGATATTCTAAAGGAAGGCATTTTAAAACTGATACTTCCTGAAGGTACAGCTGTATCTCAAAAGTCCTTAAAGGAAACTGTCAATCAAACAAAAGAGGAAAAAATATGCCATGGAATTTCAGATTTTAATCAGACACAGCAGGTCACAAATTTTTTGCAGAGCATGGATTTTTCTCAAAATATGGTTCAGGCAGCAACAGATCAGTTGAATGGTCTGATTGTCAACGAATATATACTTGAACATTTTAAGCGGGCAGTTGCATCTGACGAAATCTGTAAAAGTCAAACAACGCAGCTTCAATATGAAATAGAATATATTATTTGCGGACATAGTGACGACAGAGATAATTTATTGGATATTGCAAATCGGATCATACTGATCAGAACAGCACTAAATACAGCATATTTAATGTCAGATGCTGAAAAGGTATCGCAGGTACATACGTTGGCGGCATCCCTGAGTGCAATATTTCCATTTATGGAACCGGTTGTTTATATGCTTATTATGGCAGCATGGGGATATGCGGAAAGTATTGTTGATGTCAGGTCTTTACTTGCAGGCAGCAGAGTTCCATTGATGAAAAATCGTATGACATGGAATTTGTCGCTGACAGCACTAATGGACGGTAAATTAAATGAGACAGGCCAAGATTCGGAGGGCATGGATTACGGAGACTATTTGAGAATTCTGCTGTTTGTAACAAAAAGAAAGATAAAATATGAACGTATGGAAAATTTGATTCAGGCCAACATACGGCTGGAGGAAGGATTCAAAGATTTTACTATGCATCGATGCTATTATGCGCTGACTTGTTATTTCGAATTTTATTCAGAAACACTCTTTGGTGCGTATACGGGAAATCAGCGCCGTTATGTAAACAATGAGCAATGGGCTGAATGCTATTAAAAAGTCTGGAGGTGAGACAGGATGCCCTTTTTGAAAAAAACTTACACATTTGCAAAAAAATCACTATTAAACCTATATTTAAATTTTTCTCTCCAACCTTTTCCAAATATTGTAACTATTAATAAACATGATTGTAAAAAAGTAATTTTAAAAGAAAATCCTTTCAAAGCCTGTACACGTACAAAAAGGGCATCTTTTCTGACCTTCAGACTTTGGGGCGTTATGACGATAGAGGCGGCTTTGTGTCTGACAATCTTTATGTCGGCAGCATTGTCAGTCATGTCACTGTTTCAGATGATACAGACATTTAGCGGCATTCAGAGCAGGATTTTGACTGAAGTTAGGAAATACAGTGTTTTATCATCGGAAAATATTATTTCTACTGCAGGATTATATGCAGACCTTTATGGTGTTGCGGATAACTCTGAAAATAATACTATTATTTCACAAGTTTCAGCTTTGGGAACTCATACAGAGCCGTCTTCAGGAAAAATAACGGCAAAATTATCTTATAGGATACATCCGGAATTTTTAGTGTTGTTTCATGGAAAAATAACATTGCGGCATGAAGTTTATTTAAAGGCATGGACAGGATATATTCCAGACAAAGATGAAAGTGAGGGGGAGATAAATCAAGCTAAATATTACATAACGGATTATGAATCTGTTTATCATACAAAAAGTGATTGTACACATTTAAAGCTTTCTATACGTATGGTCTCTTTAGAGAATGCAATGAGTCAATTGAATCAAAACTATGAGCGATATACAAAATGTGAAAAATGTGCAGTCAATAAAAATGTGTCCGGAAATGTGTATATAACAGATGAAGGGAATAGATATCATACGTCTCTGTCATGTCCGGGTTTAAAGCGAACGGTTTATACAGTGACCGATGTTCAAGGACTTTATCCGTGCAGCCGGTGCGGATTATGAGGGAGTGTTTATGCAGCTGTTTTTGTATACAGCCGGTTTAGCAGTTATGGTGCTGCTGGCGATAGAGGATTTGAGATTTTTAAAATTGAATATGCCAGTAATATGGCTGATGAGTTTGACAGCGGTTGTACTTCGGATAATTTCCCAAGAAGATATTTGGTCTATTTTACTGTCATTTATTCCGGGGCTGTTATTAATTTTAATATCCGGAATTACAAGAGGAACGGTCGGACTCGGTGATGGGTTTGCAGTAATGATGGTTGGAGCCTGCCTTGACTTTTTTAGGACAGTAGGTGTTGTGAGTGTTAGTTTAATTTTGTTATCTGTGGGGGCATTAGTGATGCTGATATTTAAAAAAGCTGGAAGGAAAACTATTGTACCATATATGCCGTGGCTTTTGACAGCGTATATTTTAGGAGGAATTTTAAAATGAGAGAAAAGATGCGTTTAAATGGCGGGCTGACGGTAGAGGCAGCTTTTGTTATTCCGATAGTCGTTGTTATCTATGTTTTTGCCATTTATTTGTGCGTCTTTTTGCATGATCGGACGATGATACAAAACAATCTGACGGTCTTGTCTGAAAACATGATCAAAAGTTGCTTTAAAAATATTGATTTTGACACGAGGGCGATATTATATGAAAAAGAATGGGACAATATATTGTTGGAAGCATGGGATGATGATCTGGAAATGTATCAGAGCAATATAAAAAAATCCGGCAAGAGGATAATAGAAGATAGACTTTTGGCCTGCAGTATAGGTGACATAGAAGTTGAGTGTACATATCAATGGCTGACTCATACATTACAATGTACATTTAAAGTTGTTGGAACCATGAATTTTCCAATCCGGGTTTTTAACCTTTCGGGGATTCGATTTGAAGTCGCTGCGCAGAGTGAGATAACGGATGCTGTCAATTTTCTGAGAACAAGGATACATATAACTTGATTCTTTGGAGGTGGTATGGTGGAGATGCCGGGATTTTATAAAGACGTGTATCATGAGTATATGATTATCGATAAAATAAGTACAGAGGATGATTATCACTTTGAAGAACAAATGCTGCATAACCATGAAATAAAGGGGCTTTTAAAATTTAAAATAGAATTTATTAATGAAAAAAGTCAATATTATTATGATATTTACAGAATGGATTCAATAGAGATGCAGCATAAAGAAAATCAGATTCATTATCGCAATCTTACGGATATGTTCAGGCAGCTCAAAGAGCTGCTTGAAATACTGAAGGATTATTTGTTATCGCCGGATAATTTATGGCTGGACAGTATGGGTATATATATGGATAGAAATAGTGGAGAATATATGTTTACATATATTCCGGGACTTGAAAGGGATTTCAGGAAGCAATTTGAGTCATTTGTTTCATGGATTATGAAGGTTATCGATCATAATGAAAAAGATTCAGTCATTCTTATATATAGTATGTATAAAAGAATTTCTCAAGAAGACGATATTGTATCTATACTGGAAAATGTGAAGGAAAATGACGGCGATATATTTAATACAAAAATTATTTCTGAAACTCCAGAGCAGGCAGAAGAAAGTACTCCTTCATTTATAGTTAAAGAAGAGTCCGAAGTATGTGATAATAAAGAAAATCAAGCGTCGTTTATACGCAAGGAGTATATTTATTTTGGTTGTGCGGTTATTTTAGCAGCTGCCGGAATATGCTTAAAAGATTTTATAAGCTATGCATTGAGATTTACAACAGGACTTGAAATACATACTTTAACTGTTTGCGTTATATTCTTTGCAGCGGCACTTTTAATGACTATTTTGGGAATCAGAGATCGGCTTATCTCAGGAACGGAAAAGGAAAGTAGGGGAAAGGATTTTTGGGATAATGTCCAGAGACCAGATTATCAGGCGCTTCTGCATGATGAAACGACGCTTTTGGATTCGCGACATATAGTGGGGAAAAAGAGACAACTGCTTATTCTAAAGAGGCAAGGAGCAGATGATTTTGAAAATGATATTATTTATGTTACAAAAGTGCCTTTTATTGTCGGTAAGCAGCATGATGCCGTACAGTATGTATTGAACGAAAACACCATCAGCAGAAGACATTTTAAGATTGACCTTGCTGATGGTGTTTATACAATCGAAGATATGGCATCTACAAATGGAACATGGCTTAACGGTAAAAGACTTAAAGCAGATGTTTTATATACATTGTGTCATAATGATACTATTAAAGCCGCGGGTATTATTTTTTTGGCTCAGATAAAGGAAGACGTATAATAAATACAGTTCCTTTATTATACTTTGAAAAAACGCGTATTGTTCCGTGATGAGCTTTGATAATCTGTTGTGTAATAGCAAGGCCGAGACCAGTACCGCCCTTTTTGTATGTAGCGAATGGTTCAAAAATATGCTTTAACTGCTGCGAATCAATACCTTTGCCTGTATCTCCGATGATCAAATGGATGTATCGAGGATTGGCAAAAGCCGTAACGGAAATGATGTCATGTTCTGATGTGGCTTCCATACTGTTTTTTATCAGATTGATAAGACACTCACGTATTTTTAAAGGGTCACAGATCAATTCCGGCAATGGATTTTTAATTGTCAGTGTCAGCTTCTTATGACTGTGCTGAATAACGGGCATATAGCTGTCAGTCAGTTTTTGAAGAAGAAGATTTAAATCAGTCGGACATACAGATAATTGCTGACAATGATTATAAGCAGAAATAGAATCTGTTAATTCGTTGAGATAATTGATATCACTGATTAGCTGGTCCCAAAGTTCATCTTTCCCCAAATCCGGATGTTTCATGGCAAGAAGTTGTGCAGTGCTGTAGATTAAAGTTAGTGGATTGCGTATCTCGTGAGATATACGCGATAAGTAAAAAGTAGAGTTCTGCATGTCCGATGAGGAGTTCATTTGATGGTACATAAATTTATTCCTCCATGTCATTTTATACGATAAATTTAGCAAAAAGATGAGAAAAATTCAAATAGAATCGTTCGTCAAATAGATTAAAAATTCGACTTAAAAAAACACCGCAGAAAATAATTCGTTATTTTCCGCGGTGGTCGATGGTGTGGTTTTATTTTATAGCATTGGCAATTTCATGTGCAAGTTCAGCAAGCTGCTGAGGAGTTGCCGAGCCCGGTTTCCAAAGAATATGCTGGCCGTCATTTTCATATCTTGGGATAATATGCATATGAAAATGAAAGACTGACTGTCCTGCGATTGATTCGTTATTTTGGACGATATTTAATCCATCGCAATCCAAAGTTTTTTTCATAGCACAGGCAATTTTTTTTGCCAGTACAAATATTTTTGCAGCGATATCATCATCCATTTCAAATATGTTTCTGAAATGCTTTTTGGGAAGGATTAAAGCATGGCCTTTGGTTGCCGGGCCAAGATCAAGAATTACACGAAAATCATCATCTTCATAAATCGTAGAAGAAGGGATATCTCCTTGCGCAATTTTACAAAAAATACAATCATTCATTGGATAGAACCTCCTTTTTGTGCAGCCTCGTCAATTAAATCAGCAATCACTTTAATAGCATTATTGGCAGCGCTTTTTGACATGGCGCTGATGTATCGATTGCGGTTGTTATAAACATCATTAATAGCCTGCTTTAAGTTTTCATCAGTAACTTTTTCTTCCTCAAGTAAATAGGAAAATCCCTGCTTTTCAAAAGATTTGGCATTAAGAATCTGGTCCCCTCTGCTTGCAGCAGCAGATAAAGGAATTAAAACAGCCGGCTTTTTCAGCGCAAGAAGTTCGCAGATTGCATTGGCGCCGGCTCTGGATATTACGATATCTGCTGCTGCAAACAAATCAGGAAGTTCCTTTTGGATATATTCATATTGTTTGTAGCCGGATACGCTGTTTAAAGAATCATCCAAGTTCCCTTTGCCGCACAGATGGATAATCTGCCATTTGGTCAGCAGATCAGGAAGAATATTTCGGACGGCTTGGTTGATTGCTTGAGATCCAAGGCTTCCACCGATGATCATCAGGACAGGCTTACTGTTTGAAAAACCGCAGAAAGATAAACCGTTGGCTTTACTTCCTTGAAAAAGTTCCTGACGGATTGGAGAGCCGGATAAAACAGCTTTGCCTGCCGGCAGACCTGAAACTGTTTCAGGAAAGTTACAGCAGATTTTATAAGCAGATGAAAGGCAAAGGCGATTTGCAAGTCCCGGGGTCATATCAGATTCATGGATAATTGCAGGAACTTTACAGCTTTTTGCGGCTTTAACAACAGGCACAGAAACAAAACCGCCTTTTGAAAAGATGACATCCGGTCCGAGCTGTTTGATGATTTTTTTGGCATCAGCAAAACCTTTTAAAACTCTGAAAGGATCAGTAAAGTTTTTTAAGTCAAAATAGCGCCGCAATTTCCCTGATGAAATCGGATAGTATGGAATTTTTAAATCTTCAATTAATTTTCTTTCGATGCCATCCTTTGATCCGATATAATAAATTTCATAGCCCCGATCCTTTAAAGTTGGCAGTAAGGCAATATTTGGGGTAACATGTCCGGCGGTGCCTCCGCCGGTCAGGATAATTTTTTTCATAGTGACTGCCTCCAAAATTTAATGTTGCTGCTGATATTCTTTTAATGCCTGAGCCAGCTGGTCAGGACATGAGGTACCTCGGCCTCTGCAGTCTACACCATCTAACAGATGGATAATTTCGTCCACAGGGCGGCCGATGACAAGTTTAGCCACACCTTTAGTGTTTCCATCACAACCGCCGATAAATCTGCAGTTTGTAACAATACCGTTTTCAACTTCAAAATCTACGGCAGAAGAACAAGTACCTTTATTTATATGTCTTATCATATGCAAAACCTCTTTCTGTTAAAATAAATTTCGACGTAAATTATTATATCAAAACAGAAGGATATTTACCATATGTCTTTAAAAAATTATATTCATATTCGAGAAAACATGCTAGAATAAATAAAGAATTCAAATAGAACAGCCAATTGGAGGAAATATCATGAAATGTATAGGTATTATCGGAGCAATGGAGATTGAAGTGAATCGTTTAAAAGAAAAAGTAAAAAATTGTTCCGTAGAAACTGTTGCAGGGATGGCTTTTTATAAGGGTCTGTATGGAAATACACCGGTAGTTATTGTCCGTAGCGGTATAGGAAAGGTGAATGCGGCTATTTGTACACAGATTTTAGTCGACAGATATCATATAACGGCGGTAATCAATACAGGTATTGCAGGAGGGCTTTATCATAAAATCCATATCGGCGATATTGTTATTGCCACGGAAGCGCTGCAGCATGATATGGACGCCAGAGGTTTCGGATATAAACTTGGGGAAATACCTCAGATGGATACATCGCTTTTTAATGCTGATACAGTACTGCGGAAGATGGCGGCAGAGATATGCAGACGGGTTAATCCGGATATTCAGGTATATGAAGGCAGAGTTGTCAGTGGCGACTGCTTTGTTTCCGACAGCGATAAAAAGGAGATGCTTTGGCAGGAATTCCAAGGTTATTGTACCGAAATGGAAGGGGCGGCTATTGCACAGGCTGCATACCTGAATCGTATACCATATTTAATTATTCGAGCAATTTCTGATCAGGCAGATGGGAAGGCTTCCGTGGATTACAGTACTTTTGAGTCTAAGGCGGCAGAGCACTCAGTAAATTTAGTAGATGCTCTGCTTCAGGAAATTTAATACAAAGTGCTGCACCGGACGCATAATAAGTCGAACGATAATAAGTGAATTCATGAATACTCCGTTGTATAATATTTCCAACAATTGTTGGAAGGAGAATGTTCATGAGAGAATGGATATTGGATCAGGGAATCAGTTTATACGTGTTTTTCTCTGTAGGTTTGCTTGGATTCATTGCAACAGCTGCAGCAAACCGGACGTACAAAAGATTAATCAGAGAGGCGGACCATATGGAAAAGTCTGAACATCGTCTGATTAAATACATAAAATTAAAATATTCCAGTTACTACAGTATTGGACTAAAAACGAATGATGAAAAAGCGATGGTCAAAAGATATTTATATCGATATAAAATAGGTGCTGTTCCTCTGATATCTTTGAGTAAAGCAGGGTTGGCGGCAATGACAGTTGTGATTCTTACAGCTGCAGCAACAATGCTGTATAGATTGAATCAGGGCAGTATGCTCAGTGATCTGTCTCCTCTGTTTGGTATTTGTGCGTTCCTTGTGACGATATTGGCCATGCAATATAAAATATGTTCTTTTCAGGATAAGAGAGATACTTTTTGTGCTCAAATGGAAGATAATCTTGAGAATTTTCTGAAAAATAAAATAGAGTATGGTCATGTGCTTGAAGAGCAGAGAGCCCAGATGCATACAGATAATAGTGATCAGGACAACCGACGGGGTGTGAAAAAAGACAGTTTTGAAGATCAGAATTCAAATCATGAAAAAGATGAAGCGACAAGGAACAGAACCGTATATCACAGCGGCGGAGCCAAAGATCAGGCAGCTGCTTCTGCTGTAGAAAATTCATCATTAAAGCGGCAAAAAGCAGCAGAATCTGTTTTCGGCAATGTAGCAAGTAATTTGGCAGATGGATTTTCATCAGATAAAATAGATGCTAAAGTTGTAGAGGATATTTTAAAAGAATTCTTAAATTAGTTGATAAAAAAGGAATAATCTGCTATCATAATCAATGAAGAGACAAAATTCAAACGATTATGCGGAGGTGCAAATCATGTCAAATAAGGTAACATTTGATTATTCAAAGGCAACATCCTTCATCAAAGAACATGAAATTGCGAACATGAAAAAACTGGTTTTGGATGCTAAAGAAGAATTGGTTAACAAGACAGGTGCGGGCAATGATTTTCTTGGTTGGATTGATCTTCCTGTAAATTATGATAAAGAAGAATTTGCAAGGATTAAAAAATCGGCTGAAAAAATCAAAAGTGATTCAGATGTCCTTCTCGTTATTGGTATCGGTGGATCCTATTTGGGTGCAAGGGCAGCTATTGAGTTTTTAGGTCATAATTTCTTTAACATGGTGTCAAAAGAAATCAGAAAGGCACCGGAAATTTATTTTGTGGGAAATAATTTAAGCAGTACTTATATTCAGGGACTTATTGACGTAATTGGCGATAGAGATTTCTCAATCAATATGATTTCCAAGTCCGGAACAACGACAGAGCCGGCAGTTGCTTTTCGTGTATTTAAGGAACTTCTTGAGAAAAAATATGGTAAAAAAGAGGCAGGAAAGAGAATTTACTGCACAACGGACAAGGCAAAAGGGGCATTAAAAAATTTGGCCAATGAAGAAGGCTATGAAAGCTTTGTTGTGCCTGATGATGTCGGCGGACGTTTTTCCGTACTTACAGCTGTAGGTTTGCTTCCGATTGCTGTCAGCGGAGCAGATATTGATCAATTGATGGCAGGTGCAGCGGCTGCAAGAAAACGTTCATTGGAAAATGCATTTGAAGATAATGATGCTCTGCTGTATGCTGCAATCAGAAATATTTTGCTTAGAAAAGGAAAGAGTGTTGAAATTACTGCAAGTTATGAGCCGTCTCTGCTGTATATCGGTGAGTGGTGGAAACAGCTGTTCGGTGAAAGCGAAGGTAAGGATGGCAGAGGTTTATTCCCTGCAAGCGTTACTTTAACTGCAGATTTGCATTCTATGGGTCAATTTATACAAGACGGCTCCAGAATTATGTTTGAGACAGTTTTGGATGTCGAGAAGCCGACACATGATATTGTAATTCAGGAAGAAGAGGTTGATCTTGACGGGCTGAATTACCTTGCAGGGAAGACTGTAGATTTTATTAATAAGAGCGCAATGAACGGTACAGCGATTGCTCATACAGACGGAGATGTGCCAAACCTTAAATTTACTATTCCGTCTCAGGATGCGTTCAGCCTTGGAGAATTGTTCTATATTTACGAATTTGCATGTGGAGTCAGCGGATATGTGTTGGGCATCAATCCATTTGATCAACCGGGAGTGGAAAGCTATAAGAAAAATATGTTTGCTTTACTTGGAAAGCCGGGCTACGAAGAACTTGCGCAGAAATTGGCGGAAAGAATCTGATTCTTAAATTGAATAAAATATAAAAATAGGCTCTGTGCGAAGTGAAAAATGCACAGAGTCTTTTAGTTTTCTCAGGCGTGAAATTAATAATACAGACTGTAATTTGTGATGCCTTCATTTAAGGAATTTTACACAAAATAGAAGGGAAACGTAAAAGTCCCCGGAAAAACAGGCAAAACTTGTTGCATTTAGAATTTCAACTAATCCCCGACTGGTATGGGTATGCTTCGAATAGATATAGTTTTTAGTTATGATTAATTATTCAATATAAATATTTGCTATTATATTTGATGAATGTTACACTTTGGGTAGACAATAAAAGATAATTGGCAAAAATATACTTTTATATACAAAGTGAACTATTAATCATCTATGAAGCTGAAACAGGAGGAATATCCGATGAATATTGTAGAAAATAAAACTTTAGATCAAGAACGAGCGCTGTATGGCAGCGAGGGGATTTTAGTAAAAAACTGCCGATTTGACGGGACGGCAGATGGTGAGAGCGCCTTAAAAGAGAGTAAAAATGTGGCAGTAGATCAGTGCTTTTTTAATTTAAGATATCCATTTTGGCATAATCATCAGTTGAAAATTAAAAATTCCGAGATGACGGAACTTTGCCGGGCAGCATTGTGGTATGATGAACATGTTGAAATTGAAAAGACAAAGATGCACGGAATTAAAGCTTTAAGAGAGTGCAGCGATGTAAATATCAGCGATTGTGACATTATTTCGCCGGAGTTCGGATGGTCGGTCAGGGGCATAAAGATGGCGCATACTTCTGCTGAAAGTGAGTATTTTATGATGAGATCAGAGCATTTGGATTTTTCACAAGTGCAGATGAAAGGCAAGTATTCATTTCAGTATATTCAAAATGGACAATTCGACCATTGTGTATTTGATACGAAAGATGCGTTTTGGCATTCTAAAAATGTGACTGTCAGTGACAGTGTGATTCGGGGAGAATATCTTGCATGGTATTCTGAAAATTTGACGCTGATACGCTGCCAAATTGTGGGGACACAGCCGTTTTGCTACTGCAAAAATTTAAAACTTGTTGACTGCAAAATGACAGACACGGATTTGTGTTTTGAAAAGTCAGAGGTGGAGGCAACGGTAACGACACCGGTGATCAGTATCAAAAATCCGTTGTCAGGGCATATTTATGTGCCGTCAGTCGGCGAAATCATTATGGACGATGAAAATGCCAAGGGCGAAATCATAACTGAATTTTAACAAGTAAAAATAATTGTGAAGGAAGTGTACATAAAATGATTTATAAGAATTTTCAGGATTTAAAATTATCTGCATTGGGTATGGGCGCTATGCGCCTGCCTGTTGTCGGCGACGATGATGGTGTGATTGATGAGGCAGCAGCCACCGCAATGGTAGCCACCGCAATGAAGCAGGGGATTAATTATTATGATACAGCATGGGGGTATCATAATGGGCAGTCTGAGATTGTTCTTGGAAAAGCTTTGAAGGCATATCCGAGAGAGAACTTTTATTTAGCTGATAAATTTCCGGGCTATGACCTTGCAAATATGGATAAGGTCGAAGAAATTTTTGAAGCACAGCTGAAAAAATGCGGCGTAACTTATTTTGATTTCTATTTATTTCACAATGTGTGTGAGATGAATATTGATGCTTATCTGAATCCTGATTACGGTATTTTTGATTATTTGAAAAAACAAAGAGATGAAGGAAGGATTCGGCATCTTGGTTTTTCCGCTCACGGAAACTATGATGTTATGAAACGTTTTTTAGAGGCTTACGGTGATGATATGGAATTCTGCCAGATTCAGCTGAATTATCTTGACTGGAGTTTTCAGGATGCGAAGGCAAAGGTCGAGCTTTTGACAGAGTATCACATTCCTGTATGGGTTATGGAGCCTCTGCGCGGCGGACGTTTGTGCCGTCTGACGGATGAAGAGGAAAAAATATTAAAGTCAATGCGCCCTGATGAAACAGTACCGGCGTGGGCATTCAGATTCCTGCAGTCGATTCCGGAAGTCACAGTCGTACTTTCAGGTATGTCCGATATGCAGCAGCTTGAGGAAAATATTGAAACTTTTAAAGAAAACCGTCCGCTGAGTTCAGAGGAAATGGGCAGTTTAATGCAAATGGCAGAAAATATGGTTAAAAAGATTGCACTGCCATGTACGGCATGTCATTATTGTGTCAGCCATTGTCCTCAGGGATTGGATATTCCGTCGCTGCTTGCATTGTATAATGAACACTGCTTTACAGAGGGCGGCTTTATTGCGCCGATGGCATTGTCAGCAATTCCTGAAGATAAACAGCCGAATGCATGTATCGGATGTCGAAGCTGTGAGGCAGTCTGTCCTCAGCAGATCAAAATTTCAGAAGCTATGGCAGATTTTTGCAGTAAGCTTGGTATGCAGCAGTAAGAAAAATAAATTAGGCAGTATTGTTTAAAGTTTTAACGTGGAGGAGAAGATTATGGAATATCGACAGCTTCCGAAGGGAAAAGAATCTATAAGTATTATAGGGTTGGGTACGGCTTCCATTGGAGCGGCCGGAGCAAAAGAAGTTGAAGCGGCAGTGGCGATGGCAGCAGAAAATGGAATTAATTATTTTGATATGGCCTCTGCAGATGCAGCGCCTTTTGAGGCTTACGGCCGTGCGTTGTCCGGATACAGAAAGCAAGTCTATTTTCAGATACATTTCGGGGCTGAGTACAGCAGCGGCAAATACGGCTGGACGCTGAATCTTGAGCAGGTCAAACGCAGCATTGACTGGCAGCTGAAAGCATTAAAAACAGATTATATTGATTTTGGCTTTATTCACTGTATTGATGAACTTGCTGATCTGGAAAAATTTCAGGCACACGGTACATTGGCATATATACAGCAGCTGCAGAAAGAAGGTGTTGTCCGTCATATCGGTCTTTCTTCTCATACGCCGGAAGTTGTTAATCACGTTTTGGATATGGGGATTATAGATATGCTGATGTTCAGTATTAATCCAGCGTATGATTACAGACATGGGGAGTACGCCATCGGACGTGTGGATGAGCGTATTGAACTTTACCGCAGATGCGAGGCAGAAGGGGTCGGTATTTCGGTAATGAAAGCATTTGGCGGCGGACAGCTGCTGGATGCAAAAACATCTCCATTTAAACAGGCATTGACAAAATATCAATGTATTCAGTATGCATTGGATAAACCGGGAGTATTGACAGTGCTTCCGGGTATAAGAAACCGAGAAGATTTGAAGGCATTGCTCGGATTTATGGACGCTTCGCCGGAAGAAAAAGACTATTCCGTGCTTGGAAGTTTTGCGCCTCAGGATGCGACAGGTATTTGCGTATATTGCAACCATTGTCAGCCTTGCCCGGCAGGACTGGATATTGCACTGATTAATAAATATTATGATTTGGCTTCAGTGGGAGACCATCTTGCAGCAGATCATTATATGAATTTGGCCAAGACGGCATCAGATTGTATTCAGTGCGGTCATTGTGACCGGAGATGTCCGTTTCATGTAGTTCAGACAGAAAGAATGACCGAAATTAAAAATTATTTTGGCAAGTAAAAATATAAGGCTTTGAAATGAATGCATTTGTTCATTTCAAAGCCTTATTTTATATAGAACAGTATTTCGGGAGTTCTATACAAAAAACGGGAAAAGACTGGGCGCATCCCGGAAAGGTTATTCCCGGCGCAGCGCATCGATTGGATTCAATTTGGAAGCCTTCACTGAAGGGAGAAGTCCAAAAAGAACGCCGATAACAATCGAAAAAATTACGGAAAAGACAATAGCCGGTATGCTGATTGCTGTCGGTGTCGAAGTGATTGAAGAAATCACTTTTGCCAGTATAATACCGACAATGATACCAAAAAGGCCGCCAAGGCTGGTGAGCACAGCAGCTTCGGTAAGAAATTGTCCGAGAATCGTGCTGTTGCGCGCGCCGATGGCTTTTTTTAGGCCTATTTCCTGTGTGCGCTCAGTCACTGATACAAGCATAATATTCATAACGCCGATACCGCCTACAAGCAGAGAGATGCTGGCAATCCATATGAGCTGCTGATTTGTGGACTGACTCAAACTTTGAAGATTTCTGGCTCTTTCCAAAATATCTGTAGATTTATAAGAGAGCGCATTTGGGTTTTCAGAACTTCCGTCTGTGCTGTCTTCTTCGGTTCCGGTCATATTCTGAGACATATCCGGAGACACAATAGTTGCATTTAAAATTTCAGCAACTTTCTGACCGGCGCGGCTCATCACATCGGTTGAGGAGGCTTTAAAAATAATATTTTCAGGCTCATCAAAAGAGAAAAGAATTGGCCATGCACTTAGCGGGAGATAGACTGTACTGGAAGTATCACCCATATAATTCATGTAATCCTCCATGGAATTGATGACCGGGCGGAATGTGTTGGACTGCTCAATGACGCCGACAACAATAAAGGGTTCGCCCATAATTTCTAATGTCTGGCCGATCGGATCGTCGCTTCCGAATAATTCGGAGACCGCGGACTGATTTAAAAGAGCTACTTTGCGGAATGATGAAAAATCATCGTCCACAAAGCCGCGGCCATTTTTTACAATAAAACCACATGTGTCCAAATAATCGTTGTCTATACCGTAAATACTGCAGCTGCTCAGCTGGGTTGACTGGTAAAAGACATAGCTGTTATATTGCCGTCTGACAAAACGTGAAGCATTTTCAACATCAGGAATTTCTTTAATACTTGCCAGCGTTTCATCAGAAATAGTCGGCACGCCTGCAGGATTGCCCATATATTCCGGGTCATATGCACCTTCGCCTTGGTAAAGACTGACAGTAACCGTATTGTTTCCGGAACCGATCAGATTTTCCTTAATTTGTTCATTGGTCCCCTTGATAGTGGACACAATGGCAATAATAGAAGCAATACCGATAATAATGCCAAGCATTGTCAGGAAAGAACGCATTTTATGCGACCATATACCCTGAAATGAAAGCCGTATATTTTCTAACATAATGTGCGCCTCCTAGTAAATGATATTATCCGGACTGCCTTCTTTTGTTTTGACGCCTTCTTTAAGGTCTTTGCCGTATGGGAAAGCAACATAATCGTTTATCGTCAGTCCTTCTTTAATTTCAATATAAGAACTGTATAAGCTCTTGCCTGTAACAACAGGCTGCTTTTTCAGTTTTTCATTTTCATCGCGGACATAGACATATGATGAACCATCATCGTCCTGGCGGATATAAGCTTTTAGCAGATAGAGCGCATCTGCCGCATCGGCATCCGCATTCAGAGAATCCATCATAATATCGACATTTTCACCGTTGGTCAGTCCGTCAGCATTTTCAATATAAGCTTTAAAAGGATAATAAGAGAGGTTGGTATTTTCAGACCAGCCCATCTGATTGTCTGTGGGATAATCGGATATTTCCGTAATTTCAGCAGTAAACGTCATGCCGCTCATGTAAGAATTTGCTGTAAGCGTTTGGCCGACAGAGACATGATTTAGCTGCATTTCATCAATCGTACCTGTCAGATAAAGGCCTTCCTCGCTTTGAACGACAATAAATGGCTGGCCGGATTCTATGCCGCTGTTTTCAGAAGCAGGATCAACGGCTGTTTTTACAATACCGTTGACGCTGCTTGTGACGACAGCACCGTCAATGGACTTCTGCAGTTTGGTAATATCCAGCTGCGCCTGTTTGCGCTGTGTCTGAAGTTTTGCGATTTCCTGTTCTTTTTCGGTGACAAGCTGTTTGATCTCATCCTGGGTATATACGGGAGCATCACCGCCGGGTTCGTCGCCGGGGATGATGATACCCGGATCATCAATCCCGGGATCGATATAGCCGGGGTCATCGCCGGGAATAATGATGCCCGGATCATTGGTCTCAGGTTCTGTTTCCGGCTCAGTCTCGGGTTCCAAAATTTTAAATCCGTTGTTTTTTATAAAATAGTCAATATTGGTCGTGTCGATTACAGATTCATCCTCAGGCATGGAAATTTGTTTCGGATCCAGAGTATAGTCTTTTTGACCTTTAATCTTTAAAACGACAGTCTGTCCGGAACCTTCGCTGTCGCCGGAGATTAATTTTAAAAATGCTGCAGTGATCTCAGTATTTGGCGTACAATAAACAACATCCTGTCCGTTCAGATGTAAAATATCTGTCTGACCGTCTAATTTTTTTGGATAGGTGCTCATCTTATTGCCGTTTTTTCTGAATTGCCCGAGACGGGTAGGAATTTCGTTGTCTGTCAGTTCGGGTATGCGGCTGCCGTTCAGGGTGATCCATGATCCGTGTTCAGGCGTTTTTAACACGACAATCTGTGCCCGTTCATCGTTTTGATTGCTTCCGTCAGCGTCGCATCCGCGTATTTTATTGATAAACTCCCGTGTAATTATCGTTTCGTCAGTGCAGAGTACTTCATATGTCCCGGTGCTTTCAGATGGCTCTGTGGAAAAATCAAGAACATCTTCAGCTTCAGAAAGCTCTGTTTCACTTTCTGGCTCTGTTTCCTCGGTTTTTTCCGTAACCTTCAGATTGACGGGCATAACAGTGCCGGAACCGGACATAAATGCCATTGTATGGATGCCGGCAGAAGAATTACTGCGCATAGATACATTATTAACGCCGCTTTCATCGTTGCTGTCCTCGTTATAGCTGCCGTCAAAGTCATCAAATGACGGGGAGGAATTTTCGGGCACTTTATTGGCTTTGATCTGCTCAATCTGCTTATTGAGATCTTTAATCTGAAGATCGATTTGCTGAAGTTCGATTTCTTTGTCTGCCATGTCCAGTTCAGAAAGCGTCGTATCAAAGGCGACAAGCTTATCACCGATGGATACTGTATCACCTTCCTGAACATAAATGTCATTAATAACTTGATTTTCCTCCAAATATATTTGCTGTGAGACATTGGAGGTTACATAGCCGTAAGAGGACGAGTTGCTCCAGTACTGGGTCGACAGCATGGACACAGGCAGGACATCGACAACAATTCGTGAATCATTGAATTTCATGACGCCGTAAATGCTGCCGCCGATCAAAGCAGCGGACAAGATACAGCATACAGGAATAACAATTTGTTTTTTCATGTATTATCCTCCCCTGAAATTGACGGAGCGTTTTTAATAAACAATTCTCCGTCTCTGATCATTACAATGCGTTTGGCGTGGGCGGCAATTTCTGAATCATGAGTAATCATAACAACCGTAACGCCTTCATCATTAAGACTTTTAAAAAGATCCATGACCTGACTGCCTGATTTGGAATCTAATGCGCCGGTGGGCTCATCGGCCAAAAGCAGTTTCGGATTATTGACAATAGCGCGGGCAATCGCCACTCTTTGCTTTTGACCGCCGGAAAGCTGTGTCGGCTTAAAATCTACGCGATCAGAAAGTCCGACCCGTTCCAAAGCTTTGAGCGCCATCGCTTTGCGCTGCTTTTTCCCGATGCCGGCATAACTCAGCGGCAAGGCAACATTGTCCAAAGCACTCTGCCGGGGCAGAAGATGAAAACTTTGAAAAACAAAACCGATGCTGTTGAGGCGAAGATCGGACATGGCGCGGTCTTTATATTCGAGTACATCTTTGCCGTCAAAAAGGTAAGTTCCTGAAGTCGGGCGATCCAGACAGCCGATGATGTTCATCAGCGTGGTTTTGCCGGAGCCGGACGGCCCCATAATTGCAAGATATTCTCCCTTTTCGACATCTAAAGAAATATCTTTTAACACGGGAACACTCATTTTTCCCTGATCATAATTTTTAAAAATATGTTTTAATTCAAGAATCATAGTTAAAGCCTCCGATCGGATTAATTCGATACCGTATCGTCGGCACCGCCGTCAACATTGATACCGTCATCGATCATAGCGCCGTCATCGATCATAGCGCCGTCATCGGTCATAGCGCCGTCATCGGTCATAGCGCCGTCATCGGTCATAGAACCGTCATCGGTCATAGAACCGTCGTCGATCATGGAGCCATCATCAGTTATAGCGCCGTCTGATGTGTTATCTTCGGTGTAGGTTGCCTGAGACATATCTGTTGTACAGCTGAGACCATTTTCAAAAGAAGGCATCGGCCATGCAATATAGTCATCGGCAGTCAGACCGGAAAGCACTTCGTATTCGCAGAGTTCAGAATCATAATCGCCGAGGGTGACTTCGCGCTTTTCCAGACGGTTCTTTGAATCCATTACCCATGCATAAGCGGCGTTGTCCTCTAAGACAAAATAACCTTCCATGAGCCACAAACCTTCTTTGGCTTCAGACTGGCCCGCATCGGGCTCTATGTAAACATGCTGGCCGAGAATTAAATCAGCCGATGCATCTTCAAGTTCAACATAAAAATTGTAGTTGCTGGACTGTTCGCTGTCGGATGAATAGTAATAGACGTTGGAATCGTTTTGAGCAGGTTCTGTCTCAATGACGGAAACTGTTCCATTCCATGTAGTATCTTTGTCAATACGGGAATGGATAATAACCGGCTGTCCTTCGTACAGAGAACGCAGATTTTGTTCATTGGCTTTGCCTTTGATTCTGTAATTGCCGGTGGCAATAATGGTCATAAACGGCGCGGAATTTCCAAATTCGTCAGTGCCTTCAGAATTGATTGACTGAACAGCGCCGGCAATTTCGCTGACGACAGTGGCATTATCGAGAGATGCTCTGATCTGCTCAATCTCAGCCTGTTTGCTTTTTTTGTTGTATTCGGCTCGACGGACATCGTTTTGCAGCGACTGAATTTGGGTCGTATAAGAAAGCTGGTCATCCTGAGGAGCCTGCTGTTTTTCCTTCTCCATCTGAGAAATTTGAGTATAGAGCGCGCTGATATCGTTATTTAAACTTTCAAGATCGAGCTGTGCCTGACTTAATTCCAGAGAAATGGCATCTGTGTCATAGGAGAAGAGGGGTGTGCCGGCGCTGACCTCATCGCCTTCTTCTACAAAAATTTCTTTGACTGTTTTATCGCTGTTTTTTTGAATTTCAAGAGTTTCCTGCGGGTCGACAACGCCGGTATATCTGTTTAAAACACCCAGATTATTGCCGGTACCGGTCAATGAGCCGACAGATTCAACATAAACGGTGCCCTTGGAAGAATCCGGGCCGCTGTTTCTAAAAACCGTAAAATATAAAATAACCGCGGCAGCAAGGACGACGACTGCGGCAATAACGGCAATCAAAATTTTCTTACTTTTTTGCATACAAACTTTTCCTCCCAATAAAGTGTTTGCTCCATTATATCATGGATGATGGCAACAAAAATGACAAGTTCATGTAAAATTCTTACAATTTCATTAAAGTCATATAACGATTTCTGGCGATTGGTGCAGACAGATAAGTAAGAGTACATCTTATGTTTCAATAAACAGAGAAACAAAAAATTATTTTATGAAAAGTTTATAAAATAGCTGAATTATTAACATAACAAAACAGGGATTCTATGTTAAAATGTATACAGTAAAATAGAGTAGGTGAGCATATTGAAAATATTGACAAAAATTAAGATATTTTATGTGGTACTGTGTATCATACCAATTTTTTTAATGGGGCTTGCCGTGATTCTGATCAGTACGATGGGGATGAATGCTATTCAGGAAAAATATGGAATTGGAAGAGGCGGTGGGATCAGTTCCTATTATAATCCATTTGTAATGCTGCAGAATATGACGGAAACTATTGATAAAAATTTGGAAGAAACCATGGAGGATAATCCGGATCTTTTGGAAAATATAGGGTATCTTGAAGATATAAACAGCGAACTGAGTAAGTACAGTTCATTTCTCGTTGTCAAAAAATCCGGAGAGATACTGTTCCTAGGACAAAACACGTCAAATCCGTCGGAAGTGATTGATGAAGCGTATTATGATATGAATATAGAAGAAGGAAATTTGGTTATTCTTAGTGAACATCCATATCATATGAGACAAAAAACTTTCAGGTTTGGCGATGGCAGCATTGGTGAAATTTTCATCATGACAAATATAGAACAATTGATGCCGAGAATACAGTCAGCAGCGATACAGGTGCTGATGGTCATCGGCCTTATTTTCGTATTTGCAGGGGCGATGCTTGTCTTCTGGCTTTACAGAAGCGTAATCCGGCCGGTGGGAAGATTGAAGATGGCTGCTGAAAATATAAAAGAAGGTAATCTGAACTTCAGTATACAGGCGGAAAAAAATGACGAGATCGGCGAACTTTGCACGGCTTTTGAAGAAATGCGCGTCAAGCTGAAAGAGCAGATTGAAATTAGTATGCAGTACGAAAAAGACAACAAAGAATTAATAAGTAATATTTCTCACGATTTAAAAACGCCGATCACCGCCATTAAAGGATATATTGAAGGGATTATGGATGGCGTTGCCGATACGCCGGAAAAACAGGAGAAGTATTTAAAAACAATCTATACAAAAGCGACGGATATGGAGCATTTGATTGAGGAACTTTTTCTGTTCTCGAAGCTGGACAGCAATTCCATAGCCTATTCCTTCCAAAAGGTAAATTTAAATGACTATTTTAATGACTGCATAGAAGAAATCAGTATGGATTTGGAACGCCGGAATATTGGTCTGGGCTTTTTTAATTATGTCGATAAAAACTGTGTGATTATTGCGGATCCTGAGCAGTTAAAGAGAGTTATTATTAATATCGTCGAAAATTCAGCAAAATATATTGAAAATCCCAGAGGACTGATCAACATCCGCCTGCATGACGAACCGGAATTTATACAGGTAGAAATCGAAGATAATGGCAAGGGCATTGCGCCGGATGAACTGCCATATATTTTTGAACGCTGCTACCGTACGGATTCTTCAAGAAATTCGTCTAAAGGAGGCAGCGGTCTCGGGCTTTCCATTGCGAAAAAGATTGTTGAGGAGCATGGCGGACGTATATGGGCTACCAGCAAAGTCGGTATAGGTACAAGCGTCTGCTTTGTCCTTAGAAAATATGAGGAGAACAGAGTTTATGAGTAATAAAATTTTGATTATTGAAGATGAAGTCAGTATTGCAGAACTGGAAAAAGACTATTTGGAATTGAGCGATTTTGAAGTGACTATCGAAACGACAGGTGATCAGGGGCTGGCAACAGCGGTGAGAGAAGATTTTGATTTAATTATACTTGATCTGATGCTGCCTAATATGGATGGATTTGAAGTATGCAGGTCAATACGAGAAGTCAAAGACATACCGATTCTTCTTGTTTCTGCAAAAAAAGAAGATATCGATAAGATTCGGGGCCTTGGCCTTGGTGCTGATGATTATATTACAAAGCCGTTCAGTCCAAGTGAACTTGTGGCCAGAGTGAAAGCCCATTTGGCGCGGTATGAGCGTCTTGTCGGAAGCAATATTCATAAAAATGAGGTTATTGAAATCCGGGGACTAAAAATTGATAAAACTGCACGGCGTGTTTATGTCAATGGCGAAGAAAAGGCATTTACAACGAAAGAATTTGATCTGCTGACCTTTCTTGCGGAAAATCCCAACCATGTTTTTACGAAAGAGGAATTATTTAATAACATATGGGACATGGAATCCATCGGAGATATTGCCACGGTGACCGTGCATATTAAGAAAATCAGAGAAAAAATCGAATTTGACACGTCAAAGCCGAGATATATTGAGACTATTTGGGGCGTCGGATATCGGTTTAAAGTCTGAAAAAATCGGATAGGAGATGATCACCTATCCGATTTTTACGCTTTTTGATTTTAAATATCCAGTTTTTTTGTACAGGCGATAGCCAATGCGCCCGGGCCGATATGGCAGGCGACACTTAATGAGAGCGGATTGACGAGTACATTGTGTCCCGGGAATATTGTTTCAAGTTCGCTTTTTAATTCATTGGCCATAGCATCATTAGCTGTATGGGCGATGAAAATGTGCATATTGGAAGCTGTGTCATCGGAACCGAAGCGGTCTTTAAAGTCTTTCTTGATCGCATTGATCATCATCATTTTAGCCTGCTTCATCGTGCGGGCTTTAGCAAAAGCATCCAATTTGCCGCCCTGAATTTGCAGGACAGGCTTAATTCTTAAAAGTGTTCCCAAAGCGGCTGCAGCAGGCGTAATGCGCCCGCCTTTTTTCAGATATTTTAAGGTATCTACAGTAATATAAATACTGGAATCAAATTTGGTATCTTCCAGAACCTTTTTAATCTGTGCGCCGTCATATCCCTTTTCGGCCATGGATATGGCTTCCATAACAGACTGTCTTAAGGTAACAGAAATTCTTTGATTATTCACAACAAAAACTTTGCCTTCATAGTCAGCGGCAAGCATTGTGGCGGTGTCGCAGCTGCTGCTTAAACCGCTGGACATGGGGATATGGACGATCTGATCATAGTCTTTAAGTAATTGATCCCATAAGTTAATGACATCTTCAGGTGACGGCTGAGAGGTACTGATATCAGCACCGTCGCCCAGCTTTTGGTAAAATTCTTCCTGGGTCAGATTGATATCTTCAAGAAATGTTTCATCAGAAAAGTTAAATGGCATAGGGAGGACAAAAATGCCCAGCGCTTTGCCTTCACTTTGGGTAATTCCGCTGTTGCTGTCTGTCATTATCGCAACTTTTTTCATAGATTAAGCTACCTCCGATCGATAGATTGTTATTCAATATTAACACTTTATCCAAAAAAAGTAAACAGGGAAAACTACTTGACAAGGCGGATTTGAACAGACTATAATTATTTAGTTTGACAATATATTGATTCATAAAACATAAAAGGCGGTCTTTTGACCTGCAGGATATATAGAACAGGAGGCAGTGGAGTGTCCAAATTAGTTGAAGAGATTCAAAGAAGAAGAACCTTTGCGATTATTTCCCATCCCGATGCCGGAAAGACAACGCTGACAGAAAAGTTTCTCCTTTACGGCGGAGCAATCAATCTGGCCGGCTCAGTCAAAGGCAAAAAGACGGCGAAACATGCAGTTTCTGACTGGATGGAAATTGAAAAAGAGAGAGGTATTTCTGTAACATCATCCGTCATGCAGTTTAATTATGACGGTTACTGCATTAATATTCTTGATACGCCGGGACATCAGGACTTCTCAGAGGATACGTACCGTACACTGATGGCAGCAGATTCAGCTGTCATGGTTATCGATGCTTCAAAAGGTGTTGAGGCGCAGACAATCAAACTTTTTAAAGTATGTCTTTTAAGAAATATACCGATTTTTACCTTTATTAATAAAATGGATCGGGAGGCGAGAGATCCTTTTGAACTGATGGATGAAATTGAGTCCATTCTCGGCATCAAAACATGTCCGATCAACTGGCCGATCGGAAACGGTAAAGATTTCAGAGGTGTTTACGACAGAAAAACACAGCATATCCATGCATTTACGGCATTTGCCAATGGACAGAAGGCGGTGGATGATCATGATCTCACGCTGAATTCACCGCAGCTTCAGGCAGAAATCGGCGATACTTTGTATGAACAGCTTTTAGAGGATATTGAACTTTTAGACGGCGCTAGCGATGAGTTGGATATAAAAAAAGTATCCGCCGGCAAACAGTCGCCGGTATTTTTCGGCTCGGCGCTGACAAATTTCGGTATCGAATTGTTTTTAAATTATTTTCTTGAAATGACATCGCCGCCGCTGCCGAGAATGTCCGATGCGGGAGAAATAGATTCGTTCAGTCCGGATTTTTCTGCTTTTGTATTTAAAATTCAGGCCAACATGAACAAAGCGCACCGTGACCGTATTGCATTTATGCGCATTTGTTCCGGAAAATTTGAGGGCGGCATGGAAGTCTATCATGTTCAGGGCAATAAAAAGCAAAAGCTTCTGCAGCCGCAGCAGCTGATGGCACAGGAACGAAAAATTGTCAATGAAGCGTATGCAGGAGACATTATCGGCGTATTTGATCCGGGTATTTTCTCCATCGGAGATACTTTATGTGTACCGGGCCAAAAATTTGCTTTTGAGGGTATTCCTACATTTGCGCCGGAGCATTTTGCAAAAGTCCGTCAGGTGGATACGATGAAGCGGAAGCAGTTTGTGAAAGGTATTTCTCAGATTGCGCAGGAAGGCGCGATTCAGATTTTTCAGGAATACAATACCGGTATGGAAGAAATTATCGTCGGTGTTGTCGGCGTTCTCCAATTTGATGTTTTAGTCCACCGGCTGAAATCAGAATACGGTGTAGAAATCCGTATGGAGCCGATGCCGCACGAGTATATCCGCTGGATTGAAAATAAAGATGAGATTGATCCGGCAAAGATTATCGGAACTTCAGATATGAAGCGCATTAAAGACTTAAAAGGCAATCCGCTGCTCATTTTCGTTCACAGCTGGGCAGTGAATACAGTGCTTGATAAAAACCCGGGACTGAAGCTTTCAGAATTCGGAAGATGGTAAAATCATACAGAAAAATATTCGGCGGAGAAGCTGTTGGCTTTTCCGCCGATTTTAAGATTTTAATATGAGACGTATTTTAAAATAAACTTTTTCCTTCCCATTGAGTACATTTTAAAACGCCCATTAAATCAGTGATGGTCGGTGCAATATCGCATAAATTGACAGGCGGTATTTTCGCATTTGCTTTAAAAGACGGCCCGGTAAAAGTGACCGGAATGAGCATGTCCTCTGGGATGTCCATGCCGTGCAGCCGTTGATGGCCGCCGTGATCCGCAGTAAAAATGATGGTATAATTTTTTGAAAATGTATTAAACATGCGCTCAATCTGATCAAAGGCGAGACGGCAGGCATCCATATATTGAGGTGTCATCCAGCCGATGCGGTGGCCGATATCGTCTGTAAAGCCGAGGTAAATGAAAGCAAAGTCCGGACGTTCCGCCGGAATATCGCGGATCGCCTGCTGGGTGACCATCATATCTGCTTTTTTATATGTATTTTTCTCGCCTGAATATAAGTAGCTGCAGGCTAAAGATGCCGGGCGTCCGATATCTCTCAATTCTTCCCAACTGTAGAAAAAAGCACATTTTTTTCCGTATAATGCCAACTGTTCAAAAAGTCCCGGAATCGGACGTACTTGAGGCATATAAGTATTTGTCGTCGTCCCGTGCCGGTCAGGAGTAACGCTGTGAAACAATGAAACGTGGGCCGGCAGTGTGACCGGCGGAAATACAGATGTCCCTTCCAATGTATAGCTGCTTTTCGATAAAAGTTCTTTGACAAACGGGTGTCCGCACTGCATCATGGCGTCAGGACGGAGGCCGTCGGCAAGAATCAGCAAAACCTTTTCATCCAAAAATATCCCTCCAAATTTAAAAACTGATTTAAAAATACCATAAAACAAGATGTGCGTCAATTTGATTACAGGCCTTACAGGCTGTTTGCGGATTTCCAAGGAGAGTATTTTTACGGGTCTTAATAATTTGAAAGTACACACAATTTCGGATGTCCGCTATGATGAGTTTTTTTGTTTTACCGATGCAGATGTGAGTGAATTGTTGAGTTTTTATGGTTTGTCTTCTTAATAAAAACGAGTGGTATGATGGATATCGATTTGGCAATGTGGATGTGTATTGTCCTTGGGATGTGATTAATTATTGCGATGCCCTTTTAGCGGATCCGTATGCAGAACCGGAAAATTATTGGGCGAACACCAGTGGAAATGATCTTATTCGCCGCCTGCTAAGGAAAGCAGATCAGACCACACGGGATGAAGTTGATCGTTTGATTAATGGGGAAGCAGTCATAAAGTCTATATTGAACTGGTGAAGGATTGGTTTGAGAAAACTACGATGGCGGATTCGGAAAGAATTCACCGCTTCTGCGCAGCTTTCCCGGCAGAGGATGCGGACGGGATTCAAGATATGCTTCATGATTACCTTTGGGATTCTATCAGCATACGGGATACGGCAGTCCGAACGAATATAAAAGAGAATTTTTACCATGGCATGCTGCTGAGGCTTTTGCGGAGTCAGTGAAGTTGGCTGATTTGGATTTGTATGACAGCGCTATATGAAATCCGAGATAGCGGTTCCCGATGCAGATTAGGTCTGCAAAAAATGATTCCCCTTGGTTTTCTTTTAAGGACGTGCTTATATAGTCCCAGTCAATGTCGGCACTGTATTTTTGAATAAAAAGGTAAATATCCAAAGCCTGCCGGATGCCGAAACCGCTACTCATCAAATGTTTCAGTGCGTGAAGAATAAGAAACAGCAGATGATCTGTCGGGCGCATTGTCCAAATTTTTGTGCCGTCAATAGTGACACAAAATTTTTTACTGAAAACATCTTTAAAATAAGTATTCATTTTTTGGTGGACATATGTATTATGGCCCATTGGATTGGTATGAACTTCAATGTGAAGGCCGCCCTGTCTGTCGTAAAAAGTAATTTCCTGAAGCGTTTCAAGCATCTGGGGTGTGACCGTATCATTTTCGGCCGTAAATCCTTTGGAGGCCATGACCTGACAGAGTAATGGAAAATCTTCTTGGCGGATCAGGATATCCTCATCTGAAGAAGGCCTGTGGTCTTGGTATTTTCCGTAAAGTACTCTGCATAAAATGCCTTTCATGACAATCGGTGCAAGCCCTGCGTCTTCAAAAGCCTGATAAAGATCAAGAAAGCTGGCTGTCCGTGCGGCTTGGCAGGCAACAGAGCCGATGGTATCGGCGATGGTTTTGAGATATTCAGGCGCGGTGATAAAATCTTTATATTCGCACAATTTTTCCCCCACCAGCGCCAAAAGATGTAGGACGGATTTTGCGGACATTCAAAATAAAAAAGAATGTGGAGGTAACAGACAATGGCAAAATCATTATTTGAGGAACTGGGCGGCAAATACGAAAGGCAAGGGGATTATTTGATACCGTGCTTA
>DVJY01000017.1 GCA_018716485.1 Candidatus Scybalocola faecipullorum
TGAAGAAAAATGTGATCATTATCAATACGTCCAGAGGCGCGCTCATAAATAGCGAAGCGCTTGTGGAAGCGCTGAAAAACAAGGCGGTCGGCGGGGCGTGTCTTGATGTTTATGAGGAAGAAACGGATTTATTTTATGAGGATAAGTCTCAGACGATTATCCGAGATGATGTGCTGCTGCAGCTTTTGTCACTGCCAAATGTGATCGTGACATCTCATCAGGCATTTTTGACCGATGAAGCGCTGACAAATATTGCGCAGACAACGATAGAAAATATTTTGGACTATTTTGAACATGGAAAGGCTGTAAATGAAGTGACGGTAATTTAAAAATCTCCATATTCCCTGCCTTGCGGCGGCAAAAAGAATCATGTATAATGAATGATGCCGGAAGGTATCAATGCTGCAGCGTGTCTGCGGTATCAGATTAAACGCGGGGCAGCAGGAAGAAGGGAGATGTGTTGATGAACGTATATGGTCAGCTGGAAGATTTACTGGGCAGGATTTTCGGACATACACTGAGCGTCCAGCAGGCGTATGTGGCTGAAAGCGAGTTTAAGAATATTTCTGTCAATGATATGCATATTATTGCAGCGATCGGTATGCGCACATCTCGAAATATGTCTTCAATCGCTAAAAAGATGGGCGTGACGGTAGGCACCCTGACAATTGCCATCAACAGCTTGGTCAAAAAGGGGTATGTACACCGTGTGCGCAGTGAAAAAGACCGCAGAGTCGTTCTGATTTCTTTATCTGAAAAAGGTGAACGGGCATACATTTATCAGCAGGGCTTCCATGAAATGCTAAGAAAGCTGCTGCAGCATGAAATCAGTCTGGAACAGTGCGAGATACTCGTTAGCGCGCTGACAAAGGTGGAGCAGAAGATGATGAAGAAATCTTCGGGCGCTGATGTGGATTCATGATCAAAATATATACGCTTCTACAGTTTTTTGAAGGCCGTGTTTTGTAACTTTATAAAAATAAATCGGATAAAACCGCTCGGTCAGCGGTTTTATTTTTTTGGCATCCGCTGCTTCAAAACGGACGGCAAGTCCGCATCCGGCTGTGACTTGAACGGGCACAGGAATGATCCGGGCTTTAAAGCCGTTATCCTGAAGCAATTTCTCACAGGCAATAGCATGGTGGGTGCTGTCAAAAGCGATGATACAAAATGTTTCCATAGTAGCCTCCCAAATACTCCGCCTTTTGGCGGATATGATGTGTTTTTGTTTTCTATTGTGACATAACAGCATATAATTTTCAAGACGGAGATCCGGCATTTCAAAAAAGAAAAGTTTGACGACAAACTAATTATTTGTGAAAAAATATGAAAAAACTGTGAATTCTATCCAATAAAGGTTGAAATCATCATGTAATATGCCTATGATATATGTTAGTCAACTAAGTAAATGACATAATATGGAATTACCGGAAGGAGGAAAACAGATCAGTGGAAGATGAAAAGGAAGTGTCGATGCAGGCGCTTTTTATGAAGATAACGCATTTGTATTTTTGCAAAGGCTTTCAGATTCTTCAAAAAACAGATATACATCCGAGACAAGTGCCGCTGATATGGCAGCTGAATAAACAGGAAGGGATCAGCCAGAATGAATTATCAAAGCGGCTTGGCATTAAACCGCCGACAGTGGCTGTTTCTATCAAACGGCTGGAGAGAGTCGGCATTGTAGAAAAACAGATGGATGAGAAAGATCAGAGAAAGAGTCTGATTTATCTGACAGACAAGGGCAGGTCCCTCTGTTCGGATATTAAGAGCAGCCTTGAAAAAGGAGAAGCGATGCTGTTTCAAAATTTTTCAGAAACAGAACTTTGTCTGCTGAGACGATTTTTCATGCAGATGATAGAAAATATGGAAAAATGACAAGAGGAGAGAGACTATGCTGAAAATGTTTCGTTATATGAAAGAGCGATGGTATTTTATTTTGGCGATTATCGTTCTTTTATTTGTTCAGGCATTTTGTGATTTATCACTGCCGGATTATACGTCAAGGATTGTCAATGTCGGCATACAGCAAAGCGGCATTGAAGACTGTGTGCCGGATAGGATCAGGGAAGAATCAATGGATCAGCTCATGCTGTTTATGGACAGCGAAGATCAAAAAACAGTAGAGGATTATTATACGCCGGACGGCGATATATATACTTTAGATTTGTCCGGCGGTTCAAAAGGCAGCGAAGAAAGAGACACATTGAATGATATTTTCGGTGTGCCCATGATGGCGGTCAGCGCGCTGACCGGTACAGAGGAAACAAGTCTGGAAGCACAGGCTCAGTTAAGAGATCAGCTGCAGCTTCCGGAAGATGCGGATCTGATGTCAGTCATTGCTCAAATCCCGGAGGAACAGCGCATGGAGCTGATCAGCTCGATGACAGATCAGCTCAGTCAGATGCCGGATTCTATTGTTACCCAAAGCGCTATTTTATATGTGCAGAATGAATACAGCGCTCAGGGGCGGAATTTGGATGCGATGCAGATGCAGTATATTTTGATTTCAGGATTAAAAATGCTCGGACTGGCACTGATCGGGGTCATTGCAGCCATTGCGGTCACATTTTTCTCGGCACAGGTAGCCGCAGTGCTGGGGCGCAACTTGAGAAACAATATTTATCGGAAGGTACTGACATTTTCAGGCACAGAACTGAATCATTTTTCAACGGCCTCACTGATCACGCGAAGCACCAATGATATCCAGCAGATTCAGCTGATGTTTGCCATGATTTTCAGGATTGTGCTTTACGCGCCGATTCTCGGTATTGGCGGTGTGATCAAAGTCCTTCAGACAGATGCGTCGATGACATGGATTTTAGGTCTGGCGGTTGCGCTGATTCTTGTGCTTGTATTGTTTTTGCTGATTGTGGCAATGCCTAAATTTACAAAGCTGCAGTCATTGATCGACCGTTTAAACCTTGTATCGAGAGAAATTTTGACAGGACTTTTTGTAATCCGTGCCTTCAGTACAGAAAAACATGAAGAAGAACGGTTTGAAGACGCCAATATGGCGCTGACGAAAACCAACTTGTTTGTCAACCGGTGCATGACGATTATGATGCCGACAATGATGCTGATCATGAACGGCATTACACTGCTCATTGTTTACAATGGAGCATATGCTGTTGACAGCGGTACGATGCAGGTCGGCAATATGATGGCGTTTATTCAATATGCAATGCAGATTATTATGGCATTCCTGATGATTACAATGATGTCTGTTATGATACCGAGAGCGATGGTTTCTGCAAAACGTATTAATGAAGTGATGTCTACAGAGACAGTGATTAAGAATGGGGAAAATATAAAAAGACCTCATGATAATGTGAAAGGCGAGGTTGTCTTTGATCATGTGTCCTTTGCTTACCCTGGCGCTGATGAGGATTCACTTCACGACGTGACCTTTACGGCACATAAAGGTGAAACGGTGGCATTTATCGGAAGTACGGGCAGCGGCAAGAGTACGCTTGTGAATTTGATCCCCAGATTTTTTGATGTGACAGAAGGAAAGATCACTTTGGATGGCGTGGACATCCGTGAGATGGATCTTAAAGATCTGAGAAACAGGATCGGATATGTGCCGCAGAAAAGTATTCTTTTTTCAGGGACGATTGATTCCAACCTGAGGTACGGATGTGATGATGCGCCGGATGACCACATTCGGCATGCAGCTCAGATCGCTCAGGCATGGGATTTTATTTCTGAAAAAGAAGATGGTCTTGATTCACCGATTGCTCAGGGCGGTACAAATGTATCCGGCGGACAGAAGCAGCGTTTGTCCATTGCGAGAGCGATTGCAAAGAATCCGGAAGTCTATATTTTTGATGACAGTTTTTCAGCACTGGATTACAAAACAGATGTGGTATTAAGACGCGCACTCAAAAAAGAAACGAAAGATGCTACGACGCTGATCGTAGCCCAGCGTATCAGTACAATTCTCCATGCCGATAAAATACTTGTTATTGATGAAGGACGTGTCATCGGTCAGGGTACACATAAAGAACTGCTGAAATCATGCGAAGTTTACCGGCAGATTGCCACATCTCAGTTATCAGAGGAGGAATTGGCCAATGAGTAATCAGACACGCAGAAGAGGCCCTATGGGCCATGGACATATGGGCGGTGAAAAAGCAAAAGATTTTAAAGGCGCAATGAAACAGCTGATTGCTTACATGATGCGCTATAAATTCCGTATTTTGTTTATGTTTATTTTTGCCATCGGCAGTACGATTTTTACAATTATCGGGCCGAAGATTCTTGGTAATGCGACTACAGAAATTTTTACAGGATTGACGGCAAAAATACAGGGGACCGGAGGCATTGATTTTGATAAAATCGTCAGAATACTGCTGACGCTGCTTGCGCTTTACGGGTGCAGCGCTTTGTTCGGCTATATTCAAGGTTTTATTATGACTCATGTATCCAATGACGCGGTTTATAATTTAAGAAAAGATATTTCAACCAAAATTAACCGGCTTCCAGTGAAGTTTTTTGAGAGCAGGACCCACGGCGAAATCCTTTCAAGAATTACCAACGATGTAGATACACTGCAGATGGGTCTGAACCAGAGTATTACACAGCTCATTACTTCAGTGACGACACTGATTGGCGTTTTCGTGATGATGCTGAGTATTAATATTTGGATGACGCTGGCAGCGCTGCTGATTTTGCCGGTATCTGCGCTGATTATCAGTAAAGTGATGAAGCGTTCCCAGAAGTATTTCCAGGCGCAGCAGCGTTATCTGGGCGATGTAAACGGACAGGTCGAGGAAATTTACGGCGGTCATAATGTTGTTCAGGCGTTTAATAAAGAAGAGGATGTTATTGCTGAGTTTGAAAAAACAAATCATCAGCTGTATACATCAGCATGGCGTTCTCAGTTTTTCTCAGGCATGATGATGCCGATCATGCAGTTTGTCGGCAATCTGGGTTATGTGGTTGTTGCGCTGCTGGGCGGTTTTATGGTGATCAGCGGCAATGTCCAAGTCGGTGACATTCAGGCGTTTTTCCAGTATATCCGTCAGTTTACACAGCCGGTACAGCAGATCGCTCAGGTGACGAATATGCTCCAGTCATCAGCGGCTGCCGCGGAACGTGTCTTTGAATTCCTCAATGAAGAGGAAGAAGATCAGACGGTGGAAAATCCGGTGGATATCAGCGGCATCAACGGCAATGTGGAAATGAAGCATGTATCTTTCGGCTATGATCCGGATCAGATGATTATTCATGACTTTTCATGTGATGTTAAGGAAGGTCAGAAAGTGGCGATTGTCGGGCCGACCGGCGCCGGAAAGACGACGATGGTGAAGCTGCTGATGCGTTTTTATGATGTGAATTCAGGTGAAATTCTTATCGACGGACATAATGTCAAAGACTTTAACCGAAGTGAATTAAGAGAATTGTTTGGTATGGTGCTTCAGGACACATGGCTGTTCCACGGCACGATCATGGAAAATATCCGTTACGGACGTTTGGATGCAACTGATGAGGAAGTTATCGCCGCGGCGAAAGCAGCCCATGCCCACCATTTTATTATGGCTCAGCCGGGCGGCTATCAGATGGTGTTAAATGAGGAAACGAGCAATATTTCTCAGGGCCAGAAGCAGCTGCTGACCATCGCCCGGGCGATTTTGGCAGATAATAAGATATTGATTCTTGATGAGGCCACATCGTCCGTTGATACGAGAACGGAAGAAAGAATCCAGAAAGCGATGGATAATCTGATGAAGGGCAGAACAAGTTTTGTCATCGCCCACCGGTTATCAACCATCAAGGATGCCGATCTTATTCTGGTGATGAAAGACGGCGATATCATCGAGCAGGGTACCCATGAATCGCTGCTTGCCAAAGGCGGCTTTTATGCCGGACTTTACAACAGCCAGTTTGAAAAAGCGGAAGCGGTATAAAGATAAAAATGGCGCCGGCAACAAGCCGGCGCTATTTTGCGGTATGACGGGCAGCTACAGGTTTTTATAAGATTGTATCTGTTCGTCAATCCGTTCCAACCGTGAAGACAACAGCTGAAGCTGGTTGTCGCGCTGCCTTTTCTGAAGAATTACCCATAACGGCGAGAGCAGCGCGCAGACGGCAAAGGTGACGACCCCGACACCGCAGATCTGTTGTAAATCGTTGTCTAAGCCGGTAATGCCAAAAGGCAGCATACATAAAAAGGCGAGCATAAGAAATGTGATAAAATAAGTTAAAATGCGGGGATTAGACTTCTCCCATCTGTTGATCTGCCTTTGAACAGTATTTTTTTGTTTTTCCAGTCTGATGATCTGTTTGACAGCTGCCGGCGACGGCGCAGAGCCGGTGCCGGTCTGTTCAGACGGATTTTTCTTTTGCTCTTTTTGGCGCTGCTTTTCATCTTCGGCTTTTTTTTGTTCTTTCTGGCGCTGTTTTTCATCTTCAGCTTTCTTTTGCTCTTCCTGCCGCTGTTTTTCCAACAGGGCGTTGAGAAGCTTTTGCTGTTCTTCCAGTAATTGCTTCTGTTTTTCATAGGCATCTTTGAAATCGAAATCCGAGTCAGTTTTCACGCCGAAGCTTTTTAAAATGGCCTGCTTTTGGCTCTGTGTCGGGGAGAAACATAAAAGAACGCCATGTCCAGAAGAAGATGCCTGTGCATTGTTTTGCTTCATAAAATATCATCCTTTCACCGCAATGTCCGTTAAACATATAGTAACATTTTGTAAAAAGATATCCGTAAACTTTTTGTCTCCTGTAATGATGATAACATTGTCCTGTATAAATAGCTATATATTTTCGGATAGTTTATTTCCAAAAAAAATATTTGAAAAAACTATTGACAATACGTCTTACATTTGTTATATTTCATATAGAACAGATATAATATTGAAACGGGCACACAATCCCCGTGTTCAGGTTTGTAAGAGATGAGGAGGTAGTGTTATGGATCCGAATAAATATACGCAGAAATCGCTGGAAGCGATTCAAAACTGTCAAAGGATTGCCATTGAGTACGGCAATCAGGAAATTGATCAGGAACATTTATTATATAGTCTGCTGACGATGGATGAGAGTCTGATTGCCAAACTGATCGGCAAGATGGGTATCAATGACCAAGGCTTTATCAATCAGGCAGAAAAACTTGTAGCCAAAAGAGTGAAGGTTTCGGGACAGGTTCAGGTATACCTGAGCACAGCTTTGAATCAGGCGCTGATTCAGGCTGAGGAAGAAGCAAAGCAGATGGATGACGAATATGTTTCCGTAGAGCATTTATTCCTCGGACTTTTAGCAAAGCCCAACAGAGAACTGAAACAATTATTTAAGAACTTTGAGGTCACAAGGGAAAGATTCCTTCAGGCACTGTCAACAGTCAGAGGCAATCAGAGAGTGACCAGCGACAATCCGGAAGCAACTTACGACAGTCTTGCCAAATACGGTGAAAACCTTGTAGAAAAGGCAAGGAGCCAGAAATTGGATCCGGTGATCGGCCGTGACAATGAAATCAGAAACATTATCCGTATTTTGTCAAGAAAGACAAAGAACAATCCGGTGCTCATCGGTGAACCGGGCGTCGGTAAGACGGCGGTCATCGAAGGGCTGGCACAGCGTATTGTCCGCGGCGATGTGCCGGAAGGCCTGAGAGATAAGCAGATTTTTTCACTGGATATGGGCGCCCTTGTCGCAGGCGCCAAGTACAGAGGCGAATTTGAGGAACGTCTGAAAGCAGTGCTTGAGGAAGTGAAAAAGAGCGAAGGGCAGATTATTCTGTTTGTCGATGAGCTGCATTTGATCGTCGGCGCAGGCAAGACCGACGGCGCTATGGATGCCGGCAACATGTTAAAGCCGATGCTTGCCAGAGGCGAGCTGCACTGTATCGGCGCGACCACACTGGATGAGTACCGCCAGTATATTGAAAAAGATAAAGCTCTTGAACGCCGTTTCCAGCCGGTGATGGTTGATGAACCGACGGTGGAAGATACGATTGCTATTTTAAGAGGACTTAAAGAGCGGTACGAAGTCTTCCACGGCGTTAAGATCACAGATAATGCGCTTATTGCGGCAGCCACCCTGTCCAACCGTTATATCAGCGACCGATTCCTGCCGGATAAAGCCATCGACTTGGTTGATGAGGCGTGCGCGATGATCAAAACAGAATTGGATTCTATGCCGACAGAACTTGATGAGATTTCCAGAAAGATTATGCAGCTGGAGATTGAGGAAGCGGCACTGAAGAAAGAAGACGATCATTTAAGCAAGGAACGTCTTGCCGTTATCCAGAATGAAATTGCTCAGTTAAGAGACAGTTTCCAAGTGCAGAAAGCCAAATGGGATGAAGATAAGAAGGCTGTTGAGAGTGTACAGGCGCTGCGTGAGCAGATTGAAGATCTGAATAAGCAGATTGAAAAAGCGGAGCGGGAGTACGATCTGAATAAAGCAGCCGAGTTAAAATACGGACGACTGCCTCAGTTAAAGCAGCGCCTGGAACAGGAAGAAGAAAAGATTCATCTGAGCGAGGATTCACTTGTGCGTGAACAGGTCACAGAGGATGAGATTTCAAAAATCGTTTCAAGATGGACCGGTATTCCTGTTGCTAAGCTGACTGAAAGCGAGCGGAATAAGACACTCAATCTGGATAAGCAGCTGCACAAACGTGTCATCGGACAGGATGAAGCGGTTGAGAAAGTAACAGAAGCCATTATTCGTTCAAGAGCGGGTATCAAAGATGAAAATAAACCGATCGGTTCCTTTATGTTCCTCGGGCCGACAGGTGTCGGCAAGACAGAACTGGCAAAGGCGCTGGCCGAAGCATTGTTTGATGACGAAAACAATATGGTGCGTATCGATATGTCCGAGTACATGGAAAAGTTCTCCGTGTCCAGACTGATCGGAGCGCCTCCGGGATATGTCGGTTATGAAGAAGGCGGCCAGCTTACAGAAGCCGTCCGCAGAAAACCGTACTCGGTTGTACTGTTTGATGAGA
>DVJY01000018.1 GCA_018716485.1 Candidatus Scybalocola faecipullorum
TCTCCTTTGTAAAAATGGTTTCTAGTCAATTCCATTATACCAAACGGAACAGGTTTATGCCTTTTTTATTGGCTGAAATATTGAATTTTCAAGGTTCAACACACCGTATTGGTGTGGGAAGTTTTAGTTAATAAATTAAGAGATAAAATCGAAGATGATCCTTCCGAACCGAAATTTATTAAGACAGTTTGGGGCGTAGGCTACAGGTTTCAGAGGCAGTAAAAAGCATTGACATTTCCGCAGACAGGGCCGATAATATTCTTGTAAACTTTTTTGTACAGGCGGGGAGGTAATATTATGGCAAACACAAAACCAGTACCGGGTACCGGCGGTGATCATTATATTCCGTATGATGAGCGCACGGGAGATGTTTCGGCTGTGTATTTTACGAGAGATCTTTCGGCAGAAGGTCTTCAGAAAATCTATCGCCGCATCGGCGCAAATATGACCGGCAAAGTAGGAATTAAGCTGCATACAGGAGAACCTCACGGCCCGAATATCATTCCCCGGCCGTGGGTTAAGGCATTGATTGAAAAAGAACTGCCGGGCGCCTCCATTGTAGAGACAAATGCTTATTATGAAGGCGGGCGTTATACAACCGAGCAGCATCTTGAAACGATCAGAATTAACGGATGGGATTTTTGTCCGGTGGATATTATGGATGCGGAGGGCACTGCAATGCTGCCGGTCAAAGACGGCAAATGGTTTTTGCAGATGTCTGTGGGCAAAGATTTACTGAATTATGATTCATTATTTGTGCTCACTCATTTTAAAGGCCATGCCAAAGGCGGATTTGGCGGCTCTGATAAAAATATCGGCATCGGCTGTGCCGATGGACGGATCGGCAAGGCAATGATCCATACAACACCGGGGTCATCGGATCCGTGGGATATTTCTGATGAGGAATTTATGGAACGTATGACAGAGTCGGCAAAAGCGGTCGTTGATCATTTTGGGGAGCATATCAGCTTTGTGAATGTTCTTCGGAACATGTCTGTCTCCTGCGACTGCGAAGGTGTGGCTGCAGCGCCGGTTGTGACACCGAATATCGGCATTCTTGCTTCAAGAGATATTCTGGCGGTCGATCAGGCGTCGGTGGATCTTGTCTACGCCCTTAAAGAAGATGAACATCATGATTTAGTTCATCGGATTGAATCCCGTCATGGCCTCAGGCAGCTGACTTATATGAAAGAGATGCACATGGGCAATGATAAATATCATTTAATTGATATCGACAACAATGACCGGGAGATTTCTCTTGCGGAGGCAGTCAAAGACGTTGTGCCGTTTAAGGCGGAACCGTAATTATCGATGGACGGCGCGGTAATCTTTGGGCGTCATGCCGTATTGTAACTTAAATTTTCTGTAGAAAAAGCTGCTGTTTTCGTAACCGACAGCATGCATGATGGCTTCGGCAGGCATTTTGGTGTGGGTCAGCAGCCACGCAGCCTGCCCAAGCTTTTTTTGTGCAAGCAATTCTTTAAAATTCATAGCCGTATGCTTTTTTAAAATCCGGCTCACAGTATATTCTTTCAAATGGACGCGGGCGCAGAATTGTTCCAGTGTTCCGTCTTTATAATGTTCTTCAATATATTTTAAAACTGAAAATACAAGGTGGCTTTCGTACTGATCTTCATTTCGGCTGTCGATGGCATCGGCAAAATTGACAAGATTTAAAAAGAGCAGCCCCATGGAAATCTGAAGGATTGTTTCGGGAACTTCGGATTTATGAAGCAGTGTCCAGATCATATTTTCGATGATATTTTGCACCGGCAGCGCGTCTTTGACACGAAAGTGGAGGAAACTGGAAACGCCTTGCTCCGATGACATTGCGGATATGATAAAATTATACAAAATGCTGCCGCTCTCAAGCATGCGGACGGCATGAGTAAAGAATTCCGGGAGAATGATAAAATTAACAGCGATATCTTCGGCGCCGGCCGGAAGAATTTCATGGGTCACATTTTGATTAAGCAGCATCAGATCTCCGGCCTCCATTACGACGGTGTGGGTGTCATTGATGATGTGCGTACAAGTACCCTGGCACATATAGATCATTTCCACATAATTATGGCTGTGCCGCGGAAAATGGACAAATCGTGTGTGCGGGCGTATTTCAATCAGCCTGCCTCTGGCAAGAAGTTTGCGGCTGTCAACAATAAAACGGCTGCCGGAGGTATAGCGGGTTTTGTTGACTTCAGGCGTGCCGTTAAGGATTTCTGCCTCTTCTGAAGTGATCGGTTTTAAAGCGTCAAGAAGCTGTGCGTTCATCTGTTCATCCCCTTTATTTTGATATATTCTGTCCATATTTCCATCATATCACAGACTGCAAATAAAGTCCCTGTTTTTTGCAGATAGAGACCTGAAAAAAACACATAAAAAGCGGTATGATACAGTTAAATCAATAAAAACGATGAAATAGGGGGATTCATCGGCTAGAGGAGGGAATGCATTGAAATATTATTTGGCTGTAGATATCGGAGCCTCGGGAGGCCGGCACATGATCGGAAGCGCCTATGGAGGCAAGATGACCGTCCGGGAAATTTACAGATTTCATAACGGCATGACCCGGCGGGAAGGTCATCTGTGCTGGGATACTAAATATTTATTCAGCGAGATTATTGAGGGGATGAAAAGATGCTTTCAGGCGGGATATGTTCCGGAAAGCATGGGTATTGATACATGGGCTGTAGATTTTGTACTGCTTGACGGAAAGAGGCAAAGGCTTGGGCCTGCTGTCGGCTACAGAGATCAGCGTACCAACGGCATGACTGCACACGTTTATAAAAAAATTTCAGAGGAAGCGCTCTATGAGCGCACCGGTATCCAAAAACAAGTGTTTAATACAATTTATCAGCTGACTGCACTGAAGCGGCAGCAGCCGGGGCTGCTTGAGTCGGCAAAGACATTATTAATGCTCCCGGATTATTTTCATTTCCTGCTGACGGGGAAAATGGGCACGGAGTATACAAATGGGACGACAACTCAGCTGATCAATGCACATACAGGCGTGTGGGACACCGAACTGATAAAACTGCTGGGATTTCCGACGAAAATATTTCAGAATATTTACAGACCGGGGACAGTGCTGGGGCCGCTTTCTGAGCATATCCGGCGCGAAGTCGGATTTAACTGCAAAGTCGTGCTGCCGCCGACCCATGATACGGCCAGCGCTGTCGCCGCGGTGCCTTTTAAACAAAACACTGGCTTATATATCAGTTCGGGAACATGGTCGCTGATGGGTACGGAAATCGATGCGCCGATATGTACAGAGTCAGCCCGCAGGAAGAATCTGACCAATGAAGGCGGATACGACGGGAAATTCAGACTCTTGAAAAATATTATGGGTTTGTGGATGATACAGTCTGTCCGCCATGAGTTTGCAGACCGCTATTCGTTTGGAGAACTTTGCGATATGGCAAAGCAGTATGAAGATTTTCCGTCAAGGGTTGATGTCAATGATAATTCATTTTTAGCGCCGGACAGTATGGTGACAGCCATCAGGCAGATGTGCGCCCGGACCGGGCAGCCGGTACCGGAAGGGGTAGGCCAACTGGCCAGTGTTGTTTATCACAGTCTTGCAGACAGCTACGGGGCAGCGGCAGGCGAGATTGAAGATGTTTCCGGGCAAAAATATGATACCATCCATATCATCGGCGGCGGCGCTAATGCAGACTATCTAAACCGCCTTACGGCGAAGGCCTGCCATCGGACTGTGATCGCGGGACCGTCAGAAGCGACGGCGATCGGAAATCTGGCGGTTCAGATGATCTCTGATAGTGTGTTTGAAAATATTCAGGAGGCAAGAGCCTGCATTGGCCGGTCATTTCCAGTGAAAATATTTGAGTGAGGTGGGATACATGGTTAAAGTTGATCATATAAAACTGAATATGGCAAAATGCCCGTCGGGAACGGACGGCATGCCGAAAGTAAGCTGGCAGATTGAAAGTGATATCCGATATATGATGCAGACCGCATATCATATTCAGATCAGTGAAGACAGGGATTTTAAGCAGCTGGTGAAAGATACCGGATGGGTTATGTCGGAACAGTCCGTTCATGTGACGGTAAAAGATGTCGTGACACGGCCGCTGACAAAATATTATGTGCGTGTCAGGACAGAAATTTCTGACGGCAGCAAAAGCGCATGGAGCGTGCCGGCACATTTTATTACGGCGGCGGATGAACGGCTTTTTAAGGCGGCAATGATTACCGCAGAAAACGAAGCTGATGCCGGCCGTATGTGCGGAACAATCGTCAGAAAAGGTATTCTGATGGAACGTCCGGTGCGCAGCGCCTATATGTGCGCCACGGCCTTCGGTTTATATCATCTTTATATTAACGGTAGGAAGGTGTCTGATGCCCGGCTGGCCCCGGGCTGGACTGTATATCAGAAACATTTGCTGTATCAGATTTATGATGTGACGCAGATGTTAAAAGACGATAATATAATAGAAGCGGTGCTCGGGCCGGGATGGTACAAAGGGACTGTCGGTTATTATGGAAAAAGTCATCATTACGGCAGTCATACAGCATTTCTTGCCATGATGAAGCTGACATTTGACGACGGCAGCGTACAGTATATAATGACCGATGAAACTTGGCAGGGAACTTATGCCAATGTGCTGACATCTGAAATTTATAACGGCGAGACATACGATGCCTTGGCAGTGCCAAAAGGCTGGCACCCTGTCCGTACTGTCGGCTATGACCCGAAAAGTCTGTGTCCGCAGGAGAGCGGATATGTGAAAATTCATGAGGAAATTCCGGCAAAGAAAATATTTTATACGCCAAAAGGCCAGCTTTGCATCGATTTCGGGCAAAATATGGCCGGATGGGTACGATTCAGAGTGTCGGCGAAAAGCGGAGATCGGTGCGTCCTCCATTATTTTGAGACATTGGATAAAGACGGCAATGCATATTTTGAAAATTTAAGGGAGGCCAAGCAGACGGACTGTTACATTTGCCGGGGTGATGGTGAAGAAGTGTATGAACCGCTGTTTACGTTTCACGGCTTCAGGTATGTGCATTTGGAGTCATGGCCGGGAGAGCCGTCGGCAGAAATGTTTACGGCCTGTGCCGTATATTCGGATATGGAAGAAACCGGACATTTTGAATGCTCTGAGCCGCTCATCAATCAGCTGGCGCACAATATTTTATGGGGTATGAAAAGTAATTTTGTCGACATACCGTCGGACTGTCCGCAGCGGGATGAACGGCTGGGCTGGACGGGAGACGCGCAGATTTTTGCCGGGACGGCCGCGGGACTGATGAATGTCTGTAATTTTTTTAAAAAGTGGCTGAAAGATCTGGCGCTGGAGCAGCATGATGACGGAGGTATTCCCCATGTAATTCCGGATATGATCACCGGCAGCGCGCCAAAAGGGGACATGTGGTATCAAAATGAAGATTCTGCCTCCGGCTGGGCTGATGCCGCAGTGATCATTCCGTGGAAGCTGTATCTTTATTACGGTGATGAAGATATTATCCGGCGCCAATTTGCATCAATGAAAGCGTGGATTGATTATATGGCGGCGCATACTACGGACCATGTCTTTGGAGATAAGCTGCAGATGGGCGACTGGGTGGCGCTGGACGCCAGCGAAGGCAGCTATTTCGGCGCGACGCCGACCGAACTGACATGTATGGCTTACAATGCTTATGTGGTCAAATTGTTTTCTAAAATGGCGGATATCATCGGTGAAAAAGAAATTAGCCGAACATACAGACAGCAGTATGAGGATATACGTGAAGCCTTTATCAAGAAATATTTTAATGAGGACGGCACGATGACCGTGCAGACTCAGACAGCGCATGTGCTTGCGCTTTATTTCGGACTGACGCCGAAGGCCTGTGAAGCGGCGGTTTCAGATGAACTTGTATCTTTAATTGCCAAGTATGGCGGACATCTTGTGACAGGATTTATGGGCACGCCGTATATTTGTTTTGCTTTAAGCGATTTCGGACATGAAGAAGAAGCATGCCGTCTGCTGCTTAAAGATGACTTCCCATCGTGGCTGTATCAGGTGAAAAAAGGCGCGACGACAGTATGGGAACACTGGGATGGCATTAAAGAAGACGGAACGATGTGGAGCGCAGATATGAATTCTTTTAATCACTATGCCTATGGTTCTGTGGGCGAGTGGCTTTTTACGCGGCTTGCAGGCATAAGTCCGTGTGCTGAAGCTGCTGGGTTTAAAATCGTGCTGATCGAGCCGGTGATTACCGCTTATTTTAAGAATGTTTCTTATGAATATCAGTCCGTTTACGGGAAAGTGGCTGTGCGTTGGGAGATTTCAGACGGAAAAGTTTGCCTTGATATTTGTATTCCGGTCAATACAAAGGCAAGGTTACGGCTTCATACAACGGAAAAAATCGTATCAGACGGGCTGAAATTTGCGTACAGCGACGACGGTGCCGAAGCGGATGCGGGGTCGGGAAACTATCACATCGAATATCAGGCAGACATGGAATAAAGTAAAGGAGAAGGGTGAGACAATGACAGTGAAAGAACGTTATGCGTGGGCAAAAGAGATGTATCAAAAGATTGGGACAGATGCAGACCGGGCACTGGAGATTTTAAAAGACATTCCGGTATCGATGCATTGCTGGCAGGGAGATGATGTGATCGGCTTTGACCATGACGGCCCGCTGACCGGCGGTATTCAGACGACCGGAAATTATCCGGGGCGGGCGAGGACGCCAAAGGAGCTGATGGATGATATTGATGAAGTGTTAAAGCTTGTGCCGGGAAAAACAAAATTAAATCTTCATGCGTCGTATGCGATTTTTAGAGAAGGCGAGTATGCCGACAGAGATGCTCTGGCGCCGGAGCATTTTGAACCGTGGGTCAGATTTGCCAAGGCGCGGGGCATGGGTCTTGACTTTAATCCCACATTCTTTTCCCACAAAATGGCGGCTGATAATCTGACGCTGTCAAGCCCGGATAAAAACGTGCGTGATTTTTGGATACGCCACGGGCAGGCTTGTCTGAAAATTGCCGGGTATTTTGCCGATGAGACCGGGCAGCCGTGTCTGATGAATATATGGATTCCAGACGGTTATAAAGATATTCCGGCGGATCGTATGGCGCCGAGGGCAAGATTTAGGGACGCTCTCGATCAGATTTTAAGTGTGCCGTATGACAGGGAAAAAGTGGTTGTCAGTCTGGAATCTAAAGTTTTCGGTATCGGCATGGAATCTTATACGGTCGGTTCCTCCGAATTTACGATCAATTATGCGGCAAGCCGGGGCATTGCACCGCTGATGGACAACGGCCATTACCACCCGACAGAAGTTGTGTCAGATAAAATTTCATCGATGCTTTTGTTCTTTGATAAAATTGCCCTCCATGTGACCCGTCCGGTACGGTGGGATTCTGATCATGTCGTTTTATTTGATGATGAGACACGGGAAATTGCCAAAGAGATTGTGCGAAATCAAGCCCTAGACCGCACCATGATCGGACTGGACTTTTTCGATGCAGGTATTAATCGGATTGCAGCGTGGACAGTGGGTATGAGAAGTTTCAGAAAAGCGCTGCTTTATGCGCTGCTGACACCGAATGCACAGCTGGCTGAATGGCAGGATGAAGGACATTTTACAGAACTGATGGCGGCGCAGGAAGCATTGAAAACCTATCCGTTCGGCGATGTGTGGGATTATTTTTGTCAAAGCTGTGGTGTGCCGACTGAAACTCAGTGGCCGGACGAAGTCAAGAAATATGAAAAAGATGTGCTCAGTGCAAGAAAATGATAAAGCAGGATAAGCAGAATATACGGAAGAGAGGAAAATCATGAAACAGTTATGTGATGAAGCTTTTTTTCAGGCGTTTGTCCGTATGTGTGATGATGGATGGCAGCAGGGCTGGCATGAGAGAAACGGCGGCAATCTGTCTTACCGCCTCCGGCCGGAAGAAGCTGTGCGCATACAGCCGATGCTGGATCAAAAGGGACCGTGGACAGAGATCGGGGTGAGCGTGCCGGGACTTGCCAAAGAATTTTTTTTGGTTACAGGCAGCGGCAAATATTTCCGCAATGTCATTCTAAATCCCGAAGATAATACAGCAATCATTGAGATTGATGGAGAGGGCGTCAACTACCGCATACGCTGGGGACTTTCAGGCGGCGGGCGGCCGACCAGTGAATTGCCGAGCCACCTGATGAACCATGAAGTAAAAAAAGAAGTTTCAAACGGCCGGCACAGAGTCATTTATCATGCCCATACGACCAATGTAATTGCGCTGACTTTTGTACTGCCGCTTAAAGATGAAGTATTCACTCGGGAGCTTTGGGAAATGGCGACCGAATGTCCGGTTGTATTTCCTGACGGAGTGGGCGTGGTCGGCTGGATGGTGCCGGGCGGGCGGACAATCGCCCAAGCCACAAGCAAGCTGATGTATCAGTATGATGCAGTCATATGGGCGCACCACGGCATGTTTGCCTCAGGCGAAGACTTTGACGGGACATTCGGCCTTATGCATACGATTGAAAAATCGGCGGAAATATTGATGAAAGTTTTGGCGGTGCGGCCGGATAAGCTGCAGACAATCACACCGGATAACTTTCGTGATCTGGCGGCGGATTTTAATGTGACGCTGCCGGAGCGGTTTTTATACGACAAGTGACCATAAAAGAATTAGGATGAAATACAGGAGACGTTTTGGCAATGAGATGAAAGCTGCCAAAACGTCTTTTTAAGTTGTGCGATACGCCCGGAGGGGCGCTGCGTGCCAGCGGCACGCGTTTAGCGCCGACAAAAGCGGAGCGAAGACCTGCCGTGCTTGCACGGGCAGGCATCCAACGGAAAATAAAACCTTCAGGTATATACTGTGAAACTAACTGGATATTCTGAAAATTCGATAAGTATTCTAAAATTATTGTAGAAAAGTTAATAGTGAGGCGAAATTTGCAATGAAAACATGGCTGATTACAGGCTGCTCCGGCGGTCTTGGAAGAGGTATCGCACAGGCAGCTTTAGAACGTGGAGAAAATGTGGCTGTTACGGCGAGAGATACTGAAAAAATTAAAGATTTGGCGGCACAATATCCGGATCATGCCAAAATACTTTATTTAGATTTAAATGACAGAAAAAGCATGAGACGGGCAGTAAGCGATACAATAGAGACATTCGGACGTTTGGATGTGCTTGTTAATAACGCAGGGCACGGCTACCGCGCAGCGGTGGAAGAAAGTGAGCGGGAAAAAATAGAAGAACTTTTTGAAACGAATTTTTTCGCACCTGCAGAATTAATAAAAATGGTGCTTCCGATCATGCGTTCACAAAAGAGCGGACTTATTGTCAATGTGACATCTGTCGGCGCCGTGCGGGGCGCACTGGGCAACGGTTATTATTCGGCGGCCAAAGGCGCATTGGAACTGCTGACAGAAGCTTTGGCAAAGGAAACAAAACATCTTGGAATCCGCACGATGATTGTGGAACCGGGAGCGTTTCGGACAAATTTTTACGGAGAACATTTGCTTGGAACAAGCCGGCAGATTGCGGATTATGATGTGCTTGCAGATAAATACCGAAAAGAACATTTGAATGATCAGCATCATCAGCCGGGCGATCCCGTCAAAGGCGGCAAGGTGATTGTTGAGACAATTTTGAGCGGAAATATGCCGTTTCGGCTGATTCTTGGAAGCGATGCCCTTCAAGCGGCAGAGCAAGTGCTTGAAGACAGACTGAAAGAAGCCAAGGCGTGGGAGTCAGTCAGCCGCACGACAGATTACAGATAGGAGGCACACTTGTCAATTTGAATGCCTACTTTGGCGGTACAGCCATTGAAATTGACCCTGCCGTATGGGGATTTGGCTATGGCGATAAAACAATTAAAGGTTCAGGATGCCGCGGCGGCCGTTTATGGATGTCCCGGATGGCCCAGCTGATTGCTTCAGGAAGAGTTGCGCCGGAAAAATTAATTACCCATCGCTATCACGGCATGGATAAAATTCCGGAAGCTATGGATTTATTTTTAAATCATGACCAAACACTGATCAAGCCGGTGATATATAATGATTAACGAAAGGATTCAGGCAGATGAAACAGATTTTAGTCGGTATACTTGCTGTATTGATCATCATGTCATTTACTGCATGCACAGCAGACAGCAATGAAACAGAAATCACCTCTTCACGTCAGGAAACGGAAGAAGCTGAGAGTATTTCATCAAATAGCCGCATTTTGATCGCCTATACAGGGGAGGCGCCGGTGCGCTTTGCGGCGGAACAGACTGAAGCCGCCGTCGGCGGTACGCTGTGGGAAATCAGCGATACATCATTGGAAAATTTTGAAATATATGAGACGGTGATTATCGCTTTTGAAGCCGATTCCGGCCAACTTCCGGGAACTGTCCGAAATTTTTTAAATACATATGATTTTGGAGCAAAATCAGTGATTCCCCTGATTATTAACGGCGGTGATCAGCTTTCAAAATTGACAGATGATATATCACGGCTCCAGCCGGGCGCTTTGATCAGGGACAATGGTTTTGCCGTTTCGGAAGATAGTATCGAGGCTCATGCACAAGAGATTACTCAATGGGCGCAGAGTCTGGGTTTGGATCAGGAGAATACGGATGCGGAAAATGAAACAATTCAGACGGTGGCTCATGGACAAGTGGACGCAGGAGCACGTCAGACATTTTATTTGTGGGAAGAAGGCAATATGCCTTCGGTAACAGAGTATACGGAAAATAACGGCAGTTATTCAGATGATCCCGATTTCAGACCGACAGTAAGGACATTTCCGGTGCCGAAAGGGACAGAAATAAAAGGCGCTGTTTTAATATGTGCAGGCGGAGCTTTTCAATATCGGAGCGACCAGTACGAAGGCACGCCGGTTGCAGAAGCGCTCAGCGAACGAGGCTATCAGAGCTTTGTGGTAGATTACAGATTAAGGCCGTATACTCAGGAAGAAGGTGCCCTTGACCTTGCCCGCGCCCTCCGGTTTGTCCGAAGCCATGCTGATGAATATGGAATTGATGAAGCGGATATTGCAGTTATGGGATTTTCGGCCGGCGGCATATTAAGCGGTGAGATGCTGCTGAATTTTGACGGTACAGTCAACGGAACTGTCCTAGATGCTGATTATGTCCCTGATGCATTAGATCAGATTTCGGCAGATGCGGCCGCATGCGGCATGATTTATGCCTTTTACGGAAGGCTCAGTGTGGCCTCAACAGACGTTGAAAAGTTTGCGGCGTCCGATCTTCCGCCGACGTATTTTGCCTACGGCACAAGAGATCCGTTTGTAGGAGAATTTGAGGAATGTATCGATGCTTTAAAGACAGCCGGTGTATCGGTGGAATCTCATGTGCTGGAAGGTATGCCTCATGGCTTTGGAGCTCAGGGCGGATGGATAGACGGGTACGATCAGTGGCTGAGCGGCATATATCAAAAAAATGAATGATTTAAATCAATGACTTTAGCAGGAGAGATGTAAAATTTCTCCTGTTTTTTTTGGTTGTCAGCGACCAAAATCAGTGCGCTCATTCGTTATAATTAGTAAAACAAAGGAAAAGTTGAGGTGAGGGTAAAATGACGGAAAAAAATGAATTTGAATCGGATGCTCAGATGCTGGAACATTTATTTTTAACGTACAGAGGGAAATTGTATGTGCTGGCCTTTTCAATTCTCCACGACGAATATCAGGCGGAGGATGCAGTAGGAGATGCCTTTGAGAGATTTATTCCCTATCTTGGGCGGTGTCAGGCGATGGAATATCAAAAGATAGAAATGCTCCTGACGCGTTTTGTAAAAAATGCTGCCATTGATATTTACAGGAAAAATAAACGGGAACGGGCACATACACTGACAGAGGCTGACGGCTGGCTGGAAGATCCGTATAAACCTGTGGAGGCCTATTTAAAAACTGTGGAATATCGGGAAATGATTACAAAAGTTATGAATTTGCTGCCAAAGCATTACAAAGAAGTAATCATTATGCGGTATTTTGAAGGCCTGCCTGTGGCTGAAATTGCAAACGAACTGAATCTGACCATTGATAATGTTTATACGCGGTTGCGAAGGGCGCGTGAAAAAGTCAAAGCGGCGATAGGAGATGAGTTTTATGAATAAAGATGAAAAATTTTTATATCTTACAGGATATGCGGCGAAAGCAGAAGAAATGGAAAAAGCAGAAGAAGCGCATCAGTTTTCAGAGCGGTTTGAGCGGCGGCAGCAGGAAATTATTCAAAAGGCCGCTGAATGTGAGAAACAGCATACAGGCAAAAGAAGAAAAAACCGTAAAAAATGGCTGATTCTTGGGGCGGCGGCCGTGCTTGCGGCAGGACTTTCAGTGACAGCATACGCAACAGGCATTTTCGGTAAAGATCCGGGCAATATGGAAGACTATTTGGCGTCAGGCGAAATTCAGCCGGTACAGACAGAGATTGTGGTAAATGAATTTGCCGACGGCGGTTCAGAAACGTTGTCCATGGAGTATGTCGATAACTTTCTCATCTATGCTGAGCCGGGCAGCAATGAATTTAAGGCGTCAAAAGAGTGGCTGGAATATCAGAAAAGCTATTTCGGTTCAGAAGAGGCTATCCAAGCCGCAGCCAATGCTGATGCCAACGGACTTCCGGAACAATTTCAAAAATACAGTGAGGAATATAGCGTTCGAGATCAGCAGACAGCCGATAAAATTGATGAGATTGCCGAAAAATATGATCTCAAACTGCTTAGCCAGCCGGTATATACCTATACATACGATGAATTTCTTGAGGCAACCGGATTGGAAGATTTTACCGCATCCAAAGAAGACTTTGAACTTCCATATGCAAGATCATTTCCAGAAGGCAATTTTAACGGCGATTTCCGTGTCCGGTTGACATCAACTGAAAATGAAACCATCACAGCACAGATCAGCCGGTATTGTGATGGTGTATTCAGCCGCAGAATGCGCAATATGGGTGAAATTCAAAGCTATAAGGAACAGGTGTATACGAATCAAAATGATTATCAGATGCTGATATATGAGAATGCATCTTCAGGGTTTATTTTATATCACGGACAGAAGGGGTTTGTTGTAATTAGCATTTCTTTAAATGATGATGAAGCCCAAGCCTATAATTTTGAAAATGTCATTAGAGAGATGGCAGATTTCTTTGATTTTTCACAGTTTTAGAAGAACAAAGAAGACAGGGATGGAAAAAAATGCTTCTTCCCCGGGAAATACACTATTCCTACGCTCTCCCTAGTATGGTAAAATTAAAAAAAGTAATGGTAAATCAGAATTTGGAGGAAATTATAATGAAATTGGAGAGCAAAAAATACCCAAATATTGAGTATGAAAAAGGTGAGGAAATTTTTTTATCCCCTGATGAGGCAAATACCTCTTTTTACTTCGATGTCGAAGAAGAATTGACCTCAGACGCTGAAGCTATGGCTATTGTGGCTAATGCACTGGATGAAGCAGATGTTTTAACCCAAAAAGCTAAAGAGTTTTTGAAAAAGACGTTGGAAGACGAAAAAAGCAAATACTATGAGACTGTGGCATACTTTATGAAATTTCATAGAGATGAACTGGAGCCGGACGCAGCAGCGGAGTTATTCCCTGTAGAGGATCCGTCTGCGATCTCATTTGCAGAAATGGTGGACTACTTAAAGCTGGACCGCTTTGGCAGTTTGATTGACGAAGAATCGAATCAACAGGCTTTTATCATGGACTTAAGTTTTAATCCGGAGATAACAGATGAGCTGATGGTCATCTGAAGGTATGGAGGGTCAGGCGTTTGTGGATGACTTTACTGTCTATATCCACGAAGAAGGCCAGACCTATTCCTATATTATCAATAACCAGCAACAGATAAAGGCGGCTGTTTTTCAACGTATGCTTACCGGGTGATCTGGAATGAGATCTGCAGCGCGCTGATTTATGCGTCCAGACGCTCTGCCACAGAGTTGACGATTGATCCGGAACTCATGGATGTACCAGAGCCCCCGGATCTTGGGGACATGGAGTTTGAAGAACTATGCACTCTGTTGGATGCTGCCGAGAAAGAGGCAAAAGGCGTAACGGCCAAGGGCATAAGAGCGCTGCGGTTGATGGCAGAAGGCTATACCAGCAGGGAAATTGGAGAACAGATGGGCGGTGCCAAAGCCAACCATGTTACAGCGTGGGTGACAAAGGCGAGGAAGTATTTAAAAAGCCGGCCGGAGATTCAGGCATACAGGCAGCTGTA
>DVJY01000019.1 GCA_018716485.1 Candidatus Scybalocola faecipullorum
TTTTTCGCTGGTTTGTTTCAGCATTGCTTCTACGCGGTCAACTTTATCTGCCGGGAGCAGTTCAGTATATGCCTGATCGAGTCCCAGCTTTTGTGCCACTTTCTTACCAACAGCATCCGCATCTCCTGTGAGCATGACCGTTTTTCTGACACCGACCTCTTTTAATGCCTTGATTGCAGCTGGAGCGTCTGCTTTGATTTCATCTTCAATGACAATGTATCCCGCATATTTTCCGTTGCAGGCCAGATAAATCACTGTGCCGATAGCGTCCGACGGGGTATAAGCAATATTCTCCCGGTTCATCAGCTTTGCATTTCCGGCCAGAACAGTTTTTCCGTCTATGACGGCCCGGACGCCGTGACCGGCAATTTCCTGCACATCACTGATCCGGCTGTTGTCGATTTTCTTTCCGTATGCCTTTTGGATAGACTGCGAAATCGGGTGATTAGAATAATCTTCCGCATAGGCAGCCAGCTCCAAAAGCTGTTCTTCTTTCATATCTATGGCCTTGATCTGGCTTACCGCAAAAGAGCCTTTCGTCAGTGTGCCGGTCTTATCAAACACGACAACTTCCGTATGGGCCAGCGACTCCAAATAGTTACTTCCCTTGACAAGAACGCCGATTTTGGATGCTCCGCCAATACCGCCAAAGAAACTAAGCGGAATGGAGATAACCAGAGCGCAGGGACAGGAAATAACAAGGAAGGTCAGCGCACGGTAAATCCAAACGCTGAATGGCTGCCCGGTAACAAGAGGCGGAAGGATGGCAAGGGCAATCGCCGCGAATACCACAATCGGGGTATAATAACGGGCAAAACGGCTGATGAAATTTTCTGTTTTTCCTTTTTTGTCGCTGGCGTTTTCTACAAGGTCTAAAATCTTTGCAACCGTGGACTCTCCGTATTTTTTGGTGGTCTGGATTGTCAAAATGCCTGTTTGGTTGATACACCCGCTGATTACTTCCATGCCGGGTTCCACATCACGGGGCATAGACTCACCTGTGAGGGCCGAAGTATCCAAAGCGGACGTTCCCTTGATGATCTTGCCATCCAATGGAACACGCTCACCGGGTTTTACGACTATCGTATCCCCGATATTTACCTCGTCCGGGTCAACCTGTTCTAATTTTCCGTTTCGTTCTACGTTCGCATAGTCTGGGCGAATGTCCATCAAGCTGGCAATGGATTTTCTGGATTTGGAAACTGCATAGGACTGGAACCATTCTCCCACCTGATAGAACAGCATAACGGCTACACCCTCGGAGTGTTCCCCCAAGATCAGTGCGCCAATCGTTGCAATCGTCATAAGAAAGTTTTCGTCAAATACCTGTCCATGTAGAATGTTGGTGACAGCTTTCCAGACAATATCCCAGCCAATCACCGCATAGCAGACCAAAAATACACCCATTTCCACAGTCGGCCCCAATGGGAGCAGACTACCGGCTGCAAACAGCACCGCTGCAACGATAATGCGAAACAGCAGGCGCTTTTGTTTTCGTGTCATAATAAACATCTCCTTTCAGTCGAACACCGGCTGCCGTTTCTGGCAGCCGGTGTTCAGCTTTTCTCATGCCTTGACCGTCACATCCGGCTCAATCTTTTTGATAAGGGCCTTAGCCTCGGCCAGAACTGCGTCGAACCGATCATCCGGGGCATCCAGAACCATCTTCTGGCTCAGAAAGTTTACTTCCACGCTGTTTACGCCGTCGATCTTCTGAACCGCTTTCTGGATTTTGTCGGCACAATGGCCACAGTCAAGGTCAATCAATTTAATGGTCTTTTTCATCAGAAAGACCCCCTTTCCTAAAGTATTTGGTTGGTTTGACATGGCTGAACAATTAAAAGATTATTTAATCGTCCACGGCTCTTAGTATATTTGCAGACCCGGCTTCCGTCAACGGATTTAAGGCGGATACTTCCTTTTGGATTGGAAAACCTGCTGTTTGGATTTGGCGAACAGTTCTTTTTCTTTTTGGATAAAAAAAGCTCCTTTATGGAGCGGACAAATAAAAAAACTGCTGTCTATAATGAAAAGCGGTCAAGGAGTGACCTTTCGTGCAAGCGTTATGGCTGGGGCGGATAAGGTATCTTTCCCCCAAAGATACCAAACGCCCCTTTCTATAACAGCTTTTAGTCCCCTACGGGGGAGGGGTACTTGCACAAAAATCCAATACGAAAGAAGGGATGATTTTGCAAAAGGAGCAATTTGACATTACAGGCATGACCTGCTCGGCCTGCTCGACCAGAGTGGAAAAGAGTGTGGCAAAGCTGCCCGGCATTAAGGAAGTGTCCGTCAACCTGTTAAAAAACAGTATGGTTGCTTCTTATGACGAGTCAGTTTTGGACACGGCAGGAATTATCGAAGCGGTTGAAAAGGCCGGTTATGGTGCTATTCCTAAAACCTCTATCCAAAACAAAAGCCGTGCGACTACAACGGCATCAAAACCAGAGGTCAATACGGCACAGGCAGAATACAAGCAGATGAAACAGCGGCTGCTGCTTTCTGCCCTGTTTACAATCCCGCTGTTTTACATTTCTATGGGTCACATGATGGGGTGGCCGCTCCCTGCGGGCCTGCTGGGAATGGAAAATGCAATCACCTTTGCATTTACACAATTCCTGTTGCTCATTCCTGTGGTATTCATCAATTTCAAATACTATCGGATGGGCTTCAAGACCCTGTTCCACGGTTCTCCTAACATGGACTCACTGATTGCAATAGGCTCCAGTGCTGCGATTATCTATGGCATTTACGCCATCTACAAAATCGGCATCGGTTTCGGTCACGGGGACATGGCTACGGTTCACAGCTTTATGATGGACTTGTATTTTGAGTCAGCAGGAATGATCCTGACACTCATTACTTTGGGCAAAACATTGGAGGCCCGCGCGAAAGGCAAGACCTCGGATGCAATCACAAAGTTAATGAATTTAGCACCCAAAACAGCAACCGTAGAGCGCGACGGACAAGAATTTCAAATACCCGTGGAAGAAGTACAGTTGGGTGAAACACTGATTGTTAAAGCTGGCGAGTCCGTGCCGGTAGATGGGATCGTCATAGAGGGGTTTTCTTCGATTGACGAGTCGGCCTTGACCGGCGAAAGTATCCCCGTAGAAAAGCACATCTGTGACAAAGTGATCGGTGCAACCACAAGCAAGTCTGGCTATTTCAAGATGCAGGCTACAAAGGTAGGCGATGATACTACACTGGCCCAAATCGTCCGGCTGGTAGATGAAGCGACCAGTTCTAAAGCTCCGATTGCTAAAATGGCTGATAAGGTGAGCGGCGTATTTGTGCCGGTGGTAATTAGTATTGCTCTGATTGCAGTCATTGTATGGCTGCTGTTGGGATATGGTTTTGAATTTGCCTTGTCCATTGGTATTTCCGTCTTAGTTATTTCCTGCCCCTGTGCGCTGGGCCTTGCAACGCCTACGGCCATTATGGTCGGAACCGGCAAGGG
>DVJY01000020.1 GCA_018716485.1 Candidatus Scybalocola faecipullorum
AGTCCTATAGAAATTCAGGCTTTAGAACACCTGAAATCTACAGAACTGCCTCTTTCCTAAGTCCGGCACTTATACCGGAAATAATTTAATGCAGGCAATGCAAATTGATGCGACGGCAACAATCCGCTTTAAAATCGTCTGATTGATTCTGACCGCATTTTTACTGCCGGCGATAACTCCGACAGCATGTGCGATTAAAATGAACAGAAGCAATATAAGCATATCCCACTCAAAAGCAGCATTGTAAAAATAACCTGCCATAGCAGGCAGCGCAATAAATATGGAATTAAACAGCGACATACCCACAGATGTGTGTGCCGGAAATCCAAGCAGCGTCAAAAGCGGCATCACCAGTATCGGCCCACCGGCTCCGGATGCCGCACATACAGCACCAGTCACAAAACCAAGCAGGACAAACACGGCCGGATTTCTCTTCTGCACTTTTTTGCGGCTGTCCGCCTTTTCCCTCCGCAGCAAAATAGAAACGCCGGAAATCAGAACGACCGCGTACAAAATCACTTTCATCGTATCTTCCGGAATAAGCAGATTGATTCTGACTCCTGCCACTGCCCCTGCAATGCTCCCTGCAGACATAATCATCGCTGTCCGAATATCAAGATTTTTACTCCGATAATAATTGACCGAGCCAAAAACACCGGAAATCAGAAAAGCTGCAAAGCTTAATGCCAGCGCCTGTACTGAAGGCATACCGAGAAATCCGGTATAAAACATGGGCAGCAAAAAGCCGGCGATACCCGTCAGTCCGACACAGCCGCCAACAAGAAGATTGACAATTAAAATAAGGACGATATCCACTATTTTTCCCGCCTTTCCAGCCACTGCGCCGCCTCATCCATGACCGCCTCTTCGTCTAATGTCAGCACATGGCGGTCCTGCATTAAAATCTGTCCTCCGACAATCGAATCACAGACATCCGAAGCGCAGACACATTCCAGAAGTGTATTGACAAGATTTCCTGTCGGGTACAGATGGGGCTGTCTGAGATTGATTGTTATCATATCCGCCGTTCCTCCGACTTCCAGACGGCCGCCGTTTTCATGCATCAGTCTGTATCCGTTTTCTGTGGCCATACGCAAAACCGTCTGTGCCGGCATAACTGCTGCCTCTGCTGCAGGCGCCCCTTTTTCCACATTCATCACAGACCGGAAAATTTTCATTTCATTCCACAAACTCAGACCGCCGTGCGCCGCCCCGTCTGTGCCAAGTCCGGTACATATTCCCCGGGACAGCAGTGCCGGTGTATCAGGGACAGCCTTCCCGCAGTTGCTGAATGGGCAGTGACAAACTTTCACATCCCTTGCAGCAAGAATATCTTTTTCCTTCTCAGAAAGGAGCAGACTGTGAGCACTGATAAACCGGCCGTCAAGCACTCCTAATTCCTGCAGATACTCCAACGGTCTCATATGTTTATTCTGCAGATAAAAATTGATTTCATTGGGATATTCATTCATATGCGCCTGTAAAAGCGCGCCTCGTGATTTTGACTTTTCAGAAACCTGAAGAATCAGCGATTCTGAACACGACAGCAGCGACCGCAGCGCATACGCTACTTTCAGGCGTCCTTTTCCGTGAAAGCGGTCATACAGACGGTCTGTCTGAGCCACAGCCTCTTGAGCCGACTGGGCGATGGAAGCCGGCAGTCCCGGCTCATCCATGGTCGATGCAGATAAAATGCCCCTGAGCCCCGACTGTACATAGACCTGCGCAGCCGCTTCCATAAAATAACTTCCGGCATCAATAAACGCCGTCGTTCCCGATTTGATCATTTCAAGCGCAGCCAATTTTGCAGAAAGCGCCATGGTCTTTTCATCAAGTGTACTCTCAAATGGAAGCATAATCCTTGTCCAGATCATCGGCAGTTCATCTAAAACTCTGCCTTTTAAAAGCTGCTGCCCTGTATGCATATGACAGTCGGCAAGCCCTGGCATGACCAGCTTTCCGCGTCCGTCTAAAATGCAGCCTCTGTCTGCTGCACTGTCCTGAGGACTGTAATCATGAATCGCCGAAATCTTCCCTTCTGATATTTCAATCGTCTGATGCTGCGCCACTGTCATATCCGGGCAAAGCACCGAGGCATCTGCAATTTTCAGTTCACACATAAATTTCCTCCTAAATAGCACCGGTAATTGACAGCACAATTTGAGCGATCAACGCAGAGCAGATAAATGTTCCTGTCATGACAAATACGCCGATAACAATCATTTTCCAGCCCTGCTTTAAAAATGACTTAATCTGACCGCTGATAGAGATACCCGCATAAGCGCCCACCATCGTCAGCGGCGCTGTAAAATTAATTTTGTTTGCAGCCTCAATTACAAATTCCCTGCACGGTGAAATCGGACATGCTGTCAGCAGCCCGATAATCGATACATATGCAACAATCGGCAGCTTTAACGGAACAATTTTACTGACGATCACTCCGGCAGCAGAAATTGCCAAAAGAATTAAAATTCCCGGCAGCGAATCCATAAAACCGACGTTAAACCCGACAAAATTCGCCAGCGCGATACCAAGACCTGACAGTACAAATAAAAATAACCATTCTATATACCTCATATTTATTCTCCTTTACGCTGTTTTCTCTTTGCTGCGGCTCTGTCCGCAAACCGTCCAAACTTTGGCTCCAATTTTTTGTACAGCCAGTTACATAATGGAATACCGAGAAAAATTGCCATATAAATACCGTCAATACCTGAGATTGTCTCACTGGCACTGGCCAGCGCCGAAATCTGATCCGCCATGGCCGGATAAAGTTCTGACAGCGATGCTGTAGCACTGGCCATCATAATACCCGCACCAACACCGGAAGCCATACCCAGCGCATACGGATGGAACAAGTTTGTCATCGCAATAACGGATACAAGGAAACCAAAATAAATCGTTCCAACCATACCGCCGACAATGTAAATTGAAAGACTTCCCTGTGCTTCCGGTGAATCCGGCCCATACATATCACTGATCAGCGCCAGATTTGTTTCACGGTTAATAGAATGAGATGCTCCGATAGCTTCTCTTTTCAGACCAAGAAGCAATGCCAGCGGCATGGCAAAGAAAATCGTACCCAGATTGCCAAATTCCTGAAGAAGCAGCGCCGGCCCTGCTGAAACAACAGTTTCAAGACTTTCACCGGCATTAATTCCAAGTTTTGCAATAAAAGGGCATATAGCCACGATCACCAATTTTGACGCCGCCTTTACTTGCTTGGATTTAACAATTTTTGTCACCTGAGGGCCTGAAATAATGCCGAGAATTAAGGCATAAAAAATTGGAAATAATATAAACTTCCCCGGACCCATGGGAATTTCAATCTGACCGATACTATCGGCAATCAAAATAAATACAAGCGCCAGCAGATAAATCATATACTCTGTCTTAATACGCGCTTTCAGTGATGGATAAACATACTGCTTCATCGCACCTTTTCCTCCTCTTTCGTAAAATACTTTTTCATCAGTTTCTAATTCTAATATTTTTACAAAGTGAAAAAAAAGGACAAATGAGTCTTTTTGAAAGGAGATTTTTCATTTATAATGAATTATAATATTTGTTATAAGCAGCAATTATCACATACAATGCCCTGTACTGGAGGTGACGGCATGACATTGGAAGAACTTACCCGGGAAGTTCCCGAACTTCATAATTATCTGAAATATATGCCCGAAGAACTCCGGCATCGTTATACTATCCGTGTTTATCCGCCGGGAACAATCGTTCATCAAAAAGACTTTTCTTTGAATTATTTCGGTATTATCGCCAAAGGCGAACATCGGGTCATTAATGAATTTCAAAATGGAAATATTTATATGATTGAAAAAAATGAGCCTGTTGATTTCGTAGGAGAAGTGACCATCCTTGCCGGTATGGAAAAAACATCAGTGACAATAGAAACACTGACAGAAATGACTGTCATTTATTTTTCCAGAATGGATTTTGAACAATGGATTGAAAAAGATATTCATTTTCTGCGCCTCGTCGCACAAAAAGTCGCTTTTAAACTGTACCGCTCATCTTATAACCGCGGCGCGCGTCTGTTTTATCCGCCTCATTTTATCCTTTTAGATTATATTTTAAAGGCAGCCGCCGCAATGGATATTGAGAAAAGAAAAATTATCATTGTCCGCAAAACACGGCAGCAGCTGTATGAAGAATGCGGCATTACAGTAAAAACACTCAACCGCACGATCAATAAGCTAAAAGATGACGGTGTCATCTCCATCACAAAAGGAAAAATCACAATGAATCTTGAACAGTACCATCATGGGCAAAAAATAATACATCATTATGTAAATTCTCAGTAATTCATGCCAAATTATATCTGCCATAGTAAAAAAGGGCACAGAACTCTCAAAATTTCTGTGCCCTTTTATCTGTTTCATGCAGCGCTGGAACTTCCCATCGCTGCCTCAAATTCTCTTAACTTACGCGCCGCTTCCCGTGTCAGCGTCTTTGGTACCTGAATCTCCACTGTCACATACAGATCTCCGTGAACCGACGGCTGATTCATCTTAGCTGTCCCTTTGCCTCTCAGACGGATTTTCGTACCGGACTGGGTGCCCGCCTTAATCCTGCATCTGACACGTCCATTGAGCGTCGGCACGATTGCCTCGCCGCCAAAGACGGCTGTTGTGAATGGAATCTGAACTGTCGTATATACATCGGCGCCTTTGCGTTCAAATCCCGGTCTGGAAGCTACATGTACTTTGATCAGCAGATCGCCGGCCTGACCGCCATTGCTTCCCGGCATACCCTTGCCTCTCAGGCGGATACTCTTGCCATCTTCGATACCTTCAGGAATATGTACCTGAAGTGTGGAAGTCCTGCCGGAAGCATCCTGAAAACTGATGACTTTATCGCAGCCAAAAGCCGCATCATCAAAGCTGACCGAAATTTCCGCATTAACATCGGAGCCTTTCCGGCTGAAATTTTGTCCGCCGGAGCCGTAACCGCCGCTGTAAAAGCCCTGACTTCCGGAATCGAAACCTGCGAAATGACTTCCGAAACCTCTGCCCGAACCGGAATGCCCGCCGCCGAACATATCGCCGAAAATATCACCGAAGATGTCATCCATATTGCCATTGCCTTCAAAATGATATGTGCGGTAGCCGCCCTGACCGTCGGAACTAAAGCCGCTGCTGCCCTTAAATCCTTGGAAGCCGTCAAAACCGCCGCCGTAACCGCCCTGAGCGCTGCCGTCAAATGCGGCGTGGCCGAACTGATCATAAAGTTTCCTCTTCTCGGGATCGCTCAGCACACTGTATGCTTCTGTAATCTCTTTAAACTTCTGTTCTGCCGAAGCATCTCCCGCATTCGTATCCGGATGATACTTTTTGGCAAGTTTTCTATACGCCTTTTTTATTGCCGCTTCATCGGCATTTTTCTGAACTCCTAATACTTCATAATAATCTCTTTTTGCTGACATCACAATCACCCTCATTACTATGCCGCAATCAGGCATCATATACCAGAATATATATTGTCTATCTGTTCTATATGAAGTATAACACTTGTGACAGTAGACGTCAAGCATTTATTTTTACAAATTATTCTTTCTCCGACACCGGCGCCCATTCTATATTTTAAATTTTTTCGATCAGCGCCACAATATCTGTCATGCTCTTTTTCCCAAAATAAACGTGCTCATCATTCACAATCAGGCATGGCACACTCATAATCTGATACCGTTCTTTCAGTTCCGGATAATGGGCAAGATCAAACATCTCCGCACTGATTTTCGGATTTTCCGCCGCAATCCGCTGTGACGCCATCACCACTTCCGGACACATCGTACAGGAAAGGGAAACAGCAATTTTCATATGAATCTCCCGATCCAGTGTATGAATTTTTTCAAGCACGCTTGGATCTGCAGGCTGCCCCGGCCCGGAAGCATTGTACAAAGCAATGATAAACGAATTAAATTCGTGCCCTCCGGGTACGCCATGAAAAGCCATGCCCAATTCATTGCCTGAAGCATCGCAGATTGACATCATCGGATATATAGTATTATCATTGCCCTCGGCTATCTGAAAATGAACTTTGGAACAAAGCGGCTTCATTTCTTCCACAAAGCCATCCACTTCCCTAGACAACGCCGTATCATCTAAATAAACTTTCACGGCAATATCTTTTTCAAACCGGGCAAATACCGGCGCCAATGCTGATTTCATCTCACTGCTGATAAAACTTTTATCGTCGTCATTTGTCTTGTTTTTTTGTTCACTGTCATCATCCAGCAGGCTTTGATCGGGCAGCGGCCGCTCCGCTTTCTCAAGTCCCAGCTTCTCGTACATCGAAAACAAATACTTTTCCATACACGTTGCAGCCAGCGCACCATCAGAAACTGCGGTCACAACCTGCCGCAATTCTTTCACGCACACATCGCCGGCGCCGTAAACCCCCGGCATCGATGTCTGCTGCCGCCGATCAGTCACAAGATAACCCATTTCATTTAATTCCAGCTGATCTTTAAAAAGCGCCGTCGCAGGTTCATATCCAGCAAATACAAACAAACCGAAAAAACCACTGCCGGCATCGTATCTCTTTTCTTCTCCGGTGACGCTGTTTTTAGTTACAATAAACTGAACCATCCCTTCACCGCCGGCCTCAGATACAGTTGTATTAAATTCAGTTTCAATTTTTTCGTGCCGCATCACACTGTCCACGATGGAGCCTGCGCATGTAAATGCCGGTTCACGGACAAGTATTTTCACTTTCTTTGCATACCGCGTCAGGAAAATCGCTTCCTCCGCCGCCGCAAATCCTCCGCCGACCACAAAAACGTCTTTTCCTGTGAAAAATTCGCCGTCGCACGTCGCACAATAGGCCACGCCCCGGCCCCGAAATTCCATCTCTCCCTTAAATCCGGCTTTTCGCGGACTTGCGCCCGTTGCCAAAAGGATGGCAAGACCCTCTGTTTCGCCTTTATCTGTGACCGCATATTTTTTGTCGCCCTTTAGCTTTAGTTCTTTAACTTCAGCCAAAAGAAACTCCGCACCGAAATACTGAGCCTGCTTTCGCATGGCTTCAGTCAATTTCTTCCCGTCTGTTTTTGGGACACCCGGATAATTGACAACTTCCGAAGTAATCGTAATCTGACCGCCGATTTTTTCTTTTTCGATGACCAGCACCCGGTACTGCGCCCGGCCAAGATAAATGGCTGCAGCCAGTCCGGCAGGCCCGCCGCCCACAATGACGGCATCATAAAATTTTTCCATTACAGCAATCCCACCAGATCAAGACTCGGTTTGAGTGTTTCCGCGCCCGGCTGCCATTTTGCAGGGCATACTTCATCGCCGTGCTCTGCCACAAACTGAGATGCCTGAACACGCCTGAAAATTTCTTCAGCATTTCTGCCCACATTGCCCGCCGTCACTTCGTAAGCAACAATGACGCCTTCCGGATTAACAATAAAATCGCCTCTCTCGGCAATACCCTCTTCTTCAATCATCACATCAAAATCCCTTGCCAGTCTTCCTGTCGGATCGGCAAGCATCGGATACTGAATCTTTTTAATACGTTCCGACGCGTCATGCCATGCTTTATGCACAAAATGTGTATCGCAGGATACTGAATAAATATCACAGCCGATTTTTTGAAAATCTTCATATTTATTTGCAAGATCCTCCAACTCTGTCGGGCAAACGAACGTAAAATCCGCCGGATAGAAGAAAAACAGACTCCATCTCCCCTGAATATCTTCCTGAGTAATCTCTTTAAATTTTCCGTCAACGTAAGCCTGAACTTTAAAATCACTGACTTTCTGTCCGATTAATGACATAAACGATACCTCCTGTTATTTTTTAATGTTAAACCCATCAAAGCCCGGATAGCATGCGCCTGCGCCCAGTTCTTCCTCAATGCGCAGCAGCTGGTTGTATTTTGCCACGCGCTCACTTCTGCTCGGCGCGCCTGTCTTGATCTGACACGTATTGAGCGCCACCGCAAGATCCGCGATCGTCGTATCTTCCGTCTCGCCTGAACGATGGGAAGCAATCGCCGTATACCCCGCCTTATGAGCCATCTTAATGGCTTCCAATGTTTCGGAAACAGAACCGATCTGATTGAGTTTGATCAAAATCGAATTGCCGCATCCGAGGGCGATTCCTTTTGCAAGCCGCTCTGTATTGGTTACGAAAAGATCATCGCCTACAAGCTGTACTTTTTGTCCCAGTGTCTTCGTCAAAAGCTGCCATCCTTCCCAGTCTTCCTCATCAAGGCCATCCTCGATGGAGTAGATCGGGTATTTTTCACATAAAGCACGCCAATGCTCTACAAGCTGCTCTGATGTGAATACTTTGCCGCATTTAGGCAAAATATATTCACCTTTTTTACTGCCCTTCCACTCACTGGAAGCGGCATCCATCGCAAGCACAAAATCTTTGCCCGGCTCATATCCGGCCGCTTTGACTGCTTCCAATATGTACTGGATTGCTTCTTCATCGCTGGCAAGATCCGGCGCGAATCCGCCTTCATCGCCCACAGATGTGGCAAGTCCCTTGGATTTGAGCAGTTTCGCAAGCGCATGGAATACTTCGGTACACCAGCGCAGACCTTCGGCAAATGTGGGCGCGCCCGCAGGCATGATCATAAATTCCTGAACATCGACAGTGTTGGCCGCATGAGCGCCGCCATTTAAAATATTCATCATCGGCACAGGCAGTTTATTGCCGGAAACACCGCCGAGGAAACGGTACAGCGGCAGGCACAGCGCATCGGCCGCCGCTCTGGCGCAGGCAATCGACACCGACAAAATGGCGTTGGCGCCGAGATTAGACTTGTCCTTTGTGCCATCCGCCTGGATCATCGCCTGATCTACAGCATGAATATCCGAAGCATCCATACCGGCCAGCACATCATTAATGACTGTATTGATATGATCCACAGCCTTTTGAACACCTTTGCCGCCGTAGCGTCCCTGATCATTATCTCTTAACTCCAGCGCCTCAAATTCTCCGGTAGATGCGCCGCTTGGCGCCGCGCCGCGTCCAATCGTGCCATCCGCCAGATGGACTTGAGCCTCCACGGTAGGATTGCCTCTGGAATCAATAATTTCTCTGCCGGTCACCTTTTCAATTTCTAAATAAGCTTTCATATCTAACGTCCTTTCTTCGTCATATTTTCATCCGCCTGCAGCGGTTCTTTGTGAAGGAGGCCGCGGGAACGAGGAAGCGGTTCGGTTCCCGCGGCTATGATTTATTCACGTTAGTTAGTCTTAACTAACCTATGGTCAGCATACCATTCCAGTATGCTGCTTGTCAAGCTTTTGGACGCCGGCACTACTGAGAGAATTTCTCAAGACGATTTTTTACGTTTTTTTCTCCGTACTGCGCCAATAATCAGACCCGCGATTAATATAAGCGCAATGCCTCCGAAAGCGATCAGGCCAATACGGTTCATCATCACTTCCATCTGAATTTGTTCTGACGACGATTCATAATCAATCCCGTCAAATGGAATTTCCTGCGCTGCCTGCGTCAGCGCTTTGCCATCGGTCGCCCCGTCATCTTGAACGCGGGTACAGTAGACAACATATCTTTGATAATTATTGCCATACGGATGACATGTGACCAAAGTCACCATATCCTGGCCCGGAATAATTTTCACCGCGTCAATGTCATCCGGCGTGATAACAATACATTTAGCCACTTCATACTGCAGCGTTTCCCACAAATTTGTAATTTCAATAATGTCGCCCCTGTATTGAACGGGAAAAACTGCCCATTCGGCGACCCGCCTCCGGCATAAACCGCCCATTCATCGTATAAGGTAAAGTTCTTTGTGTTTCTGCTGAACTCGACGAAATTCAGCTGACTGTTGTAGTAAAAATAACCTTCACTATCTACCTGAAGCAGACCTTGAGCATCTGTATAAGCCGCCTTGCCCGCATGACCTACAGTCGGGTCAAACAAATAATCCAAAGAACCTCCGCCTAAGTCTGAACTCAATGCCGGATATCCATTTAACAGTGTCGATGCCACAATGCCCTGTCGTACTGCCGTATTTCCCGTCCAAGCATTCACCGTTGATTCATTCAAATCAGCTTTCGCATCGGCTGTACCCATACCTCGGCCGAATTTAAGTACTTCTCCGGCATTAATTCCCAGATTATAACGTTCATCGTTGTCTGCGTAACCAGACTTGTCATCAGCATCATTCATATTCGTTACCCAGTAATCAAATACATTAATTGTCGTTCCCTGAGGCGATACGCCTTCCACCGTATGAGCTGCCAGATTTTCTTGGCTTGCCAGTGTCATCGGCTCATCCACAATAATCACCGCTGCAAGTACTGCCGCTTCTGCGCCCAGCGTATAGCCATCCGGAAGCCGGGCAGGTACTGTCAGTTCACCATCAATACCGCTTTCATTAAAATTGCTCAAATCCCATGTGATCGGAATTTCCACGATCTCGCCATTGATCTGGACCGTAATTGCTTTCGGCAGCATTTCAAGCAGCTGATCTGCTGTCAGCGGATTGTCTTCATCCAAACCGCCAAGTGCCAGTTCCCATCTCTGATTTTCATCAGACCAGACCAACATTTTGTTATCATCAACCCATGTCCAATCTGCAATTTCTGTTTCCAAATCTTCTGTCTCTGCTGCTTCGGTTTCGGTCTCCGTCGTTTCTGACTCTGCCGTTTCCTCGATATCTGCCGATGTCTCAGTCTCTCTGTTCTCTGAGTCTGACACTGTCTCAGATTCTTCGGTCTCCATATTTATATCCGTTTCAGTCTCTGAAGTTTCCATCGTTTCTTCAGTCCCATCGGTCTGACTGGTCTCAGCTTCAGATACTTCTGTATGCGTATTGCTTTCAGATACATCATCGGCCAAAGCAAAATTTCCGCAGACAGAAACGACCATCAGCATCACAGCCAAACAAGCTAGCGCCCGTTTCATCTTTTTCTTTACAAAGAACACAACTCCATCCTCCTTATTTCCCAAATTCGTAAACTTTTCATCCTTCTGTGTATGCATCCGTCCTCATATTTACGCTTCCTTTCGCAGAGGAATATACTCTGCGAAAATTTTTCCATAAAATACCTAATATTCATTAATAATGATGTATAAATATTCATTTTATATACTCATCTTTAAAATTCTCAGCTTATTACTTAATTTCAGGCAGAACCCATCAGTAAATAAAAAAAATACAGATAATTTCGGCGACAGCTGCTTTCAGAATATGATATAATATTAAAACCGCTGCAAAATGTACTTTTGCACCAGATCAATATCATTTATATACACAAGGGAGGAAATCCGCCATGGAAAAATCAATACAGGAGAATCCGCTGGGCACAAGGCCGCTGCCAGCGCTTTTAAAGAGTTATGCTATTCCCAGCATTATTGCTATGCTTGTCAGTTCACTGTATAACATTGTAGATCAGATCTTCATCGGTCAGGGCGTCGGCTATCTGGGTAATGCCGCGACAAATGTTGCTTATCCTCTGACAACAATCTGCCTTGCCATTGCCCTGCTGATCGGTATCGGCAGCGCGTCCCGGTTTTCTCTGGCGTTGGGCGCAAAGAAAGAAGATGAAGCGGCGCTCGCCGTTGGCAATGCCTTTGTCATGATGGTCGTCTTCGGCATTGTCTATTTTATAGCTATAGAAATATTTCTTGATCCGCTGCTGACAGCCTTCGGCGCTACTGCTGATGTCATGCCTTACGCCCGGAGTTATACACGGATCACCGCCATCGGCATGCCGTTTTTAATTATCACCAATGGCATGAGCAATCTGGCCCGGGCTGACGGAAGCCCTAAATATTCCATGGTATGCATGCTCGTAGGCGCCATTCTCAATACCATTCTTGATCCGATTTTTATTTTTGTCCTTCACACCGGTGTTGCCGGCGCAGCACTTGCAACTATTATCGGACAGTTTTTCTCTTTCCTGATGGCCGTCAGCTATTTAAGAAAGTTTAAACATATTGAACTAAAACGCAGACATTTTAGCCTGCGTACTGCAGAATGTGTCAAAATCGCTTCTCTGGGCATGAGCAACAGTTTAAATCAGGTCGCCCTGACTTTTGTACAGATTGTTTTAAATAATTCGCTGACCTATTACGGTGCCAGATCCATCTACGGCAGCGAAATCCCGCTGGCCTGCTGCGGCATTGTTATGAAAACCAATGCTATGCTGCTGTCTGTTATCATCGGCATTTCTCAAGGTTCTCAGCCGATTATCGGCTTTAATTACGGAGCCCGCCAGTATGCCCGCGTCCGCGGTATTTACAAGCTGGCCATTGGCTGCAACCTGGTCATCTCAGCCATCGGATTTATACTGTTTCAATTTTTTCCGCGCCAGATTATCGGTCTGTTCGGAAACGGAGATGAACTGTACTTTGATTTTGCCGAAAAATTTATGCGTATTTTCCTGATGATGGTGATTGTCAACGGTTGTCAGCTCATCTCATCCAACTTTTTTGCCGCCATCGGAAAACCAATCAAGGGTGTCTTTCTCTCGATGACCCGTCAGGTCATTTTCCTGATTCCGCTTATCCTGATTCTGCCGCTGCTTTTCGGCATCAACGGTATTATGTTTGCTGCGCCGGTAGCCGACAGTATTGCATTTATCACAACAATGATCATAATCACTTTGGAATTTCGTCACATGCGCCGCCTTGAACACGTTTCAGCTGTGTAAAACGAGACCAGTTTGCAGCATACGCTGCTTACTGGTCTCGCGCCGTTACCCGGCAAATATCCGCTCATGTAAGCTAAGCAGGGAGGCTGTTTGCCGAGCGTTTCGCTCAAAAAAACAGGCATAGGATTCAATTTTTTACGGATTGAATCCTATGCCTGTTTTAATTTATCCCGGTTTTAGTTTAATTTTTCCCCCAGACTGTAGTCACCGCGCTGCACTGCTTCCCACGCCGGTTTATAAGAACTTCTGATATCTCTTGATTTCTTAAGTGTCTCATCCATCATCGTAATCTGACGTTTCAGGACCTCTTTATTTGTATTTAATTCACTTAAAATATTTTCTTTCTTCGCACGCAGTTCTTTCATGCGCACATAGTCCGCATTGCTGTTTATACCGCTGTCTATCATTGCTTTTTGCGCCATTGTATCCTCCAGAAGGCGCTTTGCTTCACGTTTCATTTCCTCCTGATCATTGTCTGAGACTGCATCAGAACCTAAAATTTTTCTCATAATCTGATTTCTCATCTCTTCATCATTTTTCATCATTGCCTCCAGAGGATCTGCAAGCACACTTTTTGTACAGCGCTCCACACATGCTTTAATGTCATCTTCCGTCTGTTTCAGTTCTTCCAAAAGCCCGTTGATCTTAAATACAGTTTCCTCATATACGCCGCGGCTGCTATGTACCAAATCAAATAACCCGGTCTGGGTTATGTGCTCTTTTGCAGACTTTTTCAGTGTACTGACCGTGGATGAAATTTTATCTTCAATAGCCTGAGCAACCTTTTCAATTTCCTGTTTTTGCTTATCCGACGCAAAACGCAGCGCATTTCTGTATTCAGCCATATCGTTAAACCGCCGACCCACGGCAATCAGTTCGCTTTCATCGGCGCATTGGCGTTTAGCAAGGAGCATACACCAGTAAGTCTCGCAGGATTCAGGATCCATATCCAGACTTTTCCCGAAATATTCTTCTGCCTGCTTAAATTCATGGTCACCCAAAAAGATTTTTCCGCGCTTTCTCAAAGATTCCGCATTACCTGCCACACCCTGAATGACTGTCTGTGCCGTCTGTTTTTCCTTCTTCGGAATCACTTTTCGTATACTGCGGATCAAATCCAGCATAAAAGTGCTCGTAGAAATATTCAGCGCCTCCGCGTGAACAAAGGCAGCCGGAAGCTGCTGCGGCGACATATTTTTATAGCATGGAATCAGCACTTTTCCCCGGTCATTTTTCATCATCGCCAAAAATCTTGACCATTCATTTTTAACCCACGGGGCATCGAAATATTCTGTCTTTGTACCAATGACAATCATGACCCGCGCCGTATTGAGCGCCGCAAAAATATATGGCTCGTAGGCGGCGCCGGCCATCGCTCTCAGCGTGATCCGGGCAAAAAACACTTTCAGCCCGTCATTGGTCAAATATGTACATATATCCTGGGCAATACTGCTGTCCTCTGTACGTCCATAGCCTTCCTCATTTTCTTTATAGCATATGAACACATCATAAGGCTTTTCTTTTGAAGAAATTTCTATAATTTTTTTCTGGATCCGGTCGATGTCCGCCGCTTCCTTTTCGTAGATTTTCTTTGAAGCATCATCGGCGTACTGAAGCGCCTTCTTATATTCCGGATCAGAAAAAATAGAGGACAAAATTGTTCTGTGGCACGTCGGTTTCATTTCAAATGTCTGAGGGTCTTTAACATATTCAATACCGAAACGGCAGAGTACTATACCCCAATAAGCCTCAGCAATTGTATTGTCCTCAGCCAAAATATTTTCGTAAATACCCATCGCATCATCAAATTCACTGCTGCGCCGGCGCTCATTAGCTCTGTCAAACAGTTTTGCCACCCGATCTTCATTGACAACAGGAAGTGTATTGACTGTTCCACAATATTCGCACACAGCGGTAGGCGCATTGTCCTGAGCGTAAAGCCTGCCGCCGCACATTTTACAATTAAACGTTGCCATAATCTTTTTCCTCCCCGGTTTCTTCCTCAAATTTGCGGGCTGCATTTTCCAGTTCTGAAAGTTTTTCCTGATACTGCTTCATCAGTTCTTTGGCCCCGGTACTCTGCTTTAAGGAGACATAGGTCACATCGTTAAACATTTGATTGTACTGATCTGCTGTCTCATGAATTTTCTTAGCTGTGTCCGGCATTGTTTTGCTGAGAATTTCCCGGTTTTGTTTCCACCGTTCATGGGTCTCCTGCTGCTTTTCTTCCTTCGTTACGTCTATACCGACACTGATGCCGAAGATGGCGCCGATGGCGCCGCAGATTATGGCACCGTAGATCATATTCCTTTTATAATCCACATCATGATTAAAATCTGCATTACAAAGCAAATATGATGCTGTTCCGAAACAGTCTGAGATCACATTGCCTGTACGGCACATTTCATTTTTACATCCAATACATGCCGGCGCCACACACATAATCAGGCCGATCACAAGGCCGATCACCGCACCCGCAATGGCGCCGACGGCGCCGCATGCAACCGCATATATAAGAGTCCTTCCGAATTTCATATCATTTCCTCCCGTTGTATACTGCCACTTACTGGCTTTGTCTTTATACCCTTTTTATGCAAAGGTCTCCCTGCTTTATTATATAAACAAATGGCTGCAAATGCAAAGACAAATATGCTATACCACTGACTGAACGACAGCCCTGCATATATACCGCGCCATTCATCGCCTCTTAAAAATTCCATGGCAAACCGGGTCACTGCATAAAGCAGCAGATAAATCCAAAACAGCCGCCCATGAAAATATTTTTTTATCAAAAAGAAAAGAAGCACAACAAAAATCATAAATTCTGCCGCCGACTCAGCCAGCTGCACCGGAAAACGATAGGCCGCCGACTCCATTGTGATATAATAAACAGCTCCCGGGCCTTTGTAGATTCTCCCGTAACAGCAGCCTGCCAAGAAACATCCGATACGGGCAAATCCATGAAAACAGGGCACGCAGACCGCAATAATATCCCATAATCTTTGATCCCTGATATGGCCCGCTTTGCAAAGGAAGAAAAATGTCAGCGCAAATCCGGTCAGTCCGCCGTAAAAGACAATGCCGCCTGACAAAAAAATCCGGACAGACAGACGTTCTCCGGCCTGAATAGTATTTAAAAACTCCACAATGACGCCAAATACCCTGGCGCCGGCCAGAAGCCCGATCATACTTCCAAACAGCATCAGCGAATATGGAACGATTTTTGATGAATAAAAGCTGACGGCTGCGGCAAACAAAAGATAGGCCGCCACAGCCCCGATGCCCGCCATGAAAAAATAAGGTGACACTCCAAAAACCGTAAAGTCCACGGTATTCATAGTAAACATCATGTTCACCCGCTTTATTTAAGCAGCCTGCATTTGATATTCCGCTCGTCAATCCGCAGATCAAGCAGATGGATCAGCTGAAGAATCTGCTTCTTATCGCCGCCCCCGGCAATTTCAGCTTTCAGCTGCTCCATAGTATCTGAGATTTGATCTTCAATCTTTGCAAGCAGATCACTGCTTGTCGGATCTGCATATTTTAATTTTTCTGCCAGTTTATCCAGTGCCGCAGTCACTTCAGCGTCTGATACTCTGCTTTTCTGCACCGCCAGATCCGCACGCAGCGCCTTGACAAAAAATGTTCTTTCCGCTGTCTTTTTATTGACTTCTTCCACATGATGATCAGCGACAATGGCCGAAATCACCATAATCACATAAACAGCGAGCAAAATCATCTGGATTACAACGGCCCATGTCACCGGAAATGTACGCACGGCCATGACGATCAGTCCAAAGATTATCTGAACAGCCAGATAAATCATCCCTGATTTTAATAAAGAAAAGCCAAGCAAAGCATCGCTCATCCGGCTGCTTTTCTGAGAAGTCACAATCGGCACGATTGCCTGTACGGCAATAGCGAGCATTGAAAATATGTACGCGCTCCAGTAAGCATCTCCCTTTTCTCTAAAAATCAACAACACAAATACATTATATACGATCAGTCCTACAACTGCTGCCGCAATCTCCATAATCGCAGCGCCGGATTTATTTTTCATCAGTCTCTCTCCTTTTCTATAAATTTTCCATCAATTCCTGCATCTTAGCCTCAAACTGTTCATCAGAAATCGCTCCATGGTCATGCATGATTTTCAGTTTTTTAATTTTCTTTTCAAATGCTGCAAATTCATCTTCTTCCCCGGCTTCTGCAGCTTTTGCCGGCTGCGAATCTTCTTTATGAGCCTCCGGCTGCACAGGTGTCCCGGCTTTTACGCCGCTTTCCGGCTGAGTATCATTTTCATCTTCCGCCGCCGGCGCCGCATCTTTTGCCGTCACACCTTCTGACGGTACTTGAACGCCCGGATTGGCGGCTGCCGCCGCATTGCCCACAATATTTTGAGCTGCATTGACATTTTGTATCACATTGGAAGCTACGCCGGCAACCGTCGCGCCCATCACTGCTCCCATGCCGGACATGGCGCCCAACTCCATAGTCATGCCACCCAAATTGCCAAACATATCGTTGGCTGCCAGCTTATCTGCCACATCAAAACTGCGCTCATCGTGATATGTATAACCCTCCTGCGCGCGCTTTGTCGCCATCGCCTGAGACTGGAGAATAATTCTCTGAGCCTCTGTCTGTGCATCCAGCACTTTTTTCTGGGCCTCTGTCTGTGCTTTGATCATGCTGACCTGCTGATCCAGCTGAGCCTCGGCAACATCAGTATAATTTCTGTAAAAAATATTTTTAAACCGGTCGTAATTCGGATCGCCATCCGGTTTCAAAACCGTGGTTACTAAAAACTGTTCCAGTGACAGTCCGTAATGATCAAAGTCGTCTTTCAGCAGCGCTTTGAGTGCTTCTGAAAACTGATGCAGATGGCTGTCTATTTCAAAAATATTGATTTTGTCATTTACCATGACACTCGCGATATGAGATTTGACCTGTGTCATCAAAATGGCTTTAAAATATCCCACCAGTTTGTCTCTGGAAAGCAGCACTTCCGTACCTACAAGGTTGATCAGCAGTTTACGGGCATCAGATACTTTCAGACTCATCTCTCCGCAGGCGCCGATCTTTACCGGAAAATGATAGGTCGGTTCCATATATTCTACTTTACTGTCCGTACCCCATTTGATGGCCATCTGTTCCGTCAGATTTATAAAATAGACATCGGCATGAAACGGCGCCGCACCGCCGGTCAGCGCACCGAAAATCTTTGACGAAATCAGCGGAATATTCTGCGTCTCAAGGGTATGTTCTCCCGGTCCGAAAGAATCCAGAGCTTCTCCGTTTAAAAAGAAAACCGCTTCCTGTGATTCACGGACAATCAGCTTTGATTTCGTATTAAAATGATGACCCGGATATTTCCACACAAAGGTATGATTGTCCATCTGATTTTCATAACAATAGATGACTTCTGTGATCGGTTCTCCTTTATCGTATTTAATTTCCTGCCGAAGCTGAGCTCTCTGCTGTCCGGCTTCCGACATGTTTTCATCTTTTTTTCTTCCAAATAATGCCATAATCCCATCCTCCATTATAAATGTATTTATGCTTCCGCCTTGCTGCCCTCCCTGATTGCCCGTCTCAGGCGGCTCAGTGTCACCGGTGTCATGCCCAAAAAAGAGGCAATATGCTTATTGCTGACATAATCGATCAGCCCCGGATAAGCCTTTAAAAACCATTGATACCGCTCGATTGCCGTATGCTGTGTCGTTATTGTCTTAATCTCCCAGTGAACACGCATCGCCTTTTTTAAAAGTTCATTATATATTTTTAAACAGTCTATATCGCTGTTGACCCAAAACATAATTTCCTGAATCGGCACTGACAGCAGTTCACAATCTGTACTTGCTTCAATACTGATGGGCGACGGCGCTTCCGGACCGAATGTAGACACTGCCGGATCGCCGCACCGCATCGAAAAGCAGTCCGTAATCTCACGGCCTTCACTGTCAATATAAAATCCTCTCAAAATGCCTTGGATCAAAAACTCCATATAATTCTGCATCTCGCCCTGATTCGCGATAAATGTTCCAGCTTTCACATGCCGTATTTCAGTCCGCCGCAGCAATGCCTGAATTATTTTTTCATCCGTCATATGCAATATATTTTTATAGAAGTCATACGCTGTCACACAGCCACCCCCTTGTTATTTTCTCAATTCATTATACCGTCGGTAAATTGCTGCCGCATTATCATTTGTTAATTTTTGTACAATTCTAACATTTTTATCTGGTGTCAATATTTAACAAAAAAATAACACCGAAAAAGTATGCCTCAATGGTACAATGGGATTGCACAGGGTTATACCCGCAAGTTCTCAAAGGAGGCCTTTATGAAACCGGATTTTTTCCTTTTTAAAAATACAAACCGCCGGGCGTCTGATGAAACGCCCGACGGCCATTCACTTCTTAATAAAAAATGGTTTCGTTATACGCTGATTGTTATTTTTATCGGCATATTTTCTGTTGGTTTTATCATCATCGGTCTGCTGAATATTTCCGCTGTCCGTACAACGCAAAATGTCTGCTCGGTTTCTTCAAAAGCCTCTGTCTCCGGCTATGAAACACGGCTGGACACGACCGAACAGCCCGTACAGACTGTCTATACTCCTGTCATCACATACCGGGCCGGCGACAGAACCTTTCAAAGCGCAGCCTCTCTTTCATCAAATACCCGACCTTTTGAAATCGGCCAGCAGATTACCATCCGCTATAATCCTGAAAATCCAAGCGAATTTTATATCCCCGGCTACGATCTGCGCGCGCCCCTCATGCTTGGCATCGTCTTTTTAACTATAGGCGCTGCCGTCGTTGTCATTACCGCCGTTCACCTGCTTCAGCAGCGCAGGAAAGGCTGTTAGTTTTTCTGTGCGGCAACAAGCAGCATCATCGGCCGGCGCATCTCATCTTTCATGCCGGGCAGATCCAGCATATTTTCAGGCGGCGCCGGCTCCACAAGCCGTTTTAATGTAAATCCGCACCGCAGCAGCGTATCAATATAAGTTGTCAGCGTTCGATGATATTTCGTCACTTTCTCTCCAAGAAATACGGCTTGACGTTTTCCTTCATAATAATAGTTATCCACCGGAAAATGAAGGATACTGCCGTCATTGTTATAATACCAGTCCTGAGAGCCCTGCGCGGTAAAGACCGGATGCTCCGCCGAAAAGACAAACTGTCCGCCCGGCGTCAGCCACCGGCAAATATTTTTGACCAGCGCTTTAAAGTCTTTAACATAATGAAAGGCCAATGAACTTATCACAATATCAAAGCTTTCTTTCTCAAAATTCAAATCTTCCATCGCTGCCCGGCAATAGGTGATCTTCGGTCCGGCATTTTTACACTGCGCTGTTTCCAGCATTTTTTCGGAAATATCAATGCCAAGCACTGATGCAGCACCGTTTTGCACAGCGTACATACAGTGCCAGCCGTAACCGCAGCCAAGATCAAGCACCCGTCTGCCATTAAAATCGGGAAGCAGCTGTTTTAATGCATACCATTCCCCGGCGCCGTCCAGTCCCTGAACCGACCGGCTCATCTGAGCATATTTTTCAAAAAATACGCTGTCATCATATTTATTTTCTTTCATTGCACTGTGCCTCTACTTTTTTGAAAATATATGCCGTATAAAAATATACAGCACGATGCAAAATGCCAGCATGTAGCCGAAAGCGCCAAGAGCCGGAATACCGAGTATTTTCGGCCGCATATCTGTCGTACATATGATACTTGAACTGATCAGCAGCGCCATCACCCACAGACCCATGACGATATTTCTCACCAGCCGGCGCAGCAGACTTGTCAAATCTCTGGAAGCATGCAGATCAAGGTTGATTCTCGTCTGCCCCTTCAAATGTCCGTGTATGGCGTCTGCTAAAAGCCCCGGAATATCGATTGCTTTGTGCAGAGACTGATATAGGTTTTTTCCGCCATTTTTCAGTTCTTTTTTCAAATCAAACTCTTTGAGAAAACTATTTCTCATACGGCTTGCCGCAATCTGCGTCATATTGATCTGCGGCGAAATATCTGCCAGCACACCTTCCATATGTGTCAGCCCTCGGGCCAGCATCGTCAGCCCGTGAGGCATAATAATCTTATTTTCTTTCATGACGTCCATCATATCAGTCATGATTTCTGCCACATGAATATCCCCCATGTCTATCGTTCCGTATTTTGCCAGAAGTGTACTGATATCTTCATACAGCCGGCTCAGACTCGGCCTTTCTTTAAATTCGCCCAATGCCAGTACAGCTTCCTGTATCATACCGGCATCGCTTGATGCGATACCCCGGACGGCTTTTTCAAGCAGTTCTCTGTCTTTTGGCGTTAATCTGCCCATCATGCCCATATCAATCCAAATGATTTTGCCGCCGCGGACGCGGACGTTGCCCGCATGAGGATCTGCATGAAAGAAGCCATCTTCAATAACCTGTTTGACATAATTGTCTGCCAGCTTGGCACCGACCTCGGCTAAATCGTAGCCTTCCGATTCCAATTTATCTTTTTCGTCAATGCCGAATCCATCAATATATTCCATGACAAGCACATGGGCTGTCGTATATTCCTGATAAAGCTTAGCCGTACCGACATAGGCTATGTCCCCATTCAGCTTGGCAAACTCTTCCATATTGGCAGCTTCTGTGAGAAAATCCATTTCCTCGCGGGTCACAGACCACAACTCGTCCAATACCATATCAAGATCGACCATGCCTTTGAGACTGACCGGCGGCAGTAGCCTGACTGCTTTATGGAGCAGAGCAATATCTCTTGCCATTGTTTCGTAAATGCCTTTGCGCTGGACCTTAACAACAACATCTGTTCCATCTTTTAGCACTGCCCGGTGTACCTGTGCGATTGATGCCGAACCAAGCGGTTCTTTAGAAATTTTTTCAAATATCTCCTGCCACGGACATCCGTAGGCCTCTTTTAAAACTTCCTCGACTTCTTCAAATGGCATCGGCGACACTTCAGACCTCAGCCGCATCAGTTCATCACAATACCGTTTCGGCAGTATATCCGAGTGCATAGACATAATCTGGCCTATTTTTATAAATGTAGGGCCAAGATCTTCTAAAATCAGTCTCAGCTTTTCCGGCGTCACGCCTCTTGATATATTGTACTTATGAAGCACTGCCGTCATTTCCCGCAGACGTGAACGATAGACCGAAGGCTCTTTCTTACGCATCGTCCTCCGGCGTCTCACCGGCCGGTTCCTGCGCTGTCTCTTCCTCTTGTGCCTTTGCTTTCTCAGCTGCCGCTGCCAGTCTTTCTTTCAGCTGGTCAAGCTGCTCCGGCGTCATCTGATCGATCAGATCGTCAAGTTCCTCCGGCGTTGACGGTTTTACTGAAACATTGACCTTTTCTTTCATTGTTTTTTTAATATTGTGCTTTAATTCTTCATTGAGCACTTTGCCCTGCTCCACCGTCAGTTCGCCCTTTTTTACAAGGTCGTCAAGCACATCTTTTGACTTCTCGGCAGTGGTCGCCACAGCGCCAATCCCTGCCAGCAATACTTTTTTCAAGCTATCTCCCAAACTATCCATAAAAAACGCTCCTTCCTTTATAAATGCATCCATTCCAAAAGCTCTGGAATAAATATCACACATCCTGCCGCCGCAGCCATCATCGCCGCAATAAGTACAGCGCCTGCCGCTGTATCTTTTGCCAGCTTTGCCAACGGCTTTTTTTCTTCAGTCACCAGATCAACGACTGCCTCAACAGCCGTATTGACAAGTTCCAATGCCATCACCAGCCCGAACAAAATAAAGCACAGGCACCACTTGACGGATGAAATTTGAAAAAACAGCCCGGCAGCTACTACAAGTACCATCATGGTACAGTGGATCTTCATATTTCTTTCTTTTTTAATACCGGCAAAAATGCCTTCAAAAGCATAGCCGAAGCTTTTAAGTATCGGTGCCTTCTTTGGCTGCTTCATGGTGTCATCCTCCTTTCGCTCTACCTGGCTTCGTCCTCGTGTTTTTGCGGGGCTTGAAAGTGCGGCTTTCCTCATGCAAGCATGGAGAACTCATGGATGTATCCCCTTGTATTATCATATTATCATTATATCAAATTTTTTGGGATATGCGACTATTAGTTTGTTTATTTTTGATATAATGGCATGGTGATGATGACTGAGAATGTGCTGCCGTGAAGTTCTGCCCGTATGTTTCCATCCATGTGCTGTACGAATTCTCTGGCGATGGACAGACCGAGCCCCGATGATGTCTTGCTGCGCGCCTGATCTGCTTTGTAAAATCGGTCAAAGACCCGATCGGTGTCGATGTCTTCCGGATGTGCCGCATGGTTGCTGATAATCAGCACTGCTTCTGTTTTATCCTGCTTTAATTCAATACGGATTTCTTTTTCACCGTGATCCATGCCGTTTTTAATGACATTTTGAATGGTTCGTTTCAATGCCAGCGGATGCGCGGTAATCATCACCGGTGTCTCCGGTATATGAATCTCCGGCTGTATGCCCCTGTTAAGCCATTCATCATAATAAGATAAAATCAATTCTGTCAACAGACGGCACGAATCCACCGGCTCAAGAGTCAATACAAATGAATCGTCCCGAAGCTTTGTAAAAGTAAACATTTCCTCCAGCATTTCTTTCAAACTTCCGATGCGTTCCTGAATAATATTAATATACCTCTCTTTTTCTTCCAGACTTATACTTTCTTTTAAAAGCTGAAAGTAACCATCCAGTGAAGTCAGCGGTGTGCGTATATCATGAGAAAGGTTTGTATACGTATCTGAGATCAGCCGTTCCCGGGCATCTGCCTTCTGCTGTGCCTTCCGCTGTGCATCAAGGCGGGCATTCAGCACATCTGTCAGCGCTCCCAGACCGCCCATGCGCATATCCGTCGTCACCATCATGTTGCTGTCGTGTTTTTCAAGGAACGACAACTGGCGGCAGATTTTTTCAATCTGCCGCCGATAAGTCATTAGCACTGACGCCAATATAAAAATTATAATTATGAGAATAACGATAATTCCTGTTTTCATGAATTAAATATCCCTCTGTTTAAATACAATGACTGCAACCGTCAGCGCAGCCGCTCCGAAAATCAGCGCTATAACGATGCCTCGCAGCATATCCCCGGCAGATGCTCCCAAACTCAAACAGGACATCCAGCCGCTGACAGTATATTCTGAAATATTCATGCCGTCAACGCCCGCTCTGCCAAGCAGACTGTTAATAACTCCATATAAAACAAGCTGAATGTTCATACACAGGCATATGGCCAGCGCCACTGTCACTGCATGATTTCTAATAATCACTGCAAGGCAGAGGATTATACAGCCAAATGCCAGGTAAAGCATATATTCGCCGCCCATATAGGCCATCAGCTTCGGAAAACTGCTGATGGTGGCCTTTCCGAAAAATACTACGCACGAAAGAGTAATCGTTATCAATGTGACAATAAAAGACACTGCCGTATAAACTGCAAGTACGACTGCCTTTGAATAAATCAGCCACTGTCTTTTTTCAATCTGTCCTGCAATATTTTTAATATATCCGGTCTGCAGATCTGCAGTCAGAAAAATTACTGCGAAAATAGCTGTAAATATGGCCGGCGCCCGGCTGGCCATATGGCTGAACACTTCCAGATCCACCGTCACATCCTGCGCCGATGCTGCCGGCACATTCAAATACAGTCCTAAATTTCCCATGGATTCCTCGGACGCCTGCTCTGCCGTCATCGGCGTCTGCGTCATTGCCATATCTTCTTTCGTCATTGCCACCGAAAAAACTAAAAATGCTGTCATTGCCACCGAAAAAACTAAAAATGCTGTCAATGCCACAAGCAATATATAGCTGATTTTTTGCTTCACCATTCTGTATAAATCCATTTTAATCACATTCATCATTGTTTGCCGCCCCCTGTCATTCTGATAAAATAATTTTCCAGATCACCCCTGGTCACACTGACGGATTTTACAAAAATCCCGTGCTGCACAAGCATTTGATTGACCAGCGGCGCATCCTCCAGACGCTCATAAATATACAGTTTTTCGCCGTCAATCATTTGATAATCATGAAATCCCATCGAATCCAGAAACGGCAGCATACGCTCCGGCGCTTCTGCGGCAATTTCGATGCGTTCACCGCACTGTTTCATCAACTCTTCCCGGCTGATTTCCTGAAGCAGGCAGCCATGATCAATGATTCCGTAATGCGTTGATATTTTTGACAGTTCTTCCAAAATATGGCTTGAAATGATCATTGTGATTCGGTGATCCTCGTTAAGCTTGATCAGTGTTTCCCTCACTTCAGCAATGCCCTGAGGATCGAGGCCATTGATCGGCTCGTCAAGAACGAGCAGATCCGGCTGACCCACAAGCGCCAGTGCAATACCAAGGCGCTGCTTCATACCGAGCGAAAATTTGCCGGCCTTTTTGCGGCGCGCCTCATACAGCCCCATCATACTTAAAAGTTCAGCCACATAACCTTTTTTATGAATCCCCATAAACATACATTTTAAATTCAAATTATCCTCAGCACTTAAATAAGGATACAGCCCCGGGCCCCCGATCAGACATCCGACTCTCTGACGTATTTTTGAAAGTTCCTGTCCCTGATATCCGAACAGCGCCAAAGCGCCGGAGTCCGGCTTTGCCAGCCCGCTGATCATTTTTAAAAATGTGGTCTTTCCCGCGCCGTTGCGTCCGATCAGCCCGTAAATGGCCCCCTTTTGAATATGTACGCTGACACGGTCAACAGCTCTTTGACGCCCGTAAGCTTTTGTCAGCTCCCGTGTCTCAAGCAGCAATTCACTCATCTTCATCAAACTCCTTTTTTCTTATCTGCTGTTTATTATAGAAAACACCTTCAAATCTATCGCAAATAAAGTTCAAAGAAATCTTAAAGATGTTTCACCGCTTAACACAGTTTAAAACCGATGCCCCAGACGGTTTCAATATACTCTTCATCTGTCAGCACTTTGATTTTCTTTCGTATGTTGCTTATATGGACACTGATTGCTTTATCCTCGCCGATAAACGGCTCATCCCATGCATAATCATACAATTCCTGTTTGCTGAACACACGCCCCTGATTTTTCAGCATACACTCTAAAATTTTAAACTCCTGACGGGTCAGCTTGATCTCCTGATCTCCCACAAACACCTGATATGTTTTCCGGTTCATTTTCAGATTTTTATATGTCAGCGTTTCTTTTGTATCTTTCATACCCCGTCTGAGCGCGGCAACAATTCTCGCCGTCACTTCTTTTATATCAAAAGGTTTTGTTACATAATCATCCGCACCAGAGAGCAGCATGTCCACTTTGGAATTGAGCGTGTCTTTCGCCGTCAGTATGATAACCGGCATATCGCTGATTTCACGGAGATGCCCAAGAACTTCTTCGCCGGGCATACCCGGAAGCATCAGATCTAAAAGCATCAGCGAAAATTTTTTATGTTCTGCCGCAAGAAGCGCCTCAGTGCCTGAAAACGCCTGTGTACAGAGATAACCTTCTTTTTCAAGCGCCTCTTTCAGCAGCTGATTAATATTCACATCATCTTCAACAATCAAAATATGTTCCATTTTAGTCACTTCCACCTCCCGGAATTCTTTACATCATTATATAGGCTGTCTGAAGTATCGTCAACAAAGCATCGATATCCTTATAGTCATCTGTGCCGCGCTCTGCTATAATAAAATCAACAGGAGGGGATCGCCATGCTTTTTAAAAAGAAAAAAACACCGGTCAAAACATATGACCGGACACAAAAAAAGCCGGCTGTCAAAGCCAGCATATGTACCGGCGAAAAAGTTGCCGGATTCATAGATTTAACAAGCGGAAAATTTGAGGACATCATGCTCATCCGAAGCGGCAGTGACATGCAGCGCTTTCTGGAAATGTATCAGATCACAGAACAGGACATCGAAAAAATATGGTAACATATCTAAAGGCGATTTTTGGTCAAACACGTTGATTTAGACTTTGCTGCACACACCCAATAACCGCTGCATCTATATAAGCCGCGCATCCGCTGCAAACTGCGAAAATCAACGTGTCTGCAGCGGATGCGCGGCTTTACTCGTTATACCGTCAATTCAATTTTTCGGCCTGTCGGCTCATACTGCCGATAAATCACGCCAGCAGCTTTAAACATCATCTTCGAGGCAATCACAGCATCTGTCTTCGCATATTTATCATCGCCGTAAATCACTTCTTTAATACCGCTTTGTATGATCGCCTTGGCACATTCATTGCACGGAAACAGAGAAACATACAGCTTAGCGCCTTCCAGACTGCCGCCGCGGTAATTTAAAATCGCATTCAGTTCACTGTGAGTCACATAGACATACTTTGTCTTCAGCGTTTCCCCGGTACGCTCCCACGGAAATTCATCATCAGAACATCCGATAGGGAATCCGTTGTAGCCCATCGACAAAATCTTATTGTCTTTGCTGACAATACATGAGCCGACCTGACTGTTGGGATCCTTTGATCTGAGCGCCGCAAGTTTTGCCACTCCCATAAAATATTCATCCCAGCTGATATAGTCCTGACGTTTTCCTCCCATAATTTCCTCCCTGATTATCCTGAATATTTCGATTATTTTGTACCGAATATCCTGTCTCCGGCATCACCCAGACCCGGGACAATATATTTGTGTTCATTTAAATGGTCATCGAGAGCGCCGATATAAATGTCCACATCCGGATGATCTTCAGACAATTTTCTGACACCTTCCGGCGCTGCGATGATACAGAGAAAGTGGATTTTTTTTACGCCCTTTTCTTTGAGCATCGTAATGGCCGCTGAAGCAGAGCCTCCGGTGGCAAGCATCGGATCAACGACAAATGTTTCCCGCTCACTGCAGTCCGCCGGCAGCTTACAATAATATTCGATCGGCAGCGCTGTCTCGGGATCTCTGTACAGTCCGATATGGCCTACTTTAGCCGCCGGAACCATATTGAGCATACCTTCTACCATACCAAGGCCGGCACGCAGAATCGGCACAACCGCCATCTTCTTTCCTTTTAACTCTTTTACTGTCGTCTTACAAATCGGTGTTTCAATCTCCACATCGGTCATCTCTAAGCTTCTTGTCGCCTCATAACACATCAGCATCGCAATCTCACTGATCAAATTTCTGAAATCTCTGGAGCCGGTTTCCTTTCTGCGGATAATACCGATTTTGTGGGCAATCAGCGGATGATCCATCACTTGTACTTTAGCGCTCATTTTTAATCCTCCTCACCAAGTTCAATCTGGTCAATTCTGCGAATATGACGTTCATCACCTGAAAACGGTGTCGTCACAAATGTTTTTACAATATCCAGTGCCAGCTCTGTGCCCAGCACTCTGCCGCCAAGCGCCAGAATGTTAGCGTTGTTATGATCTCTGGATGCGCGGGCCATAAAACTGTTTGTGCATAATGCCGCCCGAATGCCCGGAAATTTATTGGCCGCAATAGAAATACCGATGCCTGTGCCGCAGACAATAATTCCCAGTTCACATTCTCCGTTCAAAATGGATTTAGCTACCGCCTTTGCATAAACCGGATAATCAACCGAATCCGGTGTAAATGTACCGAAATTTTTATATTCATATCCGTTGGCATCGAGAAATTCAATAATCTCTTTCATTAATTCAAAACCGCCGTGATCACAACCAAGTGCTATCATCATTTTCTTTTTCCTCCCTGAGTTATCTAAGCCGCGGCATATTGCCGCAGTAATCTTTTTTATATTTATTTTTTATACATGTATGACATGATGTCCCGCCGCTTTCAGCAGCCGGTTCATCACAGCCTGTCCAAGTCCCGCGCCTTCAAAACTTTCCGAATAAATATCGCTGACGCCGCTTGTATCCATCTTTCTTAAAATATCATACAAATTATGGGCTATGGTCTTGACATCACGTCTTGTTCCTATGCTTTCCACAATACCGCATAAATATTTGTCTTTTGTTTCGTCAGTGGCAATCACCGCTGTCTTTTTGCCCTCAGCTTCTTTTGCCATAACAAGCGCATTGATTTTTTCAATGACTCTGTCCTGCGCGCCTTCAACGACAATTAAATTGCCTTTCGGCGCATAATGTCTGTATTTCATGCCCGGCGCCTTCGGATGCACGTCTTTTAACAGTTTCCCGTCAATAATCGCAGGGTCTACTGTCACCGTCCCTACGGCTGCTTCAAGCATTTCTTTCGTAATATAACCCGGCCGCAAAATCATAGGCACCTCCCCGGTCAGATCAACGATTGTTGATTCTATGCCGATCCCTACTGCGCCGCCGTCAATAATCATATCAATGCGGCCGTCCATATCCTGCGCCACATGATCTGCTGTCGTCGGGCTTGGCCTCCCGGAAGTATTAGCGCTTGGAGCCGCGATATATGTGCCGGACGCTTTAATAAGCGCCGCCGCTGCCGGATGGGACGGAAAGCGGACAGCCACTGTATCCAGTCCGCCCGTCGTTTCATAAGGCACAGCACTGCTTTTTTTTAAAATCATGGTCAGCGGCCCCGGCCAGAATTTCTCAGCCAAAATCCGCGCTTTTTCGGGAATTTCCGATGCTATGGCTTTCAAAGCTTCCAGATCCGCAATATGGACGATCAGCGGATTATCCGACGGCCGGCCTTTGGCCGCATAAATTTTCTTTGACGCGCTGCCGTCCAGAGCATCGCCGCCAAGACCGTAAACCGTCTCTGTGGGAAATGCCACAAGACCGCCGTTTCTTAAAATTCTTCCGGCTTCCTCCATCACCTGCGCATCATGAAATGAGGGCTTAACGCCCTCTCTTATATCTACTTTTTCAATTTTCGTCTGCATCTGTGACATCTGCTTTCTTTTTGATTTCTTTCGTGTCCATTATAGCAGAGTTCGACACCGGTGTACAGGGGACAAATTTAAAACCGGGATTTTTGGCACATTATGTCGTTTCATGAATATACTGCATAATACCGAGATGAATGGCCCATGCCAGTTTTTCCTGATAAGCTTCATCAGAAAGCTTATATGCCTCAGCCTCATTGGACAAAAAGCCGCATTCAATAATCGCCATCGGTATTTTTGAATGCTTCAGCAGATAATAACTGTCATTGTCCTTTTCCGCACGGGTATTTTGGGGATCGACATTTTGAATAAGGCTTTTTTGAAGCAGTCCGGCCAGTCTATGCCCATTTTCGGAGGTTTTATAATAGAACACCTGCGCACCGCTGTATTGACTCTTCTCAAAGCTGTTTTGGTGAATACTGACCGCAAGCATGGCATCGGAGTTATTGATAATTTCAATCCGCCGGTTCATATCTTCACGCTTTTTGTTGCTGCTTCCTTCACTGTAAAGCCCTTCATCTGTCTCTCTGACCATGATCACACGGATTCCCTGATGCTCCAAATTGCGTTTTAATTTTACGGCAACAGACAAATTAATGTCTTTCTCAAGCTCCCCGTGAACGCCGACTTTTCCCGGATCATTGCCTCCGTGTCCCGAGTCCACAACCACAGTAATTCCCCTTTCCAGACCATTTTCCACCGTACCGCTTACGCGGTAAGCCGCCTGGATATCAAAATCTATAGTATTTGCAAAATCGCCCAAAATAAAAACAGCGAAGAAAAAAGTCAGTAAGAGCATACTTCTGACCGCATAATTCCTTCCCATAAAAAAACCTTCTTCATTTATTTACTGCAAATATATGAAAAAGGTTTTTTCAATAGACTTACTTTATGACTTCCCCGCTATTTTATATGAAAAGCCGCCTCAAATGCTGCCGCCGCTTCCTCTGCATGTTCATAGCCATTTTCAGCATCAAAAAGACGTTTCAGACATTGTTTCTGAGCGCTTGATATATCCAGTTCCTCATACCATACGCCGTCGCCTCTGCCGTGATAATCCGAATAAAGCAAATACAAAATCACATCCGCCGTACAGGCGCCGTCGATCTGCCATGTCCGTCCGCCGCCGCTGTATCGGGCCAAGCCGAAATCAAGCAGCGCAATATTTTGTCCGTCATCCACAATATTGGAAATGCTGATATCCCCATGGACAACACTCCGGTTTTCCAAATATTGAAGAATTTTAAATAACTGACTTCCGATTCTGTATACATCTTCCGCTGAAAAACGCTTATGTTTTTTACAAAGCAGCGCCTTGAGCGTCTGCCCTGATTTATATTCAAGTACAAAGAAATACCCGCACCGCTGATTGATCACCCCCAGCAGCCGGGGGACTGCTTTATGAGAGAGTCCTGAAAGAATGACTGCCTCATGATAATTATCTGCCTGATTTTTCTTCCACATACGCCGCCGAAACCTTTTTAGCACGACCTGCCGTCCGGCGCTGTCTTTCGCCAAATAACAAACACCGTAGCGTCCGCCTCCGAGACGTGACACCACGGTGTATGCACCGATCTGCTTTCTGATCATCATCGATTCGCCGGTGTACCGCATTCCGGACAGAACTTTGCGCCGGCCGGCAAAGGCCTTCCGCATCCTGTGCAAAATGCTGCGCCCTCAATCTTGGCGCCGCAGGAAAGGCAAAACTTTGATCCGGCAGGTACTGCACTGCCGCACTGCGGGCAAACGGAGGAACCTTGAGGATTTTGCGAAACCGGCTGCTGAGGGCTGCTTTGCTGAGGGTAATTTTGCTGATAATTATTTCCCTGAGGATATCCCTGCTGATAATTGCCGCCCTGAGGATACCCCTGCTGCCCGTATCCGTTGTTATAGAAACGTCTGCCACTGCTCGATCCCGAAAAACTTCCGAACTTTCCGAAAATTCCTCCTCCGCGCTGATAATATGAACCTCCCCTGTTTCCATTCGGATACCGTTTTTTGCTGCTTGAACCGGAAAAGAAACCAAACATAGACCATACCTCCTTGTCTCCACATATATGTCTTTATTATAAAGGAGCCTATATAGAGGGTCAAGTAAAGCTTTTATAAACTTTTTATATTGTTTTCTCCATATGATCATCTCGTTTTGAGAACACGCATCCGCAGTAATTTTGTCTATATAAATGATAGATTGAGGAAAGCTCTGTGGAACGCTTATATCCGTTTTTCTTCTTAAAATCTGACGGCAGATGCTTTACGCCATATTCCTTGGCCAGACGTTCCCCAATCTCATTAAGTTTCTGTGCGTTCTTCAGCGGGGAAATCGTCAGCGTCGTCGTAAAATAGTCATATCCGCCGGCCTTTGCCATCGCCGCAGCTTCCCGAAGACGAAGTTCATAACATTTAAAACATCTTTCGCCGCCTTCTTTGACGTCCTCCAACCCTTTGGCCATCTCAAAAAACTTTTCAGGCTCAAACTTTCCTTCAATCAAACGCACCGGATGCTTAAACGGCATTTCCCGAATCAGCCGTGCCTGCTCCTCCACACGTTTATCATACTCTTCTTTCGGATAAATATTCGGATTATAATAAAGTACTGTAATTTCAAAATATTCCGACAGATATTCAAGACAATAGCTGCTGCACGGAGCGCAGCAGCTATGTAATAACAGTTTCGGTACTTCATTTTTTCCTTTCAGCTGATCTGTCAGCTGATCCAGCACTTTTTGATAATTGATTTTATTCATCATACCGCCTCACTGTTTGCAGCCATTTTATTATGACATATACTCGTTAATAATACTCCAAACATCGACCTGTTCTTCCTGTCCCAGTTTCCAACAGGCAACGCCGGCCAGATCATACTTCTGGATCAGTTCCATTTTATTTCTCACGGCAGTTTCATCTTCCACCCACATCTGATACTGATTACCGTCCACATCGCTCTGGTAAGCAATATAATTCAGCCCCAGATCTGCCTCGTAAACCGGTTCCACATTGTGAGAAGCGATGATTTCCTGTACCGTCGACATACCGTAAGTGCCTTCCACAAAAAGACCATCGGCAGAAGTCATCCAAACTCTTGTATACAGCGGAATACCATTAATCACTTTTTCCTTCGGCGCATGTGCCAGTGTATCTGTGATTCCCTGCTCTACAAACGGCAGCGATGAACCCGGGCCGGCCTGCGCGCTGCCTGTTGTATATTCATCATAACCCATAATAATCAGATAGTCGGCAAACATATTCTGCTCGCTTCTGTCATAATGCTGTGTATACATCGGTACATAATTATCAATAGAAAGCACTAAATTATTTTGATGACACGCGTTAGCCAGCTCTCTGACAAACTGCAGATAATTTCTTGCCGCATTTTCAGATTCCTCCGGCGCCATAATTCTCTCAAAGTCAAGATTAATGCCGTCTACGCCGGCTTCCGTCGCATAGCTGATAATCTGACTCACTGCCTGCTCACGCTTTGATGTATATGCAAGAACTTCATCTGTGGAAACGCCGTCAAAATCACCCAGTTCTCCATTTTCATCAGCAAACTGGTTAGAGAACAGTGCCCATACCTGAAGCCCCTGATCATGAGCCTGCTGCACATAATCCGCCGATGCAATGCTTCTGATATTGCCGTCTGTATCACTAAATGCAAACCATGTCGGTGAAATTGTATTCATATCATGCATATTTTCAATGTCCGCCGACAGATTTTCATTGGCTGCCTGTGACATGACCTGATGCCAGACAAGCTTAATCTTTGCGCCTGAGTTCTGCGGCTGCCATGCAGTGACGTTGTACTGAGGATCTTCCGGTTCCGTCGGCTGAATCGTCTGAGACTCACCTGTCAGATATTTATCGGCAACCCAGCCGATATAGCCGTCTTCGGAAGCCACCATCGTCCAGTCATCATAGGAATCGTCGAGAACATACAACTGCTCGCCTGCATAGGCTTCTCTGAAAATTTCAGCCTTAATGCCGCCGCGGTATCTTAAATAGGTATCTTCCGCAATTGTTACCACTTTACATTCATTCCAGTTTGTCCGGATCACAAGACGGTTCGGCTGAGTATACTGTGCAATATCGCATTTTGTAAATAGCCTTAAAAAATCCGTCGCCATATACAACTGGCCGTCGATCGTCTTTAATGGCACGTAATCCAGTGTCTGCGTCTCGCCGTTATAGGTATAGGTATTCTCATCTGCATTGGCCTTAACACTGAAATCGTTGCCTGTGTAAATAAGCACAGACTCATTGCTGTCCCAATAAAATCGGCTGTTAATATCTGCTGTCACGCCTGTAAGGCTTAAATAAACTCTGCCTTCTTCTTCAACAGCCTTATAATCTTTAATCTCGTTGTTAAAAGTTACTGTATACTGATTGCCTGAAATTCCATAAGTCGCTTCGTAGTCTAACGGATCTTCACTCTCAGCATTTCTGTGCATAAGGAAACCGCCAAGAGCAACTGCTCCCATAACGACAATCAAAAGGATTGCCAAAATGACGCCCACTATCTTACGTTTCATAATCTCTCCTTTACTTTCTTTTGTAATATTTTTTTCATAGCCGGTATAACAAAAATGTCATACAAAATAAAGTATACACCAAAAACGCTTTTTAATCAATCATTCTGTAAAAATCATGGAATATGCTTCCCACTTTGCTGCAAATGCATCGCTGATTTTTTAAGATTAGTCCCACTAACCAAAAGAAGAGATCAAAATTCAAATCAACGCTTTTAGCATTGTTCTCCTTTTGATCTCTTTGATGATCCGGAAATTATTTAAAATTTCTTATAACCTTTTCTTTTTAATACAAACAGAATTCCCACAATAATCACTGCAGAACCAATCATCACGCTGACGCACATCAGCATCGGGAAATTATCCCCGGTCTGTACGGAATCCGTACCGCCCTTCTGGCTGTTCGTTTCTGATGACTGTGACTGACCGCTGCCGCTTGTCGGCTGTGTGCCTTCAGGATCAACAGCTGCCGGTGTTGTTTCGGTTTCAGCCTGTTGATTCTGTCTTGAGGACACCCTTCTTCCCCAATCTTGCGCCGCTGAAATATTTCTGTTATAATTTTTCATAAAATCAGTATGGCAAAAGGA
>DVJY01000021.1 GCA_018716485.1 Candidatus Scybalocola faecipullorum
TTATTGAAGAGCCGTATGCCTTAATAGGGCACGTGCGGTTCTGTGAGGGGCTTTTGAGACTTGAACCTCTCATCGCAAAGAAATTTGAAATGAAAGGAAGTGAAAAGTCGAGACAAAGTCTACTCGACGAGCGCAGTGAAAAGTCAGGCAGAGCAGCCGAATGATTTTAATAATTATACAGAATATATGTCCACGGCGAAACTGCCTGAAAGCGTGGTCAGAGCATTTACGCAGCAGCGGATAATCCCTAAACTACTGGAACAGGGACGGAGAAGCTTTTGGGGTGTTCAGCAGGAAAAGAACGATGCCAAGGCGGTCGGTTTATATATGCAGGCGGCCAAATGCGGCAGCACAGAAGCCATGTGTTTTCTCGGCTGGTATTTTCAGCAGGAAAATAATACAGAACTGGCTTTGAATTATTTGAAAGAGGCCGTGAAGGAAAACGACAAAGAAGCCTGCACTTTATTGGCCAATTATTATCTGAATGTGACAAAGCAGAAGTCAAAAGCTGTTTATTGGTATACGAGAGCGGCAAAGCAGGGGCATATACCGGCACAGCATGCACTAGCGTCATGTTTGGAATATGGTATCGGCGTTCCTAAAAAAGATGAAAAAAATGCCCTTTACTGGTTCTGGCGGGCAGCTGTTGCAGGAAGCCATGAAGCGCAGGCAAGATACCGTCATCTCAAAGAAAAGATGGACAGCCGTGAGGAGGCTGAGCACGGCAAAGGCGGTGCGGCGGCATATGAGCGGTTTTGCAGGAAAATCGATGGCCTGACCGAGAATCAGGCACGGGCATACTGTCAAAATCTTGCAGCTATGGGCAGTACGCATGCACAATTTTGGCTGGCCGAATATTATTTTAAAGGCGGAAGCCTGAGCGGGCCGAATCAAAAAGAGGCTATGACGTGGTATAAAGAAGCGGCTGCCGGAGGCGACGACCGGGCACAGGCAAAACTGGGAGATTATTACAGATTTGGCATGGGCGGCGTGACGCCGGATATGAATCAGGCAAAATCATGGTATGAGCGGGCGGCGTCCAAGGGCAATGAACGGGCTTCCTATATTTTGAATACATATTTTAAAGAATGATAGAAAAAATATACATCTTTTGATATAATGATAGACAATGAATTGTACTGCAGTGATACACGGGGGAACGTTATGGAAAGATTTGATTCTGAAAAAGGTTTAATTCATTTGGTGTTCGCCAATCATGAAGATACATATTATTTGGACAGCCTTGTAAAACTGAATCTGTGGCAGTATTTATATTCTCAGCTCAGACAACAGGGATACAAAGGCATATACTTTATCCGGGGAGATGCGGATAATTGTTCTTTGACGATTTCTGATCAGGATTCCTTCAGTATTTATGACAAATATGAAACACAAAGCTTTTGGGGCAAGTTTTTTAATAAAGAAAAGACATATAACGCTAATACAGTGATTCAGATTGGCAGTATAGATGGCTTTTTTGACCGGATGATGCAGATGATGCGCAAGGAGCGGCGTCTGGCTTTTGTTTTTTCCATTGAAGCATTCAGTGAATTAAGAGACGATCCGGACACTGTCCGAAGTTTATGCAGCGCCTGCACAAAAAATTACGACAGGAATCATCTGCTGCTGATTCAGTCTCCGGTTATTGCCGGCGCCAGCAGGCACTATATGAGCGCGCCCCACAGTATTTTTATGACAGATGTATTTCCGGAAATCCTTCATATTTTCAGCCGTACACAAAATGTGCCGGTTTATGAAAATTTAAAGCAGGAGATGGGCGAACGTGTCAGCTTTTTAAATACTCTTGAGCGGCAGGAGATATACTATATGGTTTTGCACCTTTTGCTCAAAGGCGAGGCACAGACACGGGAATTGCTGCCGGAAGCCCGGGATTTTGCAGATTTTATATGGTTTTGGTATCACTCGGATGAGTTTCGTCAAAACATGGGACCGGTGCTCCCGGAAAATGAAAAGCGGCAGAAAATTGTGATTGAAAAGGCGCTGTCAGACGGGCGGAAAACATGGCAGAGCCTTCAGAGAAAGATTGACGCGCTCAGACAGGGGCAGCGCCCGGACCAGCCGCTGTATCGGCTGATCACAGGGCTTTATGATGAAGATATGTGGCTGCGCCTGATTTACGAGGATAATACGCTGCTCAGAAAGATCAGCCGTATGCACTTTAAAATTTCTGAGGAAAAGAAGGCAGCCGGAGATAATACATGGTATTATCTGCGCAGGATCAAAGAAGAACTGGGCAAGCCAAGGCTTTGTGAGCCTGAAGATAAAGAAATTGATTTTATGAATAAATGTGTGGATGCCATGGAAAAGGCAGATCAGCGTAATGATTATGACACATTCAGCCGGGCGGCATCTGCATTGAACAGCATTGTTACAGATACGATGCTGGCAGAGGACAGCCCGGAAGATGCTGAAAAAGAAACGCGGATAAGACGTATGTATATTTCAGTCATTCAGGTCTCAGAAAAGCTTTTTGATGAAAGCAAAAGCTGCAAAGAGCTTGGAGATAAAATCAGCCATGAACAGGAAAAGATGATGGCAGAGATCCGGGAAATTCGGGAATATGATCTGAGCCACGGCTATACCAGAGGAGAGAGCGATGCATGGATCAGTCCGAGAAAAGCAGCGGTGGCGGAGATGAACAAAAATATAAATAATATGAAGCATATACACACGGACAGGTACCGCCGGATCAACAGTTACAAAGAAAGTATCAGTAATCTTGAAAATGTGATCATGAGCACATCCCTTGGCGTTGTGGAGGATATTAAGAATGTTATGGATGAGGCCAAACAGCTGCTTCAGGACAGCTCAGAGGAAAACAGACAGTTTTATAAACATGTGTCCGATGGCACGCATGTAATCGATGATTTGATCAGCGGCGGCACTTTGGCATATTCGGATATACATATGAGCAAAGATGAAATTGATAAAGCATTTGATGATATTCTTAAAAAAGAGGGCATATTTGAAGAGTTTTATCAAAATGAAGTGATAAATTAAAAAAGAAAGTGGTGCAGAAGATGATAGACATTGGAATGGACTTTGGCAGTACATATACGACAGTTTCAGTGTTTAACAGGGAGACCAATGAATTGAGGGCGCTGACGCTCTCGCAGAATTCGCCGTATATTCCCTCTGTTGTGTCCAAAGCCAAAAATCAGTATGAATTTGGAAGGGCGGCCAAATCTCAGACAGGGAAAAAGGGTGTCAGCCTGTTTAAAGCATTTAAGATGATGCTTCCGGAGCAGGATAAGAAAAAGCTTGCCGAACGCGGGTTTGATGATGAAAATACACCGGAAAAAATCGCCAGTGTGTTTATCGAGGATGTACTGAAAAAAGTGCTCGACCGGACACATGAGGATAAGATACATACAATTTTTGTCGGAGCGCCGGAAATATGGAATGACGATTTCAGTACGCTGGACGGGCGGACAGCTATCAGCAGTATTTGTAAAAAGCTGGATTTTGTGGAGAATGTTCAGGTCGTCAGCGAACCGGCGGCAGCCAGCGCTTTTTTTGCCTATAATTTCAGGCAGATGACGAAGAAAAACTTTGAGGGCAATATTCTTCTTGTAGATTACGGCGGCGGTACATTGGACATTACATTGACGAATGTGGCTGCCGATGACGGCGATTCGGTAGAAATCAAAGTGCTGGAGCGTACTGGCGCCGGAGAAAATGAAGAAGGCAAAGTGGGAAAAGCCGGTATCGTTTATATGGAAACGGTCATGGCAGAAGCTATCCGGCGGGCAGATATTGACGGTGTCGGTGAAAATGTTGTCTATGACGGCAAATTTTACAAAGCGGTAGACGAATTGGAAGAAGCGCTCCAAGACCGTACAGAAGCTATCAGTTCCACATTTGAGATCAACGGCATCGATGTGGAAGATTTGGAGATGATGGACGAAGAAGACAGGGAGTTTACAACCATCGAATATAAAGGTGAAGATGTGGAAGTTACCTATGATCTGCTTGTGGATGTCTATGACAAGGTTATCCGTAAAGTGTTTAATGACAAACTGGACGAGATGATCGCTTATATGGATAAAAACGGCATCCGCTATATGGATGGCAGCAAAGATAACTTTAAAATAGCCCTTGTGGGCGGCTTCGGCAATTTCTATCTTGTTCAGAAGCAGATTGAAGATAAGTTTAAATTCAGTACATACGATAAACGGCGTGAAGATATTATTCAGCAGAAAGAGGACTGCGAGACGGCGATTTCTCTGGGTGCGGCGCTTTTAGCTTCCAATGTGATCAAAATCCGCAATACAGCAGGATATTCCATCGGTGTACTCTCTTATGATCAGAATAGAAATGTTTGCTTAAATTATGCGATTAAATATAAACAGGATATCAAGTTTGGAGATGTTTACTTTGCCTGCGGCAATGTGGACAAAGAGCCGAAAGTTATTCTTGCAACTTCCGGCGGCTTTGAGAAGTTTCTCGTTAATTTCGGGCCGGATGACAAGACGGCATGTATCGCATTGGCCAAAAAGGAATTTGCGGAAAAGCTAGCCAATGTGGTGACCAACCAGTTTCATATGGCGGTGGTCGGATTTTCTATTTCAGCTTCCGGCATTGTGACGCTGCATATTCATGATTATGATTGGATTGCCAATAAGATGGATTCCAAAGACCATCCGGTGGAACTGACAAAATTCAGCGATTTATTTGAAGTGACCAATGTGGAAAGGATTTTTTAGCCATCAAAATTTTGCTATAAAGGAGCAGTAAAGGAGGATGGAAGATGCGTTTTGACCGGACAAGAGAGAGTATGGAGGTTCTTGAACGCCGGAAGGACATCAGTGTTTACGATGCGCTCAATGTGTTTTACGATTTGTGCCAGGATGTGAAAGACAGCGGCGGCGGCTCTGTGGATAAGCAGGCACTGGGCGGCGGCGATGACGCAGTGCTCAGAGTGTGCTGGGCGTGCCAGATGATGCTTAAAATTGTCAAAAAAAATAGGGAGGAAGTTTCAGATCCGTCAAGGGCAGAGCGGCTGGATAAAATGGAGGCACAGCTTCAGGCGCTCCAAGGCGATCTGACGCAGGCAGAGCAGAATATCAAGACATTGTCTGCACAGGATCAGATGCTTTCACAAAAGAAAGAAGCTATTGAAGAAAAACGGCGGCAGGAGACAGAACTTACGAAAAAATGCGAGGCGCTCCGGCAGCAGATTCAATCCTTCGAGACGGCAAAGCTGCCTGAGTTAAGCAGTCAATATGAGGCGCTCAGCGAAAAAGCCGCGGATTACAGGAAGCAATATGAAGAAAAGCAGAAAGCGGCCAGGAAGCTTCAGGAATCTCTGATTCGTGAGAAAGCCCAGGTGCAGCAGACAGATGAAGAAAACAAAAAGCTTCAGACAGCGATTAAAGAGGAAAAAGAGAAGAACAGTAAGCTTCAGGCAAAACATTATGAACTGGATCAGCAGCTGCAGCACTGTGACGATAACCAAAAGGAACTTTTGGAGAAAATCACCGATCTTAACCGTCAGCTGAGGGCTATGAATGTGGATGGACTCCAGCAGCTGTATAAAGAAAAACAAGCCGAATATGCAGCAAAACTTAAGGAATATAAGCAGGAAGAAATCAAAGTCAGACAGGAAGAGACAAAAATAGACGAGATGGAGGAGCAGCTGTCCAGATTAAAGCAGGATCTGAGCGGAAAGACCAAACGTACCCAGGAAATGGCATGGGAGATGGAAAACGAAAAGGCAAAGTTGGAGGAAGAACTTAAAGGTCTGACAAAACGGATCAACGAGGCGCGGGACAAAAAAAATGCGCTGATGATCGAAGTGGAAAAAAAGAAAGATGAAGTTGAGGCACAGGAAGAATGGTTTAAAAGCCTTGAAGTCCAAAATTATGAAAAACAGCTTCAGGCCTGCAGCCAGCGTTTGCAAATATTTATCAATGCGAGGAATGCTCTGGAGTATGAGATGAATCTCGGAGCACTTCCACAGGGCAGCCAGAGTGATAATACACTGCTGTATTTTCAAAAATATTATCGGGACCAGCTGGATCAGATTGAAAAAGAACTGAATCAGTATCAGGAACGTTATAACATGGTAATTAATGCATTTTATAAGTAATGGAGGAAAAAGGTATGAAGTGTTACGCATGCCGCAAGGAAATTGAAGAAGGAAGAGAACGGTGCAGCGCCTGCGGTTTTCCGGTCATCTACATCGTCGACGAAAAAGATGCTGAAAATATCCGCAAAATGGCAGATGATTACAGACAGAGCAAATTGGAGGGCGTGTCTATCGAATTGACAGCTTACCAGTATGCGATTGAAAATGATGAACTTGTGTTAAGCGAGGAAAGAAGTATGCCTTTGTTTAAAGGCAGTCAGCTGAATTTTGATATGCCGGTCTGGTTTGAACAGGATTTTGCGCAGATCGATACGGATGAACCGCTGACTTTAAACATTACCGTTGCTGCGGAAGGAAAAAAGACAACCCATGCGCTGAGTGTTAAAGCGCCGAAGATTGACGGTTTCTGGCATATCGGCGCTGTGCTGGATGACGGCTTTACTGTCCGTATGGCTCTTGGCAATGGGCAGAAGATGGAAATGTCGGAAAGCTTTTCGCTGATTTAAAAATGATACATCATATTCCGGGAGGGTATAGGATTGAGTAGTAAAAAGAAAAAAAACAGCCGCAATGAGGTTAATCTGCATCTTGATCTTCCCATTTTTGATCAGCGTCCCGGCGTTGTTTTCGGTATTATTTTGGCGCTATTTTTTGTAGGCGGTGTGATGGCGTGGATATATATCATTTTTTCAGATGATGCCTCCTCAAAAATCATACTGATAACGGCGCTGATTGTCAGCGCGATTTTACTGGCAATCAACCTTTTTACCATTTTCCGTATCGGATATGACGGCTTTCTGAAAAATTTGGGGAGTACATTTTTGATCGGTATGGTTTTAACCGTTGCGGGCTTTTATATCGGCGGACTGGATATTTTAAAAACGGCGGAAGACGGCGGCCGCCTTCTGACTGCGTTTTTGGAATTTTTTATTTATATATTTTTGGCGGCGCTGATGGCTGTTGTTCCTGCAGTGCTGATCTGTTTTATAGTATGGATGATCATGGTAATATTCGGCAGAGAGTAATGAATTTAAATACAGGAGGAATAGGGCAATGAAAATGGATTTTGGCAACATGAAAAAGAAAGTAAAGGAGGCGTTTGGCAAGCAGGATCCCATAGAGATGACCCAGACCGAAGAAAAAAAGAAAGCGGCGCAGATCCGGGAAGCTTCCGAAAATTTAAGAAATAAACTGGCAGCTGTCCGTTTTGTCGATCCTACGGGGAAAATTTCTAAGGAAGATTTAACAACCTATCAGCATATGATCAGCATTGTCATGTATAATCTGGAGTCGGCGGGGGCATCTCTTCTGGATACCCGGCGTATGGACAGGGAAATGCTTGGCCTGGCAGATTATTTGAACAGTGCCATCCACAGCGGCAAGGCAGCTACGGTCAAATATATTGTTCAGGCGCTGATGTACGGCGTCGGCAAAGGACACAAAGCGCTGCTTGTAGATGAAGTGCCGAAAACAAAAGAAATTTTGGTAGAGCGGGAAAAACGTCTTGAAAAATACAAAACGATTGTGGGTCTGTCCCAGCAGATCGATGACCTTCAGCAGAGTATTGATAATCAGCAAAAGAAGGCAGAGGAAAAATCTGAGGAGTTCAAAGAAAAACAGAGGAAACTGGAAGATGAGCTGGATGAAAATCCTCATTTGGAAGAACAGTTGGAGGAATACGGCGGCGATAGTCCTAAGCTTTCGCCTCAGGCAGCCATTCTTGCCACAAAGATGAAAAATGTGACAAGCCTGTTTGATCATATCCAGGCATTGAAGAAACAGATCGCTTTGGACTACGGACAGATTGTATCATTGGAGCAGACCATCAGCAATGAGGAACTGGGACTTTCGGAACTTTCAAAAGCGCTGTCTCAGGAAATTAAAGATCTGTATACGCTTCACGAGGAAGAATACAGACAGCATCTTGTGGAACAGAAAAAAGATTTGAAAGAACTGGAAGATCTGAGCCACAGATTTTCTGATGCGGTGGCAGAAATCTTTGATTCCAGCGAGATGAAGGAATATATTATCGATGCCCAGATGGGATATGAGAGAGTGCTTCAGGAACTTGATGAAGAAGCAAAGGGTAAAGAGCGAGGACGGCAGCGGAGAAGGGAACGTGAGCAGGAACGGAAGCAAAAACAGGAGCAGGAAGCAAAGAAAACTATTGATAATTAGTTTACGGAGAATACATTGTGATATTTGGAAAGTTAAAAAAAGCCAAGAAAAGTCATAAAGTTCCGGAAAACGCTGAACAAATTCGAGCCGCTGCCCGGAAATTAAAAGAAAAATTAGCTTCGGTGCGCTTTGAAAATCCTACGGGGGAAATTTCTCAAGAGGATTTGACAAAGTATCAACATATGATCAACACAATGCTCCATCATCTGGATTCAGAGAAAGAAAATTTAGTTGATACACGCCAGTTAGACACAGAGATGTTGAAAATTGCAGATTATTTGAACGGTGCCATCCGCAGCGGCAAAGCAGCCACAGTCAAATATATCGTTCATGCACTGATGTATGGTGTCGAAGAAGGACACAAAGCGCTGCTTGCGGATGAAGTGCCGAAAGCAAAAGAAATTTTGGCGGAACGTGAAGATCGATTTGAAAAATACAAAAAGGTTGTTGATTATTCAAGAACGATTGATGATTATTGGAGGAATATTGTCAATTGCGAAAAATCACTTCAACAAGTAACTGCAGAGCTTAAAGATAGAAAGAAAAAAGTGGAAGATGAACTGGATAAAGATCATCGTTTGGCAGAAGAGCTCAAGAAATATTTCGATAATGATGATAATGATATCGATAAACTTTCTCAGGAGGCAAAAATTCTAGTAGTAGAAGTGAAAAATACTATCACATTAAACGAACAGTGTATGTTGTTGAAGCAACGGATTTGTTTAGATTATGAAAAAATTTTTTCTATAGAACAAATGATATCGCAAGTGATAGAAATGGAAAAGTTAGGATTTTCTCAGGTGTTTCAATATAATATATAGTTACATATGGCAGAGAGAGCAAACAACATCGTGCCGATTAAGAGCATATTACAAATCTCAAAATAGAAAGAAGCAAAAGGAGGATATGAAACATGAAGATGGGACCATTATTTCCGAAAAAGGAAAAAAAGGATGTGGATCAGCAGATTATGGAAGTCGGTGTCAGACTGCGGGGACTTGAGCGCAGATACCGGACACTGATCGAGATGGAAGTAAGAAAAATCCGCGCGGACAGGAAGAAAAAGAAAGATAATCCGCGGGCGGTTTCAAAATTAAAAAATGCTTATTATTCGTTAACGGTTGTGAAAACAGCTCAGGAACGGCTGGCAGATATCAGTTCTACAAGAGATCTGTATTCAGCGATGAACGAGATGAGTTCTGTATTAAAACTGATGAACCAGATGTACGGCAAAACGGAAAAGGTCAATTCCAATGCGCTGAACAGAAATATCGGCAAGATGAACAGTTCAACGGCAAAAGACAAAGGCGGCATGGAAAAGTTTTTCAATGCGTCCATCGATGACTTGGTAGATGATAATGTTGTCAATAGTCTTGTCCAAGGCGATGCCACATTAGACCACTGTCTTGAAGGCGATGAAGGCATTCTTCAGGAAACAGAAGACATCCTGCCAATGACGGAAGAATTTTTAAAGGCAGGCGGAGATCTTGGCGGTATGCCGGATATGGATATTCAAAGTACATTGGCTGATATTGAAGAAATGTCAAGAAATCTTTAATCTAATAGATAAGGGGGAGGTACAGCCGTGGATAATTACATAGAAAAAATGCAGACGAAAGAAAATCTGTGCAACGCTTACATGCAGAAAGCGGAAGATTTGTTTATGCAAAATGAGGGCATACATACAAAGGAAGAGTGCGCTTATCTTCAAAAGGCGGCCATTTTAAGGTATGAGATGGCTCAGATGAGTGTTGGCGAAGAACGCCGTTTTCAGCAGAGAAAACTTCAGGATTTGAACATGCGTATTAAAAGCATTGTAAAAACCATTAATCCAGAGCTTTATGAACAGATGATGAATAAGGATAAAGACAAAGAAGACGGTAAGGCTGTTAAAAGCAATGGCGCCGGCGGTTCTGAGGTTCCGGATGACTCAGACGGCGAAGAAATTTCCGCTGATGTGGCCAGCTGGTTTAAAGATGCGCCGAGACACTCTTTTGCTGATGTTTCAGGTATGGCTGAACTTAAAGAACGGTTAAAAGACTGTGCGGAAAATGCAGGATATGAGAATCTGAAAGCCTATCTGAGAATGAAAAATCTTCATTCCTACTTTTTCATCGGACCTCCGGGATGCGGCAAGACGTATATTATCGAAGCATTTGCCCATGAACTGATGGATAAAAACTATAAGTTTTTGTCCCTTGTAGGTTCGGATATTTTAAGCCGGTATGTGGGCGAGGCAGAAAAAATCGTGACAAGACTTTTTGCCGAGGCGGAAAAAAATGCGCCGTGTATTGTTTTTATTGACGAGGTGGATGGCGTATGTAAAAACCGTTCTCTGCCAAACCTGCCGGAATATGCGGCCTCCATTACGACGGCCTTTCTGACAGGCTATAACCGCATTAATTCTTCAGACAAGTCGATTATTTTTATCGGTGCTACCAACTATCCGAATCAGGTAGACAATGCTATGCTTGACCGTGTGGAACTTATCCGTGTGCCTTATCCGGATCAGGAAGCCCGGTGCTTTGCTTTTAAAAAGCAGTTTGAGGACATCATTATGCTGGAGGATGGTTTTAGCTTTGATGATATGGCGGCAAGCACGGAAAAATATAATTACCGCGATATTGAACGGCTGTCGGCAACGATTAAAAATATGATATATAAAGAGACTGTTGAGAAATATAAAAATGAGAAAGATGCTACTGTGGCTCTGAAAAAGGGCGATTACAGATTGACAAGAGCCATGTATGAGACAGCGCAGGACAACTGCCTGCCGACGCCTAAGGAAGATATCGACCGGGCTCTTGACGAATGGGAAACTAAATTCAATAACGGCCTGAGAGGAGACTGAGATGAGCAATCAGGGAAATCACAGATCAATCAATACAGATGTTTGGTTTAAGGTACGCCCGAGCCACAGCCTTGATGATATTGCCGGTATGGAAGGACTGAAATCGCATTTGCGGGAATGTGGACAAGATAGCCGCAGATACTTTTTTTGCGGTTCTGAAAGCAGCGGGCTTACGTATATTATCGAAGCTTTCGTCCATGAACTGATGAAGGCGGATTACCGTTATCTTTCCATTGATGGTTCTGAAATTGCCGGCAGATATCAGAAACAGACAGAGAGTGCTGTAAAACAGCTGTTCGAGACGGCACAGGAGAATGCGCCGTGTATCGTTGCTATTAATGAGGTTGAGTATATTTGCCCAAACCGTGCGTCTGGTGAAAGGACAGAACAAGAGAGATGTATTGCAGATGCTTTCCTTGACGGCTTCAGGCAGATCAGGGATACTGATCAGCCGGTGATCATCATCTGTTCAACAAACCATCCAAACCGGGTGGATAAAGATTTGACAAAAGATTCAGAAATGATCCAACTGCCGGATCTGAATCAGTAAACTAAATTCAATTATGAACTGAGAGGAGAATGATCGTCGTGGAAAAAGCAATGCAGTGGCTGCCGAATTTCAGGCTGGAATCTCCGGGATTCGGTCTGGATGCCCTGTGCGGCGTCCGGCCGTGGAAACGGATGTTTAAAGGCTGTCTGCCGGCTGGAGAACTGGACGGAGCCCTCGGGCTTTCTTCTGCCTATTTTTTCCTGATCTGCGGGCCGGCCGGTATCGGCAAACAGACGATATGTACGGCATTGGCCGGAGATTTGTGTGAACGGGGATATATGTTTGTACATATTCCGGGAATTGCTTTGGCCGGAGAAAGTGACAATGAAGCATGTGCCAATATCCGCAGTTTTTTTGATGAGATTGAGGCGGGCATCGGACAAAACGCTGCCGGCTATTATATATGGATTGACAGTATGGAGAGTCTGTGCGGATTTAAACGTGCCGGATGGCTTCTTGCTCAGCAAATGCAGCGTCTGGAAGACAGCGATATCCCGTGTGTAATTGCTGCGACGATTAAAGACGGCAGAGAAGCGCCTGCAGAAGTTAAAAAAATGATGACCATCTGTCAGCTTGAAGTGCCGGAATCTGTAGACCGCAGGACGTATTTGGAAAATTATTTTGAATCTATGGCGGTTGATGAGAATCTGTCTGTGGCACAAATGACACAGATGACGGAAGGATTCAGCTATGCTCAGCTGGCAAAAACAGTGACGGCAACGAAAATGCTGCTGAAAGAAAAGGAAATGGCCCAGGCCATCGATCCTTCAGATTATGCGTCGGATATTGAGATGGGCCGTGTGGAAGTTGACGCGGATATGTTTGGGGAAGCTGTCCGTGTGGCAGGGACAACATTTCCGGAAATATCGGCTGCGGCTTCCTCGCCGCCGTCGGCTGATATAAGCGCTATCATGGCCGCATTGGCAGGCAGCGGCCTTGGCGGTGCGGCCATGGGCGGCGCTGCCCGCGGCGGACATACAAAGAAGGAAGACCCGAAAGGTTTTGTCAGCAGCTTTAGGAGCATGAATGTAGATGACTAGGAGAGAAGGATTGTACCTTGAAAAAGAATAAATTTGAGATTGATATGTGTCATGGCTCGATCATGGACAAACTGATTTCATTTGCATTGCCGCTGATGCTGTCCAGTGTGCTGCAGCTTATGTTCAATGCTGTAGATATTATTGTTGTCGGAAGATTTTCAGGAAGTGAGGCGCTTGCGGCGGTCGGTTCCACAAGCGCCCTGATCAATATTTTTACAAATCTTTTTATAGGGATTTCACTGGGCGCCAATGTCCTTGCGGCAAGATATTATGCGGCAGGCAATGATAAAGAAATGTCTGAGGCGGTACATACTGCCATTGCACTGGCGATTGTCAGCGGCGTGCTTATGGCCTTTGTCGGGGTCGGGTTGTCCCGTTGGGCACTTACCATTATGGACACACCGGCTGATGTCATCGATCAGTCCGTACTGTATATGAGAATTTATTTTTTAGGCATGCCGTTTTTTATGCTTTATAACTACGGTGCTGCGATTTTAAGAGCGGTGGGAGACACAAAACGGCCTTTGCTTTTCCTTGCGATTGCCGGCATGGCCAATGTCGTTCTTGATTTGCTGTTTGTTGTTGTTATTCCGCTCGGTGTTGCCGGTGTTGCCATCGGCACTGTTGTATCGCAGATGATTTCCAGTATTTTAGTGCTTCGGTGCCTGCATAAAACGGAGAGCAGTTATCAGATACAATTTTCAAAACTTAAAATTAAAGCCGTTTATTTGAAGCGTATTTTTCAGGTAGGCATTCCGGCGGGTATTCAAAGTACGGTCATCAGTTTTTCAAATGCCATGCTGCAGTCGTCAGTCAATTCATTTGGCTCAACGGCGATGGCCGGTTATACGGCAGCCAATAATATTATCGGGTTCCTGTATGTGGCCGTTAATGCGGTGACACAGGCATGTATGAGTTTTACAAGTCAGAATTACAGCGTTGGAAAGCAAAAGCGTATGGACAGAATATTGATTGATTGTCTTATTTTGACAACGTGTGCTGCCGGGGTGCTCGGTGTGGGCGCTTATGTATTCGGCGGACAGTTGCTGAAAATTTATACATCTGAAGCGGATGTTATTGAGTGCGGCATCGAAATTTTGTCCATTGCCACAGTGCCGTATTTTCTCTGCGGCATCATGGACTTGTTCCCGGGAGCACTTCGAGGCATGGGACGTTCTGCAGTGCCGATGATTTTGTCAGTCATTGGTACGGTAGGCACAAGAATTGTATGGATTTATGGGCTTTTCCCACATCACAGGTCGCTTTTTTTCCTGTTTATATCTTATCCGGCGTCATGGATTTTAACGATTATCATGCAGGTGATATGTTTCTTATTTGTAAGAAAACAATGTATCCGGCAGCTTAAAGCTTCCGGACATTATGTGGAAGGTATGTAAAGAGAGCGGCAGGAGGGCCGCGCAAAGGAGGGGCTGCTATGGCGAAATACAGATGCAGTGTATGCGGTTACATTTATGATGAAGCAAAAGAGGGTGTTCCATTCTCAGAATTAAAAGAATGTCCCGTCTGTCATCAGCCGGCGGATAAATTTACGCTCTATGAGGAAAATCATGGAGAGGAATCGCCGGAGAAAAAAGAATTAAAACTGGATTATCCGAAAGAATTTATCCGTCATGATGAATCATGCAGATATATGAAGGAAATCCATGAAATGGCGGTGACGGGAAAAAGCATTTCTGCGGCGATGGGAACGACAATGCCGATGCCGTCGTGGGATGACATTCTTATTTTAGGCGCACAGCTGGATCCGATGCCCCTTGATGAGCATGCGCCGGTCAACACAACGACGGTTATCGGAAAACATGCGAAAAAACCGCTCATTTTAGAAAATCCGGTCTATATTTCCCATATGTCTTTCGGCGCATTGTCCAAAGAAGCTAAAATAGCGCTGGCCAAAGGATCTGCAATGGCGCACAGCGCCATGTGCTCCGGTGAGGGCGGCATATTGCCGGAGGAAATGGAGGCAGCCGATAAATATATCTTTGAGTATGTGGGCAATCTTTACAGCGTGACGCCTGAAAATCTGCGCAATGCAGATGCCATTGAGATTAAAATCGGACAAGGCACAAAACCGGGGATGGGCGGCCATCTTCCGGGAGAAAAAGTCACTCGGGAAATCAGCGAAGTGCGCAACAAGCCAATGGGTAAAGACATTATCGCACCGTCAAGATTTCCGGGCATAGAGACGAAAGAAGATTTAAAAAATCTGATCAGTCAGCTCAGATACGCGTCTGAAGGAAGACCGATCGGCGTCAAAATTGCCGCCGGAAGAATTGAGAGAGATTTGGCTTTTTGTGTTTACGCGGAACCGGACTTTATCACCATAGACGGCAGAGGCGGCGCGACAGGATCGTCTCCGAAGCTGCTTAGAGATGCCTCCAGTGTGCCCACAGTATATGCACTGCATCGAGCCAGAAAATATTTGGACAGTATCAATTCAGATATCAGCCTGATCATTACCGGAGGGCTGAGAGTGTCATCGGATTTTGCAAAAGCTATTGCTATGGGTGCAGACGCGGTGGCTATTGCGTCTGCGGCGCTGATGGCTATGGCATGTCAGCAGTATAAAATCTGCGGTACCGGCATGTGTCCGATGGGCATTGCCACACAGGATGAAGATTTGCGGGCTCGGCTTCACATCGATGCGGCAGCGGCGAGAGTTGCCAATTTTCTCAATGTTTCACTGGAAGAACTGAAAATGTTCGCGAGAATTACCGGCCATGAAAACCTTCATGACTTATCTTCGGAAGATTTATGCACGATCAGCAGAGAAATCAGTGAATTTACGGATATTGCGCATGCGTGAGTATATCTTTGTAAAGCCGGGGATGTTTCACTTGCGCGGGAATCATAAAAGCGGGGTCAAATGGTTCTTGACACCGCTTTTTATATGGTATATAGTATAGAGAGATGTCTGCATACCATACACCATATCAGGGGTTGTACTGGTTTCGACGGGGATTTTGAAGTTTGGGAAGCCATCCGCAGACTCCGGAGCTGCGTATCAAGCCGGAAACTAAATATAAACGCAGACGAAGAAAACTTCGCAATCGCTGCCTAAGCTGCAGCGTGTCAGCTTTAAGTTGCTCACAGCTTAAACTCTGGCATCGACTTATGTGAGAAACTCTGTTGTCAAAGCTTTGAGACTGCAGAAGACTGATGAAGCTACTGATGGCATAAGCCTGTTTGTGGGCGTATGTCAGAGGGAATGTTAAAACATAAACTGTGATGGGAGAAGCCTGAATGAATGGGTCTTCGGACAGGGGTTCGATTCCCCTCAGCTCCACCAAAAGTACCTTACTCGAACTATTATGGCTAAAAAAATTTGAGCCGTTCGAGCAAGTTGACATATTCGTGGAATTATTTATGGTATAAAGACCACATCCAAAGATTTTCTGGATGTGGTCTTTTGCTATGTCTATATAATAGCTCAGCTTGCTTGAGCAATCCTGTGCTAATCTATTAATTCGTATAATATCATCTTTAACCGGTTCAAGAATCTGGTCGAAAGGTGGCTTAAATTCTGCATCTACCTTAAATTCCATATCTGCGTCGTTACTAATATAGAACTTCTCGAATATTGCTTGATTCATCAGCTTTTTAATTGTGTCACTGGCGTTTTTATATGCCTCACCGCAATTCTCTACAATATCTAGTGCTCTCTTAAGATTTTCGGTTATTTGCTCAAAGGTGGTATCGTGCATTTTGATTTCATGCTCAATGCTTGCCAATTCTCATCTTTAGTTTTCAGCGACAACATTCGTGAACATGGTACCGATTTTTGATCTTATTTTCCCAAAAAGAACAGTGTGGACATATTTTTTTAATTTTTTTCAAAAAACCACCTGATTGTGTGGGGCGTCTTCCTTTTGGGAGTGTTATTATAAAGTAGCTTTAATAGGCTTTTATCTTATACGCACAAAAAGGAGGAGTTTTTGATGAAACTAAAAAAATGGGGAGCACTCTTGCTTGCATTATGCATGATAGTCATGATGTTCCCGACAACTGTAATGGCGAATGGAGATTCTCTTGCAGGGCCAGATGCGGAAAAGAAGGTCATAGAAAATGATCTTATTGTTCAGCTCCCGTCTTCGTTGGATGATATGATTGGTACGTCAGCTGGTAATGGTGATTGGCTGGCTGTCGCGGCAGAACCAACGTGGGAGGACGGTTTTATTCTTGATTATGTCGTACCCACTCAGGAATTTTACGATAGCACCGGTAAAAAATTAACTGCTGCTGACACATTCCAGAATAATAGCCGATATACGATGAAAATGACGTTCCAATCATTTGAGTCTTATCATGGAGATTACTATTATGTATTGTCTGGGAAAAACAATGTTTATGTACAATATATGAATGGCACTGGTGAAAGAGAGCCTATGAAGGTTACCGTAAATAAAGATGAGAATGGTAATCCGGTAATCACGGCAACTTACAGCTTCTCAATTGGCACGCCTCCGGAAGAACCATCACAAGAGGCAACCTATGAATGGGTTCTTTCCAGATGGGACGACTCTGCAAATACACCTTTAGACAAAGTAACTGCAGTCATTGGACAGCCAATCCAATATAGAGCGCAGGTTATTGAAACTCGCCCGGACGGAACGAAGTCACCTGTGAGTACAGAACAAATGGATCTTCAATGGGGCTACACTTATGTAACTACTGATATTGACATCACAGTGACGACATACTCTACCGGTTATATATTTACTATTACCGGAAATAAGCCGCTTGAACGTCCTGATGGTTTAATCTTATATACTGAAAACGTCGGTCCTGATCCATGTGTAGAAGCATGTTTTGATTTTGAAGTAGTTGAGCCTACAGAGATTGAATCAGACACAGTTTACAATATATCCGATAAGGATGGGCAAGATTTATATTATCGGTATCGGCCTACGGATGCGCCTGATGATGGATCTTACCGATCTTACACTCTTTGGACAGATGGTGGAACTGCAGAAGCCACAGGTAATGGCATTTACGCTGGGGAAAAGCGTTATAATACTTACCGCAGACAGGGCACCGATCCTATTAATTTTCAGTTTTCTCCAACAACAGATAATGCTCGATTCGAGCTTGTCGAATCAAAACAAGTGACAAAAATCGAATTTTTGTCAGTGCCGGACAGCATTATTCAAGATATTCGAGAAAACGGAAGCAAAGCGAATCTTAACGGATTTACATTTAAGGTCACATATGCAGACGGCAGCACACGAACATATGAGTATTCTGGAAAAAAAGATGATAATTATTTCGTTTATCATATGGATTGGACTCCGGACGGGAATATATATGATTGTTCCTACGATTCAGAAAATAACGCCATAAGCATTTTGGGATTCAAAGAACCTGATGCCCCGACAATCGAATACTATAAGATACCTGATGAGTCAAAAGTCAACATTAAGGAAGGTCTCAGTGAAGTGACCGGTGATCTTGGAAATACGGAATACAATACGGTTGAAAAGATTGAAAACAAATTGACAGAAACCATCGTTTCCAATGAAGGTTACACGGAAGACAATACCATGCTTTATGACATTGAGCTTGTAACAAGCGAGGATGGCGGACAGACATGGGTTCCGGTTACTGCTGAGAACTTCCCAGAAGAAGGAATTGTGGTAACACTTCCTTATCCAGAGGGAACCAATGCTGACGAGTACGATTTTGTTGTTACGCATATGTTCGATGAAGATGTGAATGGTCATCATGCCGGAGAAGTGGAGACCCCTGAAGTAACAGAGAGTGAGAATGGCATATCGTTCCGCCTGATGGGAACCTCTCCTGTCATGATCGGATACAAAAAAGTAGCTGCGACTCACACCCACTCTTATGGAGAATGGACGGATTGTAAAGATGGAAGCAATCACCAGCGCTCCTGCTCCTGCGGAGATGTTCAGAAAGAGGCTCACGTTTGGGATGACGGAAAGGTCACAAAAGAGGCTACAAAGGATGCAGAAGGTATCAAAACATATACTTGCAAGACCTGTGGTGCAATAAAAACGGTAAGCATCCCTAAATTGACTTCCGACACAACGCCATCTAAGCCTGGTGATCCTACAAATCCGAATACGGATACAACATCACCAGAGACTGGAGATTCAGCGAACATTGCTTTATGGATAGTAGTCATGCTCGCATCTGCGGCTGGATTAAGCTGTACTTATTTTATAAAACGCAAAAAGGTTAATAACTAGTTAAAAGTAAGATACCCACAAGCCGAATGATGCTTGTGGGTATTGCTTATTATTAAAAAGGCCGAATAAGCTACCCTTTTGTGTGGGGCGAATTTGATCTTTCATGCTATAATATTCTTATCTTATTCTAAGGAATCATCTTTGGGCAAGGAGGGGAATAGAATGGGCAAGCGAAAAAAATCCGTTGTCCGGCTTTTTGCAGCGGCAGTGCTGTTGTTTACTGTTTCTGCATACCGGCAGCTTAGCATACGGTATTGGTCGGAAGATTTTCTGCGGCCATATCTTGTCTGGGCGGTCTATATGCTACTCCTCTTTGGCTGGCAACATACCATTACAACAAAAATCATGCAGAAATCCATGCGCGGCCACCTGACTGCACAAAATATCGTCAGTATCCTGTATTTAACGGTCCGCTTCGTTCAGGATGCTTTCCTCTACGTCAATATTCCATGGATGCGCTTTACCGGATACTTTATCAATATCGCGGCTGTCTTCATACCACTGTTCGGGTTTTACAGCGCATTCTATCTCGGCAAGCCGGAGGATTACCAGATCAGCAAAAAGTGGTATCTGCTCCTAATCCCGGCATGTTTTCTGAGCATGCTGGCACTAACCAACGATTTGCATCATTTTCTATATTACATTGTGCCGGAGGAACCCCAGCCAAATTTGTATTTCCATCCATACATCGGAACATATATCGTCTATATTTGGGGACTTAGTATCATCAGTTATCAGGTATATGTAATCTACCGGCGCAATGGCACGACGAAGTCTGATTCGCTTTACCGAAAGCTGATTCCTTTTTACGAGCCGATTCTGCTGCTCCTATTCAGCATTCCTTATGCAACTACAGCCTATGTGGTTCGATTTGAGCTGGTGGAATATTCAGCAGGACTGATTTTTATTCTTGTGCTTTGCTGGCAGATTTATATCCTGGTCGGACTGATTCCAGTAAACACACAGTACGAGGAAGTGTTCCGGCGGTCTACGGTGGCTATGCAGATTCTTTTACCAAGCGGCGAGACGATTGCAGCATCGGAAAACGCGGCGGAGATTACGCCTGCTATGTTGGAAGCCCTAAAGCAGGAGCAGCGATTTTTTGCTACGGAAGATATTACCATGCACCTGCATCCTGTTCTGGGCGGATATATGGTCTGGCAAACAGATCTCTCGCAGATCAATCATGCTTTACGGGAGCTTCAGAGTCTAAATGCAGAATTGGAAGAAAAGAGAGATCTTCTGGCGCAGGAAATCCGCATTCAATCGGATGAGACAAGTATTCAGGCACGCAATGATATTTACGACAGCCTATCCTCGGATGTGGCCGAACAGCTTACTCTGTTGACAGAACTTTTATCGGAATCCTTTTCGACGGACGACTGGAACCGCATCTGTCTGATTGGCACCTATATCAAGCGGTTCTGTAACTTGCGGCTCACTTATCAGGAGCAACAGACGATTCCGATGGGTGATTTAGCCATCAGCTTGCAGGATATTGCGAAATGTATGAAGAATCTTGGAATCAGGACAAGCTTGGATTTTTGTCCCACATCTAATTTAGAGCCAGAGCTGATTCTTCTCATCACGAAAACTTTGGAAGAGATTTTAGAGGAGGCAGATTTTCGTCTGACTTCTGTGGCAATCCAAATCAGCGATACGGTTTGCTTTGAGATTACCGGTACAGATCACGAGTTTGTTTCCCGTTCTTTAGAAGGCGGATATAGCCTTCAG
>DVJY01000022.1 GCA_018716485.1 Candidatus Scybalocola faecipullorum
TTGTCCCAATTCTTCCCTTGTCATTGTGTTTGTAATAAATGTTTCCTCGATCAAATGCGCCTCTCTTCGCCCGCCGTCGGAGAAATAGCCGTACAACGCATCGTTGATCAGCGTCTTTTCATTTCGATCCCTGGAAAGAATGCTTCCCTCGACAGCAACCAGCTGTATGCCGCCATCATGGACACTTTCAACGAACCGCATAAGCAGCGTCTTTTTTTTCTCATTGATATATGTATACTTACGCTCATAAACCGTATTTGTCTCAATAAATTTGGGTTTAATCTTATAACTATATACCGGATAGTGCCCGAACCAGCCTCTGTTTTTAAACAGTGTATCGAGCATCCCTTTCATCTGACTGTGATTTCCGGCATATATAGAAAGCACACTACCTATCCTCGGATAGTTTCTGCAGCACTTTTCCAAGATATCTCTCAGCAGATCAAATAAGAAGCGTCCTTCTTTATGGGTAATCTTATAGACCCAAGCCTCAAAAAAAGCATATGGATCCTCCTCATAATGGTCAGCCAAATGCGCAAGTTCCTCCCACTGGCACAGAAGAAATACTCTTTTTGCCGCTCTTAAAACCGGTTTTGTCAAATGGCATATCTCTTCCAGCGAGCGGTCATACTTGATACTTGTTCGCCCATAGCCGATTTCCGTTTCCGGATGCAGATACCAGCCAAGATAAAGGTGAAGGAACTTAAAAAACAGCGCATACTCAATCTCATAAGTATTCATCCACTGTTCCCCAAGGACAAGCCATTTGTCCATAAACGCATCGATTGGTTCGCAGACAAGACGCCATGGCACCTTGTCAGTATCTTTTGTCAGCGGGAATGTGCAAAGATTGTAATTCCACAGTACAATACGCGCTTGAACATCTTCAAAGAAAAAAGAGCTTTCTTTTAGTGTGCCTTCGGCATCGGCATTCAGACCGTTTTTAAAATAAATCCGGTAACCGCCTTTTGTCTTTTCGCCGCGTACATCGGTCATCAGTATCTCCCGCGGATGCCTGCCATCTTCAATCAATACATTTTTAAATGTCAATGTTATGGAAAACGCTGTTGTCTGCGCAACATTGACAACAAATTCTCTGTTTTTTATCTTGTATGGAATGACTGACTTATCTACAACATAATCACAAAACACGATCAGACTTTTGTACACGTCCTCGTGAAAGCCTGCAGCAAATTCCAGAAATGCTGCCCGCTTTTGTTCTGTCATCTGATACTTCATAAATATCTCCTATTCCCTATTATGATAAGTGATAAAGACAGTGCCATACACTCGACAGCGGCAGCCCCACAACATTATTATAATCGCCGCAGATTGAGGCGACAAGGACTGCGCCTTTGCCCTGTATACCGTAAGCCCCCGCCTTATCCATCGGCTCCTTTGTCTTTATGTACCAGTCGATTACAGAATCTTCCAGCTGCCGCATCGTCACTTGTGTGCTCTCGGCAAAAACCTTCTTGAAGATATGACCGGATTTATCCCGTCCCATCATACATACACCGGTATAAACTTCATGCTGCCTTCCCGAAAGCATCTCAAGCGAACGTTTTGCATCTGACGCATCCTTGGGTTTCCCGAGGATACTGCCGCCGCATGAAACGACGGTATCCGCCCCGAGGACAACACACTGCGTCATATCGTCATGTTCGGAAATTTTATCAAATACTTCCTGTGCTTTCATCGACGCCAATGCCATGACAACACGGTCTGGCGCAGTCTCAGCTGTCTTTTCCTCCGTCCGGGCAGGCACTACTTCAAATGTTATGCCTGCCTGTTCAAGCAAAGCTTTCCTCCGCGGCGACGCAGATGCCAAAATAACCTTTCTCATGGTATGTTCACTCCTCAAATATTAACATTCCATATTTTAGCACATCCGCAGCAAAAAAAGTAGTCCTAATTTATATATACAGATATTTTATCCGTATTTTTCACTTTTTCCCTTCCATCTCAGGCATATAGTCCCAATATCGCTTCGGCATCATATTCATCTGGCATCTTGGATTTTCCCGCTCTTTAATCATAATCGTCCTGAAAAATGCTTTCCAAAGTGTCTCATAATCGTCTTTTGCCGACGGCATCTGTGCGCCGCCTCTGCCCGCTCCGGCCGCGGCCACGCGTATTGCGTCAATCATCGGTATATTTTCGCCGTCCTGTTCTTCCATACCGCTGTAATCAACCATCCTGACAGGTTTTCCCGGAATGTGCAAACATGCCCGCTTTCGCCCCACATCACAAATTATAAAGCGCTCTTTGGGAAATCGTTCTGTAAAATGATCTGCCAACTGGTACAGCAGCCAATGTCTCGGACGGATCCGCGCAAGCAAAAGTTTTCCGCCAATATCCTCAAATCTCAAAAATCCAAACAGATGATCAGCCTCTTTGCTCACTTGTCTGGAAAGCTGCATAACAAGCTGCACTGAAGGCTCACTTAAATAGTTCTCGATTTGCGCGCCCATATAAAATCCTCCCACGATAAACCGGTAGATAGCGTGTGCTTTTTTAGGATTATTTGCGCATGAAGCATTAAAAATCATATCAAATGCCCTTTTTGAAATCTTCTTCCGTACAGCCAAAGCTACTTTGGCTGCCGCGGAAGTATCGGTCACAATTTCTCTGTACTCTAAAAACATCTCTGTCTGCGCGGGCTGTCCCATCAGTTCAATTCTGATGTCGTGAAGCCCGTATCTGCTGACATATGCTTCATGAACCGCACTTAAAATACCTTCAAGAGAATCCTGGCACAAAAGAATCCTTGTCAGTTTCATATGACTGTCACCTCCGGTACTGTATGTGCTGTTTCCTCCATATCTGTCAGATGGAAATCATCAAACAAAGAAAGCTGCCGGTAACTTTCACCGGCATCTTTTAAATGGGACGGCAGTTTTTCATTAAGTGAAAGCAAATTTCTCGCAATATAATCTTCATCTATCTTTGTCGGGTACATCATACGTCCCTGACATGTAATAAAATACAGCGCCCTCTTCAGAACAATGCCCAGTTTTTGCAAATCATCAAATGTCAGTTTTGCAAACTTTCTTGCTCTGCATATCCTCCGGGCGCCGGTGACCCCCACTCCCGGCACTCTAAGCAGTGTTCGATAACCGGCTTTGTTGACCTCAACCGGGAACATATCTAAATGTCTCAGCGCCCAATCGCACTTCGGATCGAAAAACACATTAAAATTCGGCCTTTGTTCATCTAAAAGTTCTTCTGCTTTAAACCCGTAAAACCTTAAAAGCCAGTCTGCCTGATAAAGCCGGTGTTCCCTCAAAAGCGGCGGCCGGGTTCCCGGCGCCGGAAGATGAGGGTCTTCATTCAGCGGAACATAAGCCGAATAAAATACCCGCTTCATATGAAACCGCTGATACAAAGATTCGGTAACAGATATGATCTGATAATCTGATTCCGGCGTGGCTCCGATGATCATCTGTGTACTCTGCCCGGCCGGAACAAAAAGGCGCTCCTGCTGTCCTGACCGGCGCACTTGCGGCGTTTTGTCATATCTGTCCCAAGGCGCCGGTGTCAGCGTCTCTCCCCATGGCACAAACTCGGACTCCCGGTATGCCCTGACTGCCGGATGCTGCTTTTCGATGCCTTTTTGAATCTGGCGCATCGGTGTCAAAATACGTGTTCTTGTCTTGGCAGGGGCAAGCTTTTTAAGACCCTCTGCCGTAGGCAGTTCCAAATTGCAGCTGACTCTGTCCGCTAAAAAACCGATATCATCCACCAACTGGGCATTAGCGCCCGGAATCAGCTTTACATGAATATAGCCGCAAAAATGATACTTCCGGCGCAAGAGTGCCAGCACTTCGTACATACGTTCCATCGTATAATCCGGCGTATGCAGTACGCCGGAACTTAAAAACAGACCTTCAATATAATTCCTTCTATAAAATTCTACGGTCAGTGTGCATATCTCTTCCGGTGAAAATGTGGCTCTCGGCACATCATTGCTGATTCTGTTCATACAATACCGGCAATCGTAACAACAGTCATTGGACATAAGGATTTTAAGCAGTGAAATACATCGTCCGTCGCCCGCAAAAGCATGGCATATGCCCGAACGATGCCCATTGCCCATGCCCAAGCCGCTGTTTTTCCGCTCTGAGCCGGATGAAGTACAGGAAACATCATATTTGGCCGCATCGGCAAGAATTTCCAATTTTTCCTGAAGCGTCATCGGACGCTGTACGCTGATTCTCTCCATCTTTTCCTCTTTCCTGACGCACCTGCTGCGTCAATAATGGTAGATTTGGAAGTTTGCTTCCAAACTTTTGCCCCCCCCCCCCCGCATCGAATGTATGTTCTTATTATACACAAACATACGTTCTGTGTAAAGGCTGTTTTCTGAAAATATAAAATCAGCTTCTTAGGTATAAAAAAAGGCACAGCCGCAAAGCCATGCCAGAGTGTATAAATCTTTTCCCTCAGACAGTCTCTGTCTGAGAAATTGTCTTATTCTATTTTTTAAAATAGGCAACTGCACAGTCCTTGTCTCTGTGCATCTGTGCCTTCAGCGCATCAATAGACTCAAATTTCATTTCCGGGCGCTGATAATGATAGAGCATCACTTCAATATCTTTGCCGTACAGATCGCCTGTAAATTCATAAACATATGTCTCAATACGCCGGCTGCTGCTGTCTGATACTGTAGGATTGCAGCCGATATTGGTCACAGACGGATATTCTTTATTATAAATCCTTGTTCTTGAAATATAGACGCCGTTGGGCGGAAGCAGTTTATTTTCCGGAGTCATCAGATTGGCCGTAGGCATACCGATTGTTCTCCCGATACGCCGTCCATGGATCACTTCCCCCATCACAGCAAACGGAAAACCGAGCAGGCGGTTGGCCGTTTCAATATCTCCGACGGCAATGGCTTTTCTGATAATCGTTGAACCGATTTTTTTAGTTTCTGTCTTTTCATTATCATCCAGTCCCGGCGGTATATCATCGCAGATTTTCCGGCAGATATCCGTCTGATAACCGAGCAGCGGCGCCATACTTTCAAGCAGGTCCGTATTGCCTTTCCTGTTTTTTCCAAATCTGAAATCTTCACCGACCACCACAAAACGGGCGCCGACTTTATCAATCAGAACTTCTTTTATAAATGCTGCGGGATCCATTGACGCAGTTTCTTTCGTAAACGGATATTCAATCAGAACATCAACACCCATTCGTTCAGCGATGATCCGGCGTTCGTTAAATGTATATATAAGCCTTTGTTCTTTGTCGCCGAACAGACTGTTGGGATGATAATCGAAAGTAAAAACCACTGACAGCATACCTTTTTCTTTATAATGATTAATGTGGTCAATCAGCACCTGATGTCCTCTGTGAAGACCGTCAAATTTTCCGAGAGCCACCGCTGTATTTGTTAATTTAAATTCTTTTGTTCCTGAAATGTAAATCATTGTCTGGCTCCTATAAAAACATTTTTACCGGCTTATACTGTCTGCCATCCACGTCATATGCATATACACCGACAAACCGTCCGGAAAAATCATACACACGGACCTGTCCGCAGGCATCAGCATTCTCCGCTTTTTCTATATTTTCCGCTTTAAAAGGATTTCCATTATAAATTAAACGACAGTCCTTTTCTTTTATATATACTGCCGGATATTCACGAAGCATGTCATCTACAGGCACAATGACCGAATTCAATGTCTGTTCCTTTACCATCCGCTCAATCTGTGCCAGCGTCAGTGCACTGCCGATTTCAAAGTTTCCGACACGGATACGCGTCAAAGCTTCCATACATCCGCCGCAGCCCATCTTTTCCCCTATATCATGACAGAGTGTGCGGATATAAGTGCCTTTGGAACAATGAACCCGTACAGGCACTCTGACTGTTTGGGCGCTGTCATCATACTGTACATCGCCCGTCATCTCAATTTCATAAATATGCACCCGTCTCGCTTTTCGGCTGATCTCCCTGCCTTCCCGGGCCAGTTCATACAGCTTCTTCCCGCCGACTTTAATTGCTGAATACATCGGCGGCACCTGATTGTAATCGCCTTTAAATGAGGCTGCCGCCGCGTCAAGAGCCGTTTTAAATTCTGGCGACCATACAGCCGGATGCCGCGCCGTCACTTTCCCCGTCGTATCCTGAGTATCTGTTGTCACTCCCAGCAGCAGCACTGCTTCATAAACTTTATCCTGCCCGGCAATCATATCACACAGCTTTGTGCCCCTGCCCAAGCATACCGGCAGTACGCCTGTGGCCGCCGGATCCAGCGTCCCTGTATGGCCGATTTTCTTTTGTTTTAATATGCCCCGCAGTTTTGCCACCACGTCATGGGAAGTAAAATCCTTTTCTTTATAAACATTCAGCATTCCGTCAATCATTGTCTTTCAGCTGCGCCCCTATCTTTTCTATAATCTCATTGATTACTGTCTGCGGCTGCTTGTAAACTGTAGCGCCGGCTGCTTTTATATGACCTCCGCCGCCGTAAGATACTGCAATATCTGCAACGTTTACGCCGTCTTTTGAACGCATACTCAGCTTCCAGCTGCCGTCTGCATTTTCACTGAGCAAAATTGCCGCAAGCGTCCCCCGAGTCTGGCGGAGCTGATCGATCACACCTTCCAGATCACTGTAGACCGCATGGAATTCATCAAAAATTTCCCGTGTCACAATGCCGACAATAACTTTGCCTTCCATATACAAAAGGCTGTCCATCAGGCAGCGGCCGAGCAGACGGTTCTGGACATAAGTTTTTTCAAAAAAGACACGATCCATGATATTTTCCGTATGGACGCCTTTGCTGATAAGCCGTCCTGCCGCAAGCATGGTATGCTCTGAAGTGCTCGTATGCTTAAAACAGCCTGTATCGCAAATGATGCCCATGTACAGCGCATTTGCCGCGTCAAGTCCGACTTTATCGTCATCAAACAGATCACACAGCACTTCGCATGTAGAACTTGCCTGAGGAAAGATTATATTCTCATCGGCATAGCCCGGATTGCTTATATGATGATCAATACAAATGGTCTTCGCCGCATGATCAAAATAGGCTGCGAACTTTCCAAGACGCTCCTTATCCGAACAGTCCACCGCGATAAATAAATCCGGATAAACTTCTGCGCTGTCATCTGTCACTATGCGGTCCGTGTCTCTGATAATCTTATAACTTTCCGGCACTTCTTCCAGATAGACCGTCACCTGAGTCTGCGGGTAATTATCCTTAATGTAATGATATACACCCATACAGGAACCGACGCAGTCGCCGTCGGGACGAACGTGTCCCCCAACAGCAACGCTGCGCGCGGCCGAAAGCTGCTCAAGCAATTTATTGTTCATCATCATCACGTTCCTTTAAATCTTTTGTCACATCATCAATCAGTTTCGACATATTGACACCATACTCAATGGACTGGTCCATACAAAATGTAATTTCAGGCGTATGACGCAGATTTACAGAGCGTGCCAGTTCTTTGCGAATATATCCGATGGCGCTCTTTAAACCTTCCATCGTATCTTCCTGTGCTTTCTTATCCCCCAAGACACTGATATAGGCTTTGCAGTATTTGAGATCCGGTGTCACCTCCACAGAAACGACACTTGTCATTGGGGAGATCCTCGGATCTTTGATTTCCCGCAGAATGATTCTGCTCAGTTCTTTTAAAACTTCCCCATTGATTCTTGTATTCTTAATACTGTTTTTTCTCATATCTTACTCCAATCCCGACTGACTGAAATTATCTGGCAACTTCCTCCATGACAAACATTTCAATCTTGTCGCCTTCTTTAATGTCATTATACTTTTCAAAAGACATACCGCATTCATAGCCTGCATTGACTTCTTTGACATCATCTTTGAAGCGCTTCAGTGAAGCCAATTCGCCTTCATGAATAACGATATTATCTCTGAGCAGGCGTGCCTTGCAGCCTCTGATCACTTTGCCGTCGGTCACATAGCCGCCGATGATTGTTCCCACACCGGAAACTTTATATGTCTGGCGTACTTCCGCATGACCTATGATCTTTTCTTCAAAGGTCGGATCAAGCAGACCTTTCATTGCCGCTTCCACATCTTCAATAGCATTATAAATAACTCTGTACAGACGGATATCCACATTTTCCTGCTCTGCGATCTGTTTTGCCATATTATCCGGACGTACATTGAAACCGATAATAATCGCATTAGAAGCGGACGCCAGCGTCACGTCGGATTCATTGATCGCGCCGACACCGCCGTGGATGACTTTAACAGCAACTTCTTCATTGGACAGCTTCACAAGACTCTGTTTTACAGCTTCTACAGATCCCTGAACATCTGCCTTTACAATAATGTTAAGCTCTTTAATCTGACCTGCCTGAATCTGGTCAAACAGACCGTCAAGAGACAATCTTGATTTTGTCTCTGCCAGAAGTTTTTCACGGTTTCTCGTAATAAATGTATCCGCAAATGCCCGCGCTTCTTTTTCCGAATCTGTCACAACGAAAACTTCGCCCGCCTGAGGCACATCGTTTAATCCGAGAATCTCTACCGGTGTAGATGGACCTGCCTTTTTCACCCGGCGTCCTTTGTCGTCGATCATGGCGCGGACACGGCCGAAAGCAGTGCCGACAGCCACATGGTCGCTGATGTTGAGTGTTCCTTTTTGAACTAAAACCGTAGCCACAGAACCGCGGCCTTTATCCAGTTTTGCCTCAATTACAAGACCTCTGGCATTTCTGTTCGGATTCGCTTTTAATTCTTTCATTTCTGCCACAAGCAGAATCATATCCAAAAGTTCTGACAAGCCTTCACCTGTATGCGCGGATACCGGAACCATAATTGTATCGCCGCCCCAGTCTTCCGCCACAAGGCCGTATTCTGTCAGTTCCTGTTTAACTCTGTCAATATTTGCGCTCGGTTTATCAATCTTATTGATAGCCACAATAATTTCAATTTCCGCCGCTTTTGCATGGTTGATGGCTTCAATCGTCTGAGGCATAACGCCATCGTCTGCTGCAACAACGAGAATTGCGATATCTGTGGCCAGAGCGCCTCTTAAACGCATCGCTGTAAAAGCCTCGTGGCCCGGTGTGTCTAAAAACGTAATCTTCTGTCCGTTAGTCTCTACCACATAGGCGCCGATATGCTGTGTGATGCCTCCGGCTTCTCCGGAAGTTACACTGGTTTTGCGGATGGCATCAAGAATCGAAGTCTTGCCGTGATCGACATGGCCCATAACGCATACGACCGGAGGCCTCGGCTGTAAATCTTCTTCTTTTTCTTCATCCTCTTTCAGCAATTCTTCAATTACATCAACAACGACTTCATGTTCGCATAAAATATCATATTCCAATGCGATTTCTTCAGCTTCTTCATATGCGATCTCTGTATTGAGCGTCACCATCTTACCTGCCATAAATAATTTCTTAACAATTTCTGACGGAGATATCTTCATCTTTTCTCCCAGTTCTTTCAATGTAATCACTTCAGGCAGTTCGATGCTGGTCACTTTCTCCACAACCGGCTTTGGCTTTGGTGTCGGAGGTGTCAGTGCCTTTTTGGACGGCTGCATATTTCTTGCACCCTTTGGCCCTGTCTTTTCTGTGTTTCTTTCCCTCTGGTCGCGTTCTCTGGCGCCTTTATCTTTAAAGTTTCTGCGGTTTTCTCTCGTAGAATCTTTTGTAACAACAACCTCTTTGGAAATCGCACTGTCCAAATTAAATTTATTGTCTCTGTCACGTCCTCTGCTGTCTCTGTAATTACCTCTCTGGGTATTTCTGTCTCCGCCCTGCTGACGGCCGCCCTGACGGTTATCATCTCTGCCCTGACGGTTATCTCCCCGGTCTCTGAAGTTTCTGCCGCCCTGACGATTGTCATCTCTGTTTTGGCGGTTATCTCCCCGGTCTCTGAAGTTTCTGCCGCCCTGACGGTTATCATCTCTGCCCTGACGGTTATCTCCACGGTCTCTGAAGTTTCTGCCGCCCTGGCGGTTATCATCTCTGCCCTGACGGTTATCGTCTCTGCGCTCTCTGTTTTGTCCGCCCTGACGATTATCATCTCTGTTCGGACGGTTATCTCCACGGTCTCTGAAGTTTCTGCCGCCCTGACGGTTATCGTCCCTGCGCTCTCTGTTTTGTCCGCCCTGACGGCTGTCATCTTTGTTTGGACGTCCGCCGCTTTGCGGTCTGTTTTCTGTTTTTACTGCCGTTCTTTCCGGCCTCGCTTCCTGTTTTACCTGCAAATTTTTCATATTCTCCCTGTTTCCCGAATTTTTTATTTCATCTTTAGACGCAGTTTTTCCCTGCCCGTTAAAAAATCTTCTTATTTTTTCAGCGCTTTCATTACTGATCGCACTCATATGGCTTTCTACAATAATGCCATGCCCTTTAAGGGCGTAGATGATATCTTTACTGCTTTTGCCAAGTTCTTTGGCTAATTCATGAACTCTTATTTTTGACATTCAACTACCTCCGTTGGTTTTTACGGGTCTATAAGTTTCTGTATTGCTTTGGAAAAGCCTTCATCCTGAAGTGCCAAAGACACCCTGAATTCTTTGCCCGCTGCCCGGCCAAGACTTTCCCTCGTACCGTAAAAATAAAGCGGCACTTTATAAAACGAACACATATTTGTGAATTTCTTTTTTGTATTTTCAGAGGCGTCGCTGCTGATAATGACCATTAATGCCCGGCCTCTTTTTACTGACTGTTCCGTAGAAAATTCACCACTGACAATTTTCCCAGCTTTGGTAGCCAGTCCGATCATGGACAGTATTTTATCATTTGCCAAGCTTCTCCATCTCCTCTGTCAGTGTATCATAAATTTCCTGCGGTATGGAAACCTTCAGAGACCGCTCAAGCCCTTTGGATTTTATTGCTTTTTTCAGGCACTCCGAACTCGGGCATATGTAAGCGCCCCTGCCGTTTTTTCTGCCTGTGGCGTCAAGGACAATATCACCTTCGGGCGTCCTGATGATTCTGAACATTTCCTTTTTACTTTTCATTTCTCGACAGCCGCAGCACTGTCTCATAGGTACTTTCTTTATTCCTCCCATGACTGCTGCATATCCTCTTCATCACTGATTTCACCGTAATTTTGATCCTGTTCCTCTTCCTGAAGTCTGTACGCCTGAGATTCGCTCTTAATATCAATCTTATATCCTGTCAGGCGGGCTGCAAGGCGGGCATTCTGTCCTTCTTTGCCGATGGCAAGTGACAGCTGATAATCAGGCACAACAACAGCTGCGGATTTTTCCTCTTCGCTGACCGTTACAGAAACAACTTTTGCCGGACTCAGAGCATTTTCAATAAATACTGCCGGATCATCGCTCCAGTTGATAATATCGATTTTTTCACCTCTTAATTCATCAACAATGGCATTGACGCGCATACCATTCATACCGACGCATGCGCCTACAGGATCGACTTCCGGATTGTTAGACCATACGGCAATCTTTGTTCTGGAGCCTGCTTCTCTGGAAATGCTCTTAATTTCCACTGTGCCGTCTCTGACTTCTGAAACTTCAGCTTCAAACAGACGCTTCACCAGTTCCGGATGGGTTCTTGATACAGTAATTTTCGGTCCTTTTGTCGTATCCTTTACATCAACGACATACAGCTTGATTCGTTCTGTCGGACGGAAATGTTCGCCTTTGACCTGTTCGCTTTCAACGAGCAGCGCATCAACCTTGCCCAGATTCACACTGACGCTGCTGCCCACATATCTTTGAACAACACCTGTCACAATATCTCTCGCTTTACCATAATACTGATTGTATAAAGATTTCCGCTCTTCCTCTCTGATTTTCTGTACGACAACCTGTTTTGCCTTCTGCGCTGCAATGCGTCCGAAGTTTCTCGGCGTTACTTCCACATGGACAATATCTCCCAGCTCATAGTGGGGATCTTTTAACTTGGCATCAGCAAGACTGATTTCAGTAATTTTATCGCTGACTTCTTCAACCACAGTCTTTTCGGAATATACAAGTACCTTTCCTGTATCACGGTTGATCACGACCTTGATATTATCAGATTTTCCATATTCATTTTTGCAGGCCGCAAGCAGGGAATTTTCAATAGCTTCAAGCAATACTTCTTTGTCAATACCTTTTTCTTTTTCAATCTGATTTAATGCTTCAATAAGTTCGCGTCCTTCATTCATTTTTCTTCTACCTCCGAAATTTTAATAAAAAAATGCCAGACGGATGACGGCAATATCCGACCTGTTAAATACGACTGTTTCTTCATCATCCAGTTGGATTGTCACTGTATTTTTATCATAAGCTTTTAATTCTCCGATGAATTCTTTCTGCTTATTCACCGGTTTGAAAAGTTTAATTTCCACTTCTTTTCCAATACTTCTCGCAAAATCCTTCTCCTTTTTCAGCGGACGGTCAAGTCCTGGTGAACTGACTTCAAACACATAATTCTCACTGATATAATCTTTTTCATCAAGAATATCTCCAAACGCTCTGCTGATAACTTCGCAGTCATCGACAGTTACGCCGCCTTCCTTATCAATATAAACTCTCAGATAGTAGACAGAGCCCTCCCTGACCCACTCTACATCAACCAGTTCCATGTGATTTGCCTCAATCAGCGGCATAATCAAAGTTTCTGTCATATTTTCATAATCTTTTTTTGCCATATGTTTTTCTTATCCTCATTACATTAAAATGTTTTTTTACATATATAAAGAGTGGACTTTACAGCCCACTCTTTACAGTCACACGATATCTTATATTAGTTTAGCACTTTCTATACGAATTATCAAGGTTTTCTTTGATTTTTTTTGTGTTTCACTTTTGCATAAGAATTCCCGCGAAGCAATCTGCCGCTGTTGCCTCGTCCACGCCGTCGCATACTACAGTCACTTCTTTTCCGTTTGTGATGCCTATGGCAACCAAATTAAGCAGACTGCGCATATTAATTTCATTGCCTTTCCATTCAATCCAAGCGCGACACTCAAACTTTTCCGATGCCGTTGCCAGCTCTTTTGCATGCTCCACATCAATACCCTCGCGTATTTGAACAACCACTTTCTTTTTTGTCATAGTGTAACCCTCCATTTCTTCATTTTTATAATTTTATTTTTTTCAGCGCATCTGCCAGCGCACTGCCGGCAGACGCAGCTGCTTCTTTCTCCTGTTTTCTCATATAAGCTGCCACGTCCCGTTTAGATACTTTGCCTCCGGCTTCTTTTTTTCTTTCATTAAATGACGACAACTTTTCACGATAACCGCATGTACATACGAAACGTCTGCCTTCCCCTTCTCCGACTAATGACATCCGCTTATGACACTGCGGACATCTTGCATTGGTCGTCTTTGAAAGATTTCTTCGGTATCCGCAGTTTCTGTCCTGACACATCAGCGACCGGCCGCCTTTATTTGTCACTTCGAGCAGCAGCTTGCCGCACTGCGGACATCTTTTTCCGGTTATGTTGTCGTGACGGTATGTCTGGCCGCTTGTCCGGATTTCCTCTACAATCTCCGATGTATAGGATCGGATCTGTGATTCAAAATCAGCTTTTTTAATTTTCCCCGAAGCAATATCCGCCAGCTTCTGTTCCCATACTGCCGTCAGTTCCGGCGAACGCAGTTCCTCAGGAGCCAAAGAAATAACTTGGCGTCCTTTGGAAGTCAGATACAAATATTTATCTCTTTTTTCAATCATTCCTGTATCAATCAGCTTTTCAATAATATCTGCCCGTGTCGCCACTGTGCCAAGGCCTCCGGTTTCGCCCAGTGTTTTAGCCAACGACGAATCTTCATGGTCCATATACCCGGCCGGATGTTCCATCGCTGACAAAAGTCCCGCCTCTGTCATAGGCGCCGGCGGTTTTGTCTCACCCTGTCTCAGTCTTATATCCGAAATATCCAGCGTGCTGCCCTTGGTCAGCGTTTCAAGGCCATCTGCACAGACGCTGTCCTTTTCCATTTCTTCCGCATCAAGATCTCTGCCCACGCTTCGCCAGCCCAGACTGACCGTGTGCCTTCCCGACGCTTCAAACAGCTCGCCGCCGGCCTGTGCCTGAACCGATGTCTCGTCATACTCATAAGGCGGCATTAGTACCGCAAGAAAACGTTTGACGACAAGCTCATAAATTTTCCTTTCACCATAATCCAATTCAGACAGACGCACGCCCTGCTCTGTGGGAATAATGGCATGATGATCACCGACTTTTGCATCATTGACAAACCTTGGACTCGCCTTGGGCTTATCCTTTAAAATCTGAGCACATGCAGCCGACCATTCAGGGGCGCTGCATGCTCTGACCCGCTCTGCCAATGTCTGCGTCATATCCGATGTTAAATATCTGGAATCCGTTCTCGGATACGTCAGCACTTTGTAATGTTCATACAGTCTCTGCATATAATTTAATGTTTCTTTGGCAGAAAAATTATACAGACGGTTGGCGTCACGCTGCAGCTGTGTCAGATCATACAGCTGGGGCGCATACACCTTTTTCCGCTTTTTATCCGCTTTAACAATGTCAAGTCTGCCGTTTTGCACCTGTCTGATGATTTGTTCGGCTTTTTCTTTATTAAAAATCCGCGTATTTTTCGACTGTCGCTCATGCCATACAAACATCATTTTTCCAGACACCACCTCAATGCCGTAATATTTCTGAGGTTTGAAATTTTTGATCCGCTCATAATATTTTTCAATGATCGCAAGTGTCGGCGTCTGTACTCTGCCGCATGAAAGCTGGGCGTTATACTTTACCGTCAGCGCCCGGGTGGCGTTAAGTCCGACAAGCCAGTCGGCCTCTGCCCTTGCTTTGGCAGCTTCATAAAGGCGGTCATAATCATGGCCGTTTTTTAGGTGGGCAAATCCGTCTTTGATTGCCCGGTCTGTAACTGAAGAAATCCACAGACGCCGGATCGGCTTTTTCACCCCTGCCTTTTCCAAAATCCACCGCGCGACCAATTCGCCTTCCCGCCCGGCATCTGTAGCGATAATAATTTCTGAAATATCTTTTCTGAAAAGCTGTGTTTTGACAATCTGATACTGTCTCCCTGTTTTTCTGATCACTTCCAGCTTCATCTTCTCCGGCATCATCGGAAGAGATTCCATCTTCCATTCCTTATAATCATCAGAATAGCTTTCAGGATCAGCCAGCGTTACAAGATGGCCAAGCGCCCACACAACAACGTACTTTTCACCTTCAAGTCCGCCACCTGACGCCTTTGCACACTTTAATACCCGCGCTATATCTTTGCCTACACTTGGCTTTTCCGCAATGACTAATGATTTCATATTTTAACACACCTTTTCTAAAATGTCATGATATCGGGTCAAAAAGTCTTCTGACCACGGCATTATGTTTCTATTATACACGAACATCTTTTTTGTGTACAGAGATAAAGTGTCTTCTCTGACACCTTGACAAATCAGCCGCAGTGTACGAAGATAAAAGAAACAATACAATAAAGGAGTTTTTTATGTCTCAATTTTTTGAATATATTCAGCATATCAGTCAGTCCCAATCTTATATCAGCGCCATGGTCGTTGAAGGCCCGCTGACCGGAGCAAAGTCCCTTTTTTCCGACGGCCGCTGGGTATTGCCGGCGCCCCGCCCATTATTTGATCAGCTGGCCTTAAGGCTGCTGCCGTGTCCGGCGTCCCGTCTTGTCACCATCGGCGAACATAAAGTTTTTTGTGAACCGCTGTCTGATCAGCCCTCCCTTGTCATCTGCGGGGCAGGACATGTCTCCATGCCAATGATCCGGATGGGCAAAATGCTGGGATTTCATGTAACAGTCATCGACGATCGGGCACAATTTTGTTCAGCCGCCAAAGCCGCCGGCGCAGATCATGTGATCTGTGCTCCGTTTAATGACGGCTTAGCATCGCTTTTGCCGTCACAGGTCCGCTATTTTATATGTGTAACCCGCGGACACGCCTATGACCTTGAATGCCTTGAACAAATACTGCCAATGCCCCACTGCTATGTCGGCATGATGGGCAGCCGTGTACGCGCCGCAAAAGTCGCCGAAACACTTTTAAGCCAGGGTTTTTCACAGGATCAGGTCGACGAGATCCATATGCCGATCGGTTTGGCGATCAGTGCGCAGACACCGGAGGAAATCGCCGTATCTGTCATGGCTGAAATCATCAGCATTAAAAATACCCGATTTGCGTCCGCTTTTTATTCTTCTGATATGTTAAAAGCTCTGTGTGATTCTCCGTGCATTTTAGCGGTAATTCTGGAACGGACAGGATCAGCGCCCCGTGCCGCCGGCACTAAAATGGTCGTTTTGCCCGACGGACGGTGCATAGGCACTGTCGGCGGAGGCATTGCCGAGGCAAGGATCACCTCCCTTGCCCTGAAATGTTTTGAAACACGGCAAAGCGCTGTTCTTGAAGTCAGCATGAACGGTCAGGAAGCTGCCCGGGACGGCATGGTCTGCGGCGGTCATATCAAAGTTTATATCGAACCTGAAAACTTATAAATGATCATATAAGTAAAGCAGCGTGCCCTGCTATCCGGCAAGACACGCTGCCTGTAAATTTACTCTTCTGTTTGAACAAAAACAATCGCAGTGCCATCCATCTCCAGTGTCACTGTGTCATCAGCCCACACCACATCACCGGATCTGCCGTCTACTGTAATCGTATATGTATCATCTGCATCTGATACCGTCCACGTTCCATGACTCACGCGCTCATTATACGAGGCATCCAACGTACCATCAGCCATAAAATCCAGACAGACATCCACATTGCCCATGCCTACCGCCTGTGTAAACTCATCAATCAGCGCCTCCTCACCGGAAGACCTGAGCCATTTGGCTTCCCACATACCGACAATACGTTCCTCCTGCGCAGTCAACTGACGTTCCTGCGCCCTGCCGCACGCCGACGACATAACTGCTGCACAGAGGATGCATACAATCATCCGCTTTTTCATATGCTGATGCCCCCTTGTGCATCCATATCAGCTGCGTTTAATAAAATCATTGCCGCATTTCGGACAGTGGATGCTGATTTTTCCTTTTCCCTTTGGTACACGCACTTTTTGTTTACATGACGGACATGTATAAATATGATATTCTTTACGCTGCGCCTGATAATTTTTCTGACGTCTGAACCATCCTGCAATCCCGCTGAAACGATCGGCAAACCACTGATTCTCACGGTAACGCTTTTGTACATTTCTTGAAAACATACGCCAGTAGGCGACGACTAACAGTATAAGGCTCAGCCAGTACAGCCATGGTGAATTCAAAAACATATTGACAATCAGCAGCACTAAGACGACGCCGATATTCACTTTGCCAAGTGTGTCGATACCATAGCGTCCCATCATAAATCTTGTAAACTTATCTCTCATTGCTCACGACTCCTTTACTGCTTCTATTCTACGCCATATTTTTTAAAATGTATATTAACTTTTTATAAAACTTCATAAAAAAAGTGTGAGCGCTCAGACGTCAATATTTAATCCGGCCTCTTCTTCGGCCTCTTCTTTAAATTCTTCCATCTTTACCGCATCTACGACCGGCAGATCTTCTCTTGATTTTAAACCGAATACCCTTAAAAATTCTTCGGTCGTTGCAAACAATATGGGCCGCCCCGGCGCTTCCAGCCGGCCCGCTTCACAGACAAGGTCATATTCGATCAGACGGTTGATGGCATGGTCGCAGCTGACACCGCGGATCTTTTCTATAACAGCTTTCGTCACCGGCTGTTTATATGCTATTATGGACAGCGTTTCCAGCATCACATCTGTCAGAACATGTTTTTTCGGCTGGTGGGTCAGCCGTATAATATAATCATACATCTCCGGCTTTGTACACATCTGAAAGGCATCATCAAGTTCGATAATGCGTATGCCCCTGTTCCGGACCGCATATTCGTCCATCATACAGTGAACGATTTTTACAACCGTGTCTTTATCAATCTCAAGGACGCCCGCAAGTTCTTCCACAGAAACGGACCGTCCCATCGTAAAAAGAAGCGCCTCTATCGCCGCTTTTGCCTCCTGTAAATTCATCCGGCTTCCTCCGTCATATCTATGATAATATCGTCAAATAAATGTTCCTGAACAACTTTAATTTTTCCGCTTTTCATTAGTTCAAGCACCGCAAGGAACGTAACGACAATATTCAGCTTTGTCGGCTGACGTTCCAGAAGCTTTCTGAAGCTGAAACGTCTGTGTGTTCTTCCGTACTTTTCCATCTCTTCAATTTTATCAGCCAAATTAATTTCTTCCTGCTCAATCGTCCCGTACTTGCTCCGTATCGGGTCTATCTTGTCGTTTTGCCGTTTTATGACAGACTTAAATATGCGGTGCAGCTTCTGGATAGTCATATCTCCGATCAGCGCATCAAGATCCGGCGGCGGTTCCTCGTACTTTAAATCTGCCGGCATTGTCGTTTTTTTAAATACCGCCCTTCCGGCATCAACCTGCCTGTCTTTTAGTTCAGCCGCCGCATATTTGTACATCTTATATTCCAGAAGGCGCTCAACTAATTCCGCACGGGGATCTTCATGATCTGCGTCCTCTTCTTTTTTCTCCTCAGGCAGCAGCATCTTGGATTTAATTTTTAAAAGCATCGCCGCCATAACAAGAAATTCGCTCATCACGTCCATATCCTGAGGCTGCATCTGATGAATATAATCCAGATACTGATCTGTGATCAGCGAAATCGGAATATCGTAAATATCAATTTTATTGATGTCAATCAGATGCAGCAGCAGGTCCAACGGACCTTCAAACACCTGAAGTTTCACCGGAATAGCCATATTTTTTATCCTCTCTGAAAAAACGTCAGCCTAATATATGCCGTTCATGTATTATATCAGAAGTTTGCAGCAGAGTCAAAGGCACTGTCCCCATGCTTCACCTGCTTTTTTCAAATGATCGAGAAAGCCTGCGCGCTCCACCGTCTCGTCCAGTACAACCTCAACACTTCCTATGGTTTTTCCCCCAATATTATAGGTGATTTCTCCCACTTTTGTACCTTTTTCGGCTGGCGCATTGATTTGTTCATCCACTTTTACAATTCTTTCAATCTGTGACAAATCTTCGCCGCCCATGGACACATATGAAAAGCTGCCGCTTACGGCCAGCCTCGCCTGCTCCGACTTTCCCTTATTGACAATGATATTCTCAGGAACCGGCGGATTATCATCTCTGTAAAGACTGCACCGGGCAAATCCGTAATTGAGCATGGCCGCCGCTTCCGCAAACCGGGTCTTTGAATCCGGCGAAGCTAAAAGCACTGCGATCATATCGATACCATTTCTGCTGGCTGTTGCCGAAAGGCAATATTTGGCCGTCGACGTGCTTCCGGTCTTCAGCCCGGTGCAGCCGTCGAACTGACGCAGCAGCTTATTTGTATTGGACAATGTAAATGTTGTACTGCCTTTTGCAGTAACATGGGTAATGTCTTCCATCCATATTTGCGCGTAATCATAAATCTGCGGATATTTTGTAATCAGTTCCCGTGTCATCAGGGCGATATCCCGCGCCGTCGAATAATGGTCACTACTGTCGGTCAGACCGCAGCAGTCGACAAAGTGTGTATTCGCCATACCAAGCGCCTTAGCACGCCCATTCATCATTTCAACAAAAGCTTCTTCACTGCCTCCGATATACTCTGCCATCGCCACAGCCGCATCATTACCTGAAGCAATCACAATACATTTGATCAGAGTCTCAACCGACTGTTTTTCTCCTTCCTCCAAAAATACCTGTGAGCCACCCATAGATTTGGCATGCGCACTTGTTGTCACCTCATCAGTCAGTTGGATACGTCCGTCTTCCAATGCATCGAAAATAAGCAGAAGCGTCATGACTTTGGTCACACTGGCTAAGGCTCTTTTGTCATCCGCTCCTTTTTCAAAAATTACTTCTCCCGTAGAAGCTTCCATTAAAACTGCAGATGGCGTCTGCAGAGTCAGATCAGCCGTCTTGGAGGCCGCCTCATCTTCTGCAAACGCCATATTTCCCAAGAGCATTACTATACAGCAGACTGCCGCAATGCCCCTGACCCAATATTTTCTCATAAAGGACTCCCATAAAGGTTCTTTTTTACATTGTAATCTCTCCCAATGTCAATTATGACTTTTTAATTTTCTGACCTCGCCCGGATCCTTTATGAATATTTTCAATCTCCTCATAGGAGGCTGCAAGTCTGTTTTCTACCGTTGTCTCTTCATAATGCATCGCAAAAACCAATTTTAATACAATGGGTGTAATAATCGTTGTCGCTACAACCATAATGACGACAGGCCCGAACAAACTTGATGACATCAGGCCTACCGCGTTGCCCTTGTTGGCAACAATCAATGCAACTTCACCCCTTGAAATCATACCGACACCGATCTGAAGGCTTTCACGGTTTGAAAATTTCATTAATTTTGCGCCAAGGCCGCAGCCGATCACTTTCGTCAGCACTGCCACAATAACAAGAAGCACAGCAAACAATACCACCATACCTGTCATGCTCGGCAGTTCTACCTTTAAACCGATACTTGCAAAGAAAATCGGCGACAGCAAAATATATGACAATGTGCCGAATCTGGCGGCCACATATTTGCTCCGCTGCGTATTTGAGATCATCAGTCCGGCAATATAGGCGCCTGTAATATCTGCCACGCCGAACCACTCTTCCGCAACATATGAAAGCAGCAGACAGAATACAAACGCAACGATGACAAACCGACGCATATCCTTTTCATAATGCGCGATCCAGTGTTTGAAGAACAGGTAAAACAGCAGTCCTGCACCGATGGCAAAGGCAAAAAACAGGACAATCTGTCCAAGGACAACGAGCACGTTGACTGTCGGATCTGTCATACTTGTCACAAGTGTCAGCGCAATAATACCCAAAATATCATCAATGACTGCCGCACCCAGAATAGCATTGCCAGCTCTTGTATTGAGCTTGCCCATCTCTTTGAGTGATTCTACTGTAATGCTTACTGACGTCGCTGTTAAAATGACGCCTATAAACATATTCTGCAAAAAGAGTGATGCGCTTACATCGGATTCAATCATGCCCGGTCTGTTGAAGAAACATGCCAGTCCGAAACCTCCGGCCAGAGGCACAAGTACGCCGATCAGCGCAATTACAAAGGAGGCCACACCTGTTTTTTTCAATTCCTTAACATCAGTTTCAAGTCCCGCAGAAAACATGAGGACAATGACACCCAGTTCTGAAATCTGATCGAGAAATTCTGTCTCCTTAATCCAGCCTAAAACTGCCGGGCCCAGCAGCAGGCCCGCCAGCAGTGCCCCAACAACCTGAGGCATCTGAAATTTTTTTGTGATCAGTCCGAATACCTTCGTCGAAAGCAGGATCAACGCGATATCCAGAAGAAAATGGTAAGACTCCATCTGTCTTTCCTCCCCAAAAACAGTTTATATCAATTATTTTTCTTCCGCTTCTTTTTCTGTCTCCGCACGGCATACAATACCTTTTTCTCCGTCCAGAGTAACAAAAGCACCGGATTTTAAAATCTTTGTCGCATTCTCTGCACCGATCAGCACCGGAATATCAAGGCTTAAACCGACGATACATGCATGGGAGTTCGGATCTGCATTTTCAACAATGATACCGGAAGCGCTGCGCAGCTGACGCATCATCGCATTATTTGTGTCTTTGACAACAACAATATCACCGTGTTTAAAATAAGTCAGCAGTTCCATCTCGTCTTTTGCCACGCAGAGATTTCCCTTGACTGTCTTTGCCATAATACCCTTGCCTGTAATAAGGACATGGCCAACCATATGAACTTTAATCAGGTTTGTCGTACCGGACACACCAAGAGGCACACCTGTTGTGATAACTGTCAGATCTCCCTGCTTTACAAGTCCGTGATTCATCGCTGCTTCCACCGCATGTTCAAACAGTTCATCTGTATTATGTTCCTCAGCGATCTTGATTGGTGTCACGCCCCATGAAAGATTCAGCTGGCGGCAGATATGATCGTGAGTACTGCAGCCGATGATCGTACAGCTCGGACGGTATTTGGAAATCATACGTGCTGTACGTCCGGAAATAGAAACCGTAATAATCGCAGCCGCATCAAGATCCATCGCCGTCGTACATGTTGCGTGGGAAATTGCATTCGTTACATCCGGCTTGCCGTAACTGCGCATCGCCTGACGGAAACGTTTTCCGTAATCAATATCTTCTTCTGTTCTTTTTGCGATTCTGACCATTGTCTTTAATGCTTCTACCGGATACATACCCGCAGCAGTTTCACCTGAAAGCATGATCGCGCTCGTGCCGTCATAAATCGCATTAGCAACGTCTGTTGCTTCAGCTCTTGTCGGCCGCGGATTTTTCATCATGGAATCCAGCATCTGCGTCGCGGTAATAACCTGCTTGCCGGCACTGCATACTTTTTTAATGATTTCTTTTTGGATAACCGGTACATCTTCCAGCGGAATCTCAACACCCATATCGCCGCGGGCAATCATAATACCATCGGATACACGGATAATTTCGTCGATATTTTCAACGCCCTGCATATTTTCAATCTTTGCGATAATGTTCATTGTCGTGCAGTGCTTTTCCTGGAAAATCTTACGGATTTCCAAAATATCATCCGCACTTCTCGTAAATGAAGCCGCAATAAAATCAAAGCCGTTTTCAATACCGAAACAGATGTCGTCATAATCTTTCTGACTGACAAACGGCATAGAAATATGTGTTCCCGGAACATTAACGCCTTTATGATCTGAAATCATGCCGCCGTTTAATACCTTACAGATAATATCCGTCTCTGTCAGATGTTCCACGCTCATCTCAATGAGACCGTCATCAAGAAGCACTTTTGCGCCTTCTTTAAGGTCATTCACAAGGCCCTTGTATGTGATAGAAACCATATCCTCTGTGCCTTCAACATCTTTTGTCGTCAATGTAAAGAGCTGTCCCTCTTTCAGTTCGACTTTCTGACCACCTTTAAAAGTTCCAAGACGTATTTCCGGTCCTTTCGTATCTAAAAGTGCCGCAACCGGAAGCTGGAGTTCCTCACGCAATTTCAGCAGCGTCTTATACTTTCCCATATGCTCTTCATAATCACCGTGGGAAAAATTGAATCTCGCTACATTCATACCTTCAAGCATCAATTCACGCATGATCTTTTCATCACTTGATTTAGGCCCTAATGTACAAATAATTTTGGTTTTTCTCATCTTTTTCTCCCTTCACTTATTCGGCACTCATGCCGAAGGATACTGGAATATCAGCGTCCCAGCGTACCCATTGTAACACTTTTATCGAAAAAAGAATAGCTGTTTTTGAGACTTTTTACATCTTTTTTACATTAGATTTTTGACAACCAAAGTAATCTATATTATAATTGGTAGCAAACTACTTCACTAAAGGAGAAAAGCATTATGAGTTTTATTATGTCACATAAGTTGCCGACACCGAAAGAAATTATCGCGCAGTATCCTGTGCCTGAAAAAGTTGCCGCCCATAAGGCCATGCTGGATCAGGAAATATGTGATGTTATTTCGGGAAAATCGGATAAATTTTTAGTAATTATCGGCCCATGCTCCGCGGACAATGAAGATTCTGTCTGCGATTATATCAGCCGCCTGGTTCCGGTTGCCGAAAAAGTTAAAGACAAAGTCATCATTATCCCGAGAATTTATACAAATAAACCCCGCACAAACGGTCAGGGCTATAAAGGCATGATGCACCAGCCGGATCCCAACAAGGCACCGAACCTTCTGGGCGGACTGATCGCCATCAGAAAGCTGCATATGCGCGCACTGGAAGAATTCGGTCTTCCGGTTGCCGATGAGATGCTCTATCCTGAAAACTTCAGATATCTGGCGGATATTTTGTCTTATGTCGCTATCGGTGCCCGTTCTGTGGAAGATCAGCAGCATCGTCTTGTTTCCAGCGGCATCGACGTGCCTGTCGGCATGAAAAACCCGACAAGCGGCGACTATTCTATCATGCTCAATTCGGTTTTTGCCGCGCAGCACAGCCATAATTTTATTTACCGCGGCTGGGATGCCACAACTTCCGGCAATCCGTATGCCCATACAATTTTGCGCGGCGCCGTGAACCGCTACGGACTCAACCGTGAGAACTATCATTATGAAGATTTGATCCGCCTGTATGATATGTATATGAAAATGGATCTTAAAAATCCTGCCTGCATTGTTGATGCCAACCATTCCAACTCAGGCAAGAAATTTAAAGAACAAATCCGCATCGTCAAAGAAGTGCTCCACAGCAGAACCCATTCCGATGATATCCGCAGACTTGTCAAAGGTGTCATGATAGAGAGTTATATTGTTGAAGGGGCTCAGAAAATCGACAACGATCCTCATGTCTACGGCCAGTCCATCACTGACCCGTGCCTTGGCTGGGATGATTCCGAACGTCTTATCTATGAAATTGCAGAACGCGCATAAAAAAAGTGTGTGCCTTGGCACGCACTTTTTTTATGCGGCTATTTCAATTGCTGTCGCCGCCGCAGCGTACTGCTGAGTATGACATTGGACGCCCGAAACAGCATGGGCAGCGTTTTTTTTCACGGCCTCACTGTCACTGCTTTCCGGGCGTATCAGTCAGACATGGAAAATACTTTCCTGCCCGGTGCAATGAAAAAAGCAGCGGGCAATAATCATACCTGCTGCTTATGCTCTCGGATGCGCTTTTGTATAAACTTCCTTCAGACGATTACTGTTCAGCTTTGCGTAAATCTGTGTCGTAGACACATCTGAATGGCCGAGCATCTCCTGCACCGCATGAAGATCCGCACCATTTTCCACAAGATGCGCCGCAAACGAATGTCTCAGCGTATGCGGCGTTATATCTGTCTCTATCCCTGCACGTTTGGCATATTGTTTTAATACTTTCCAAAAACCCTGCCGGCTCATCGGCTGTCCGCTGCAGTTTGTAAATAAAGTATCCTCTTCATCGGAGTGGATCATCGCTTCCCGGGCAGATGTCATATAGACTTTTAAAGCCGCCCTTGCAGCGCTTCCAAATGGAATCACCCGCTCTTTTGTTCCATCCACACAACGGATATAGTTGTTTTGCAGATTCACATCGCTGACTTTCAAAGATATCAGTTCGCTGACGCGAATACCGGTCGCATACAAAAGCTCCAGCATCGCTTTGTCCCTTATTTCCTTATTGCTTGTCCCCACGGGCTGCGCCAGCAATAAATTCACTTCCTCAATACTTAAAACACCCGGCATCTTTTTCTCAATCTTCGGCGCCTTAAGCATCACCGCCGGATCATCGTCCACGACATGTTCTCTTTGAAGATACGTAAAGAAAGCCTTTAATGTCGCAATATTTCTGGAAATCGTTGAAGCTGCAAAATGTTCTCTTTCCATCATCAGCATATAGGCATTCATGACCGTATAATTTACTTTCCGGATATCATCAATGCCGTTCTCTTTCAAATACTGGGCAAACTTTTTTAAATCTCTCTGATAGGACAATATTGTATTTTTTGATGATTTTTTTACGGATTGCAAATATTCAACAAAATCTGTAATATACTGCTCCATCACAATCTCCCTCATTAGTAATTTTACATCTTATTTCCCATTATACTCAAATCTTTCAAGAAAATCAAACAAAAAATATTCCTGAATTTTACAAAAATCCGTCATTTTTCGTTCAAAACACAAGATACAGCTCGATGATATTTTTATGTCTACTATATCTTGTAAAATTTCCTCAAAAAAATTTTACAGTTTGTGCCACCACAAAAGGATTCACATAGCTTTCAAGAGCACAGCCCATCATGATCACCAAAATCACTATACTTATAAGCAGGGCGTACCTTTTTACCCCTCCGTCAGACGTATGTTCCATTGTATCACCGAACGGCCGGCTGTCAACCATTTTCAGCAAAAAAATATAAACCGGCACATACAGTGCATACTGGGGAAACAGCATGGCCACAGAAATCACAACACCGTAAAGTCCGCAGGCCATTACCGTCATTGATACCGTGCAGCCGAAAGCCGCGCCGGCAATGCCCGTGACCGCATAAAAAAAGAGTCTGCTTTTAAACATCATCGCCAGCACAGTGAGCAGCAGAAAAAACGCCATCCGGCTGATGCAAATATAAATAAAAAAATGAATGTCATTAAACGGTTTTGCGGCCAGTGTTTCGATGTAAACAGATACCATGCCTTCATCCATGCGCATCGTCCGTACCATTTCATTTGCAAGGAAAGTGCCTCCTGCCAATCCGATGCAAAAAGCCAGCAGCCATCTGAGATTTTTTCCTTTCCGGACATTTCTCATATTTGACAAACCTCCTGTCATCATCTCCATGTTGTTAATATATGTCCGGCGCGGCAAAAAAAGAAGTCCGCCGGCGCTGCCGCCGACGGACCTGATCAGGCGTGATTAATCTTCCCAGTTATGATAAACGTTCTGGACATCATCGTCTTCTTCCAGCATATCCAATGTTCTGTTTAACTTTTTAATATCTTCCTCACTGGTCAGCGTCGTCCATGTCTGCGGAATCATCGTCACTTCCGCTGAGGCCATAGGAATACCGGCAGCCTCCAGTCCTTCCCTGACAGCTGAAAAATCATCCGGTGCTGTCGTAATTTCATAGCTGTCCTCTTCATCCGAGAAATCTTCGGCACCTAAGTCCAGCGCCGTCATCATCAGATCATCCGGATCACCGTCATATTCTTCTTTGTCAATAATAATCAGGCCTTTTTTATCGAACATATAAGAAACACAGCCCATTGCGCCAACGGAGCCGCCGCCCTTTGTAAATGCGCTGCGCACGTTGGCTGCTGTTCTGTTGCGGTTATCTGTCAGTGTCTCAACAATAATTGCCACACCACTCGGGCCGTAGCCTTCGTACGTTACATTTTCATAGTTTACGGCATTGACATCGCCTGCTGCACGCTTAATGCCTCTTTCAATCGTATCGTTCGGCATATTATTGGCCTTCGCTTTTGCGATAACATCACGAAGCTTGCTGTTGTTATCAGGATTTGGGCCGCCTTCTTTCACAGCGATAGCAATTTCCTTACCGATAATTGTAAAGATCTTACCTTTAGCTGCGTCATTTTTTTCCTTTTTATGTTTGATATTGGCGAACTTTGAATGTCCTGACATAAAAACACTCCTTTTCTTTTTGTTATTTAATCATCTTTTTCTCTGCAGTGTCCCCGTCTGCGGACACATATACCTGCCCTATTTTATCACTATTTTTCTGAAACTTCAAGCTGTAATCTGCCGGCCTTATTTTCGGCATTTTCTTCGCTGCCTGCGATTTTTCTGACTTCCACACTGGCGATCGTATTATGTCTGACAGATAATACATGAAATGTATAGCCTTCCAGCTCCACAGACACTCTTTCATCAACGGCCGGAATATGTTCCAGTTTTGCCACAAGCAGTCCGTTGAGCGTATCGAAATCTTCCCCACCGTCCAAAGAAATCTGAAGCGCCTCCCTCACTTCATCAAGCGGCGCCTCGCCTTTCATAATATATGTAGAACTGCCGATTTTCTGAATATACGTTTCTGCCACATCATATTCATCAAAAATATTGCCTACGATTTCCTCTAAAATATCTTCCATTGCCACAATACCGGCGGTCTGTCCATATTCATCAATGACAACTGCCATATGCAGTTTCCGCTGCTGCATATCTTTAAAGAGGCTGTCGATATTCTGCGTATCCGGCACAAAATAAGGGGTACGCATGGAAGCTCTGATGCTGACATGTTCCTGCCCGTATTTCATTGCCGCCCGCAGAAGGTCTTTTAAATGCAGAATACCGATAATATTGTCTATATCTTCTTCATAAACCGGATACCGTGAAAAACGTTCTCTCAGCATCAGGCGGGCCGCTTCCTCAAAGCTCATACCTACCTCTACCCCGACAATATTTTTTCTGTGGGTCATAATATCTGCCGCTTCCTTGCCGCTGAAATCAAAAATATTATTGATCATCTGCGCTTCATCATCTTCAAGCGCGCCCCGCTCATGGCCTTCGCTCACCATCTGTCGGATTTCCTCTGTCATTTTTTCCGGTTCCTCCCGGTTCATGCCGAATACATGACCGAAACCTTCTGAAATCTTTTCAAAAAAGCCTTTGTTTTTACCCGGCCTTCGGTCTTCCATCTCTAAAATCACCTGCTCCTTTTGCTTATGTATCAAGCTCCAGACTGATCAAAAGCGCTTCATCCACCTTTTTTAAAATATCGCAGTCCAGATGACACACCTTTTCTTTTAATCGTTTTTTATCAATCGTTCTGACCTGTTCCAATAAAATCACAGAATCTTTAACAAGTTCATAATGACCGGCATCAAGTTCCACATGCGTGGGCAGTTTTGCCTTATTCATCTTTGACGTGATCGCCGCGCAGATAACTGTCGGGCTGTGCCGGTTTCCCGTATCATTTTGTATGATCAGCACCGGCCTGATGCCGCCCTGCTCAGAGCCGACAACCGGCCTTAAATCTGCATAAAAAATATCTCCTCGTTTAATGACCACAAATTTTCACACTCCTGATATACCTTTTAGATCATTATTCCCACTCATCTAAAGTGTATTCATCAAGTGCTTCTTCATTGAATCGGTCCGTCAGTTTACAGCAAATAAGATACTTCTCCGACTTTCTGTCCGTTTTTCATATAGACTCTCGGCACACGGCGGCTGACATTGCATACAAATTCATAATTAAATGACCCCGCCAGTGCTGCCGGCTCCTCTACGGGAATTTCCCGAATGCCGTCTTTGCCTACAAGCGTCACCACATCTCCCTCATCAATATCTGAAAGACCGGTGATATCGACCATCATCTGATCCATACAGACTCTGCCTACGATCGGCGCATACTGGCCTTTGATCAGCACCCGTCCCTTTCCCGAGAGCTGTCTGAAATACCCGTCCGCATAACCGACCGGCACTGTAGCTATCTTCGACGGACGGCTGGTCACAAATGTGGCCCCGTAACTGATCTCTGTCCCTTCAGGCACTTCTTTTATAAAAGTAATATGACTTCTTAATGACATAACCGGATAAAGATCAATAAGGCTTTTGTCCACCTCATCTGAAGGATAAAGTCCGTAGATAATGATCCCCGCACGCACCATATTCATATAAGCGCCTTCATAGGCCATAATGCCCGCGCTGTTGGCACAGTGTTTTACAGGAATATCCAGCCCTTCATTTTTCAGCCGTTCAGCCATTGCTTCGTAGCGTTCAAGCTGTCTGTTCGTCCGCTCTGTCCCGTACATATCGGCACAGGCAAAATGGGTAAATAACCCTTCAATCCTGAGATTTGGCAGTCTACTGATTTCCAGTATGGTCTGTATGCTTTTTTCATCATCGGAAAAACCGATGCGTCCCATCCCTGTATCCAGCTTAATATGGATATTAACCGGCTTTTTCTCAGGAAACGCATCTGCGGCCCGGTCCAGCGCCCTTGCCGCCTTCAGTGTAAAAATTGTCGGTGTAATATTTTCACGGATCATATCTTCAAACTGACTGTCTGCGCTGGCTCCAAGGACAAGGATCGGCAGAGTGATGCCGCTGTGACGAAGCTCTATCCCTTCATCGGCACATGAAACGGCCAGCCAATCCACCCCCATCGCTTCCATCGCTTTTGCCAGCGCTACCGCTCCGTGTCCGTAGCCGTTTGCTTTAACCACTGCGCAAAGCATTGTATCTTCACCGATTTTGCGGCGGATCTCCCGAATATTATGTTCAAAAGCATCCATATCAATCTCGGCATAATATCTGAATGTACTCACATTATCTCGCCTCTTCGTTAATTATTGAATCACATACGCTATATATTTTATAATATCCGAAGCCAAAAGTCCATAGACGCCCTTTCTTTTTTTCGCTTCGTCGCCGGACAGCCCGTGAATATATACGCCCAGCGCCGCCATTCTCTTTAAATTTTCCTGACCTTTGTCCTTATGCTGGCATACAAGACCGCCGATCATACCGCTGAGCACATCGCCGCTGCCCCCGGTAGCCATGCCGTTGTTTCCCGAAAGATTCACATAGTCGGTGCCCATGCTGTCTGAAATGACTGTACGGGCATCTTTGAGGACACAAATGACCTGATAACGTTTGGCAAATTTTCTGCACGTTTCAAACAAATTCCGTGAAATCCCGGCAATATCCCTGCCGGTCAGTCTGGCCATTTCTCCCAAATGGGGCGTCACGATCACCGGGCACTGACGTCCCAAAAAGGCGATCAACCCATCAACGCCTTCTTTTGCCTTAAATGCCGCCGCCAGAATATTAAGGGCGTCGGCATCCATGATCACAGGGACGCTGCTTTCACTGAGCACTGTATTTAAAATCATCTGCGATGCCTTGCCCGTGCCGATGCCGGGACCTGCTACGATTGTATCCGCCCACTGTATACATGCTTTAATCTCTGATATTTGAGGATTTTCGGCATCGTAGCAGCTGACAATGGCCTCCGGCAGCGCCTGCTGTATAATTGTTCTGTTTTCTTCGCATGTCAGCACACGCACAAGTCCGACCCCTGTCCTATATGCAGCGCCTGCGCTGAGAATACACGCGCCGCTCATACCTTTTGAACCGGCGATAACAAGCAATTTTCCGTAGCTGCCTTTATTGGAATAGGCGCTGCGTGCCGGCATATATTTTTTTATATCTGATATTTCCATTGCCCGTACTTTCGGTTCGGCCAAAACAGCTGCATTTCTTGCAAAACCGATATCACACACAAACACTTCTCCTGAATGCTCACATCCCGGATAGAGTACAAGTCCCAGCTTATTTTGTCCGAAAGTTACCGTCATTTCTGCCTGAATACATGTGCCCATCACCTGACCGCTGCCGGCGTGTACGCCCGACGGAATATCTACAGCGCAAATCTTTGAGCCGCTGCTGTTCATTTTCTGGATGATCTGAGCCATCCTTCCCTCAACATCTCTTGAAAGACCAATACCAAACAGACCGTCGATCAGCCATGTATACTGTTTAAAGTCCGGCTCTGTATTATTATATTCACGAATACCCAGATTTCTTATAATTTCTTTCTGTTTTTTCAGTTCAGGCGTAAAATTTTTTTCATCCGCCGCAAAGCAGACCGCCGCATCATACCCCCGATTATACAAAATCCGGGCCGCCGCCACAGCGTCTGCTCCGTTATTGCCGCTGCCGGCCACCGCAAGAACTTTGTCGCCCGGCATCATCCGTTCTTCCACCTTTTGGGCAACCGCTGCCGCTGCACGTTCCATAAGCACCAGCGACGGAATCCCTATTTTTTCTATGGAATACGTATCTATTGCTTTCATTTCATTTTGATCTACAACATATTTCATTAATTCATTCCTCACTTTCACCAATCGGATAAAGCAGCTTCCCGCCGGGAACACCCCAAAGAAAAAACTGCCCTGAAGGCAGCTTTTTCTCTTCTGACCGGCAGCGCCTAGTCCTCCATATAAGATTTATAACTATATTTTTCATTGCCTCTGTTTCTGAAATTGTAGGACAATGTCATCAGACTTTCATCCAGATGAACGTTTTTCACGCAAACTTCATCTGACAGGTGTAAATCTGTCGGTGCAAAATTCCATATAGCTTTAATTCCCCATGCTTCCAGCTGCTGACCAATGCCCCTTGCCTGCTTCTTTGGTACTGTAAGCGTTGCCACCCGGATATGATTTTCTTTGATAAACGATTCAAGTTCGTCCATCATGCGTATCTCCACGCCGCGGACCGAAAGTCCTTCCAGTCTCGGATTAATATCAAAAATACCCGCGATCCGAAAGCCGATATGCTTAAAATCGTAATTTGCCAGCGCCTGTCCGAGATTTCCCGCACCGATAATAATCATATTCTGCGTTGTATCCAAACCAAGGATTTTTCCGATTTCCTCATGAAGATATTCCACATTGTAGCCGTAACCCTGCTGGCCGAAACCGCCGAAATTATTCAGATCCTGACGGATCTGTGAAGCTGTCACTTTCATGCGCTTACTTAATTCTTTGGAAGAAATTCTGACAACGTTATTCTCAAGCAATTCTCCGAGATAACGATAATATCTCGGCAGACGCCTGATGACTGCCGGTGAAATCTCTCTTTCGCTCACTTTGCACTCACTCCTTTTGTCATTTTCATCATTATTATACGAAATGTATAAGCTTATGTCAATTATATCGTTAAATTTCTGACGATTTCAACATCTTCTTTAAATTTTATTTTCTATTTTTATGATTTTTCATCATAACTTCATATTTTTTAACGACTTTACTTTCCAATCGATAAATGATATGATAAAGCCTGCAGAAGAAAGGAGTGTTCTTATGATACTTGCCTGTCAAAATGTCAGTAAGGCATTTGGTACAGATACCGTTTTGGAAAATATTTCTTTTCATATAGAAGATCGTGAAAAAGCAGCTATTGTCGGCGTCAACGGCGCCGGGAAATCGACACTTTTAAAAATCATCATGCATCAGCTTCCTGCAGATGAAGGCGAGGTTATCCTTGCCAAAGGCAAAACTATCGGCTATCTTGCACAGCACCAGTCTCTTACCGACACCCACACTATTTATGAAACAATGCTTGATGTTAAAAAAGACATTATTGAAATATATGATCATATGAAGCAGCTGGAACAGGATATGAAAAATGTTTCCGGCGAAGCGCTGGACAAAATGCTGGACACATACGCCCGACTGACCCATCGCTACGAAGATGCCAACGGATATGCATACAAAAGCGAAATTACCGGAGTGCTCAAGGGGCTCGGATTTGAAGAATCCGAATTCCATACACCGATTTCCGCTTTATCCGGCGGTCAGAAAACCCGTGTCGCCCTCGGGCGTCTGCTTTTATCCAAGCCGGATATTATTCTGCTGGATGAGCCGACCAACCATCTGGACATGGATTCCATCACATGGCTGGAATCATTTTTGACAAACTACCCCGGCGCTGTTGTCATTGTCGCCCACGACCGATATTTTCTTGACCGTATTGTGACAAAGATTATTGAAATCGACCACCATAAAGGTTATGTTTTTTCGGGAAATTATACAGACTATGCTAAGAAGAAAGCGGCGCTGCGCGAAAGCCAGCTCAAAGCATATATGAACCAGCAAAGGGAAATCCGGCATCAGGAAGCTGTTATTGAAAAACTGAAATCATTTAATCGTGAAAAATCTATCAAACGCGCTGAAAGCCGGGAAAAGATGCTCAATAAAATCGAGCGTCTTCAAGCCCCTGAAAAGGATAATTTTTCTATGAACCTGAAGCTGGAGCCTTCGGTCATCAGCGGCAATGATGTCCTTCATGCGGAAGGGTTGAGCAAGTCATTCGGTGATCACCGCCTTTTTGAAAATATATCGATTGATATTAAGCGCGGTGAAAAGGTGGCGCTCATCGGCAGCAACGGTACAGGCAAAACGACGATTTTAAAAATTCTGAATCATATGCTTCCGGCAGACAGCGGCGACATTCATTTTGGCGCTAAAGTTTTTGTCGGTTACTACGATCAGGAACATCAGGTGCTTAATCCGGACAATACGGTTTTTGACGAAATTTCCGATGCTTATCCTCAGCTTGACAATACAAAAATCCGCAGCGTCCTTGCCGCCTTTTTGTTTACAGGCGACGACGTTTTCAAACTGATCCGTGATCTTTCCGGAGGTGAACGCGGCAGAGTATCTCTTGCCAAACTGATGCTCTCCAACGCCAATTTTCTTATCCTAGACGAGCCGACCAACCATTTGGACATTGTTTCCAAAGAAATTTTGGAAAATGTCCTCAGAAACTATACGGGCACTGTTTTTTATGTTTCTCACGACCGTTATTTTATCAACACAACAGCAACCCGGATTCTTGAACTGACCGGCGGCGGCCTTAACAGCTATATCGGCAATTATGACGATTATTTGGAAAAGAAAGAGCATCCTCTCGTTTCCGGTTCCAGCGGCGGCTTTGAACACGATGCCGGCAGCCCGGCTTCTGGCAGTACCGCCGCTTCTGCATCTGCGCTCTCTTATCAGGAACAGAAACAGCAAAAAGCACTTGAACGCAAACGTCAGAATGATCTTGCCAAAATCGAGGGACGTATTGATGAAATTGAGCAGCGTATCAAAGTGCTTGATGAAATGATGGCTGATGAAGCTATTTGCACTGATGTGACAAGGCTGATGGAAATCAGCCAAGAAAAAGAAAAACTTGACGGTCAGCTGCTGACACTGATGGAGCAGTGGGAAACTTTGTCCCAATGATCTCCCAGCCCCATACTTAAAAAAGCAGAGAACGGGTTTTATCCGACGGATGAACCCGTTCTTTTTATTTACTGAAATTTTCTTTTCAAAACTATAGTAATTGCTGCTGACACACATAAGACGGCAACTGCCGCAAAGCTTTATAGAAACGGAATGATTGAATGCTCTCCGTTTAATGTGGACTCCATTGACTTTATAGAGGTATTTGGTTCTGGCGGGGAGGATGAATATAATCAATACAGCGCTTCATGTAGATAAAAACAGGCTTTCTGCAGATAGATATCGAAAAAATACGAGTAATATTTTGATAGTTCTTGATAAAAATCAGGAATTAATACGAAAAAAGTAATTTTCCCGAGGAAGATTGATTTCCTTGATTCTATTTTTTCTTTAAACGAAATGGGGCAGACCTTAATGAAAATTCATGATCGGCTGTAAGCTTCTCACCGGGATATAGAAGTCATAATTGTTTCGTGGATTTAATATGATGTAAAAAACGTTCTCAAGGAGTAACTCAATGAAAGAGTATATTGAAGAACGGGCAGTAGAAATTGCACATTACATTATAGATCATAACGCAACGGTCCGGCAGACAGCCAAAAAATTCGGAATCAGCAAAAGCACAGTACATAAAGACGTCACGGAACGTCTGATGTCTATTAATACGGCGCTTGCCAAAAAAGCGCGGATTGTTTTGGATATTAACAAATCAGAACGTCATATCCGCGGAGGTATGGCAACAAAAGAAAAATATATGCGCGAACATGAGACTGTGAAGGCGCCCATGAAAAAATCTCTGTAAATACAGATCTTCTGTGATAATTGTCGGGCTGAAAGCTGATCTGTAAGCTTTCAGCCCTTGGTTTATATCACAGCACGTTCTATAATTTTATGATATACAGGCAGCATCCACTTTTCACTGACACAGTGGTCTAAGTCCGACAGCGAAATCCACCTCACGTCTTTATTTTCATCGGGTTTGACGCGTATGGGCGCCGCTTCATCCCCCTCCAGTGCATAGGCGATATTCAGATGCAGGTGTGCACTGACATAATTATTCCGCTTCATATGTCCTTTCACCGTAAGTATATCCATTGCTGCCGCCTCGAAAGCATCATCTGAGGCATTGCTGATCCGGATCACCTTCAGACCCTGAATACCAGTCTCTTCAAATGCTTCTCTTTTTGCGGTCTGTAAAAAATTGCTTTCCCCGTCGCTGTGTCCGCCGGTCCATGACCATGATTCATAAATACGGTGCCAAACCATCAGCACTTTATCTCTGTTTCGATTAAAAATCATGGAAGATGCCGTTGTATGTATGAGCGTACTTTCCCTGTAAAGTATCTGCTTTCCCATCTTCTGTACAAGTTCAAGCGCCAGATTCTTATCCGCAGCTTCCTGAAGATTCACAGGTTTATACGCTTTTATAATATCTTCAAACATATTTTTCCTTTCCTGTATGCGCCCGGCAGACGCCATATCAGTATGGCTTCCAGTTTTTTCCTTGCGCCAAGACTTTGCCAAATGGATGCCGTTAGCCGGTTATAAGCTGCCATCAGCTTTTTATACTCTTCCTGAGTCAGCCCTTCTTTGCTGTAGGCAGATTTCAGCAATTTATCCATGAGGAAAATAAGCATCTGTATATCCACTGTTTTAATCTTTTCTGCTGTTAAAGCTATCGTCTGTCCGCCGTCGGCATACGGCGCCCGAACACCTGCCAGCGCCAGCCAGCGATACATATATTTCATCAATTTCTGGGTATTGTGCAGCGAATATACTGATCTGCGCAGCTTTCTCTGTCGCTGTATCCCCGAATAGAGCCAGCCGGCGGCGGCCGCCGCAATGCACAAAAGCACACATACTGCAGATATCAGCGATTTTATCCATGACGGAATTTTAAAAGAACCGCTGCCATGTCCTGTGCCGCCCGCCGGATCCGACTGCGCCTGCGCTGATACTGTCTCGCTTTCACTCTGACTTTCGGTCTCACTTTCACTTTCCGACTGAGCCGTGCTGCTCTCGCTCTCGCTTTCAGACGTCTCGCCTTCAAGCTGATCCGGCACAGCAATTTCATTATTTTCATAAGCCGGCGTCACTTCAAAAGGCACCCAGCCCACATTCTCAATATAAATTTCCGGCCATGCATGCGCCTGATAGTCATGAACTACAGAAACAAAACTGCCATCCTGATCTCTCTCAAAACTGCCCGGTGAAACAACATAGCCTTCGGCATATCTTGCCGGTATGCCGTTGAGCCGAAACATCATCACCGCCGCCGAAGCAAAATGCATACAGTATCCCTGCTGATTTTCATACAAAAAATAATCAATGATATTTTCCCCACGGGGCATATCGCCCGGTTCCAAAGTATATACTGCCTGTTGTCTTAAAATCTCTCTTATCCACTGGGCGGTCTCAGTTTCATCAAAGCCATCTATGCCGATTGAAAAATCCCGTATAAACCGGTCTGACATTTCAGAAATATCAAGATAATGTTCCTGTACAAACTGCCCGTAGTCTTCGGCAGCAGCGTTTTCCATATTTGTATAAACCGCAGTATTTTTGTATGCAGAAGGGTCGTCTGTCAGTTCATAAAACATCATATTACATATAAACGACTGCGATTCTCCGCTGCGCCCGTCAACATAGCCCTCCGGTGACATCGTATAATTTTCTCCCAGTCTTGACCCATAAGGCATATAAAAATGATTGCGGATACTTCGCGCCGGTTCTAACGTCACCTGACTTTCCATACTGCTTCTGTATGGCATTTCTGACGCTTGGTTCCACAAAAAAAGCCCCAGCGTCTGCGCATCGGTCATATAGTTTGCACAGTATTGCTCAAAATCATTATCGTCTATTTCTTCCCATCGATTACCTTCAAAACGTCCCGCACCATAACCTTTCAAATACATCAGACTCTGGGGCCGGTAGTTTGTACGCACGGTCATCACATTTTCGCCGCTATATTCCAGATTCCCGGCCTGATCTATCCGCCCTTCGCTGATGCCCATATGTTCCGACAGCGGATTCCATGAGGACGACGAAAAAAAATCTGATATATCTTCATACCTATCCCGTACTGCCGTCCTGATTTCCTCTTTGGGAATATTTCCAATCATTTTAACTGACGGTGCCGCCGCCATCACGGCCGTAACCGCAGCGGCCGCCAATGCCCATACAATTAAACTTCCTTTCAGCCGGATGGCAACTTCACCCGGAACATAATCTCCCAGCGCCATCATGCCTAAAATTCCGATAAACATCATCATAAGCGCCTGAAGCGGCGGAACTTTTCCGATAATCAACTCCGCGGCTGAAATGAGCAGGACCGGAAAAATAATCGAAAACGGATAACATTTTTTCAGGCCAAAAGCCAGTAAATACACAGCAATCATCAAAGCAAGCGCGAAGCAGCACCATGCCCCGTCTGTATATTTGGTATCTCCATCAAAATTCAGACTGCCGATGGACGACTGGAAATATTCATTAATCCTGAGAATAATCTCATTAATACTGTCCACCGCGCCCGCGATAAGTACCCGCCTGAAAATGATCATACCGGCAGCGGCCGCCGCCGCAAAAATCACTGCCTTAAGCCACCGGTGTTTGATGGCAAGCATCAGTACGGCAGCGGCCGCCGTGAATACGCCGAGGCTTCCGTAAAGTACCGGCAATATTCCTTCTGCTGCAGCCACATCCAAAAACAGATACAAAAATCCTGCTGCGGTTAAATAAATACTGCCGATTTTAGCGATTAAAAATATAATCGGTACAAATCGTTTTTTCATCCTAGTCTCCTGTTTCTATATTTCCAGCTGAATATTCAGCAGGCTTTGTTCCAGCTGCGTCGGATCAATCACCGCAGCTAGATTTTCCCTGAGTTTTATTTCCATAGCCATATTAACTTCAACCATGGAATGATAGCTGTGTTCCCCATATTTTTCCCCGTAAAGTTTTCTTGCCGGGCGGTCATATTCATGTGGCTGCGCCGTCAAAAGCCCTGCAAGCATCTCATAAATATCTTCATAATCTGAAATTTTCCGCCGCCTGATGCGTCCACGCTCACCGACCCATGCCACAATATGCGTATAATTTTGCTCTATCAGTGTCCACGACAGGGAAGCCGCTGTTTCCAGAACAGCATCCCTTTTTTGACGGTCTTCCTTTTTCCCCGGACTAAATAAATTAACAAAAATAACAATGGCAAATCCCACCGGTTCACTGTATTCCTTGACGATCAATGAATCCGATTTGGCGCTCAATTTCCAGTGGATTTTCTGCATCTTGTCCCCCGGCCGGTAATCGCGGATTTCAAAAATCTGAGACGGGTCATCGCCGCTCTCCTCATCGGAATACACATCGCTGTCTCCGATAAAATATCTGAAATTTGAAACAACCTCTGCTGCAGCCGGAAGAAGCCGCGGCAGTACATGAATTGTAACATCTGTATGTTTTAACTTTTTCCGCCATTTGAAAAGTCTGAAATAATCCCATGTATTAATCTCAACGACTCTCATCTTCAGTTCTCCGCAGAACTTCGGCGTCACTTTCAGTTCAAACAGTTTCACTGCCCTGCTGCCGATGGCTCCGCTGACTGCATAACGCTCTTTTTTCCCATTGTCATTTAATTCAACAACAATTCTTATCCGCGGCACAGATATGGCGGAACGGTTCAGTGCCCTGACATGAATCGCCGTTTCTTTCCCCTTTTCCATAATCAGCGCATCTGTCTGAAACTGCACGCGGATATGGCGGGCAAAACAGAAGCCGGTCACTGCACAGACAGCAAAAAAAATCACTTCTGCAATGACAAGGTCAAACAGCCATACAGGGTCATACATCACCGCCAGATACAGTGTAAAAGCCACTGTCAGCAAACATCCCGCTATTTTTAACATATCATCCCTGCCTTCTGCTCTTTGGCACCGGTTTGGGCACAGCGGCGAGAATATCGTCGATAATATTTTCTGCTGTCACCTGTGTCACTTTGGCCTTTGAGTGTAAAATAATGCGGTGAATGGCCACATCCGGAAAAACATAAGAGACATCTTCAGGAAGCACATAGTCTCTGTCCCTTAAAAAAGCAAGTCCCTGAGCCATACGGCATAGTGCCAGCGTTCCTCTAGGACTAATGCCAAGTTTCAGCAGATCATGCTGCCGCGTCTGCATGACAAGACGGGCAATATATTCATAGACTGCATCATGGATATAAATCTGCTCGGTCTGCCGCTGCAGTTCCAACAGCATCTCGGTGTCAATCACCGGATTGATCTGCTCCAGCGGTTTATTGCCGTGATGATTTTTTATAATATTAATTTCCTCATGAATATCCGGATATCCCATACTGATACAGATCATAAATCGGTCCAGCTGAGATTCAGGAAGATTCTGCGTCCCCGATGATCCGGTAGGATTTTGGGTAGCAATGACAATAAACGGTTCCGGCACACGGATGACATGACCGTCTATAGTCACTCTGCGTTCCTCCATAACTTCCAAAAGCGCTGACTGCGTTTTCGGCGATGTACGGTTAATCTCATCTGCAAGAAATAAGTTGCTGATCACCGGACCGGCAACATATTTAAACTTGCCGCTGTCTTTTTGAAACATAAAAAAACCGGTAACATCGCTTGGAAGCACATCGGGCGTAAACTGCATACGTTTTTCTTTCAGAGCCATTGCCTTTGAAAATGCCATTGCCATCGTCGTTTTTCCGACTCCGGGAATATCTTCGATCAATATATGTCCTCCGGCAAGCACTGCCGCCATAACCTTTTCTATACAGTGATCTTTTCCGATGACTGCCTTTTGTACTTCGCGCACCACTTTCATGGCTTCCTGTGCGGAATTTTTCATACTGTCCAAACCTCCTGTTATTTATCAATTTGCCCATCGCATGCCCGCTCATGCAAGATGGCATCCGCCCTCCGGGCGTATCGCACAAAAGCCGGCACCGGAAATCGATTTTGCTGCGATTTTTCCGGTGCCGGCTTTATATTTCACTGTTTATGGGATCATACACCTGAAGGAGCCTGCGTACTCGCTGTCGATTCATCCGGTGTAGGCGTTACTCCGCCTTCTCCGGTATTTGTTCCTTCAGACGGCGGAATTGTCGGTTCCTGAGTCTCTGTAGCCGTTGTTTCCTCTGTCGTTGTCTCTGTGCTTCCATCAGTGGTTTCTGTCTCGGTCTGTGTTGTCTGAGGTACATATGTATATGTACACTCATCGCACCATTCAAGCCCCTGATCTGTCGCCACATACTCGTATACTCTGCTTGAACATCTGTTTGTCGCAAGCTTTCCGCTTCTTCGGCATATATATGTTTTTTCCACAGTGTCCGGCACTTCAAAATCCTGATAGTCAAGATTTGCATGAACCTGCTCCATAATCAGCTTCCACAGACGCTGCTGGGCTGTATAATCTGACGTACGGTCTCTGATCGGTGTATTATCATCGTATCCGAACCAGATACCGGCTGTATAATACGGCGTATATCCGACAAACCAATGGTCGCGTCTGTATTCTGTGGAACCGGTCTTACCTGCAGTTGCCATATTATTCAGTGCAGCCGCACGGCCGGTACCTCTGGAACCGCTGACAACATCCTCCATGGCACTGGTCAGCAGATAAGCTGTCGAAGCTTTAACTGCCTGATGTGTTTCTGAAACTTCATTATTAATAATAACATTGCCGTCATGATCGACCACTTTTGTATATAATACAGGTTTTGTATAAATACCGCCATTGGCAAGCGCCGCAAATGCATTTGTCAGTTCCAGATTGGTAACACCGTTTGTAATACCGCCGATAGCCAACGATATCACCTGATCCGACGGTACAAGGGTCGTAAAGCCGAAGCGTTCCGTCAAAAAGTTGTATGCATACTCAGGTGTGACATCTTCATCCATAACCCATGTTGCCACTGTATTTTTGGACTGCTCGATGGCGCTTCTGAATGTCGTCGGCGCATTGGAGCAATACATATCTACGTTGTTGACCTGATGACCGCCATATCCGGTATACACTTTATCCACTTTCGTGGATGCCAGTGTGTCTCCGAAAACATCCAATGCCGGCGCATATGTTGAAAGAATCTTAAATGTGGATCCCGGCTGCCGGGCTGCAGCCGTCGCCCGGTTATAGCTCATACTGCTTGTTTTCTCCCCGCGTCCGCCGACAAGCGCTTTTACATAGCCTGTCTTTTGATCGATCAGCACGAAAGAGGACTGAAGCTGTACGACAAGTTCAAGCCTTTCATCAACATTGGCGTCCTCCGGAATATCCAGCATCGCTTTATAATCTGCGATATCCTGTTCCGCCATTGCCATCGCCGCGTCATAACTCATCCCTTTATAAAGTGTATCAAAAGAGCCTCTCTGCTCGGTCAGCGCCGCATCCAGCATTTCTGTGGAATAATTGGTCTGCTCTCCATCTATAGTCACAGTCATCGCCCAGTCCAGAAGCCAGTCCTCTGTCGGGAAATTATCATCATTGGCGTAAGCTGCGTCACAAATCTGCTGAAGCCTTGAATCCTGAGCCATATAGATTGAAAATCCGCCGCTGTATAATTTATGTTTCGCCTGTTCATAAGCTTCATCAACGCCCTGTGTTGACGGGTCATCCTGATAGCCGTAATACTCTTCCAGATCGCTGATCAGCTGGGTAATGACCGCATCTTCGTAATAAGAATACTGCTGGTCATTGACCGCTTTATAACTTTCCACATTATCCTTGATCTGATCATATATACCTGTATCAGCCAGCGCTGTATTGTACTCTTCTTCTGTAATATACTCCTGCTCATACATCTTCCTGAGCGCCTCATCCCGGCGGCTCTTATTTTCTTCCGGATATAAATACGGGTCGAATTGAGAAGGATTCTGAACAATACTTGCCAAAACGGCACTTTCATTGATTCCCAGTTCTGAAGCATGCTTATCAAAATAAAGCAGTGCAGCCGCTTCCACACCGTAACAGTTCTGTCCGAGATATACTGTATTCAGATAAGCTTCCAAAATCTCATCTTTGTCCATCTCTTTTTCCAGCTGCAGCGCCAGATATTGTTCCTGAAGTTTACGTTTTAGTTTTAAGAGGAAATTTCCCTCATTACCTCCGGAAAACACTGCGTTTTTCAGCAGCTGCTGCGTCAGTGTACTGGCCCCTTCTGAAAATTGTCCGTTGGTCACACCGACAACAAACGCTCTCATAATACCTTGAAGGTCGATACCGTTATGTTCTCTGAAACGCTCATCTTCCAGCGCAATAAATGAATTCTGAAGATACAGCGACATCTCACTGATATCTACTTCAATACGATTGGAACCTGTTTCTACCAATTCTCTGGCAAGCGCGCCATCCTCTGAATAAAGATAGGATTTAAAAGCCTGAGGTGCAACTTCATCCACCGTAACTTCCGGTGCGCTGTCGATGACGCCTTTAACGCCTCCGATACCTGCGCTGACGCCGGCAACGGCAACAAGTAATATTGATATCACAACAACCCTGAAGATTGTAAAATTCAGCTTTTTTTCGGCCTTAGGCACGCTGGAACGAATTTGTCTCTTTTTCTTTTTTATCCCGTTTTTACTATAATCCATCGTGTTTCCTCCTTTTCCATACAATTATAGCAAATAACCAATGTTAAATAAAGAGAAAATTTGCAGGCAGTTCAATCTTCATAAAAAAGACATAAATTACCTCTGATTTTATATTTATACATTTCCCATTCCGCTTCATTATGATACAATGGGAAATATATCACATTCAGAAAGGTTGCTGTATATGGATATCCACGAAAAAATTTATCTTCCCGAAAGTTATAAAGTTGTCTATGAGGGCGGCTCGGGAGAAATTATAGAAAAGAAATCCCGCTTCATTGCCTCGGTATTCCCCGCCGAAACTGAAGATGTAGCACTTGCATTGATTGAACGCACAAAAAAAACTTACTGGGATGCCACACATAACTGCCACGCATTCACCATCGGTCTTCGGCATGAAATCTGCCGCTGCAGTGATGACGGAGAGCCTGCCGGGACTGCCGGCAGACCTATGCTGGATGTTTTGCTTGGAGAACCTCTCTTTAATACAGCTGTTGTCGTGACACGCTACTTCGGCGGAACACTGCTTGGTACAGGCGGTCTTGTCCGCGCTTACTCCAAAGCTGTCGCGGCAGGTCTTGCCGCCTCCAAAGTCATTGAAAAGCGTCTTGTCCATCGGCTTAATATCGTAACTGATTATACCGGTCTTGGCAAAATCCAGTATATATGCGCTGCCATGTCTCTGGCTGTTTTGGACTGCACTTACACTCAGAATGTCACGATGACTGTTCTCGCCGGTAAAGCCGATATGCATGCGCTGATCAAAAAAGTCAGCGAAGCTACCAGCGGACAGGCTGTCACCCAAGACATGGGACTCTGCTACAGTGCCGTAATCGACAAAAGGCCTGTTGTTTTTGATATTTAGCCGTCACTTCACATTCTGAAGGAGGTACGCCATTCATGGAACCGTTTTGGGGAAAGGAGGCTTCATGTTTGCTCCATCATCTTCACTTCTCATATTCGCCGCGTCAATCTTCACCGGGAAACGACTGGTATCAGATGATTTCCGGCTACGGCCGCGGCACGGTCCGCATGATCAATTACCATAAGCATTTTTTAATTATTATCGGAGATTTCAGACTGAAATACGATTTTGAAAGACTTGCATATATTTTCCGCGATTTTATTGATATTTCATGGGAGCCGCCCCACCTTGCGCCCCGTTTTGGTTCATGGATGGGCGCCCCCGGTCAGTCTGCTGTCACCTGCCGCTTTATATCCCATAAAACCGCTTATTTATTTTTTGCGGCCGAAAAGCCCTTTCGATTTATTAAAATATTGATTTCAAAAGAATATTTTGATGCGTTTATTTCAGGCCGGTATGATATCTGCCCGCCGGATTCTCACTGCTTATTGATTCCGCAGCCTTCCAGTCCTGAACTTTACCTTTTTCTGCAGCAGATTCATGACTGTCCTACAGAATGCGCTGTGCGTGATATGTATATAGAAAATAAAATTACAGAAATCCTTACTCTTGTGACCCACAAATACAATCAGGCCGGCACGCCGTACCACATCCCCGTACATCTTGACAGCGATGATAAACAGGCGCTTGTCCGTGTCCTTGCACTTATGAAAAAAAATCCGGCTGCCTATATTCCCATCACCCGTCTTGCCAAAGAAGCCCATATGAGTCCTTCACGCTTCCAGATGGCTTTTCGTCAGGTTTACGGCTCTACCGTCTATAAGTACCTGAAACTGATGCGCATGCGCTACGCACTGCTGCTTCTGCAGAATTCTTCCGATTCGATCAAAGCAATCGCGCAGAAAGTCGGCTACCATAATGCCGGCCATTTTTCAAAAATATTTTTTAATATTTATGGGATTAAACCCAGTGAATACCGTCTTTTACATAAAACGACTTAACGGCGGCCTTTCCCTTTTAAAAAAGCGGCCGCCTGAACAAAAATTGTCTGAGGGATTAAAAGCACACACATAATGCCTAGCGAAATTGCCACCGCAATTTTCAGTGTTTCCATGCCTTTTCCAAATGCTTCCTGAAGTTCATTCATAAACAAAGCATATGTCGTATCATAAATACCGACACCGGGCACGATCGGAATAATGCCTGCAACAAGAAAAATAGTTGTCGGGGTTTTCCTCCACACCGCAAAAATCCGCGCCAGAAGCATAATTGCCACTGCCGCGGCAAAACTTCCGGCGACAATATCCCAGCGCATTGAAAAGAGCCTGTATATGAGCCAGCCGATACTACCGGTCAGACCGCCAAAAATCCACTGTTTTTTCGGTGTATTAAAAATGGCGCAGAAAGCCGCCGTGGCAAAAAAAGCGGCAATTAATTCAAAAAATAATTTCATATCCCGCGTCTCCCTAATATAAAATGAGATAAATCATACCGACGCCGATAGCCATACACACCGCCACAAGCAGCGCATCTATCATCCGTATTGTCCCTGAAAGATAATCGCCGTTAAAAAAATCTCTGACCGAGGTTGTCAGCGGCATCCCGGGCACAAGAATGATCAATCCGCCAATAATCATTTTGTCCACGCTCAGCGGCGGATAAAAAATATGTACGACGGCTGCGGTCAGCATGCCCGTCAATGTTACGACTCCGCTGGAAAAAATCGTCTGCATCATTTTAGAAATGCGGCACCGCCGCATCAAATACTGAAACAGACATAAGATAATGCCGACCGGCACTGCCGCCAGACTGTCCGCAATGCTTCCGCCGAACAGGTAGCAAAAGCTGCTGCTGGCGATGGCATAGGCCGCCATCTGTCCCCAAAAGGACAGCCCCTTCATACCGGCAATATCTTTCATACATTTGAGCGCTTCGTCAACTGACCACTTTCCATGACTGATTTCTCTTGAAAGCTGATTGACTGCCGCCACCCTTCCAAGATCCGGCGCCTGAATAGGCACATACTTTACCTGCGTACACCGGGTTTCATTTTCATGGCGCATCGTCACAAAAATACCATTGGAAACCGCATATACATCAATATTTTCTTTATGATACGCTTTTCCCACAATCGTCATTGTTTCCTGTACACGGGCAATGTCCGCGCCGTTGCGCAGCAGCTGTTCTCCCATCATCGATACAAGATCAAGCACCTTTGTATCTTCACTTCCCATAACCAAAAGCCTCCTGTCCGAGCCGATTTCGGCATATTTTGTAAATCATGAAGCTGCCTCCGGTATGTCACCGGAGGTTTTCGGTTACTTTGTTTTTGGATTAAATATAAGCGATGCCAGATAACCCAGCAGGAGTGAAGCGCTGATCCCGATGGCTGAAGCTGTAAATCCACCTTTAAATATGCCGATAAAGCCTTCATTTGTAATGGCTTCTTTAATGCCCATCCATAAGGAATATCCAAAGCCGATCAACGGCACTGAAGCGCCCGCGCCTGCGAACTCAATAAACGGGCCATACAGGCCAAGTGCTCCCATCGCAACGCCTGAGCATACTAAAAGTACCATAATTCTTCCGGGCATCAGCTTTGTTTTCTCCATAATTATCTGTACGACAGCGCAGATCGCACCGCCGATCAAAAAAGCCTTTAAATAATCCATACTGTTTGCCCCACTTTCTGTCATATGATAATAATGTCAAAATCCATTTTGACACCATGATACGATTCAGCATAACCGAAAATGGGGCTGTATATGCACTGTTTTAAATTTCTGCCGTATATTTCTTAAGCCACTGCGCTTCTTCTTCCGTCAGATACGGAGAAATTTTTTCATAAACGAGTTTATGATAAGCATTGAGCCGTTTTTTATCCAACGCTGTCAGCATGGACACATCAATACCATCCAGATCGATCGGCGCAAATGTCAGTGGTTCAAAATACATAAACTGACCATATTCATTGGCTGTCCCCTGACGGCACACAAGTTCATTTTCTGTGCGGATGCCATGGCTGCCTTCGATATAAACGCCCGGCTCGTCAGTCGTCACCATACCGGCTTCAAGAACAGCGCTGTCATTTCTTTCAGGCACAATACGCCATCTGAAGCCGTTAGGCCCTTCATGGACACTGAGCAGATAGCCGACGCCGTGGCCGGTGCCGCACTGATAATCAAGATCCATATCCCAGATCGGGCCTCTCGCCAAAATATCCAGATTCAGGCCGCTGCATCCGTAAAGAAAGCGGGCATTCATCAAATTCAGCATACTTCTGAGCACTGCGGTAAAATGTGTCCTGATCTCATCGCTGACCGGTCCCAATACAATCGTTCTCGTAATATCTGTCGTTCCTTCAAAATACTGTCCGCCGGAATCCACAAGAAGCATGCCTTCCGGTTCAAGCACGGCATCGGTCTCTTCTGTAGCGCTGTAATGCATCATCGCCGCATGTTCTTTGTAGGCGCTGATGGTTGTGAAACTCAAATCAATAAAGCCTTCCTGCTCACGACGGCGCGCTTCCAGATAATCGCTGGCGGAAATTTCGGTAATTTTTGTCTTGCCCACATTATTTTTCAGCCAGTAAATAAACTTTGTCACTGCAACGCCGTCTTTAACATGTGCCCTAAACAAATTTTCAATTTCCACATCATTTTTGACGGCTTTAAACATGGTCGTCGGATTCGGCGCATGAATGACTTTTGCCGGCAATTCGCTGACGATGGCATAATTAACACGATTCAGATCAAGCAGTGTCGTCTGCTCCGGATCGATCCATGTGACCCACTCATAAATTGCCCCATACGGCATCACCTGAACCCCGTTTTCAGACAGATAAGCTTCCGCTTCAGGCGTCAGTTTATCCATATCGATAAACAAAAGATTGCTGTCCTCTGAAATCATCGCATAGGCCATGAATACAGGGGTATTTGCCACATCACTGCCTCTGAGATTATACAGCCATGCAATATCATCCAACGTTGTCAGTATGTGCATCTTTGCGCCGTATTCAGCCATCTTTGCCCGAAGTCTTCCGACTTTGTCCGACATAGATTCACCGGCATATTTTTCATCTAAAATGTATACTTTATCTTTTGGCAGCGCCGGACGGTCTGTCCAGATTTCGTCGATCAAATTTTTTGTACCGTTGAGATCCGCTCCTTTTTTAGCAAGCGCAGCTTTCAGATCCATGCCCCATTTGGCATCGATCACTCTGCCGTCGCAGCCGACAACATCGCCTTCACCCATCTGTTCTTCCAAATATTTTTCAGGAAGCGGCACACCTTTCATCCCTTGTTTAAATAAAACAATACCGCTGCCTTCAAGCTGTGCCTCAGCCTGAATATAGTAACGTCCGTCGGTCCACAGTCCCGCTTCTTTATCTGTCACAACAAGCGTTCCGGCTGAACCTGTAAATCCGGACATATACTTTCTCTCTTTAAAGTAATCTCCCGTATATTCTGACAGATGAAAATCACTTGTCGGAATGACATAGGCTTTATAGCCTTCTCTTTCCATCAGTTCACGAAGCTTCTGAATACGTTCTTGAATCATCAGTCTCCTGTCCTTTCTCTTAAAAAGTTTTAAACATCAAAGGGACAGGAGCGCTTTGAAGCGTATATCCCCTGTCCCTTGGCGCTGTATATTTATTATACATGCTGCCTTAAATTTCTACAATACCGTCATAAACCTTTTCCGCGTTGCCTGTCATATAAACTGTGTCTTCTGTATAGCAAATCGTCAGCTCACCGCCGTTTAAAATCACACGGATATCTTCGTTCATCGGACAGTAACCGTTTAAAACTGAGGCAACGACTGCAGCGCAGGCGCCTGTGCCGCAAGCCATCGTTTCACCGCTGCCCCGCTCCCATACGCGCATTTTGATCGTATGCTCATCTAAAACTTTGACAAATTCTGTATTGACACGTTCCGGGAAAATGGAATTATTTTCAAATACAGGTCCGATGGTTTCCAGCGGCATTGTCTCCACATGACGGTCAAATACGACACAATGCGGATTGCCCATGGAAACGCAGGTGATCTCGTACGTTCTGCCGCCAACTTTGACCTGTCTGTCAATAACAGAGGAACCCTCAAACTTCACCGGAATCTTTTTAGGATCCAATTCGGCCGGACCCATATCCACTTTAGCGCCGATGACTTTATCATCCTTTGTCATCAGTTCCAGTGTGCGTATACCGCTTCTGGTTTCAATGGTCAGACGGCGCTTGCCGATTTTTCTCACATCATATAAATATTTGCCGACACAGCGTATCGCATTGCCGCACATATTGCCTTCACTGCCATCCAGATTAAACATGCGCATCTTCGCATCGGCCACATGGGACGGACATATCAGCACAATACCGTCGCCGCCGACACCAAAGTGACGGTCTGAAAGATAGACAGACAGTGATTCAGGAGAGTCCAGCGTCTGTTCAAAACAGTCAATATAAATGTAGTCATTGCCGCATGCCTGCATCTTCGTGAACTTCATTTTCATTTTATCTTTGCGCATATTATTGATATCAATAATTTCTGTGTTGATCTCGCTGTAGCGGCTGAGCAGGCTGTCTGCAAGCGCATTGGCCGTATCAATACTCGTCAGGCACGGAATACCGAGCATGCATGCGCGGCGGCGTATTCTAACGCTGTCTCTGGCAGGAATCCTGCCTTTGGCCGATGTTGAAATAATATAGCGGATTTTACCGCTCTCCAGCAGTGTCATACTGTTAAACTCACTGTTTTCATGGATTTTAGGAACAACAGTGACACTCATGCCCGCGTCTCTGATGACTTCGGCGTTGCCCTCAGTTGCATATAATTCAAAGCCCAGATTGGCAAATTTCTTTGCCAGATCAGGAATTTCATGCTTGTCGCTTCTTCTGACAGTGACAAAAACGCCGCCCTCTTTATACATCTTATAGCCTGCGGCGACAAGACCTTTATACAAAGCTTCTTTTAAATCTCTGCCGATGCCCAGCACTTCACCGGTGGATTTCATTTCAGGCCCCAGCTGTGTATCTACGTCGATCAGCTTCTCAAAGGAGAATACCGGCACTTTCACGGCTGTATAAGCAGATGTGCGGTAAACACCGGTGCCGTAGCCCAGATCTTTTAATTTTTCTCCAAGACTAACTTTTACGGCCAGATCAACCATCGGCACACCAGTCACTTTAGAAAGATACGGCACAGTTCTTGAAGCCCTCGGATTAACCTCAATAATATAAATCTGACGTTTTGAAATAATGTACTGGATATTGACAATACCAGTGGCATTTAAACCTTTGCACAGCTGTTTTGTCGTATCAATAATCATCAGTTTCAAGTCGTCATCAATATGGGTCGCCGGATAAACCGCGATACTGTCGCCGGAGTGGATACCGGAGCGTTCAATATGCTCCATAATTCCCGGGATAAGTACGTCTTCACCGTCATAAATGGCGTCAACTTCAATCTCGCGGCCTTCCAGATATTTATCGATAAGCACAGGATTTTCAATGCCCTGCGCAAGAATAATTTTCATATACTCCTGAATATCCGCATCATTGAAAGCAATAATCATATTTTGTCCGCCGAGAACGTAAGACGGACGCATAAGCACCGGATAACCGAGATGGTGCGCAGCGTCAAGAGCGCCGTCTGTATCCATAACCGTAAAGCCTTCCGGGCGCTTAATATTCAGCTTGCTCAGCAGATGATCAAACCGGTCTCTGTCCTCTGCCATATCGATACTGTCCGCAGATGTTCCAATAATATTAATGCCTTCCTCATCAAGAAATTTTGTCAGCTTTATGGCTGTCTGTCCGCCGAAAGCAACGACAACGCCGTATGGATTTTCTGCCTTTAAAATATGGCGCACATCTTCCTTATTCAGCGGTTCAAAATACAGTCTGTCTGCCGTATCAAAGTCTGTCGATACAGTCTCAGGGTTGTTATTGACAATGATAACTTCAAAGCCAAGTTCTTTTAAAACATGCACACAATGTACACTGGCATAGTCGAACTCGATACCCTGACCGATACGGATCGGTCCTGAACCGAAAACAACCACACTTTTCTTTTTATGAGTAATAAACGGTGTCACTTCACTCTCTCCGCCGCATTCCGGCGCATTGTAAGTGGCATAAAAATACGGTGTCTGCGCCGCAAATTCACCGGCACATGTGTCGACCATCTTATAAGTCGGTTCCAAAGACGCCGGCAGCGGCGCCCCTGAAAGCTGCTGCAGCGATTTGTCCAAATATCCCAGCTTTTTGCCTTCAAAATAATCTTCCGTACTCAGCGGCTGATCTGTCACACGAAGCTCATACTCCGCAATATGTTTCAGTTTATTTAAAAACCATAAATCGATTTTTGTGATTTCATGAATCGTTTCAAGAGAAACACCCCTCTTGATCGCACCGTAAACGACAAAGAGACGGTTATCATCCTGATCGTGGAGTTTTTTAACGATGGCTTCATCATTCATTTCCTCAACCCACGGCAGCGAAAGTGTCTCTGCAGAAATTTCCGCACCACGGACAGCTTTCATAATCGCCGATTCAAAACTGTCGGAAATGGACATAACCTCGCCGGTCGCTTTCATCTGTGTACCCAATGTTCTCTTTGCATAAACAAATTTATCAAACGGCCATTTCGGCAGCTTTACAGCCACATAATCCAATGCCGGTTCAAACGCCGCATAAGTCGTTCCTGTCACTGCATTTTTAATCTCATCCAATGTGTAGCCGACAGCAATTTTCGTAGCAACTTTTGCGATCGGATAACCTGTCGCCTTGGAAGCCAAAGCCGAGGAACGGGATACACGCGGATTAACTTCGATGACCGCATATTCAAAAGAGTCCGGATTTAAAGCGAACTGACAGTTGCATCCGCCCTCAACCTTTAAGGCATCGATAATTTTCAATGCCGCGGAGCGCAGCATCTGATATTCTTTATCTGCCAGTGTCACTGCCGGCGCAATGACAATACTGTCTCCGGTATGCACGCCGACCGGGTCAAAGTTTTCCATGGAGCATACAGTGATCACATTGCCTTTTTTATCTCGGATAACTTCAAATTCGATTTCTTTCCATCCTGCAATACAGCGTTCCACAAGAATCTGATCAATTGGAGACTGTGCAATACCGTTATGTGCAATTTCTTTTAACTGGGCTTCGTTTTCCGCAATACCGCCGCCGGACCCTCCAAGAGTAAATGCAGGCCGCACGATGACCGGATAACCGATTTCATTTGCAAAATCCAGCGCTGCCTCTACTTCTGTGACAACCTTTGACGGAATACACGGCTGTCCGATAGATTCCATCGTATCTTTAAACATCTGGCGGTCTTCTGCCTTATCAATAGTTTCCGGGGATGAGCCCAGCAGTGTCACATTGTGGGCCTTTAAGAAGCCGCTGTGCGCCAGCTGCATACACAGCGTCAGACCTGTCTGTCCGCCCAGACCAGACAAAATACTGTCCGGTTTTTCCTTCTCGATAATACGTTCCACAGTTTTTAATGTGAGCGGTTCAATATAAATTTTGTCTGCCATCATATGATCAGTCATAATTGTTGCAGGATTGGAGTTTACAAGAACAATCTCAATGCCATCCTCACGCAACGCGCGGCACGCCTGTGTGCCTGCATAATCGAATTCTGCGGCCTGCCCGATGACAATAGGGCCTGAGCCAATCACAAGTACTTTTTTGATTTTCGGATTTAACGGCATAATGACACCTCGTTTTCTTTATTTTCTTCCAGTAATTTTATAAATTCATCAAACAAAAAGTCCGTATCTTTCGGTCCGCCGCATGCTTCCGGATGGAACTGCACGGAAAAAGCCGGCATCTTTTTATATCTTAACCCTTCATTCGTCTGATCATTGACATTGACAAACAGTTCTTTTGCAATTTCATGATCAATACTTTCTGAAACTACCGCATAACCGTGATTTTGAGAGGAAATATATACAGAACCGGTTTCAGTATTTTTCACCGGCTGATTTGCTCCTCTGTGCCCGTATTTTAATTTGGAAGTTTTAAAGCCGTGCGCCAGTGCCAGCAGCTGATGTCCCAGACAGATGCCCATCGTCGGCAGCTTTGCCTTTATCAGTTCCTGAAGATTGGCGATCACTTCTGTATTTTCTGCCGGGTCGCCCGGGCCGTTTGTTAAAAACAGGCCATCCGGATGCTTTTCAAGAACATCTGCCGGCGATGTATTATAAGGCATCAGCCATACGTCGCAGCCCCGCTTTACAAGCGAACGCACAATATTGTCTTTTCTTCCGAAATCAAGCATTGCCACTGTAAATCGCTTCTCCTGCGCAGGAATAAGCACCGGCTCACCGTCAGATACATGATCGACTGCAGCCGTGATTTTATACGCCCGGATCTGCTCCAGATCTGCGCGGGCAGGATCATCTGTGATCATACCGTTCATTGTTCCGTTTTCACGGAGTACTCTTGTCAGCGCTCTCGTATCGATGCCGTAAAGTCCCGGAATATGCTTTTCCTTTAAGAATGTATCAATATCTTTTTCACATCTGAAGTTTGAAGGCGCATCACACCATTCTCTGACAATATAAGCCGATACAGATACGCGGTCACTTTCCATATCTTCTGTCATCGTCCCGTAATTTCCGATCAGCGGAAATGTCTGCACGACAGCCTGACCGTAATAACTCTTATCTGTCAGCGTCTCCATATAACCGGTCATCGCCGTTGTAAAAACGATTTCCGCAATGACATCTCCTTCGGCGCCAAAGGCTTTGCCCTTGAAGATCATGCCGTTTTCCAAAACCAAATATCTATCCATGAAACCCAATTCCTTTCATTGTTTTATGTTTTGTTGATTACTGATGTTTTCTCTCCGCCACAGCCAGCGCGGCGCCAACGAGTCCTTTAAAAAGCGGGTGCGCCTTATTAGGACGGCTCTTAAATTCCGGATGGAATTGTACGCCGATGTAAAAATCGTTTTCCGGCACTTCCACCGTTTCCACAATATAGCCGTCCGGCGATGTGCCGCTGATGCAAAGTCCCGCATCGGATAATGCTTCTCTGAACATATTATTAAATTCATATCTGTGGCGGTGACGCTCTGAAATGCGCTCACTGCCGTAACATTCATACATTTTACTTCCCTTAGTCACTCTGCACGGATAGGCGCCCAGACGAAGTGTGCCTCCCTTATTAGTCTCCTCGCTCTGATCCGGCAGGAAATCTATGACTTTATGGGTAGAATTCGGATCAAATTCGCCGGAGTTTGCATCAGCAAAACCGCATACATGGCGGGCATATTCAATGACGGCCACCTGCATGCCCAGACAGATGCCAAGATACGGCAGATTGTGTGTCCTGCAGTATCCGGCTGCGGCGATTTTCCCGTCAATACCTCTGTTCCCGAAGCCGCCCGGTACGATAATGCCGTCGCAGGAAGCGAGCATATCGCCCACATTCTCTTCATTGATCGTTTCAGAATCCAGCCACTCCAGATTCACTTTTGTGCCGTAATCATAGCCTGCATGGCGCAGTGCTTCCACCACGGACAAATAGGCATCGTGCAGCTGGACATATTTGCCCACAATACCGATTGTGATCATCTTATCTCTGTTTTTAATCTTTTCGATCAGTTCATTCCATTCTCTCAGATCCGGCGCCGGCGCATCGATGTGCAGTTCGCGGCATACAATATCTGAAATATGTTTTTCTTCAAGCATCATCGGTGCCTCATAAAGCACGGGAATAGTTAAGTTTTCAATAACGCAGTCTTCCTTTACATTACAAAACAGTGCGATTTTCTTAAAGATAGACGGCTCCAGATGTTCATCACAGCGGAGCACGATCATATCCGGATTAATGCCCATCCCCTGAAGTTCTTTGACCGAATGCTGGGTCGGTTTTGACTTATGCTCATTGCTTCCGCTCAAATAAGGAACGAGTGTCACATGGATATAAAGAACATTCTCCTTGCCCACTTCCAATCCGACCTGTCTGATAGCCTCTAAAAAGGGCTGGCTTTCGATATCGCCTGTTGTCCCGCCGATTTCGGTAATGACAACGTCTGCGTTTGTCTTTTCGCCAACCCCGTAAATAAAATCCTTTATTTCACTGGTAATATGAGGGATGACCTGAACTGTCTCGCCGAGATACTCTCCCCGTCTTTCCTTGTTCAGTACATTCCAGTAAACTTTACCAGTTGTCAGATTTGAATATTTATTTAAGTCTTCATCGATAAATCTCTCATAATGTCCAAGATCAAGGTCTGTTTCAGCTCCGTCTTCTGTCACATATACTTCGCCGTGCTGATACGGGCTCATCGTTCCCGGGTCAACATTAATATACGGGTCAAGCTTCTGTGATGCAACTTTAAGCCCTCTGGATTTTAAAAGTCTGCCGATAGAAGCGGCTGTGATCCCTTTGCCGAGACCGGAAACAACGCCTCCTGTTACAAAAATATGTTTAGTCATAATCTTCATCTCCTTTGTTCAATATTAATGCTCATAGGTTCTTAATATATTTTGGGCAATTTCCACACGTTTTACACAGCGGTCCATCGCCTGCTTTTCAATGTAGCGGTGTGCCTCAGGCTCGCTCATCTTCAGCTGATCTACAAGCAGCCATTTGGCTCTGTCGATGATCTGAATTTCATTCATCTTATTCTT
>DVJY01000023.1 GCA_018716485.1 Candidatus Scybalocola faecipullorum
TGCGCTTCCAATGACACGACGCCGCGGCCGTCTACCGGAAGCCATGTAATCTCAAAACCCTGCGATTCCAGATAAAGCAGCGGATTGTAGACCGATGCGTGCTCGATCGATGTGGAAATGATATGCTTTCCGCTGCGGGCATTGGCCATAGCCCCGCCGATCAAAGCCGTATTATTGGATTCTGTACCGCCGGAAGTAAAATAAATTTCTTTTGGCTCTGTTTTTAAAAGACCCGCAAAAACAGCCTTCGCCTCTTTCATATATTTTTCGGCCTCAACGCCTTTCATATGCAGTGAAGACGGATTGCCGTAATCCTTGGCCATCACTGTACACATCAGCCTGCAGACATCATCATATACCCACGTTGTCGCCGCATGATCCAAATATACTTCCATGTTATCCGCTCCTTATTCGTCTAACTCAAACATCAGTATTGATAAAGCCGTCAAGCCTGCTGTCTCTGTCCTTAAAATACGCCGTCCCAAGGTGATCGAGCAGACACCGGCTTTGATAGCCGCCTCGATCTCGTCTGTATCAAATCCGCCCTCCGGACCGATAAACACGCCGATCGATTTTTTGCCGCGCATAGAACGTACCTTTTCCCGGGCCGCCTCCATGCCTTCCGCCTTTTCATACGGAATAACGGCCGCCTCCATAAACCTTGCCTGCGCCAGCGCCGCCGAAAAACTGACAGGCGCCGTCACTTTAGGGATAATACCTCTGCCGGACTGCTTTGCAGCGCTCTCGGCAATCCCCTGCCATCTGGCCAGCTTCTTATCCTGCTTTTTCTCATCCCACCTGACAATCGTGCGCTTAGTGATGACCGGAACGATGGCACAGGCGCCCAATTCCACCGCTTTCTGGATAATCAGTTCCATCTTATCCGCTTTTGGCAGTCCCTGAAACAAAGTAATTTCTGCCGGAAGTTCCACATACGAATCCCATGAGTTTTCAATGTCGATCAGTACACAGTCTCTGTCTATGGAACGGATTTTGCCGAAATAATCTTTTCCTGCACCGTCGCTGACAGAAATTTCTTCACCGGCACGCATTCTCAGTACATTTTTAATATGATTGACATCACTGCCCGTAATTTTAATCTCACTGCCGTCAATATTTGACGGATCTGTAAAAAATCTAGGCACCCAAAGCCCTCCTTAAGCTCTTGCCGTAAATGAAACCCAGTCGCCTGAACGGGTCACTTCCACGATTTCAAAATGGTTTTCAATCAAAGCTTCTCTGACCGCCTCTTCTTTGCTGCCAATAATGCCGGAGGAAATGAAGAGTGCTCCCGGCTTCATATTATCCTTGATAACAGCAGACAAAGGTATAATGATTTCCGCCAATATGTTGGCCGCAACGATATCGAATTTTTTCTCTCCCATAGACATTCTGAATTCCTTATCTGTAATGATATCGCCGGTTTTTACAACATATTTTTCCATGTCAATCCCGTTTACTTTGGCATTCTCCAAAGCCGCGCCGACAGCATGGGCATCCACATCTGTAGCGCTTGCCTCTCCAGCACCCAAAAGAAGTCCGATAATGGACAAAATGCCGCTTCCGCATCCGACGTCAAATAACTTGTCATCCGGTTTCAAATACTTTTTAATCTGAGCTATACAAAGCCGTGTTGTATGATGCATCCCTGTGCCGAATGACGTTCCCGGATCCAGTTTGACAACAAGTTCATCATCTTCCACATGCTCGATCGTTTCCCAAGTCGGTTTGATCCATATTTTGTCATCAACTTTGAACGGCTTCCAATACTGTTTCCAATTGTTGATCCAGTCTTCGTCAGCAGTCTCTGTTTTAACAATTGTCGCCTGCCCGATATCCGTAAAATCTTTTAATTCATGGACAGCATCCAATACTTTTCGGATCGTGTCCGGCTTATCATTTTCCGGGGCAATATAAAAGGATATATATGCCACGCCGTCGTCCGGACCGAGATCCGGCAGGATATCAATAAACATCCGTTTCTTTTCATCTTCTGAAAGCGGCACTTTATCCTCAATCTCAATACCCTGTATACCCATCTCATTTAAAGTATAGCTGATCATATCAACGGCTTCGGTCGTTGTCGTCAGCGTGTATTTATTCCACTTCATGCGTTTCCTCCTTGCATTAGCCATTGTTTTCTAATATGCCATAAATCGTATCGACTGTCAAGGCAGACAATATAAGATTTATAAAAGGGACAGCTCCGCCAAAACCGCATCACTGCAGTATATATGGCGGAGCCGTAAAATGATCTGTTTTATTTAATTCAGAATGTTGTCGCAATCAGCGTTCCAGCTGAAAGCGATGTAAATGTATTCGAACATGTGATCATGACGATAAACAGTGCGTTAATGCACCCTGCCAGATAAGGATTGGCCGTCTTTTTATAAATAATTCTCGAAATAACTGCGGCAATAAACAGCAGGGCAATAACCGGGAAGAGCCAAATAGCAAGAAGTCTCTCTCCTTCAGCCAGTCCCCAGAAAGGAACACCCGTTGTATAGAAGCCGATATATTGTACAGCAACAAGAACGATACATGGCAGCGAATTCGCCATACCAAGTATGATAATATTTCCGGCTTCTCCGCCGATTTTATTATAATTGAAACAGTTGATCGAAACTGAATTCATTACATAATAAATAAGGAAGAACGGCAGATACCTCAATGCTATCATCACTTTATCAGATTCAAATACTTTCGCCGCAAGAACCCACAGTCTGAAGTCGGACTGGAAAAAGTAATCAGCGAAGAAAACGATGCCGAAGGCGCATGCCACTACGATGACTGCAAGCAAAATCGTTTTCCCGATCTGTTTGATCGGAAGCATAACACCAATGTCCCGAAGTGATACATTGTGTTTTTTACCGTAAAGCTGCTGATACAAAATAATCAGAATTAATGTAAATGCTCCGCAGCATGCTGACCATACTCCGATACACAGCGGACCTGTCTGCGGAAAAACTGATGTTGTCACCGAATACAGATGTCTCATGATAAATACATAACATACTGCCGAAAAAATCATTGAAACTGCAAGGAGACCGAAAAACCATACAATTCCCGCTTTGTCTTTGACCTGTGCAGCCTTCACTTGAGTCTTGGCTTTTAAACTGCCAAAGAAACCGGTATCCAGCATACAGATTGGGAAGCTTGCCAAAAACATAAAAATACCGACAAGCCCGAGGGCATTAAAAACTGTCTTCCACGGCCAAATCTGATTTGATGCCGGCAGCGGATTCGGCGCGCCGAAAACCTGCTCGAAGAAATCTACGGCATACCCCACACATTCTGTAGAGAATGTAACTGCCGGATGAATACATGTCGGCCGGTATATGATACGATATGCTTCTTTGCCGTCAATCGTCCGTTCATAAAACTGTCCGGCCTGAGCTTCTCCCTCGAAAGTAGATACATCATCATTAAAGTTCAGGAACTTTTTCGCATTATCCGTTTCCATAAACTCTCTTGGCGTCGTGATCATGTTGCCTTCTTCATCATAAGTCCCAAAATAAAAATCATCATATTCACTGGCGATCATACCTACACTTCTGCTGCCGTATTCACCGCTGTGATCTCCGCCGGTGTCATCCTGCCAGTCCGCAGCCTGGTGGAGCAATGCTGCGATCAGAGGCTGTTCTCTTTCATTATCAATGGTTACTGCCATATTTGCTGCCGTGCCCCCGCTGGAATGACCGGTAATACCGATCCTTGACGTATCCACATATGGCAGGCTTGCCACAAGCTGTACTGCGCCATCCACACCGACAGCACCCTCGTACAGTTCATCCTGAGGCAAACTTTCCGAATTGCCGTGACCGTGCAGATCCATCGTCAAAACAACATACCCGCGTCTTGCCAGTTCCAATGTATAAAGGTCCTGCATTTCTTTGTTATTGTACCAGCCTTCAATCGTAATGACTGCCGGCGCCGGTGTCTCCTGTGTAGCATTTGATGGGATCCATAAATCTGCAGCAATCTGATGGCCTGCTGATGTCTCCCACGTCATCTGCTTGATTTCAATCTGATGGCCGTCTGTCTGAATCAGCGACACCCCAATCATGCTGATCAGACATAGGGCCAGTGCCACGCAAAGCATTATCCGCGACATTTTTTTCTTTGGTTTCATTGTAAAAAGCCTCCTCTCCAAGATCACACAAAACGCGCCAGAAAATTGCATAATTTGCAAAAAGCGCATCTACGGATTATTGTAAAATCCGTCATGCGCTTTTTCTCCATTTTCTCCAAGCGTTTGTATTATTTTTATAAATACATCTTACGCTTTTCACAATTCTTTGTCAATACGCACAAAGCCACCTAATGTTAAATCTGCGTTAAATCCATGTTAAATATTATACTGGGCATATCAGCAGTTATTTTAAACTGCGGTATTTGCTTGCCGCGCTCAAACGGGACATTGCTCGCTGAACTGCCAGCTGACTGAGAAGATATTCCTGCTGGCTGTGTTTCTGACGTATGCGTTCCTCTGCCAGTTCTTTGGCTTCCTTCGCCCGGTTTATGTCGATATCCTCCGGCCGTTCCGCCGAAAGTACAAATATTTTTACACGATTGTTCATAATTTCGGCAATACCGGCGCTGACACTGGCTTCAAGGGTCTGTCCGTCTTCGGTACGGTAACGCATAATCCCCGGTACAATGGCTGCGATCATATTTTGGTGATGCGGCAGGACACCCATCTCGCCGTCCGACGATGGAATTGCGATAAATTCGGCCCGGCCCGAAAAAAACTTTTTATCACTGGCTAATATATCCAAACTGAATGTATGATTCATTGCCCGGCTTCCTTTCTGTTATTCCTGTTCAGCCTTTGCTTTTTCGATAACGTCGTCAATCGTACCTACATTAAAAAATGCACTTTCAGGGTACGCATCCATTTCACCGCTGATAATCATCTTAAATCCTCTGATTGTCTCTTTCAGCGGCACATATTTGCCTTTAACACCGGTAAAATTCTCAGCAACATGGAACGGCTGTGAAAGAAATCTCTGGATTTTTCTTGCTCTGTACACCGTATTCTTATCTTCATCAGAAAGTTCTTCCATACCGAGAATTGCGATAATATCCTGAAGTTCTTTATATTTCTGAAGAATTTCCTGAACCTTGCGGGCTGTCTCATAATGTTCTTCACCGACAACATCCGGCTCAAGAATACGTGATGTAGATTCCAAAGGATCAACCGCCGGATAAATACCCTGTTCAACAATTTTTCTGGACAAAACCGTTGTTGCATCCAGATGTGCAAACGTCGTTGCCGGCGCCGGGTCCGTCAAGTCATCGGCAGGTACATAAACTGCCTGCACGGAAGTTACCGACCCTTCTTTTGTCGAAGCGATACGTTCCTGAAGTTCGCCGAGTTCATTTGCCAATGTCGGCTGATAACCGACCGCAGATGGCATACGGCCCAAAAGCGCGGACACTTCAGAGCCCGCCTGTACAAAACGGAAAATATTATCAATAAACAAAAGCACGTCCTGATGCTCTTTATCACGGAAATATTCGGCCATCGTCAGTCCTGTTTCCGCAACACGCATACGCGCTCCCGGCGGCTCGTTCATCTGTCCGAACACAAGCGCGGTTTTGCTTAACACCCCTGATTCAGCCATTTCTGTCCAAAGATCATTACCTTCCCGGGAACGTTCTCCGACACCGGTAAATATTGAATAGCCGCCGTGTTCTGTGGCGATATTTTGAATCAATTCCTGGATAAGCACTGTCTTACCCACACCGGCGCCGCCGAAAAGGCCGATCTTTCCGCCTTTAGCATAAGGAGCCAGCAAATCGATAACCTTAATACCAGTCTCAAGTATCTCGACAACCGGGCTCTGGTCTTCAAAACTTGGGGGATCTCTGTGAATGACCCAGTGTTCTTCCTCATCAAGACTTCCTTTCTGATCGATCGTCTCTCCGAGAACGTTAAAAAGACGGCCAAGTGTTTTGTCGCCGACAGGTACTTTGATGCCGCTGCCTGTGGCTTTGACTTCCATATCCCTGTGAAGTCCCTCACTGGCTGAAAGCATAATGCAGCGCACCGTATGGTTGCCCACATGCTGTGCGACTTCCATGACGCAGCGTTTGCCGTTGTTGTCTACTTCAAGGGCCTCTTTAATATATGGCAGATCATCATCTTCAAAAAAGACATCAACTACAGGCCCCATCACCTGTACAATCTTACCTGTTTTCATTGCTTCACTTCCTTTTCAGTGCTTTGGCACCGCCAATGACTTCTGTAATTTCCTGAGTAATGGCTGCCTGCCTTGCACGGTTATATTGAATCTCTAATTGTCTGAGCATATCTTTGGCGCTGTCTGTAGAGGCCTGCATCGCAAGCATACGCGCATTGTGTTCACTGGCATATGACTCCACAAGACATCCGTAAATCATACCGACGATGTAATTGGGCACGATATTGTCCAAAACGACTTCAACTGATGGCACCATAGCCACATCCTCTACATATAAATCAATCGGCAGCTTTCCTGTAAATTGTACTCTTTTGAGCGGGAGCAGCTGCTGCACCTTTGTTTCCACAGTCACTGCATTGATCATTTCTGTGAAAACAATTCGGATTTCATCGAGCTCTTTCCTTAAATATGCACCGACTACTGTAGACGCCAGACTTCTCGCTCGATGGATTGTCGGCTTTTGAACTGTATAATGTACATTGGCATCGACAATAACATCTTTCTTAGCAAAATACTGCTGACCGACAATTCCCAAAACATACAGACGATATTGTCCCGGCTCCTCCAACATAGATTCAACTTCTTTAAAAATGTTATGATTATAGGCTCCGGCCAGTCCCTTGTCGGCACTGATGACAATGACGCCGATTTTTCGGTCTTTTTGAGAAATATCTGAACGCTGATCGAAATATTTATGTTCGATTTCCGGCACATGTCTTAAAATACGCGCAATTAAAGACTGTACGCCAAAAAAATACGGCTCCGTTTCCGCGAGTATCTTTTTCGCCCTTTTCATTTTCGATGAAGAGATCATGTACATGGCGTTAGTGATTTTCATCGTATCCTGTACGCTTCTGATACGCTCCTGAATTTCCTTAGCACTTGCCATAATCTCACCTGCTCTGATTCTTAAAAGATTTTACCGCTTCCAAAATCTTTGCTGTCAATTCATCTGTCAACACTTTCTTTTCTTCAATCTCGCGGCCGATTTCCGGATAAGCATTGTCAATGTAGGCAAGCATATCCATCTGAAATTCTTTAAGCTTCTTAATCTCAATATCAATCAGCAGCTTATTTGTTGCCGCACACAAGGTAATGACCTGCTCATGCAGCGCCAGAGGACGCCCCAAAGGCTGTTTCAGCAATTCCATCAGGCATTTTCCATACTGCAGCTGCGACTTCGTAGCCGCGTCAAGATCTGAACTGAACTGTGTGAATACTTCCATTTCACGATACTGGGCAAGATCAATACGGATTGTTCCCGACGCCTTTTTCATTGCTTTCGTCTGTGCCGCACCGCCGACACGGGAAACAGAAAGGCCGACATTGACCGCCGGACGCATGCCTGAATTGAACAGGTCTGTCTCAAGGAAAATCTGTCCGTCTGTAATTGAAATCACGTTTGTCGGGATATATGCCGACACATCGCCTGCCTGTGTCTCAATAATCGGAAGCGCTGTAATTGAACCGCCGCCCGCTTCTTCGCTCAGGCGGCTGGAGCGCTCTAAAAGCCTTGAGTGAAGATAGAATACGTCGCCCGGATAAGCTTCACGTCCCGGTGATCTTTCAAGAAGCAATGACAGCGCACGGTAAGCAACTGCATGTTTTGACAGATCATCATAGACAATCAGCACATCTTTGCCTTTATACATAAAATATTCTGCCAGTGCAGTTCCCGAATAAGGCGCGATATACTGCAGTGACGCGCAGTCGCTTGCTGTTGCCACAACAACCGATGTATAATCCATGGCGCCTGCTTTTTCAAGTGTGTTCACAAGTTTTGCGATGGTTGACGCTTTCTGTCCGATAGCAACATAAATGCAGATAACGTCCTTGCCTTTCTGATTCAAAATAGCTTCCGTCGCAATAGACGTTTTTCCTGTCTGACGGTCGCCGATGATCAGCTCACGCTGACCGCGTCCGATCGGGAACATGGCATCAATAGACAAAATACCTGTTTCCAACGGCACTGAAACTGATTTTCTTTCGATAATGCCCGGTGCTTCCTGTTCAACAGGCCGGTAATCATCTTCTTTAATTTCTCCTTTTCCGTCAATCGGTGCGCCAAGCGGATCAATAATACGTCCGACAAACCCGTCGCCGACCGGAATGCCCGCCTTTTTCTTTGTGCGGACAACTTTTGTATTTTCACGGATTCCTGTATCTTTGCCGAATAAAATACAGCCGATACTGTCTTCCTTAATATCCTGAACCATACCTTTGAGGCCATTTTCAAAAACAACGATCTCCCCGTACATTGCATGGTCAAGCCCGTAAATCGTGGCAATACCGTCGCCAACGGAGATGACGCGGCCGGTTTCCATAGCCTTACAAATCTCGTCGTAATTTTCAATTTCCTCTTTCAGAATGGAAATAATTTCATCTGAGTTGATTGTACTCAATTCGTTCACCTCCGGGTTAACTGTTGTTCTAACTTATTAAAACGTCCTCTGAAACTATAGTCGTATTCCTCACCGCCGGCATTTAAAATAAAGCCGCCGATCAGATTTTTATCTTCTTTCATATCTATAATCACATCAGACATATGATATTTTTTCTTCAGGAAATTTTTCATGCCGTCAAGCTGCTGCCCCGTCGGCGGCGTCACATAGGACAATGCCGCATGCATGATCTGATTTTGTTTTGCAGCATAAAGATCGTAAGCATCAAAAATTTCAGGAAGCTGTGCCGCTCGGTTCTTTTTGCAGACCACTTTGAAAAATGCTGTCATTTCTTTCGGAAACAGACGATCGATCACCGCTTCTTTTTGATGAAACTGTACAAGCGGGTTTGAAAGCACTTTGACCAGCTGCGGCACGGCACTTATGAGTTCCCGGGAGGCTTGTATCGCTTCCTTCGGTATGGAAAGCTCATAGAGCGTCACTGCATAATTATTTGCCGTCTGCGCCATCCATTTCACCTGCTTCTTTCAAAAATTGATCATATAAATTTAAGTCATCCGACACAGTTGTATTGGCAGCCGTCACTTTCTTTGCGGCATTTAACGCCAGTTCCGCAACCTGAGCTTTAAGATCGCGTATAGTCTTCTCTTTTTCCAGCTCAATATTCTGCTGTGCTCTGGCCATCGTCTGCGCTGCTGTTTCATCTGCTTCTTTAAGAATACGGTCATATTCCATCTTCGCATTTTCCTTAGCGCCTGCCATAATCTGTTCGGACTCTGCACGGGCATTGACAAGTGCGGCTTCGTATTTTTCTTTCAGCTCCAATGCCTCAGCCTGACTGTTTTTCGCCTGATTCAAGCCATCTTCGATGTGCTTCTTTCTCTCATCCATAATTCTGATGACCGGCCCGAATAAAAACTTTTTCATCAGCAAATAAAATACAATCAGGTTGATCAGGGTAAAAAGAAGGTTCCAATCAAGTTTAAGCACCTTCCACACCTACCTTTCCGTACTTTATTAACCAAGGAATAAGATAATTAAAATAGCAATAATAAAACCGTAAATAGCTGTTGCTTCTGCAAGTGCGCAGCCCAAAATCAAAGATTTGCTGATTTTGCTTTCTGCTTCCGGCTGTCTTGCAATAGCTTCTGTAGCTTTTCCTGTAGCAATACCGATACCTACACCGGCGCCTACACCTGTTAATACTGCGATAGCTGCTCCAATAGCGACTAATGTTGTCATAATTTTCTCTCCTCTTTCTCTAATTTAATCTTCGATGGCTTCTTTCATAAATAAAGAAGTTAAAAATACAAATACGTATGTCTGGATCAGTCCGTCAAAAATATCAAAATAGAAACTGAACGGAATCGGCAAAAAAACCGGTAAAATTATCTTGATCAGTTCCATAATGACAAAAGAACCAAGGACATTGCCAAACAATCGCATACATAAAGATACCGGCCGAATGAATATCTCCAGGATATTTAACGGCAGTATGACTGCCACCGGCTCTTTAAAACTCTTTAGCCATCCTTTCACACGTTTCTGATGAATGCCCGAATACTCGATCACCACAATACTTGCGATGGCCAGCGCTGCCGTGACATTCATATCCTTTGTCGGAGGCACAAATCCGAAGATACCGATAATATTTGAAATACCGATATACAGTCCGACTGTCATCAGATACGGAATATAGCGTCTGCCGTTTTCTCCAAGAATCTCAAGGAAAAAATTCTGCACCTTATCGATCGCCGCTTCAAGCAAAAGCTGTTTCTTGCTCGGATTGTCGATTTTCAGGTTCCGCACAAAGATGATGGCTAAAAGCACCAGCACTGCCATAATAATCCATGTCACAACAACCGATTCATACACAGGAATACCGCCTGCAATCGGAATCGTAAACACCGTATGGACATTCAGCGCTTCCATAATCTCTCGGGTAAATTCTTCCGTATAAACTCCTCCTATCTTCATAAAGTACGGTAATTCGGGCATTTTCGCCCTTTCTCTTCCGCCGTAATGATTCTACAACAAAACTATGAAAAATCAAAATACCAAAATCATATGATGTTATATCAAATTGTTATAACACGCTGTTTACAATTCAAAAAAAGAGAATTATAATGTAGGAAAAAGCCCTGCCAAGCGGCTGTCAAACTCATATCCAAAAGGAGTATTTACAGCAATGTCTGCAAATTTTGAATATTATAAAGCATTTTATTATGTTGCGCGCTGTCTGAGCTTCACTCAGGCAGCCAGCATTTTACATTCCAGTCAGCCAGCCATCACAAGAGCTATTCATAATCTTGAAAATGAACTTGGCTGTCAGCTGTTTTACCGTTCCAAACACAGTGTTTCACTAACACCGGAAGGTGAAATTTTATTTAACAAACACGTTGCCCCCGCCTGTGAGCATCTGTTCAAAGGTGAAGAAGATCTCAATGCATTCATGGGGCTTGATCAGGGTACCGTATATGTTGGCGCCACAGAAACAGCAATGCACTGTTACCTTTTAGATAAGCTAAGTTTATACCATACAACTTATCCGAATGTAAGCATTAAAATTTCAAATACATCCACGCCCCGCGCCGTTGAACATGTCAAATCAGGGCGCGTGGATTTTGCTGTTGTAACAACACCGGTCAATTACGATGAACCGCTGAAAATGACACCCCTGAAGTCATTCAGGGAAATTCTTGTAGGCAACGCTTCGTTTGCCCATTTGACATTAAAAAATTGGCATCTCTCAGAATTAATGAATTACCCGATCATCTGCTTATCCAAGGAAACGATGACCCGACAGTTTTTTGATCAGCTGTACCAGTCTCACCATCTGCTTATGCAGCCGGATATTGAACTGGCTACCGCCGATTTGGTCATCCCCGTTCTTCTCAAGGGTCTTGGCATCGGCTTTGTACCGGAAGAGGAGGTTTCCCATCATCTGAAAACCGGAGAACTTGTCAAAATTCCTGTATACGAAGAAATTCCTGAACGGCAGATTTGTATCATCAAAAATATCCACCGTCCATTAAATTCAGCAACCCGGGAAATGATCAAACTTTTAAAACCATCAGCTTAATTATAAGCATTTTATAAAAAATCATTCAGAAAGAGGGAGATACATTGAATACTTTCGGTCAAATTCAAAAGCAATCTCTGGCAGATTTACTTCGCAGCGGTCATCGATTTACACCGCAGGAAATCTCAGTTCTGATGACATCTGCGGCAAGATCTCTTGCCGTTCGTCACAAAAACGGATATATTCACGGACATATCTGTCCCGAGACTATTGTGATCCGTGATTGCAGCAATTTATATTTTTGCTGCCCGCTTCCAAAGGATTACCAAAATTTTCTTATAAAAAATGCTGCATTTTCAAAAACTGACATAAGCCGTACTGCCGCTCTAACCGATGATGCCGATTTGGCAATTTCCGAAAAAGCCGCCGGGCCTTACCGCGCCCTTGAATCTTATATAGGAAGTGATTACATGACCCCGGCCGCCGATGTATACAGTCTTTGCTGTGTCATGTACAGGGCCGTCACAGGCAGCGTCCCTGTTTCCGCCCCCGACAGAATGTGCGGAAAAACTCTGGTATGGCCTTCATCATCCGCTGCTCTGTCCTCGAACGGCTGCTTTCGCCGTATTCTTGAAAAAGGACTGGCGCTGCTTCCGACCGACCGATATGCCGACGCCGGGCAGCTATTGGAATCACTGGCACAGCTGCGACCGACCGCCCCGGCATCATCTTCAAGGCCGGCAGCCGTCAAAAATGCCCCCTGTCTTGCATACGATTTTTTATCTGTCCTCATGCCGCAGCTAAAAAAAATGTATTCTTTTTATATCGGACGCGAAACGATTGCTTCCATCACATTTTTTGGCACAAAAATACATCATGCGCCTTCCCGCGTCTTTGACGTATCTGCAGACAGAAGCGGCCGGATCATCGCATGGGCTTCAGGGACAAATCACGACTTAAAAATTTTTGTTGCGGGAGATGGCGGTGTTGCCGCCAATAAAGACTGCCGGGACATGTTCAGCGGATGCTTAAATCTTCAGAGCATTCATTTTAATCACGCGCTTGACACTGCCAATGTGATCAGCATGTCGCGGATGTTTTGCAATACGCCGATGCTGACATCATTGGATTTAACCGATTTTCGGACAGACAATGTCACCACCATGTCGGAAATGTTCCGTATGTGCGGTACTCACCATTTAAACCTGAGCCATTTTAACACCTCAAAAGTCAGAAATATGTCGGGCATGTTTTATCAGTCTACATCCTATGATATCGACGTATCTTCTTTTGATACATCCAAAGCAACAGATATGTCCTACATGTTTTTCCACTGTTTTAATATAAAATCGCTGGACTTGAGCCATTTTGACACATCTTCAGTTACAGACATGGCCTACATGTTCAGGAACTGTCAAAATCTTAATAAATTGGATATTTCACATTTTAATACATCAAAAGTTAAAGACATGTCGTTCATGTTTTCCGGATGTAAAAATTTATCAGAAAACACTCAGACAGCAATCCGGGGGCTGGATATGTCACACGTTCTTAAAAAAGAATTTATGTTTGAGAACTCGCCGCTAAAAGAAGCCGCGCCGGCGCCAAAGCCCGCTGCCTCCTCGGAGACATACAGTCTTTTCAACCAGCCGGTCTCTGCTTCATTTAATCGCAGCGACAACCGTCCTGCCTCTGCTTCGGCACTGATCCGTATCCGTCAGCTCTGCCGGGATTTTGCTTCCACACATTCCGGCCATTTTAAATCGGATATTTCAGTTAAATTCAGGCGGAATATGGGCCTTCCGAAAAGCACTCCGGTTTATTTATCCCACGACAATTCCTTTCTGCAGAGCGGCAAAACCGGTTTTGCCGTCACAGACCGGGGTTTTTACTGTAAAGATTTCGGAAGTTCCCCGGCCGTATTTACTTCTTTTCAGGAAGTGAAAAAGCTGAAAAAAATATACAGCAGAGATAATTATATTTATGCTGACAACAATCACCGGCTTGTTTATGCTTCTATTCCCGCCCGCGAACAAACCGACCTGGAAAACCTGATCCGTGAAATTAAAAGTACCCTGTAATCTTTGAAAGAAGGTATTTTATGTATTCAAATACTCATCATACAAAAACACTGGCAGATTTGCTTGACGGCGGCCGCAGAATGACCGCTGAAGAAATTTTTTCCATTATTTTCCCGACGCTGCATATCCTTAAGGATATGCACCGCCGCGGCAAAGTTCACGGACACATCAGTCCGGATTGTATCGTCCTTGAGGACAATGACCGTCTGCTCTTTTGCTGTCCGCTGAATACAGCGGCACAGACACGGCTTTTAAAAAGTATCCAAGTGTCCGGTACGTCTTTTTGCCGTATGATCTCTCTTACTGACAGCAGCGTTGATTTTGCAGCTGAGGCTGCGCCTTACCGCGCCCTTGAGACTTACATGAACGGCCCCCTCACACCTGCGGCAGACGTTTACAGTCTTTGTGCGGTCATTTGCCGTGCCATCACCGGTTTACCGCCAAAAACCGCTCAGGAAAAAATGTACGGCGGTCAGCCTGCACTGTCGGCTTCTGATGCTGCCGGGTCAGATATCGGGCTTACGGACATATTAAATAAAGGTATGGCTCTGCTGCCGGGCGGCAGATATGCCGATGCCGGGGAACTTGCCGCATCTCTTGAAATATACCGGGCAAAAGTGCGTGAAAATAATGCGCGCACAGAAGCGCTCTCACATCTTGTCACCGTACTGAACCGAATTGCTTCTTCCCCTGTCCGGCTGACTTCCATTTTAAGACGGACCGCCGCCCAAATACCAGAATTCACGCTTTCAAGTGCACAGCCAACATTGTCGGCCGACTTTTTAAATATACTGGTGGAGGAATTAAAAAAATCAGACCGTAATTTCAGCCGTAACAACATCACATCGATCACCTTTTTAAACAGACTTGAATATGTGCCGCTTCAATGGGCCGACGTAAGTGTGGAAGGCGACGGCAGTATTGCGGCATGGGCTGAAAAAAACACTGCCAATGGTTATGCTGTTTACGTGGCTGTTTTCGTGGCTGCTGAGGGCACTGCTGTCCATACGGGGCATCACTGCTCCGGCATGTTTGCTGAGTGCAAAAATCTGAAAACCATTGATTTTGGCAGTAATTTTAATACATCCGCGTCCGAAAATATGTCATCCATGTTTTATATGACACCGTCGCTTTTGGAGCTGGATCTTAGCTGTTTTAATACTTCCCGTGTCAAAAACATGAACCGAATGTTTTTCGGCTGCCGCAGCCTTCGCGGGATTAATCTTGAAAGTTTTGACACCTCTCATGTGACGGATATGAGCTATATGTTCTGCGGATGCAGCCAGCTGACCGCACTGAAATTCAAAACTTTTGATACGTCAAATGTACGGAATATGCAGTATATGTTTTGTACATCCTTTAATTTAAACCTGAAAAAAATATTCGCCGCTTTTGACTTTTCCAAAGTTAATGCGGACAATTTTTCTTATATTGCCGGGGGTACCTCATTTGAGGACGAACTTATCAATTTAAGCCGGTCTTTGAGCAGTCAGCCGCCAATCTGGCAGCTGCTTAAACCCCTTGACCGGGTGCGCCTGCTCTGCGAAGACTTTGAGGCAAAGTATCCGAAACGCTACAGCACAGGCATTTCCAATGTCTTAAAGACAGGGCTTGGATTAACCGACGAAAAGGTTTATCTCTCCCATGACGATACATGGCTCAAAAGCGGCAAAAACGGCTTTGCCGTCACTGATCGCGGTTTTGTCTGCCGCAACTTTTCAGGCAATCCGCAGGCGTTGTCATTCAAAGATTTTAAAGCTGTCAAAGAAATCACGCCGATTACATCTAAATTAAGCGATGCCAATATTCTTGCAGGCGGACAGCCCATTGTTTATGTCACAGGGGCTTCCGACACTGAAAAGAGCGATTTGAATCATTTAATCCAATCTATACAAAAAACATTATAAATTTATGGAGATGAATCTATGAAAATTGCAAAAATCCTATTATCCATAATAACAATACTTTTTGCTGTATTGGGATTAACAAAAGTCCTTCTATTTGACATTACCAATCCTATTATGCTTACATCGCTTGCTACGCTTTTGTTATTAAGAAGTGTAGAATATAAAAATAACAGAGAAAAAAGCGGTTTTGTTCTTACCTGTTTAACCGCAGTTTTTGTCTATGTTGTTGTGATTTACAATGTTTTTATAGGATAAATAGCTTCCCTTTTATCGCGAAACTTCATTGATATCCGGCCGCATACAGGCTATACTTAAATCAATCTTAAAGCAGAAAGGATTTTGCTCATGAACGGAAAAAATACTTCTGTCTCCAAAACATTGGCCGATCTTTTAGAATCCCACGGCACGCTTACGCAGGATCAGATACTTACGCTCTTAAAGCCTGTCATGACCGTTTTGACCCAACTTCACAAACAAAACCGGGTTCACGGCCATATCAGCCCGGAAACAATTACACTCCATGACAACAGCCGCCTGTTTTTTTGCTGTCCGCTGAGCCTCAAAACTCAAACAGGACTTTTGGCAAATATCAAAGCTTCCGGAAATTCTTTAGGATATACGTTCTCTCTTGCAAGCTGTACAGACGGCTATGTATCAGATGACCTGCCTTACCGTGCCCTTGAAACGTACATGAATGGACCGCTGACACCGGCAGCAGATGTTTACAGCCTGTGTGCAGTCATGTACCATGCCCTGACGGGCACACCGCCAAAAACTGCTCAGGAGCTGATGTATGCCGACAGCGATATATTTTCAGATATCTCAGCTGCCGCAGGCTTGGCGCCGGCAGAAATCATTGCCAAAGGCATGGCACTGCTGCCTAAAAATCGGTATACTGATATCAAAGAATTGGCCTCAGTCTTAAACGCACTGACTGTTTCCAAACCGAAAACTATGCAAAAGGACGCAGAAAAAGAACCGTTTAAAGAAGATTCAAAGATTTTTCCGGATGAGCCGACTATAAAATATACCCGAAATGAAGAACGTATTGTACTTCCTGCTGATTTTCTTGATATTTTGACAGCTAAATATAAAAAAAGCGGTCAAAACTTCCGCCGGGACAGCATCACAGCCATTGTTTTTGATTGGTCGCTGTCACTGCCGCCTGATTCCATACTTTCCGCTCAAATCATAGGCGACGGTGTGAAAGGCAATACTGTGGCATGGACCGAGAAAGATTCTGTCTGCACCGGCTTTCGTGATGGCATCTGTCTGCACATATCCGCCGATGGCATCATCCATGCGGATGTCAGCTGCAGCGGTATGTTTGCTGACTGTCAAAATCTGGAACGCATCGATTTTAACAGATGCCTTGATACATCTGCTGCCGTGGATATGAGCAGGATGTTTTACGGATGCAGCAGCCTGTCCTCATTAAATCTGGCCGGTTTTGATACCTCAAAAGTTCAGACGATGGAAAGCATGTTTAAAAACTTCAGTCATCCCTACTTCTCCGATCTCAGAGAAATCGTCACAAATCTGGATTTTTCCGGCATCACCGGCGGCGGCCTGAAAAATATGGTCAAAGGCACTGCTTTTGAACTTGAACTGACTTCACTGAGCCAATCCGTAGCTTCCCATCCGCCTGTTGAACAGCTGCTTAAACCGATGGAGCGTGTGCGCCTGCTCTGCGAGGACTTTGCATCAAAACATCCGAAACGCTACAGCATAGCTATTTCCGATGTTTTAAAGACAGGGCTTGGATTAACCGACAAAAAGGTTTATCTCTCCCATGACGATACATGGCTCAAAAGCGGCAAAAACGGCTTTGCTGTCACTGATCACGGTTTTGTCTGCCACTTGCTGCCGGAGTGCAATTTGAGCAGATGTTTTCCCATGATTTTCGGCAATCTCCTTCACGATTGGATTTGCTATGATTTCTTTCAGTCTGTGTTGTGCCAATACTTCTTCTTCGTTGTAATAAGCCTGTGCTGTATCTATAAGTCTATATCCTACTTCCAGTTGAATATCTCCATCCTCTGCAATGCAAATGATGGAGATATTATCTTAAATACGGACATAGGCAGTGGCGGGACCAGCGCCAACTTTAGCTATATATCCGCTTTTAACCAAGTCTGTCAAAGTTCTTTCGACTGTCACTTTGCTTATATCCGGGCAAAGTTCCATTATTTCTTTTTTCGTAATTTTGCCTACTTTATGATCTATCACAGCCTTAATTCTCTCCGGTTTTGAAAGGCTGCGATTCTTCAGGTGTCCGACACGGCTCTCAAATTCATTATATGCTTTCAGTATAATGCCCAGATAATACTTCACAAAAGGCTCATAACTGTTTTCACACTCATGCCAGCCGGTAGAACTCGTCTGAAGAGCTTCATAATAGGTTTCCTTTGTTTTTTCAATCAACATTTCCATGCTGACATATTTTCCAACAATGTAACCTGCTTTGTAGAATAACAACAACGTAAGCAAACGGCTCATACGGCCATTCCCATCGTTGAAAGGATGAATACAAAGGAAATCCAGAATAAACACCGGAATTAAAAGCAGCTTATCAATACGATCCGCTTCCCATGCTTCCATGAACCTGCTGCACAGCTCATCCATTGCATCTGCTGTCTGAAATGCAGGAACCGGAATAAACCTTGCTTTCTGATGACCTTCCGCATCCGTTTCAGCAATCACGTTGACGGAGTTTTTATAGTTGCCGCCAGTGGCTCCCTGAGAATAGGAATATAAATCTCTGTGCAACTGCAAGATAATATTTGGGCGGGGAGTTATATATTCATAGCTCTCATGAATTGTGGCAAGAACTTCTCGATATCCGGCAATTTCCTGTTCTGAACGGTTGCGTGGTTCTGCTTTCTGGCTTACCAATTCTTCCAGACGTTTATCACTTATATAGATGCCTTCAATTCGGTTCGATGCACCTGTACTCTGAATAAGTGCCACTTCAAGAAGCGTTTTCAGCTCATCAATATTTGCTTCAAGAAACAACTCTTGCTTTCCTTTATGTTCATGGATACTCGCAACCATCTGAACAATTTCGGGCGTCAGAAGTTTCTCAGGTGCTTTTATATAATCAAAACTTCTCATAGCAATCTCCTTCATTTATGACTTATCTCCGTCATTTTAGCACTAAATGATGGAGATTTCAACGGGCATGATGGAGATATAATTCCATCTGCAATGATTATTATGCCATGATTACGCACATAATAATCCATTTATGTAGTCTGCATCCGGATCAGGTTGCCTTTGAGCTTCTTGAAAGCAAAGAAACCGCCATAAATTTTGTGTACATCTTCCACGTATTTTTTCAATAAAACTCCATTGATATCCGGCCGCATACAGGCTATACTTAAATCAATCTTAAAGCAGAAAGGATTTTGCTCATGAACGGAAAAAATACGCCTGTCTCCAAAACATTGGCCGATCTTTTAGAATCCCGCGGCACGCTTACGCAGGATCAGATACTTACGCTCTTAAAGCCTGTCATGACCGCTGTGACCCAACTTCACAAGCAAAACCGGGTTCACGGCCATATCAGCCCGGAAACAATTATACTTCATGATAACAGCCGCCTGTTTTTTTGCTGCCCGCTACCAAAAAGCTATCAAAGACTGCTTCAGGCAAGCGCCTCAAAAAACGGGCTGAATATGACAGCTTCACTTGCTGCCGATGCTGCCGCTTTGCCGGACGACGCTCCTTACCGGGCGCCGGAATCTTATATGGGCCAGCGGTTTATGGCGCCTGCCGCAGATGTCTATAGTCTGTGCGCCGTTATTTACCGGGCGCTGACCGGAAAGACACCTCTCTCCCTTTACGACGTCATGTATAAGCCGGCTGCCCAATCTCCTGACAAAGTGCTGGAAGCTTATGAGCTTCCCCAGTCCGGTGCGCCGTTTTCAGAGGATTTCAAAGCTGTGCTTGAAAAAGGACTGTCTCCGCTGCCCAAAGACCGGTATGCCGATGCCGCTGCTCTTGAAAGGGCACTGGCTGCCCCGCCGAAAATTGTCCGGCCAAATTCTGTAAAAACCGCCCAACCCGAGCGTCCAAAAATCAATCATATCCCGGCGATGCCAAAACCGGTCGGTCTTGCAGCGCAGGCTTCACAAGCTGCATCGAGCAATGTTCAGGCTTTGCCAAAATCTGTACCGGATGGCATTGCATTCTCCCGGCCGGTTGCTTCACGGTCGGCAGCCTCTCAGCCTCCAGTTTCACGGTCAACGGTCTCCCAACCTGCAGCTTTGCCAAAACCTTTCACCATTGCCCATCCAAAAGGGCTGCTGCCTGCTGACTTTTTGAACCGGCTGATCTTACAGGCTCAAAAGCAATACAGCTTTTTGAAGCGGGAAAATATTGAAGCTATCACCTTTCAGAAGGTTATCAACACTTCCGCCTCACCTAAATTCGATGTATCCGCCGAGGGTAATCATAGTATCCTCGCATGGGTCAGAGAGACTTCCGGCTATCACAAATACCATATTTTTGTAGCTGCCGACGGCGGCGTTGCCACTGGCTCAAGCTGCAAAAAAATGTTTGCCGACTGCACCGCATTAAAAACAATCAGCTTCAACGGCTGCTTTGACACTTCAAGGGCAACAACAATGTATGAAATGTTCTCCCATTCCAATCAGCTGACTGACCTTGACCTTAGCTGTTTTAATACTGGAAACGTCACCGATATGTGGGGCATGTTCTGGCGCTGCGGTGCAAAGAGCGTGAATCTGTCCGGTTTTAACACTTCCAGAGTGACCAATATGAATTTTATGTTCTACGGTCTCCCTGCAAAGCAGCTTGATCTGACATCATTTGACACATCCAATGTGACAACGATGCACGCCATGTTTGCAGGCTGTACCAGCCTTGAATCACTGGACATCAGCAGCTTTCACACCGACAAAGTAACCTATATGAGTTCCATGTTTGCCGACTGCAGAAATTTAAATCCGGATGTCAAACATATGATTTCCAATTTGAATATGACACATGTTGTCAACTCATACGGCATGGTCACGAATACCCCTTTTGAGAAGGAACTGCTTACCATGGAAATCCGTTTGCCAAAAAACAGAAAATTAGATGTCGGCCTTGATGGACAACTGAAAATCTTCAGCCTGTGCAAAAACTTTTACAAAAAATATACTTCGCATTTTTATGGCAGCAGCTATCCTATTTCCAGAGAGCTGAAGCAAACGCTCCAATTACCGGCAGATGCCAATGTCTATCTCTCTTATGATCCGGCCGCCGATAGAAAGGGCAAAAGCGGATTTGCTATTACAGACGCAGGTATTTACTGCAAAAATCTGTCTGTATATAAGGTTTATTACACATCTTACCCTGAGATGAAAGCTGCCAAAGCCATCACCAAAGATTACAACAATAAATTTTTTGCCGATGATCATCTGCTGGCAGAAGGATTTGGTCTGTCTCTTCAGGAACTGATAAATTTGGAACAGTTATTTAAAGATATTAAAAATATTTTATGATTTAAGGATAACGCTTATCCATCAGAAAGGAGCGTGCCATGAATACAGATTTCCAATATATCCAAGATTCACAGCCATCGGAGTATCGTACCCTGCTTTTTTGCAGCACGCCGTCCAAGGCATTTCTCGCCCAGCTTGGCAAGTCTCTTTGCCCAGCCCGGCCATCCACTGCCAGCGCTTTTTATATAGAAAATCCGCCCTCCACCCTTCCTGCGGATTTTATTGCTAAACTGGCGATACAGGCGCATGGCGTTTTCCCCGACTTTAAAAGGGAAAAGATTACCTCAATCATTTTTAAAAACACATTAAGGCGGGCGCCTAAGGACCATTACGATGTTTCTGCCGATCAGAACGGCAGTATAATTGCATGGGTTAATACGGAAATGCTGCACAATTATCGTATTTATATTGCCGCTAAAGGCGGTGTTGCCTGTGAAGATTGTAAACAGATGTTCTATGATTGCAAGTCTCTGAGAAACATCGATTTCAATCATTGTTTTGATACGTCGCGGGCCTCCTCCATGTTCGGCATGTTCGGAAATACACCGTTGCTGACCAGCCTTGATCTGAGTTGTTTTAATACGGAAAATGTGACCAATATGTCCCGTATGTTTGACCGCTGCGGCGCGCTGTCCATTAATCTTTCCAGTTTCACCACCTCCCGGGTGTGGGATATATACGGCATGTTTGACGGCTGCTGTGTGGAACAACTTGATCTTCGCCATTTTGACACGTCCCGCGTCACTTCAATGTCAAATATGTTTGCCGGATGCGCTGATTTGGAAGTTCTGGATATCCGGGGCTGGAATACTTCAAACGTCTATTCCATGGATAAAATGTTTTACAGATGTGTCAGCCTGTCACCGAGCACAGAAGGTATGATCACTGCTTTAGATCAATCAAAAGTTGTCAGTGCCGCCCTTATGGTTACAGAAACACCTTTTGAAAGCAGCCTGCTGCCGCTGGAACTGGCCGGCCTTGAAAATGATGATATGTCCAAAGAAACGCTGGCTCAAATTTGCCGGCTCTGCCGGCACTTTGCCCGGAAATATCCGAAGCATTTTAAATACGCAGATAATCTTATGAATCCTTATGACAAAATAAAAAAAGCCATCGGCGTCCCCGAGGAAGCACAAATATATCTTTACAATTTGCCGGATCATAACTATATGTCAAAATATGATCCAAAATTTGCTATTACAAGCGCTGGAATTTATTCAAAAGATTTTCCGGAAAAAGAGCCGAAGTATACGACTTATGTCCAGTTAAAAAAATCTTCTTCTAAAATATCTTCCTCTGGCGAAAGTTTTTATGCCGGCCAACGGCTTCTCATCAAAACTTCCGGGCTCAGCCTTGAAGAGCGCCGTGATCTCGGACGTCTGCTTCAAAAAATCAAAGATGTTTTATCATATTGATCACCGATTTCATTCAGGCTATATTTAAATTAATCTTTAATGTGAAAGGAAAATCTCTATGAATACAAACACTCAAGACCCGATCGCCTCATGGACATTGGCTGATCTTTTAAAAGCCCGCGGTACGCTTTCCCAGAAACAAGCGCTTTCCCTTTTGCAGCCTGTCATTGCTTCTTTGACTCGAATGCACAGCCAAGGGCTTGTCCACGGCCATATCAGCCCGGAAACTATTTTTCTCCGCAACAGCAGTTTTTTGCTTTTTTGCAGTCCGCTGCCTGAAAATTACAAAAAACACCTTGGTAAAAGTCTGTCCCATGGCGAAAAAGAACGGCTCGGTTTCACTGCTTCCCTTGGCAATACTGATGCGTCCCAAGCAACCGTCGAGCGTTTTGATGCTTACCGTGCGTCTGAAACTTATATGAGCAGCCGGTTTGTGACGCCGGCTGCCGATGTGTACAGTCTCTGTGCTGTCATTTACACTGCAGTGACTGGACGTATGCCCGAATCTGCAGAAAGCATCTTATTCAAACCGGAGGCCAAGCCTGTATGCGATATTTTAGCATTGGCACTTCAAGAGAAAGATCTAAAGAACTGCCAAATTTCTGTCAAGCTGATGCAAATATTAAAAAAAGGGATGTCACTTTTTCCGAAAGATCGCTATGCCGATGCCGGCCAGCTTAACGCTCTTTTAGAAAATCAAGATGCCAAACGGCGTCCTCAGCTTGATGCGAAATTCATTGACGCACTCGCTTACAAAGTGAAAGACAGATATCCGTGTTTTCACAGAGCCTATATTGAATCCATCACTTTCCTTGATACTTTAGAAAACAGACCGCCGGATTATGTGGTTTTATCCAAAGACGACAATGGCATGATTTTCGCATGGGTAAGGTTATCTGCTTCAGAAAAATACAATGTTTTTATCGCAGCAGACGGCGGTATATCCGCAGCTTCTGATATAAGCCGTGTATTTGAAGAGTGTACAGCCTTAAAAACGATTGATTTCGGCAATTTGGATACTTCCAATATAACCGATATGGACGACATATTTTTAGGCTGCGATAATCTCAACCCGGATATTAAGAAAAAATTTACAGTAAATGCCCCGAATTGATTTCTCCATAAAACACATAAAAGATGGTGCCACCCAATTTTCAGCGTGCTGCACCATCTTTATTTCTGCGTGATACCCCGGCAAGTGATGTCAGGATTTGATGTACTTGAGTAAGCAGATATGACAGCATCTCTAACTTTATAGCTGTCATGCCGCCCTATTACTTCCAATCATCAATACCGTACTTTTTCAGAAGCGCCCGGGCATATTCCTTGCCTGCCTCGGTCAAATATACGCTTTTGCTTCTGCGGCTGCCCTGACGGATCAAGTCCTCATCCTCAAGGCCATTCAGCACATCAAAATCATACCCTTTCCACGCGTAAAAATCTTTAGCCTCTGCAAACTTTTCCCTTTCACAAAAGCGTGACAAATAAAGCAACGCCATTGTCAATTCTTTCATGGCCTGATCTGCTTCGGTATGTTCCATACACAGTCCTCCCTGCTCTCTGTAATCTATTTCTCTGATAATGTTATATTACTCTTCGCCCCAGTTACCGTCAAGGGCAGTCTTTTTTCTTCCAAACACCATCCATCTGCTCAATCCCCGGTTGATAACTGATTTAAATCAGGCTATACTTAAATCAATCTTTACCGTGAAAGGAAAAGCTCTATGAATACAAACCTCCAAAATCCGACTTTCAAACAGCGTCCACAGCTTGATGCTCTGTTTATCGACGATCTTACCGACAAAGTGGAAAACAACTATCCGGATTTTCAACGAGAGATGATCGAATCTATCACTTTCCTTGATACTTTGAAAAACATGCCGGCAGACCATATCATTTTATCGGAAGATCAGTTCGGCATGGTTTTTGCATGGGTGACATTATCTGCATCAGAAAAATATAATGTCTCCATCGCCGCCGAAGGCGGTGTGTCTGCCGCTCCCGATATGAGCAGTATATTTGAAGATTGTACAGCCTTAAAAACGATTGATTTTGGCGGCTTTGATACGTCTAATGTCACTAATATGTCAGACATGTTCTGTTCCTGCGAAGCTTTGACAAGCATTGACATCAGCAGCTTTGACACATCCAATGTGACCGATATGAGCCGCATGTTCTATTTCTGCGAAGCTTTGACAAACATTGATCTTGGCAGCTTTAACACGTCCAAGGTGACCAATATGTGTCACATGTTTGACTGCTGCGATGTTTTGACATACATTGACCTTAGCGGCTTTGACACAGCCAACGTGACTAATATGAGCCACATGTTCGGTGACTGTAAGGCTTTGACAAGGATTGACCTTGCCACCTTTGATACGTCTAATGTCACTAATATGTCAGGTATGTTTTCTTGCTGCAAAGCTTTAACAGATATTGACCTTGCCACCTTTGATACGTCTAATGTCACCAATATGTCATCCATGTTCTCTTTCTGCAATTCTTTGACAAACATCGACCTTAACGGCTTTGATACGTCCAATGTCACCGATATGTCAAGGATGTTTTATGGCTGCATGTCTTTAACAGATATTGATCTTGGCAGTTTCGATACTTCCAATGTCACTAATATGTATGTCATGTTCGGTGAGTGCGCTTCTCTGGCAAATATTGACCTTGCCAGCTTTAATACGCCCAATGTCACCAATATGTCCGGCATGTTCGATTTATGCAAAGCTTTGACAAAAATTGATATCAGCAGCTTTGACATGTCCAAAGTGACCGATATGAGCCGCATGTTCTCTTACTGCAAAGCTTTGACAGACATTAACTTTAACAGCTTTGATACTTCTCATATAACTGATATGTCAGACATATTTTTAGGCTGCAGCAGCCTTGACCCGGATATCCGGAAAAAATTCACACCAAATGCCCCGGATTGATCCAGCCATAAAACACATAAAGATGGTGCCGCCCGATTTTCAAAGTGCTGCACCATCTTTATTGTTGTATTCACCAACGCTCTGACAGCAAAAAATCTGCCAAATGCATGATCCGTATACCATTGTCGATACCCACATCCATACGGTTTGTTGTCACCACATATTTAGGATAATGATCGGGAATTTCCATTAAATTTCCAATCTCACGATCAGAGTTTTCCGGTAATTGTACGCAAACTTGAACATACAGCTTTTCATCCCGCCGGACACCGATAAAATCAATTTCTTTGGAAGCGTTTTTGCCTATAAAAACATCATATCCCCGGCGCTTCATCTCCAAGAAAACAATATTTTCCAAAGCGCCATCCAGCATCTTCCGGTTATAGCCCAAAAGGCAATACTTCAATGTCACGTCTGCAAGGTAGTATTTTTCCTGAGTCTTTAATATACTTTTTCCCTGAATATCATAGCGATGGCATGGATAAATGATAAATGCCTGCTCCAGCCAGCGCAGATAATTATAAATAGACTCTGCAGACACCGTCCGGTGTTCACTTTTCAAAAATTTTGTGATCGCACTGGCTGAAAAAGTTTTCCCCATATTTTCAACAACATACTTAACAACACGGTCAAAAAGATCCTGACGATTAATCCGGTGGCGTTTGACAATATCTCTGGATATTACTGTATGATAGATGCCGTTCACGATCTGATAGGCGCTTTGTTCATCATAATTTCCCAGTGCTATAATCGGAAAACCGCCAAAACGGATATATTCCTCCAGCAGTTCATTCTCAGAACGGGAATCCTGTTTTTTGAAGTCTAAATACTCTCTAAATGACAGTGTATAGACAGGAATAGCAACAAAACGGCCGGTCAAATAAGTCGATATTTCACTGGACATAAGTTTTGAATTGGAGCCGGTCACATAGATATCAACGTCATATCCTTCCAGAAGACTGTTGACGCACCGCTCCCAGCCTTTGACCTCCTGTATTTCATCTAACAGCAGATAGCAGCGGCCTTTCCCCTGAATATCCGAACGGAGCTGCTCATACATATCTTTTGCAGAAATATCTTCAGGAATGTCCATTTCCGTATATCGCTTCTGTATAATACGGTCTTTCTCAACCCCACGGTTCACGAGTTCATCATAAAGCATTTGAAAAATCGTTGACTTACCGCAGCGGCGCACACCTGCAAGAATTTTTACAAGAGGTTTGTCGATAAACGGTGTAACTGCGCGAATATAGTCCGGCCTGACAATCATCTTAATACCTCCCCTCAAGTCAGATATTTTTTCTAATTATACTCAAAATTTTATATAATTACAATATATTTTTTCATGTTAAACCTTATAAACTTATAAAATAACATTATTTTTTCATGACTGAATATTTATTGCTGAATTGGAAAATTGACTTCCAGTTTGCAAAAGTAAATACCTGTTCATGGAAATCATTGCAAGAGCAAATTCCAGTATATTAAAAAATCGTAGATTAAGCGGAATTTACGATTCCAAACCAGAACTTAA
>DVJY01000001.1 GCA_018716485.1 Candidatus Scybalocola faecipullorum
ATGATGTGTTCAATTCGGCAGGCATCTTCCTCCGCCACTTTCGGGTCAACCCCTGCGGCGATAAGCTGTTCAGTAAAGAAGCAGTGCTTTTCATAAATCTGTTCAGCAACCTCTCTGCCAATATCGGTCAAATGGAGAAAATGATTTTCGTCCATTGTGAGAAAGCCGCCATCTTTCAGAGTATTGACTGCCACGCATACACTTGGCTTTGACACACCCATGTGCCGGGCAACATCTACAGAGCGCACCATACCGAGTTTCTTTTGGAGAACAAGGACGCTTTCCAGATAGTCCTCCCCGGACGCATGAAGTTTCATTTTTGAAATTCCCTCTTTTTCTATATTGATAATCAATCTGCGCTTTGATTCATTATCTTAATGGATCTTTGTAGCTCTTTGTGAATATGAACCGCAAATACAACCGTTACAAGAGTGGTTAAGATGTCTGCAACCGCCTGTGCCCATATCACTCCATTTAGTCCCAAGATTCCAGGCAGAATTAGAATGACCGGCATAAACATAATCCCTTGCCGACAAATGTTTAGGAAACCACCCCCCAATGCTTTTCCCATGGAGAGATAGAGCGTAGAATAGGTAAACTGAAAACCAAAGGTAAAAAACAAAATTGTGTTTGCTTTTAGAGCCGGAACGGCAATCTCCAGGACTTGCGGATCATCGCCAAACAGGGAGAGAATAGGCGTAGCCAGTAGGAAAATCAATATCGTCCATGCGACACAAAAAATGGTAGTCCACTTCATACAGCTCCGGATAGCTTCGTTTAAGCGAGAATAGTTTTTTGCTCCGTAATTGAACCCAGCCATGGGTTGAAAACCTTTCATATACCCGAATACTACATTTACCCCCAATGTCACAATCCTCAGCACAATGCCCATGGCCGCAATCGCGTCCTCGCCATAAACTCCGGCAGCGGCGGATATACGGCTCATGGAAAGACTGGAAAGCAGCTGAAGCAACAGCATGGAAACGCCCACCTTCAAAATCTCACCATAAATTCCGACAGAAGGCTTAAATTTGGAAAAGGCAATCTTCAGATAGCTCTTTCCACCCACGAAAAACCAAACATAGATGGCACTGGTAACAATCTGTGAAATCAACGTGGCGACCGCAGCACCACGAACCCCCATGTTCAAAGAAGTAATACAAATCGGGTCTAAAATTACATTGAGTACCGCGCCACCGATCATTGCAGTCAGCGAAATATTGGACGCTCCCTGAGCAACGGCCAGATTTCCCGCAGTTACATTCGCTGTGCTGAAAACAGTGCTGATGATAAAGAGCACAGCATAGTCCTTTGCCAAATCAAAGATGGAAGGGATTGCTCCCATAAATTTCAGGACTGGAGTTAATGCCAGCAGCAGCATCACAGCCACAAGCAGGCCAGTAACAATGCTACTGAACATGGCGGTAGAAGCCACCCGCTCCGCCATCTCTTTGTCCTTTTTTCCGAGGAGCCGGGAGATATAGGAACCCGCACCGGCACCGAATGTCAGCCCAATGCCGGAAAAAATCAAGGAAATGGGAAAGGCAACTGATACAGCGGCCACTGCCTGTTTCCCAAGGCCGGAAACAAAATATGTATCTACCACGTTGTAGAGCGCAGTCACCAGCATACTGATGACCATTGGGATTCCCAACTGAAACAGCGCTTTTGATACGGGTGCTTCACTCATGAGTTTGATACGATCCGTTTTCATCTTCTTACTCTCCTTTCGCAATCCAGACTTTTGCCTTTTCCTGTTCCTGGATCATGGTATAATAGTGTCCTCTCTTTTTGAGCAGTTCTAAATGTGTTCCAATTTCTTCAATGTTTCCATTGTTTAATAGGATGATTTGATCGGCATTCTGAATGGTGTTAAGCCGGTGCGCTATGACAAAAACTGTCTTTCCCTTCATTAAGTGGTCTAACGCCCGGTTAATCCGATCTTCGTTATCTGCATCCAGTGATGCTGTGGATTCGTCCAATAACAGAATAGGAGCGTTTTTCAAAATAGCTCTTGCGATAGCTATTCGCTGTTTCTCCCCTCCAGACAGGGAAGCTCCACCTTCTGCCAAAACTGTGTTATATCCGTCCGGCAGTTTTGAGATGAAATCGTGACAGCACGCCGCTTTTGCCGCAACGATGACTTCCTCCATGGTCGCATCCGGTTTTCCAACACGAATATTATTTAGAATCGTGTCGGAGAGCAGTGTATTTTCTTGGAACACAGCGCTGATTGATTGCAACAGACGATCTGGCTCCAACTCTCGAATATCCCGGCCACCAATGGTAATTACACCTGAACTCACATCCCAAAAACGCGCGATCAGATTTGCAACCGTCGATTTCCCAGAGCCGGATGGGCCTATCAACGCAGTCACACTTCCTTCTGGAGCTGTAAAGCTAATGTGATGTAGCACTTCTTCTCCGTTGTCATAGGAGAAGCAAACCTTTTGAAATGCAACATCATACTGTTCCAGAGTAAAGCTATCATCCTGATAGGGCAGCGGGGCATGGGACATTGCTTTTTCCAGATTATCTGCAGCCAGTTTCAAGTCCTTGAGCATAATGTAGTAATGCTCAAAAGAGATTAGCAGGCCGGAGATTGCCATGCTCATAATAAGAAACGCAATAAAGGATTCATTTGGAATCTGCCCGCCCAGCAATAAATAGCTGCCCCCCAACAGGACCAATGGCATCAGAAAATTGACAAGGATCGAGTAAATCGCCGTAGGCGGAGCCATCTGACACTCAATTTGTACGCTGATTTTCCGTACTTTTTCCAAGCTCTCCAGCAGGCGCTCAAAGTGGGTGGAAGTCATGTTGTGGGCCTTGAATATTTTAATTCCTTTGATGTACTCCATTACGGTAGAGACCATGCGGGCCGTCATTGTCCTCTTTTTTGTTCCGAGCTGCTCTACCAAACGGTTTCCCCAACGCAGTAACGGAACAGCAAAAAGGAGAACCACGCATTCCGCCAGTGCCAGTTTCCAGTTGATGAAAAAGGTACCAACCAGTATAAGACCGCAAAGAGTTACGGTTTTCATCAGGAAAGACAGTGCATGAGACAAAACGCCCTCGAAGCTCCCCATGTCGTTCGTCATGGTATTGATCAGGTATCCCGTACTGTTCTGGTTGAAATAGCCAAGACTCAATTTACGGAAATGATCAGCCAGCTTAATTCGGAACTGTCCTGTTACATTGAAGGCTCTTTCAAAACAAAGGAGATAGCTTTTCCGGTAAACGATGATCCGATAAATCACCCCCAACAAGCAGACCAGTGTGTAAATGCCAATTTTGTTCATGGTAAGTGTGCCGAAAAAGAGATCCAGCACCGTTAGATACAGGACAAAATAAAGTGCCATGCTGCCCATGGAATCAATGCACATAAGAAAGATGGGAAAATATAATTCCTTTTTGCTCTTTCCAATCAACTTTTGAATTGTATGTAGCATCAGACCGCCTCCTTTCCCAAATAAGCCTTCCACATATGACTGTATATCCCACCGGCAGCCACCAAGTCCTCATGCCGTCCCTGTTCTACAATTTGACCAGCATCAAATACCACAATGTTATCTGCGTTTCGGATGGTATGCAGACGGTGGGCAATCATGATGGTTGTCTTTCCTTTCAAAAGGCTTTGAAGGGCGAGCTGGATTTTATGTTCGTTTTCAATATCAGAATAGGAAGTCGCTTCATCAAAAATCACGATGGGCGCATCTTTCAGAATAGCGCGGGCGATGGCGATACGCTGCTGCTGGCCTCCGGACAACTTCACTCCCTTATCCCCAATTCTCGTCTGGTATCCTTGCGGAAGTGTGCAGATAAAATCATCGATCTGCGCGGCCTTGGCAGCGGCTATGACCTGCTCCTCCGTTGCATTGCTTCCCATACGGATATTCTCAAACAGGGTGTCCTCCATCAAGAAAACATCTTGAAACACAAACGCTGTCAAATCCATCAGCGATTCGGAATCTATATCTTGCAGGGGAACTCCGCCAATAGAAATCGTGCCGCTGTCTGTATCCCAATACCGTCCAATCAACTGGGCCGCAGTTGTTTTCCCGGCACCGGATGGACCGACAAAGGCGGTCAGTGTTCCGGGGTTCAGCGTCAGTGACACATGGGAGAGAGCCTGTCTGTCCCGGTCATATCCAAAGCACACATCATCGAAACGAACTTCATAACTCCCGGTTTTCGGAAGTTTCTTATCACCGCCACAAATGGGCTGGGTATTTAAGATTTCTTTAATGCTGGCAAGCCCGCTTTCCAGCTCCATGTGTCCCATCATGATATTCAGAAGACTGAAAAAGGCGCTGTAAAAGCACATCGTCAACAGGATAAACAGCAAAAAGACTTCCGCGGTAAGTCCCCCGTTCAAATAAAGAAGGCCCCCGATAGGAAGGGTAAACAAAATACCAGAATCCAAAATAACAATCGTAATGGCAATCGGTCGGCAGGAGCAACCAGCCATCTTTTTCAGACATCCGGTATAAGCTAAAGCTGCCGAACTGTATTTTTTGAATTTCTCTGCTGTAAGTCCATACATTTTGATAATGGGCATACAGTTTACAAACTCATTGACAGAGCCAGACAGCTCCGACATGGTTTTCGCATATTCATTTGTCAAATCTGGGTATCTCCGCATCATTGCCATAGGAAGGGCGATTCCTAAAACTGCAGGAATCAGCATACACAGAGCCATGACCGGTTGGAGAAACAGAAGAAGCAAGAACAGCAGCACTGGAACCACAATCGCCTGCGCAAGTTCAATGGTATTGTGAGCAATAAAGTCTTCTAACCGTCCAATATCATCGAACAATGCTCCTTTCAGTCGGCCAGGTGCATGGTCATGGAAAAAGCCAAGATTCAGCCGGGAGAGATGTTCCAGCACACGGAGTTTCAGGCGGTGCATGGTATTGAATGCCGCCGTGTGTGTGCAAATGGTGGCACATGATAGCAGTACATTTTGTAAAATAGCAGCCGCCACGGCAACCATCGCCCCAAATAGGGCGTTGGAGAAAGAAAGCGTTTGCTGAATCAAGGACAGAATCATTTGGTAAATTATGAAATACGGTACAAAGGAAAGCGCCGAGCAAAGTATCGCCAAAATAATTCCGACTGATAGTCTGCCGCGCTCTTCTTTCATCAATGTTAGAACGCTCAAGGTATTTTTGCGTTGCATATTGAGCCTCCTCCTTGTTAGATTTATTCGTTAGAAATAGCTAACCACATGGCTATAGATTACAACCTTGAAAAGCAAAAATCAATTATTCTGTTCATTTCAAATTTGATTTTCAATCCGGTGAAAAAGCATTGTAAACACAAGGGTTTTGTCAACTTTTTGCCAAGCGTTTTAGAAATATCTTGATATAAAAATACTTGATTGTGATATTATCTTGTGATATGCTGAACATATGGAGGTGAACCTATGGAACAGACCGTAATTGACTATTATATGGCTCTGCCAAAACACTTGCATTTTGTGCGTGTGGCAGAGCAGTCAGATGAATGTTGTGACACTTATCGGATGTTGTCCGATTATGGTTCTGGCAGTGTTCGCATTCTCAATTTTCACCAGCAGTTTCTCATTGTCCTGGCGGATTTCACGCCACAGGAAAATTTTGAAAAGGTTTCAGAAATTAAGCAGGAGTATTTTGAAATCAGCCAGTTCGAGACAGATTCCAGCTCTTTCAAAGTGGGTGGGCGCAAAATCAAACAAGTGGATCGAGGAATCTGCTGCTATGCAAACTCTCACAAGACTGCTTATGCGTTTTGCGAAGCTGGCAAGCCAACCCGATTTACCAAGGTGATCGTTACCCGCTCCTATTTTGATCAGTTTTTACAGCGGCGTTATGGAGACACCTATGAAACTTCCAAAAATGCGCTGGATTATCTGTTGCAAAACCCCAACTCACCTGAATTGAACTTCGTTTTTCAGCAGATCAAGGACTGCCCTGCGGAGGGGAGCGCTCGCACACTCTACATGGAAGGAAAGGTCATGGAGCTCCTGTCGTTGGTTACACATAATTTGGAGCAAGAGCAAAACCGGCGACACCTGCCGGTTAAATTGGATAAAAAGGATAAGCGATCTCTCGGAAAGGCTGTTACGCTGATGAAGCGGGATTTGGCGGCTTACCCTTCGATCTCCGAATTGGCTCAAACCGCAAATATGAGTCCCTCCCGTTTCCAGATGGCTTTTCGACAAGTGTATGGAACGACAGCCTATGAATATCTCAAGGTCATGCGAATGAACTACGCTTTGCTGCTTCTTCAGGATTCGGATGATAGTATCCGTACCGTGGCTCTCAAAGTGGGCTATCGAAATGCAGGTCATTTTTCCAAATTATTCAGAGATACCTTTGGCATGGGGCCACAAGAGTACCGCAACATTCACAAGATTAAATGATAATAGTGTCACGATACAGTTTTTATCTATCACAATATTTTTAATTTTTTCGTTTGTATCATGGAAAACCACTGGGTTTAATGGCGTTTCCAACGATTCCTAAATTGTACTTTCCAATATCGCCACACTATTGATAGTAACGCTGATTTAATATAAAATGTGGACTGGTTAGTTTCAGCTAATCACTCCACATTTTTATTTTTGCAAGAAGGGAGAGAGGAGGATTTTGCATTTCATAAAAAAACTGATAAGAGTTCTGATCGTGCTCATCGGTGTGAGCCTGCTGTCCTTCATTTTGGCAAATCTATCCTCGGTCGATCCAGCAGAAGCGATTGCCCGACGTATTTACAGCAACCCAACACAAGAGCAGATCCA
>DVJY01000024.1 GCA_018716485.1 Candidatus Scybalocola faecipullorum
ATGCTCCAGCTTGATGACATTGCCCTGAAGCTGGGCAATAACGCTGGCCACATTAACAAGTTCGCCCGGCTTATCCGGAAGCAGTACAGATACAGTAAATACACGCCCGCGCTGGATAAGGCCGTTTTGAACAACAGAGGCCATAGTGATCACATCCATATTGCCGCCGCTTAAAATAGATACGATCTTTTTGTCTTTTACTTTCATCTGTTTTAGAGCAGCAACTGTCAGCAGTCCAGAGTTTTCAACGACCATTTTATGATTTTCAATCATATCCAGAAATGCGCCGATCAAATCATCATCTTCCACACTGATAATTTCATCAATGTTTTTTTGAATGTATGGGAATACAATATCGCCCGGTGTTTTAACAGCCGTGCCGTCTGCAATTGTGTTGACCTCAGGCAGCGTTGTCACATGGCCGGCTTTTAACGAAGCCTGCATACATGCGGCGCCGGCCGGTTCTACACCAATAACTTTAATGTTTGGATTGAGCAATTTGGCCAGTGTGGATACACCGCATGCCAGCCCGCCTCCTCCGATCGGCACCAGAATATAGTCAACTGTCGGAAGCTCTTTGACAATTTCCATGGCGATGGTTCCCTGGCCGGTGGCCACAGCTTCGTCATTGAACGGGTGGATAAAGGTATAACCTTTTTCCGCAGCCAGTTTTTCGGCATAAGCGCAGGCATCGTCATAAACATCGCCGTAAAGAATCACTTCAGCGCCGTAATTTTTTGTCCGGTTGACTTTAATGAGCGGCGTTGTTGTCGGCATGACAACGACAGCCTTTACACCGCTCAATGATGCGGCGCAGGCCACGCCCTGGGCATGATTCCCTGCAGACGCCGTGATCAGTCCCCTTGATTTTTCTTCCTCAGTCAGTGTACTGATTTTGTAGTAAGCGCCGCGGATTTTGTAAGCGCCTGTTTTCTGCATATTTTCCGGCTTAAAGTAGATTTTGTTGCCTGTCTGTTTTGAAAAATAATCACTGTAGACAAGTTTTGTCTCCATTAAGATGCCGGAAAGTTTTTCTGTAGCTTCTTCAAATTTTTCCAATGTCAGCATTGTTCGTCGTCTCCTTCATTACTGTCTGTTTTAAATAATGCATCGACAAAATCGTCGGCATTAAATCTCTGTAAATCATCAATTTTTTCACCGATACCGATATATTTCACCGGTACGGAAAGCTCGGACTGTATGGCAATGGCAATGCCGCCTTTTGCGGTGCCATCCAGCTTGGTCAGGACAATACCTGTAATATCCGCAGCTTCTTTAAACTGCCTTGCCTGAACGAGTGCATTTTGTCCTGTCGTTCCGTCAAGAACAATCAGCGTTTCTCTGGCAGCTTCAGGGAATTCTCTGTCAATAATACGGTTGATTTTTTTCAGTTCTTCCATCAGGTTCTTTTTATTGTGCAGTCTTCCTGCTGTATCACAGATTAAAATATCCGCTTTGCGCGCTTTCGCGGCCGCAATCGCGTCATAAATGACCGATGCAGGGTCAGAGCCTTCCTGTCCGGCAATAATGTCCACACCGGCTCTTCCGGCCCATTCGGTCAGCTGTTCGATGGCTGCGGCACGGAATGTATCTGCAGCGGCCATGATAACTTTTTTTCCGGCACGCTTATACTGGGCCGCGAGTTTTCCCACCGTTGTCGTTTTACCGACACCGTTGACGCCGATCATTAAAATGACACTTGTTTTATTTTCAAAATCATAGGCGTTTTCATTGACTGTCATCTGCTGTTTGATCGTGGAAACAAGCAATTCTTTACATGCTGAAGGCTCCGTAATATGCTGTTCTTTAACTTTGGCTTTTAAATCTTCAATGACAGCCTGTGTTGTATGTATGCCCATGTCTGCCATTACAAGCACTTCTTCAAGTTCTTCATAAAAGTCGTCGTCTATTTTTGAAAAACCGCTGAAAATGTAATCAAATCCTGCGGCAATACTTTTTCTTGTTTTCGTCAGTCCGGCAACAAGCCGTTTAAAAAAGCCTTTCTTTTCTTCTGCCATAAAATTCTCTCCTATTCTTTTTCATAGATTTTAATCATCCAGTTTGGAATCGATTAAATTGACAGAAACAAGGGTTGACACACCTTTTTCCTGCATCGTAATGCCGTAAAGCACATCGGCGGCATTCATCGTCCCCCGTCTGTGAGTAATAATAATAAACTGGGTATCTTTTGTCAGATGATTTAAATATTGCGCATACCGTTTGACATTGGCGTCATCTAATGCAGCCTCGATTTCGTCCAGAAGACAAAACGGGGACGGTTTTAGTCTTTGAATGGCAAAAAGCAGCGCAATGGCTGTCAGCGCTTTCTCACCGCCGGACATTTGCATCATATTTTGGAGTTTTTTCCCCGGCGGCGATGCAATAATACGAATGCCGGCCTCAAGGACGTCCTCGTCTTCCATCAGTTCCAGCGTGCCTTTGCCGCCGCCGAAAAGTTCTTTAAACACTTTATCAAAATTTTGACGGATTTGCTGAAATTTGTCCATGAACTGTGTTCTCATCGCCTGATCCAGCGATTCAATAATACCTGTCAGCTTGGCTTCCGCATCTACCAGGTCATCGTGCTGGGTCTTCAGCAGCGTATACCGCTCGCTGACTTCTTTATATTCATCAATCGCATTGACATTGACACTGCCAAGTTTGCGTATTTCTGTCTTATAATCGCCGGTCATTTTTCTGAGCCCGGCGCTGCTTTCCTTTTCCAGCGTTTCGCTGCGCAGCGCTGCGGCGCCCTGAAATGTCAGCTCGTATTCTTCCCACATATAATTGCTTTTCGCGGTCTTGGCGGTCTCAGTTTCTTCAATCTGATGATTAAGCCTGAATATTTCCTTATCCAGCGCGTTCATGCGTTCAGAAAGTTCTTCACGTTTGGAAAAAAAGTTTTTATGACTGGCCATGACACTTTCTTTTTCGGAAATTGTCTGCTGAATCTGCTCTGTCAGGGTCTGTATATTTGTTTCCAGCTGTCCAAGGCGCTGTTTACACTGAAGGACTTGGGACTGCTTTTGCTTAGCATCATTTTCAAAATCTGCAGCATCTGCTTTCAACTTTTTGCGGTCTTCTTTATATTTGCTCAGTTCGCCGCGTACACGCCGGATATTTTCTGCGATAAACTCATTTTTTTGGGCGACGCCGGATACTTCAAGGCGAACCCCGGCATTTTCCTCATTGAAACGCTTTTCCTTATCGGATGCTTCTTCGAGCCGGCGGTTCAAAGTTTCGATAGCTTCCTGAGCTTTTGTCTGAACCTCATCATATTCTTTAAGTGATATATTGAGTGTCTCTTTATTTTGTGAAATTTCATCAATCTGCCGTTTTAATTCAACTTCTTCCTTTTCAAGATCCGCATGGACAGCGGCATTGTCTGCGGCCGCTGCTTTAGCCTGATTTAAATTCATGCGGATTGTATTTTCATCAAGGGACAACTCCTGCAAGTGTACAAGACACTGTTCCTGAGCTTTCCTGACTTCAGATTTTTTGTTTTGAAAGCGGACAAGTTCTCTGGCACATCGGTCCAGATCTTCTTTAATACTGTCAATCCGCTTTTTTAATTCATCCAGTTCCCTGTTTCTTCCGAGAAGATTTCCCGAATTTTTATAAGCGCCGCCGGACATGGAACCGCCCGGACTTAAAGATTCTCCGTCAAGGGTTACGATCCGCAATGAATACTTATATTTTTTGGCAAGGCCAAGTGCGTCATCGATGTTTTCCGCAACGATGATTTTGCCGAGAAGATAGCGGATAATGCCTTCAAATTGACGGTCATAAGATACAAGTGTATTGGCAGCGCCGATGACTCCCTGTTCATTAAGAACTTCCGCCCGTATATCGCTGCCTCTGCCTGAGACTGTCGTCAGCGGCAGAAACGTGGCCCGGCCGAGACGTTCCCGTTTTAAATAAGCGATCATTGCCTTTGCCGTCTGCTCGTTATCTGTAACAATATTTTGTATCATACCGCCCAAAGCGGTTTCCACAGCCGTTTCAAAACGCTTTTCAACATGAATAATGTCAGCGACAACGCCGATAATGCCCGGTGTGTCTTTTTTTCTTTCCATGATTTTTTTGACGCTGTTCCCATAGCCGTCATAACGTTCGCTGATATTTTTTAACGCTGAATAACGTGAATTGGTCTGATGAAATGCCTGCTGTTTTTCATCCATTTCCTTCCTGATCTGTGACAGCGATTCTGAAACTTCCGTGCCCTCTTTGGTCAGCCGCTCTTTTTCCTGCTGAGCAGACACAATTTCAGCCATTTTTTCTTTCAGTTCGTGTTCATAATTTTGTACGGCTTCTGCCTGTGAGGATTCTTCCGTCTTTAAGACAATCAGACGCTGATTCAGCTCGGATTTTCGTATATTGATCTGTTCGATCATCGTATCATAGCGGCCGATTTTTCCCTTCACAGAAGCGGCATTATTCAAACTGGCAATAATATCGCTGTTTTTGACATCTATTTCATATCTGAGCTGTCGTACAGTCTCCTGTATTTTAGAAAGTGCCTGATCTGCAGCTTCTTGGGCTTTATTCAGATCTTCAAGTTTTTCATCCGCAGTCTTTTTTTCTTCCAGATAAGAGGCTAACTCTTTTTGCTTTTGCTCTTCCTGAGTTTCGATTTCTGAAAGCCGGTTTTCCTGATGCTTTATATTCATTTCCGCGGCTGAAATCTGTTCATGATAAACTTTAATCTCGCCTTCGATCTGTTCTTTCCTGACTCTGCCTTCATTTAAGCGGCTGCGCAAAGCCTCGGTCTTTGTATTGTAGGATTCAATTTCTGTTTCCAGACGATCATACTCAGCTTTAATGGTCTCATAATTTTCAGATGTCTCATTAAAATCGCCTTTAACAATGGCCAGTTTTTCCTGAAGTCCGGCAAGATTTTCCCTAAGTCCGGCATATTCCTGAAGGAACAGATTGACTTCACATGCTTTAAGCTGTTCTTTCAGCTTCAAATACTGGCGTGCTGTTTCTTCCTGACGTTTTAACGGCCCCATCTGCTTTTCAAGTTCGGATAAAATATCATTAACGCGGCAAAGATTCTGGCGCTCAATTTCAAGATTTTTCTGTGCTGTCTGTTTCCTTTTTTTAAATTTGACGATTCCTGCCGCCTCGTCAAACAATTCGCGCCGTTCATCCGGCTTGCCGTTAAGAATCTTTTCAATCTGCCCCTGCCCGATGATGGAATATCCTTCTTTGCCGATACCTGTATCAAAGAACAGTTCCTGAACATCTTTGAGGCGGCATCCGGAACCATTTAAAAGATACTCACTCTCACCGGAACGGTAGACCCGTCTTGCGACAGTCACTTCATCGTATTCTACCGGCAATTTGTGGTCGGCGTTGTCCAGTGTAATTGCCACATAGGCAAAGCCTAATGGTTTTCGTGTCTCGGTACCGGAAAAAATAACGTCCTCCATCTTGGAACCGCGCAGCTGCTTGGCACTCTGTTCACCAAGCACCCAGCGCACCGCATCAGCCACATTACTCTTTCCGCTGCCGTTAGGCCCGACAATTCCTGTAATTCCCTTGTCAAATTTAAAAATCAGCTTATTGGCAAAGGACTTAAAACCCTGAACCTCTATACTTTTTAAATACATACTGCCTCCGTGTTTTAATGGTTTTGTGCTTGATTTTTGTCGTCTGACGGATCACCGGGAATTTTATGCAGCGCGATCAGCGCATGGTATGCCGCATCCTGTCCTCCGGCCTGTTTAGTCCGGCCGCATCCTTCCCCGAGCACACGGTCGCCGATTTTGGCCTGTACGATGAACTGGCGGTTATGCTCCGGACCTGAATAGCCTGTCACTTCATAAGTCACTGTCTCATGATATTTGCCTTGAATTTCTTCCTGAAGAATCGTTTTGCAGTCTCTGAAAAGTTCTTTGCGTTCAATATCGTTGAGAATAAAACTCATAATAAAATTTTTGGCTGCCTCAAGGCCGCTGTCCAGATAAATGGCTCCGATGACAGCTTCCATGGCATCTGAAACAACAGAATCACGCTCTCGGCCTCCTGTAGCTTCTTCGCCTTTGCCAAGCATCAAATAAGAGCCCAGTTTAATTTCACGGGCGCAAAGCGCAAGGGTCGGTTCACACACAAGACTGGCTCTTTTTTTACTGAGCTGTCCTTCCTGCATTTTCGGAAATTTTCTGTACAAAAAATCACTGGATACAATTTCAAGTACGGCATCGCCCAGAAATTCCAGACGTTCATTATTATACAATTTATTCATGCGATGTTCATTGGCATATGAACTGTGGGTTAATGCCTGACGAATCAGATTTTTATTTTTAAATGTATAGTGAATGCTCTTTTCAAATAATTCAATGTTTTTCTGATTCACAATTTTTCCTCCTAAACCGGCGGATGTTTGACATAATCAACAACATCTTTCACCGTTTTTAAATTGTATGAAACCTCTGAAGGAATCTGTATATCAAAAGTATCTTCAATCCGAATCATCAGCTGGAATATTTCCAGCGAATCCGCGCCAAGATCCTTGGCAAAAGATGTATTCATTGAAATATCTTCTTCCTCTGCCTTTAAAATCTCAGCGACAAGCTTTCTGATTTTTTCAAATTCCATAACTGGCGGTCTCCTCCTTCTTTATTAAAGGTGCAGCCGAGGCCGCACCTTCTCATCGGTCTATGATTCCTGAGCAATATGTGCTTTGATCTTGCCGGTAACATCTTCCCGCTTAAAGGTGATGCACTGGCCGACAGCAATGCGTATTTCTTTGGATTTGGAACTTCCGTGGCATTTGACGACAAGGCCATTAAGTCCAAGCATCGGAGCTCCGCCGTATTCGGAAGCATCCATTTCTTTGATCATGTTTTTCAGCGCCGGCTTGATCAGCAGCGCGCCCAGCTTTGAACGTGTGGATGACAGCAGCGCCTTTTTAAATTTACCCATAAACGCGCTGGCAGTGCCTTCATACAGTTTTAAAATAACATTGCCCGTAAATGCTTCACACAAAATAACATCGCACCATCCGTGAGGAATTTCTCTGGATTCTACGCTGCCGATAAAATTAATCGTTTTGCATTCTTTCAAAAGCGGCATTGTATCCTTGACAAGCTGGTTGCCTTTTTCCTCCTCAAGACCGATGTTGACAAGGGCTACTGACGGATTTTTCTTCCCCACAACATTTTCCATATAAATGGACCCCATCTTGGCAAACTGAAGCAGATGAGAAGCTCTTGCGTCCACATTGGCGCCGCAGTCAATTAAAAGTGAAACGCCCTTTGTCGTCGGAATTATGGCTGCAAGCGGCGCACGCTCTACTCCTTTAATTCTCCCGACAACAAGCTGGCCGCCGACAAGAATCGCGCCTGTACTTCCAGCGGAAATGACTGCGTCAGCTTTGCCTTCTCTGACCATCTTCTGGGCCACAACAATGGATGAATCTTTTTTGCTGCGGATCGCGGCTACCGGATGTTCATTATTATCAATGACCTGTGCGGCATGGACAATTTCAATGCGCGCCTGATCAAATGTATATTGTGCCAGTTCTTTTTTTATAAGATCCTGTTTGCCTACCAAAAATATTTTAACTTCTTTATGTTCATTGACTGCTTCCACAGCGCCTTTGACAATTTCTGCCGGCGCATTGTCGCCGCCCATGGCGTCGATGGCAATCTTCACTAATTCCTGCATAACATGCACCTCCAAATGTTCTACTCTTTAATATACTAAATTCTTGGTTGTAAATCAAGAATTAAAAAAGACAATCCCTTCTTGGAACTGTCTTTTTGTTAAAATTAATTTTAGGATCAGGTCTATTTTTTTACCAATGGCATATGAATATTCAAAAAGAGTTTCCAGAGGAGATTTCTATGGAAAACCATACATTAAATTCAAATAGCAGCTGCAGTCCTCAAAATAATCACTGCGAAATCCCCGAATGTGCAGGCCGGGAACCATATCCGCCGGTGTGTGTCTGCGGACAAAACTGTGCCTACGGCAGAATGATGCTTGATAATGTGGGCGGCCGTAATTCAGAAATGTCCGCCGTCAGCCTCTATATCTATAACCATTTAATTCTTTTAGATGACTGTTTTTCGGCAGAAATTTTTCATCGCATCAGTATCGTAGAAATGCATCATCTGGAAATATTTGCCGAACTTGCGCAGCTTTTAGGAGAAAACCCGCGGTTATGGACACATAAAGGCTGCGCCATGACCTACTGGTCTCCTTCCTATAACTGTTATTCCCAGAATATCAGTATGTTATTAAAAAACGCAATTACGGGAGAACAGCAGGCCATTGATAAATATACCCATCAATGCGCTGTGATTAAAGACGATCATATCGTGAAATGTTTAAAAAGAATTATTATTGATGAACAGATTCATATCGATCTTTTTAAGCAGATGTATATGAAATACTGCTGTTAGACAAAAGCCCCGGGTATTGCGGGGCTAATTTTTCGGCGCGCGCTTCTTTCCCGTAAATTGATCAGATTCAATGCAAAAAACACATGTGCGCGAAAGGACTTCCGGTGAAAACCGAAGGTCTGCTTCCGGCGCCATATGTGCCATCAATTTTTTAAGACCATATTCTTTCATCCCGGGATCAGTCAGTTCACGGATAACGCCGCTGCCCATAATACTCATATATGCATAAGAATAACTGCATGTATAATCTCCGCGTATGATTTCATGGCCGCAGTCCATCTCAAAAGCGACGGCCGGTTCTTTTTTAAATGCCTCCGCCTTTCTTCCCTCGTAGGCGCTGTGCACATAAATTTTCAGTATCGGATGTCCGGCATCTTCGGTCACCAATTCATAGCCGTAATTCATCGGAACAACAAAAATGCCATCCTCATCCGCCGCTCCAATCCGAACCGTGTCACATGTTTTTAAAATAGTTTCTATTTCACGGATATCTTTAACTTCTCTTTTAAATAATCGCATCGGCCTCATTTTTTGATTCCTCCTTCTGTCCTATTATATGTCCAGCCAAAGCCAAACACAATCAAAAATTTTCCGGCTGTTAAATCCCCATAACGCAGTGCAGGCTGTGCATGCTCAAATTTGAGTGCACAGCCTGCAGTCTTAACTTATTTATTTAAAGGATTTTCATCAATCGTCACCTGTATTTTCATAAGCATTGACATAGTTGGAAACCATAGCTTCCGCATACTGTGAATCTCTTAAAAACAGATAGTGGATCGGCTGCTCTTTCACATAAGCTTCAAACCATATATGGTCATTAACTTCATATGTATCAATATCTTTTTCGCCAGCTCCGACAAGGAGGATTTCATTATGGCAAATCAACATGACAAACAGTTTAAACTGGATGCCGTCCAGTACTATCTCGATCACAAGGAACTTGGTGTCCGTGGCTGTGCTCAAAATCTCGGTATAGGTTACAGCACTCTCACCAAAACATCTTTTATTGCAGAAGTTTTTCGTAGGTGAATCGTCCCATAGATTTTTGCAAAAGAAACCAAGCGAGTATTGCACAAACCCCACCGAGACCGAGCAGAATCCAAACGCTCATTAGGAGTACTCCTGTAAACTGTCCTGTTATAAGCAAAATAAGTGGAATAATCAAGAAAACGGCAGCCTGCTGAGATTCCTCCACACTCTGCGCTTTGGCAGAACTGCGAACGATCAAGGTAACGGCAATCAGTGATATTGAAGGAGAAATCAGCAGCATAACAACCAGCCAGCTTACACTCGGAACCACCAGCCTGCCATCCAAGAAAAACAATTCTGCTTCGATGACCAGAAACATGGCCGTAAATGAGATCAGCGAGACAAGCATACTTAAAAGGAAAGAGGCCCATACTTTTGCCTGAAAGATTTGTTTGAGAGTAAGCGGGCAATAGAGCAAGGTTTCAAGCGTATGGCGTTCCTTTTCTCCTACAAATGCGCTGGCTGCCATGATAGAAGCAGTCATGATGGGTATCATCAGGAAAAAGACCGGAAGGATATAATTTAAGATCATGCTGGAAAGTGTAAGCTCCAGACTTTCCATCTGCGCGGATTCCGGGAGCAGCGACAGCAGCTTCATAATATCCGGATCATCCGGTACAAAATGAATGGCAATGACGAAAATAGATGGCAATACAATCGTCAGTGCCAAAGGAACGATTAAAAGAGCGGAAAATAACCTGCGATTGCTCGCAACACCGCGAAAATCCTTTTTGATGATCGCATACATAGCAGTCTTCATATCGTCAATCCTCCTTTCTGCCGGCAGTCAGGGCAAAATAAATATCTTCCAGACTGGGGTCTATGAGATTTACAGAATAGATA
>DVJY01000025.1 GCA_018716485.1 Candidatus Scybalocola faecipullorum
GAGGTTTTTTACTGTAAGCTAAAGCAATGCTGACTCACCTGCATAGCAGGTGGTTTTTTTATTTCCAAAGTTCCGTTTTTCGGAACACGAAAAACTACACAATGGAAACAGGCCCTTGGCCTAACAGCAAATATAAAAAAAGGAAGCCTCAGCTTCCTTTTTTTATTTATCTTTATCCGTTGACATCATAAACCGGTACCGGCCTGTCCGAATCAAAAACCGAATTCACGTCAAATAAGTCGCCCAGCCAGTCTTTTTTAGTCTCAATCTGCTGCCACATACGCTGACCGTCCACGTTTCGGCGTCCCTGGCGGATATAATCGCCGTTAAGCTGCACCCAATACCGGGCGCCGTCCACATTGCAGAAAAACCTGAATCCTTTTTCACGCAAATACGCATATTTTTGATTGTCTGAACTGTAAGGATGCCAGTCTCCCACATCTTCTCCAAACGGATAGATCATAATATCTGTATCACCGACAATCGGCTTAACATTCTTTTCCCACCGATCCGTATCCTCTTTAAACTTTTCCCACGATGTCTGCCCCATATGAATATGTCCCCAACTGTGGCTGGCAAATTCCCAGCCTTCGGCTTTTAAAGCATCTGCCACTTCTTTTGCCTTCTGTATATCCTCGGACAGCGTCGGACTGTCTTTATACACTTCCGGGTCTGTACGGTAGCCAAGTACCCCGTTATAGCCGGTCAATGCTAATATGCCTCTGGCGCCTTTATATGAGAAATCCGGATGTTCCTCAATAAACTGATCCAGCAGCGGCACAAGATCATATGCGCCATAACTGAGACTGCCGTCATCATTTTTATATTCGCAGGTCGGCTTTCCATTCTCGTCAAGGACAATTTTCCGGGCAAATCCTGTATCTTCCATATACTCATAATAGCTGACGTCATCCTGAGAGAGCACAAAAGGAATTTTCCCGGAAGGCAGCATAATATCGCCCGCTTCATAAGTAACATTACCGTTTTCATCAGTGACCTCTTTGACAAGATCATGAATACTTACGAGTACATACCCCTTATCATACATAGACTGCATAATCTTATTAAACTCGTCAATCGTTGTCATGACCATATTATAACCGCTGGAACTGTCGCTTTTGAACGCCTTATCTGTATCATAAATCAGTGAATGGAAAAAAATATGCGTCACTTTAGTCACGTCTTCCCACCGGACTGTTTTTTCTTTCAATGCTTCATATTCGGAAATTTTCTGAATAATCTGCGCATCTTCGCCATAATTTTCAACAGACTTCAAAACATCTACAGCGCCGTCATAGTCATAGCTTTGACTAAGCCGGTAAGCGTCAGCCATCTTCTCCTGACGGATCTGTTCTTTTGTCTTTGTTTCCTCTGTGGCATCTGCCGTCATACCTCCCGTATTTCTCCCAGAAGTTCCTGCTCCGAAAATATTAAATTTATAAATACAGCCAACCGTGATCAGCCCTATTGTGATGATACAAAGACATATAATTGCCGTGACTTTGATCATGCGGCTGTCCCTGTTTTTCTCATCCTTTGTTTGTTTCATCTTGTGTCCACCTCATTTCACACACTTCCAATACCGCCTGCCGACGTATCTCTAAAGCATCAGCGGGGGCAGGATGCATCCTGCCCCCGCTATTTACAAGGTACCACAAACTATTTAATTTTAATGGTGCTAAATTCTTACAAATTTCTTTTTATTGGCAATCGTTGTCAATCTTCGCAGAAATAAGTAAACTCTTCGTTGGCCAGTTTAATTTTTACGCCGTTCATCAGCAAATAATTTTTGCCCGGCTCAAGTTTCTGCCCATTAAGATAAGTCGCATTTGTAGAATAATTATCGCAGATATAATATGTATTGTCCACATTATGAATGATAGCATGCATACGGCTAACTGCAGGATTATCGCTCAGCAGATAATCTGCCATGCCCGGAATTTTTCCTATTTTAAACTCATCTTTGTCCACTGTAATGATTTCCTGATTTTTAGCTCTTACAAGATACGGATAATTCTTCTTCGGTTCAGGTGCCGCTCCCACTTCTTTGACTTCCGGCACCGGCGCAGCTTCCTTTGGCTCTGGAATGTCCGCCATTGGGCACTCCTGCTCCCCATTAAGCGTTTCAGGTTCCAGCACAATATCAGCCATAGGCTCCGCCTCAATCCGATCGTTCATCATCGGTTCTGGGATCTCTAAATGAATATCCGATTCCGGTACTTGAGCCGCTGCAGCATCCGGTATATCAAACTCAGGTTCAGCCACCTTACCGGCTTCCGTATCCGCAGGCACCGACATATCTTCAGGCACATCAAGTCCAGCAACGGCAGCCTCTGCGGCAACCGACTTAGCCACACGCATTGCCTGTTCCTGCAGGCTGACCGGACGAACATTTTGTTCCGGGGGTACAGGCATCTCCCCTGATACATCTTTAATTTTAGCCGGACCTTCTTTTATTTTTTGAATAAGGTTGTTGAAACTGCCCGGATCGATATGTTTATTTTTATTAACATATGTAATGAGCCGTCCGACATAATCCAAATCTTCGGATTCATCGTAAACGGCATTGGCAAGTACCTCTTTGATAAAGGCTCTCATTGGTTTTGCAACGAGGCCGTGATCTGTCGCCGGCACATAAATAAATGTAATTTCTTCACTGTTTTTATCGACGAGTACAAGATCCGAATCAAGCATTAAATAATGAGGGTCTATCTGATTCAAGTTAAAACATGCTTCTGCCTCCAGCACCCGCTCCATCAAATGAGCCACTTTCTGTCTGTTCAGTCCCATCGACATATATTTTCTTAAAGACATCTTATCTGTGATATCATAACAAAAAACCTCATCGTCGAATTTACCGTCGGCCAGAAGCTGCTTTTCTTTTTTCAAAACACGGTAGGCTTTTTTATCAAAATCCGACCCTTCATACAATTCAAAAACGAGAGTTGTTGCGAAAGGTTTATTAGTGACATTGAACTCTTTAATATTCATCATCAAGACTCCTTTTCCAATATGTGATCTACTCTGTATTAAACAGGTTATATCCTAAGACAAGGCAGAAAATTATCATACATATACTCAGCAGGCTGGCCCGCATAAACAGCATGACGGTCATTCCCGCGGCAAACCAGAAAAGCGTATAGCCGCATACTCTTTTCAAAGCACTCTCCTCCGGAAAAGTTCTTTTTATAGTTTATGCGGCTCTAATTTTAGCCTTGCCTGTCCATTTAATTTTGCTGTTCACCGTCATTTTCCATCTTGTGGACAACATCTTCCACTATTTCTTCTGTATCATCACGGTCTGAACCTTTTGTGAATTTGTTTATAATATCCGGCACCATATCAATCACTTTTGAAACAACATCCTGCGAACGGCTGACCGGAACCATCTTTACGCCGTCATCAGAAATAACAAGAACTGCCGCAGGACTCATCTTACCGCCCAAACCTCCGGCTGCGCTGCCCTTATCCGTCTTATCCCATGCACCGGCGCCCACACCGAAAGAAACATCGATCAGCGGAATAATGATTTTATCTTTAATATGAACCACATCACCAACAACGGTCTTGGAGGACATAAACTTATCCATCCCATCGAACAATGATGCCACGGTTGTACTTAATTTATTTTCAGCCATAATTACCTCCTTCTGACGCTTCCGTGCGCCGCCCTTGCAGATCCGGAATTTTACTTCTTAACGTTTTTCAACAACTTTCACTGCTTTTGAATATTTTTAAGTTCTGAAAGGATTCTTCTCAGATCTTTATCCAACACCAGTCCCAAGCACCAAACAGCCAGCGTCACCAGCCGTATGCGCCCTGAAAAACTGACTTTTGCTTCAAATATCTGCCGGTCAAAATCCGGCTGTATGTTCAGCCGTCCGTGATATGCCGGATAAAGCACTGCCGCAGCTCCCAGAAGCCTTCCGGTCTGTTCCGGGTCTTCCATGCCGAAATGAATCCATCCTGAAAACTTTTGCGGAAGCATATGACGCAGAACTTTGAAAATCGTTCGCTTCACTTTCAAAAAGGCCGGCCTGTTTTTTGGCGCCGTCAAAATCGCCGTCAGCTTCTCTTTTTTTCGGCATAATGCTGTGATTTTTTTGCCTGCTTTTATCATACCCGATTTCAGCTTTAAAAACAACTCATGAATCTTATTTATCTGCTTTTTTATCCGTTCCGGCACTGCCTTCAGCTTGGAAAACCACGAGTTTTTCTCCTGACGGGCAGGTTCTTTTTCCGTCAAAACAGGACGTTTTCCTTCGAGTTCCTTTAAAGTCTCCCTATGGATAGTATGAACATCTGCCGGCGCTTCATTCTCTGTTTTTTGACTTTTCTCTGCTTCTTTAATAACTTTTGTTTTTTTCGGCTTTGTCTTTCGAGAGGACTTTTCCTTCACTTTTTTCTCAGCCTTCGGTTCCTTACCCGCCACAGTCACGCCTGCAATTTTAACTTTAAATTTTCCTTTATTTTTATCGTCGTTGCTGTCAAATGCCGCTTTCATGCTAAACAGATGCCACAGCCATGTCACCCGGATTTCACCGTTAATCTCACTTTCCATATAGCTTCCGCTGCCCCGGTAGCGGACCGGCACACATAATACAGCGCACAAACACAGGATCAGCAGCCCGATGACACACAACAGAATGATTCCGATAATTTTCAATATCAATAAAACTATATGTATCATCGATCTGCTCCTTTTTTTCTTTGCCGTCCGCAAAAATAAGTTCGAGTATCAAATCCGCCGGTTGCTTTATAAACGTCATACACGATTGTTCCGGCCAACACCATCGCCTCATATCTGCTCCCCGCAATGCCGACAACCACAGCCGGTTTTCTGCGCATATATTTCACTTTCAGCTGTTCGCTGGAAATAATATCCAAAAGGCAACCGGGGCTTTCCGGTAAAATAATGCAATAATAGCCGACTGCAAATTTTCTGTATTTGATTTCATATTTGACGGTTCTTTTCAGACCGCTGACGGATTCGCCCCAATACAATTTTTTTAAAAGACGCATCTGACTGTTTACACACTCCCCGTCATCTATTGATCACTGTCCTGCTCCTCTAAAATCATCTGACTGACAAGATCAACACATACCTGTCTGGCACTTTCGTCGTGGCAGCCTTCCATGCACCTGATAATATATTGTCTGAAATCATCCAGACGATCAAAGCAGACCGGAAGTGATTCAAGAACAAATGCCATCTCTGCCCGTTTAAACTCACGATCCAAAGTTGCCAAAACCTCTCTGTAATACTTTTCCAGCTGTGTCACTGCCGCATCCATCCATGCTTCATCAACTGCAAAGTATGTACCTCTTTTCCCGAGGGGCTCCAAAGAAGCCTCGTTAAACATCCTTGCGCAGTAATACAGACTGTTATAGAGGCCGTTCAAAGCCAGTCCGTCAATTTTATCCGGATACAGCGTCATAATTTCATATAAGGCGTTTTCAAGCATCAAATGCTCGCCGCGCAGTGTGTCCTGACAATCTGTCAGTTCACGCAACAGCCCCACAATATCTTCATCCGGCGTCAAAAAGCTGCCCTTTTCCACAGAATGACAAAAATCTTTAATCACAGCCGCTGCCTTTTTCGTATCACTTGTCTCTGCCAGCACATACATTTTTGTCAAAAGGAAAATATAAAAATTATTTATAATATCGGCCATATAGAGACAAAGTTTTAAATTATCGGAAATATCCACTGCCGCACCTTCAATATCTTCCAGTGCTTTGGCACATTCTTTAGCGCCAATTGTCCGGATAGACAGCTGCTCCATCGATCTGCACAGCGCCATCAGCGATTCATATTTCGGATTTAATCCGTCAAAATTCATCGGCCGGACACATTCTTTAATACTTTCAAAAAACATCTCGGCAATATCATTGCGTACGCCGCAATAATATTGACAGCTTTTACGGACCATATCCGTAAATTTATCGATTGTCATGCGTACAGGAAGTTCTCCCATGACCGCCTGAATCCGTTCATTGGCCTCAACCGGATCCGAAACACTGACATAACTGATGACTTCATCAGCAAAGGCTTCAATATCGTATTCGGTATGTTTATTGCCTGTTTTATATTCGGCCTGATTAAGTAAATATTCATAAATTTTCAAATAATACGTATAGTCTTCCAAATCCCCGATGTTTGTGATTACCTGCGTTCTCATTGCATCGATGCGGTCAATCCATGTCTTAGTCTGTGTATAGTCGCCTTCAACTGCCGATTTGATCATAGTCATCACTTCTGAAAGCATCGCCCGGCATTCATCTGCCAGTTCTCCCTTACCTTCACTGACCGCATCATAATATTCTGTCAAATTCATTGCCAGATGATATGACGCCTGACGGTAATAAGACATTGCCAAACTGTTGCCGTAAGCTGACAGATGTTCCTCCAGATTGTTTCCACTTTTTATCTCTTTAATCAGTTTATTCAAATTCAAATAACTCAGCTCCCCGTTAGATTTCTTTTTTACTGCACATGTTTATGTGTAAACAAATGATCATTGCAGTATTCATAATTGCCGTTGCATTTTGAACAGAATCGAAACTCCAGATTTTCATCATCAAGTTCTGTCCGTCCGCAGACTGCACAGCGGTGCCTCGGCACAATTTTCTTTGCCGAATGTTCCGGTCCCGGCGCTTTGCCCTGATATGCCGGTCCGCCCATCTGCTGGCCCCGGCGCATATTCCGTTCAAACTGATGTCTGCGGATATACTGATGGGGCGAATGTTTATCTCTCATAAACGAGAAGAAATAGAATATGAAATTGATCATTGCAAGTACAATTGCGATGCATGTACCGTAATCTCCTCTTGTCAGTGCCTGAATAAACTCAAGAATAATCAGCAGCCCGTAGGCATAGCCGAGCCACTTCATCTTAATCGGAATAATGAAAAAGAGCAGAAGCTGCATATCCGGTATAACTGTGGCAAAAGCAAGGAAGAGAGACATATTGATATAGAACGTATCCAAAAGATATATCTGTCCTGTCACCAGATAGACAATGACCGCACCGAGCACGGTGCCCAACACGCCTGTAAAATAATACAAATTGAACCGAAACGCGCCCCATACTTTTTCCAGCGTATTTCCAAGGAAATAATACAAATATAATGTAAAAATAAAAAAGATCGGGCTTGTACTCGGTGACTGCATAAGAAATGTAAAAATCCTCCAGATTTCTCCATGAAGCAGCCGTTCCGCATTTAATGAAAAGTAAACAAGATAGACTTCTGGCGCCGTCCACTCAAGAATCAGGCCAAGCCCATAAATAATGATAATATAGCGCATCAAATGCGGGATTGCAAATCGACCGATTTTTCTTTCTAATTTATCAACCCATGTACCCAAATTTTCACCTCATTTTTTGCTTTTTTTATCATACAGGAGCCTCAATCCGGCTCCTGTACCCTGTCTTTTCAATTATATTAAAGCCGCTAAATATTGTCAATGTTTATTCTGGTGCCTTCTTTCAAAATCATCGCCGCAAGCTGCGGATTGTTTTTTTCAAATTGTTCAGGCGTCATATTGTATTTTTTCAAAATTTCATGAAGTGTATCACCCTTTTTTACGATAATCTGATGTCTTTGCGGCCGTCTGCCTCCGCTCATGCTGCTCATCGGAATACAGATTTTCTGCCCGATAGCCAGATTGTAGACGTCTGTATTAGGATTTGCCTCAAAAATCGCGTCCAGACTGACGCCGTAAAGACGGCTCAGCTTATAAAGCGTATCGCCCTTAACAATCGTATGAAGGATCCCCCTGCATGCCGCAGCGCCCTGTATTGAAAGCCGGTCACTGTAATAATTCATGAAAATGCCTCTTTTCTCTTTTAATGTCTAGTATATTCATGCTGTTTTTATTGGTGAAGTTTCCTATTTATATATCGTTTATATATATTTAATATTTTTTGGCAGCGATATTTTGCCTTTTTATGTTGTTTTTTAATTTTTAATATTGTATAATTACCTAGGCTTTAGTAGGAAAGCCAATTAAATACTAAGGAGGCGGCAATTTCAATAATATGATGAGAATGCGTAACAAATTAGGTATTGATATCGGTTCCACAACTGTAAAAATAGCAATTCTTGACGATAAAAACAATGTTTTGTTTTCTGATTATGAGCGGCATTTTGCCAATATCAGAGAGACTCTTCTGGCGCTGGCGCAAAAAGCCTACGACGCTGCAGGCGGTATGGATCTTTGCCCGATGATCACCGGTTCAGGGGGCATGGCCATTTCCAAGGCTTTGGATATCCCGTTTGTGCAGGAAGTTATCTCGGTATCCAGTTCCCTTGAATTATATGCCCCGCAGACGGATGTAGCCATCGAACTTGGCGGTGAAGATGCAAAAATCATTTATTTTACCGGCGGCAATATTGAACAGCGTATGAATGGTATTTGTGCCGGCGGTACAGGTTCTTTTATCGATCAGATGGCATCGCTGCTCCAGACTGATGCATCCGGCTTAAATGAATATGCAAAAAACTATAAAGCAGTCTATCCGATCGCCGCGCGCTGCGGTGTTTTCGCCAAATCGGATATTCAGCCGCTGATTAATGAAGGCGCCACAAAAGAGGACTTATCCGAATCCATCTTTCAGGCTGTTGTTAATCAGACAATCAGCGGTTTAGCCTGCGGCAAGCCGATTCGGGGTAATGTGGCATTTCTTGGCGGTCCGCTCCACTTTTTATCCGAATTGAAAAACTGTTTTGTCAGAACACTGAAGCTGACGCCGGAACAGACAATTGCACCGAAAAACTCTCACCTTTTCGCAGCCATCGGCGCTGCTCTGAATTATAAAGAAGGTCATGACACATCGCTTGAAGCTTTAATCGATAAATTGTCGCATGATATTGAAATCGCGGCAGAGTCTGCACGTCTGGCACCACTTTTTAAAGATGAGGAAGATTATGAACAGTTTAAGCAGCGCCACAGCGCCCATACAGTCCGAAAAGGTTCTCTGGCCGATTATGAGGGCGACTGCTTCTTAGGCATTGATGCCGGCTCGACAACGACGAAAGTTGCTGTTGTCGGCGAAGACGGCTCACTGCTTTATTCATTTTACAGCAGCAACAACGGCAGTCCGTTAAAGACAACCATTCGGGCAATCGAGGAAATAACTAACCTCATGCCGGACAGCGCCCGTATCGTCAATTCATGTTCAACCGGCTACGGTGAGGCGCTGATCAAGGCTGCGCTCATGCTTGACGAAGGCGAAGTCGAAACGGTTGCACACTACTATGCTGCTGCATTTTTTGAGCCTGAAGTCGATTGTATTCTTGACATCGGCGGGCAGGATATGAAATGTATTAAAATTCATAACAATACTGTCGACAGTGTCCAGCTCAATGAGGCTTGCTCCTCAGGATGCGGATCATTTATTGAAACTTTCGCTAAATCATTAAATTATAAAATCGAAGATTTTGCTAAAGTTGCACTTTTTGCACCAAGTCCCATCGATCTTGGATCCCGCTGCACAGTATTTATGAATTCCAACGTAAAACAGGCCCAGAAAGAAGGAGCGACAGTCGGTGATATCTCTGCTGGACTTGCCTACTCGGTCATTAAAAACGCTTTATTTAAAGTTATCAAATTAACCGACCCGAAAGATCTGGGCAAAAATGTGGTTGTTCAGGGCGGTACTTTTTACAATGACGCTGTTTTAAGAAGTTTTGAATTAATATCCGGCCGCGAGGCTGTCCGTCCGGACATCGCCGGCATTATGGGCGCTTTCGGTGCGGCACTGATCGCCCGCGAGCGCTATGACGGTACAGAATCTACGATGCTTCCGCTGGAAAAGATTATTAACCTGCAGTTTACGACAAGTATGTCCAGATGCAAAGGCTGTACAAACAACTGTCATCTGACCATCAACCGTTTTTCCGGCGGCCGCCAGTTCATTACAGGAAACCGCTGTGAAATCGGTCTCGGACGTGAAAAGAAAAAGAGTGATGTACCGAATCTTTTTGCGTATAAGCTGAAACGCTTCTTAAATTACACGCCATTATCGGCAGATATGGCTTACAGAGGCACTGTCGGTATTCCAAGAGTGTTAAATCAGTACGAAAACTATCCGTTCTGGTTTACTTTCTTTACAGAGCTTGGCTTCCGGGTAATTTTATCACCGCCGTCAAGTTCAAAAATATATCAGCTTGGTATTGAATCCATTCCAAGTGAATCGGTATGTTATCCGGCCAAGCTTGTCCACGGCCATGTAATGTGGCTCATCAAACAGGGCATTGATTTTATTTTCTATCCGTCGATTCCATATGAACGAAACGAAACGGAAGAAGCCAATAACCACTTTAACTGTCCGATTGTCACATCATATTCGGAAAACATTAAAAATAATGTGGAAGAAATTAAAGAACTGAATATTAACTTTATGAATCCTTTCCTGCCAATGGATAATATTGATAAGCTGACAAAGCGGCTTTCTGAAGAATTTGCCGGCATGAACATTCCTAAAAAGGAAATCGCTGCTGCTGCTTCCAAAGCATGGCTTGAACTTGATCAGGCCCATCAGGATATGGAAACCAAAGGCGAAGAAACGCTGGCTTATATGGCAGAACATCAGATGAAAGGCATCGTTCTTGCCGGACGTCCTTATCATGTAGACGGTGAGATCAATCACGGCATTCCAGAGTTGATCACTTCCTACGGACTTGCTGTTCTTACTGAGGACAGTATTTCCCATTTGGCAAAACCCGAACGCCCGCTCATTGTATCTGACCAGTGGATGTATCATTCCAGACTTTACCGTGCGGCTCAATACGTTAAAACTGCCGAAAATCTGGAATTGATCCAGTTAAATTCTTTCGGATGCGGTCTTGATGCCGTCACAACAGATCAAGTGAGAGATATTCTTACCGGTTCCGGAAAACTGTATACATGCCTGAAAATCGACGAGGTCAGCAATCTGGGCGCCGCAAGAATCCGTATACGTTCACTGATTGCCGCAATGCGTATGAGAGATGATAAAGATATTCATGCTCACGCTGTATCCAGCGCCCACGACCGGGTCATCTTCACCGAAGAAATGGCTAAAGATTACACGATTCTTGTGCCGAATATGACACCGATCCATTTTGAAATTTTAGCCCCGGCTCTCCGTTCGCAGGGTATGAATGTGGAACTGCTTCCGGACTGTGACAGAGAAGCCATTGACATCGGTTTAAAATATGTCAACAATGATGCCTGCTATCCTTCTATTTGTGTCGTCGGACAAATTATGAAAGCACTGCTGTCCGGAAAATACGACTTACATAAAGTGGCAGTTGCCATGTCTCAAACGGGCGGAGGCTGCCGCGCTACAAACTATGTGGGATTTATCCGGCGCGCACTGCAGAACGCTGGAATGCATCAAATTCCGGTCATTGCTGTCAGTGCTCAGGGCATCGAAAAAAATCCGGGCTTCAAATTCTCGCTGTCTCTGTTAAAGGTTGCTTTTCAGGCACTCGTTTACGGCGATGTATTTATGCGGGTCCTTTACCGTATGCGTCCGTATGAAGTTACACCGGGTTCGGCCAATGCGCTCCATGAAAAATGGCAGCAGATCTGTATTGATTCGCTGATCGGTAAAAACAAACGAAGCTTTGCTCAAAATGTCCGTGATATTATTCATGAATTTGACAATCTTCCGATTCATGAAGATATGAAAAAACCTCGTGTCGGCATAGTCGGTGAAATTCTCGTTAAATTCTCACCGTCGGCAAACAACTACTTGGTCGATTTACTCGAATCAGAAGGTGCAGAAGCTGTTATGCCCGACCTGCTCGATTTCTTTATGTACTGCTTCTATAATTCAAATTTTAAGTATGAGAAACTGGGCAAAAAGAAAATGACGGCCATTATTTCAAATATCGGCATCGCCTTCCTTGAATCCATCCGGAAAACCGCACGGAAAGAACTGGAAAAAAGCCACCACTTTCTGCCTCAGGCCCGCATTGAACAGCTGGCTGAATATGCATCACCGATTGTCTCTCTTGGCAATCAAACCGGCGAGGGCTGGTTTTTGACCGGCGAAATGATTGAACTGATTCATCAGGGCGCGCCGAATATCGTATGTACCCAGCCGTTTGGCTGCCTGCCAAACCATATTGTCGGCAAAGGCGTTATTAAGGAACTGCGCCGTCAGCATCCTGAAGCCAATATTGTCGCCATCGACTACGATCCGGGCGCCAGCGAGGTTAATCAGGTCAACCGTATTAAATTGATGCTGGCTACGGCCAATAAAAATCTTGCAAAAACAGAAGGTGCTGTATGATTACTTTTTCTCCGCTGGATAAAACGCTGTATGCGGGAAAGAAATTTGAGATTCGATATACTGCCCATGGATATTATGATATTCAAAAAACGGCCGATGGGTTTTCATTTTCCTATCAGCCGTTTGAAAAGTCCAAAGAAATGGGACGTATACTTTAACTGATTGAATCTGTCGGATAATACCGATTTTTGCTTCTGGCGCTTAAAAAGGAGACACTCCTGTAAAGTTTAGGCTTCTTCACAAAGCCTTGAATCTCTGCAGGAGTGTCTCCTTTTTCATGAATTCAATGCAAATTTCCGTATGGCATATGCCACGCCGTTTTCTTCATTAGTCAATGTGACATAATCGGCCGCCGCCTTAATTTCCGGCTCAGCATTGCCCATTGCTACCGCAAATCCCACTTTCTGCATCATCGCCAGATCATTGCCGGCATCGCCGCATGCCATAATTTCTTCTTTTTGAATACCGAGTATTTTTCCGAGTGCGATCAGACCATTGCCTTTATCCGCGCTCTTTTTATTGATTTCAATATTCAGGCTCATAGCACTGGTCACTGCCAGATCAGCTTCATACGGCGCGATCATCTCGAAAGCCCGCTGACGCTCTTTTGTACTGCCAAATAGCAGATGCATTTTTTGGACATTACCTCCGTCAGCCGTAAGGAACGCTTCCAAATCCTCCTGTCTTTCTCTTGATTTCCATATATATTCAAGAAACGGTTTGGACAGCGGGTATGTGAGCGCATGCTCCAGACGTGACTGCTGAGCATAGCAAACACCGTCAATATAAACTTCCACAAGACCGTCCACCGCATTTAAAACGCTGACCAGCTGCTTAGCCTCTTCATTTGGAATACAGTCCTCATAAATCGCTTTTCGGCTGTCCAAATCATATACAGCACCGCCATTGGAAGTTACCGCATAATGAATGCCCTCAATTTCCAGCATTGCTTTCGGAAGCCCCCGCAAAGGCCTGCCTGTTGCCGGAAGTACAATAATTCCCTGTGCAGCGGCCTCACGGATGGCCGCTTTATTTTCCTCCGAAATTTCTTTGTTGTCATTAAATACTGTCCCGTCAAGATCAAGACCGATCATCTTAATTTTTCCCATGATAATATCCTTTCAAATGTTTTCAATTTGCCAGTCAATCGGTTCGATACCATTGGCCTTTAAGAAATCATTTGTTTTGCTGAAAGGTTTGCTTCCGAAAAATCCGCGGAAAGCTGAGAGCGGACTTGGATGGGGCGCCTCCAGAATCAAATGTTTCGGATTGTTCAGCATCGACTTTTTCATTTGTGCCGGCCTGCCCCACAAAATAAAGACAACCGGACGGTCCAATGCATTGACCGCCTTGATTGCAGCATCAGTAAACTGCTCCCACCCGATATCTCTGTGGGAATTGGCTTGATGGGCACGCACCGTCAGTACTGTATTAAGCATCAATACGCCTTGGCTCGCCCACTTTACAAGATATCCGTTATTTGGAATGTAACAGCCGAGATCGTCGTGCAGTTCTGTATAAATATTCATCAGTGACGGAGGAACCTCCACACCCGGTTTGACAGAAAAACATAGTCCGTGTGCCTGTCCGTAATTATGATAAGGATCCTGTCCGAGTATAACCACTTTCACCTGACTCAGCGGCGTTAAATGAAAAGCATTGAAAATATCATCAGCCTCCGGAAAAATCCGTCTTGTCTCATATTCGTGTCTGACTGTCTCAAACAATTTTTTATAGTAAGTTTTCGAAAACTCCGGCTTCAAAACATTCAGCCAGTCATTGGCAATCGCACTCATAAGTAAAAGCTCCTTTTATCTCATCTTTACAGCCGGACACTGATGCCCCGTCCGCGCAGATATTTCTTTAAATCTTTAATTTCCATCTCTTTGTAATGGAACAGTGATGCGGCAAGTACAGCCTCCGCGCCGCCCTCTGTCAGAGCGTCATAAAAATGCGCCATCTCTCCTGCGCCGCCGGAGGCAATAACCGGAATACTCACTTGTGATGAAATTGCTTTTGTCAGTTCAATATCATAGCCGCTCTTCGTGCCGTCACAATCCATACTTGTCAGCAAAATTTCTCCGGCGCCAAGCTCCCAAACTTTTTTTGCCCACGCGACTGCGTCAATCCCTGTATCAATACGCCCGCCGTGCTTATAAATATTCCATCCACTGCCGTCTGACCGCCGCTTGGCATCGATTGCCACAACAACACACTGGCTTCCGAACTTTTCTGCCGCACGGTTCACAAGCGTCGGATCATCGATTGCCGCAGAATTCACGGAAATTTTGTCCGCACCCTCTCTTAAAATCATTTTAAAATCATCGATTGTACGGATACCGCCGCCGACTGTAAACGGAATAAATACTTGTTCGGCCACACGCCGCACCAGATCCGCAACTGTATTTCTGGCGTCTGAAGACGCTGTAATATCTAAAAAAACAAGTTCATCCGCGCCTGCACTGTCATATGCAGCAGCAATCTCTACCGGATCACCGGCATCTTTTAAATCCACAAAATTCACGCCTTTGACGACTCTTCCATTATGTACGTCAAGACATGGAATAATTCTTTTCGTAAACATCCCGGTCACCTCCTACGCCATCCGCGCAAAATTTTTCAAAATGGCAAGTCCCACATGGCTGCTTTTTTCAGGGTGGAATTGGCATGCGTACAGGTTATTATGCTCCACAGCCGCATGAATTGTTGCGCCGTATTCAGTTGTCGCCGCCACATCCGAAAAATCAGCGGCCTGAAGATAATAGGAATGTACAAAATAGACGTACGGTTCCCCTTCAATATCTGAAAACAAACGGCTCTCTTTTGGAAATTCCAAAGAATTCCAGCCGATATGAGGTATTTTAAGACCGCTCTCGGCAGGGATTTTTACGATTTTCCCCGGAAGTAAAGACAGTCCGCGGACTCCCGGACTTTCCTCACTGCTCTCAAACATCAGCTGAAGGCCGAGACAAATGCCCAAAAAAGGCTTTCCCTCACTGACGGCCTGCTGTATGACCGGTACAAGACCATAATGCTCCAGCCGCTCCATCGCTTCGCCGAACGCTCCGACACCAGGAAGAATAACTTTATCCGCATTTAAGATTTCCGACCGATTTCTTGTCACTATACATGATTCTCCAAGATATATCAGTGCTTTTTCTACACTTTTTAAATTACCGGCATCATAATCGATAATTGCAATCATTGTTGTCACGCCTTTCTTTTCATGTGTGGCGGCGATGCCCGTTTTTCAGGTACGCCTGTTATAATTATACATGATTTCTTCGATTTTTCTACACTTAATACAAACTTTATCTTCCTGTTCTTGGACTTTTCACCACAATGTCTATGATTTTGGGCTTTTTTTACGCATTTTCTGTGTATGGATTAATTTTTTGCAAAAGATTTCTCATTAAAATTTGTATGTTTTTTTCTTCAGTTTGCCACGTTTTACATGTTTTATGAATTTTTAATTTGCAATTTCGTCGGTTTTGTACTATGATAAATATCGGTTTAAGTAACTTATATGTATTTATTTTTTCAAGGAGGTTTCCCTATGAAAACAGCATTCTATGTAGAATATGCAGGAAAACAGGTGGAAGAAAAAGAAATTATCGCCAAAGTCAAGGAAATCTGGACTGCACAGGGCAATAAAATAAAAGATTTAAAGACTTTGAATCTGTATGTAAAACCTGAGGAAAACGCAGCATATTATGTCATTAATGAAGACGTTGACGGAAAAATCGAACTTTAATCATTCTTACATAATGCAAGCCGGCATGATCTGCCGGCTTTTTTCATTTGTCCATTATTTTAAAAATCCGCTGATAATCTGTGCTTCCGCTTCTTCTTCAGTTAATCCGAGCGTCATCAATTTTATCAGCTGTTCTCCGGCAATTTTTCCGATAGCCGCCTCGTGGATCAGGCTGGCGTCGATATGATTTGCCGTCAGTTCCGGAATTGCACTGACACTGGAATCATCCATAATAATCGCATCACATTCTGTATGTCCCGCACAGGCGTTATTTCCGTTGATTTTAGACAGGAAACGCTGATGGGATGTTCCTCTGGCTACAGATCTTGACATCACATCAGCACTGGAATTTTGTCCGTCAAGATCCACTTCAAAATCCGTTTTAGCCCATTGTTTGCCGTGGGTCATAATCTTTTCTTTAATAACGACTTTGGCATTGTCCTTCAGCACTGCTTTGGTCACACGTTCCGTTGAATCTACTCCTTTAATCTGTACGGAATCCATCTCCATGTAACCGCCTTCATCAACCTCAATAATTGTTGTCGGATTCAATATGCGGTCGCCATTGCCGTCGCCTTCGCCATAATGTTTCTCCACATATTTCACGCGGGCATTTTTCCCGATATGAAACGTATGAATGCCGTCATGCTCCGATGCCTGTTCCCCGCAGTTATTAATGCCGCAGCCGGCAACAATAAATACATCGGCATCGTCGCCGACATAAAAATCATTGTAAACAAGATCCTTTAATCCTGTCTGGCTCAATACGACAGGAATATGCACACTTTCATTTTTCGTGCCCGGCTTAATAATAATATCTATACCCGGCCTGTCTGTTTTTGAAACAATCTCTATATTCGCAGTGGAATTGCGTGCCTCGCTGACACCGTTGGCACGGATATTATAAGCGCCCTCAGGAATCTCATGCATGCCAGCCACTTGTTCTAGTAATCCCAATTCTATTGCATCAAGCATCTGTCTCACTCTCCTTTGTAAAATCTGCATCCGCCAAGACCGCCTAAAAGATCCGGAAGCACTTCAGCCTTCTTTCCGTACCGAACGACCTCACCGTCTGCAATTACAATAATCTTATCAGCAATATTTAATATTCTTTCCTGATGAGAAATAATAATGATCGATCCCTGAACCTGTTCATGCAGCTTTTCAAACACATGGATCAGATTCTGAAAGCTCCATAAATCAATACCTGCCTCCGGCTCGTCAAACACCGAAAGCTTCGTTCCTCTGGCAATGATCATTGCAATTTCAATACGCTTCAATTCTCCGCCGGAAAGACTGGCATTAATTTCACGGCCGATATAGTCTTTGGCGCATAGACCCACTTCTGACAAATAATTACATGCTTTAGCCGTACTGATCGGTTTTCCTGCCGCCATATTGATCAAATCCCTGACCGTCAGCCCTTTAAAACGCACCGGCTGCTGAAAGGCAAAACTGATACCCATGCGTGCCCGCTCAGTAATGGATTTGTCTGTAATATCTTCACCGTCAAAGAATATTCTTCCCTCGCTCGGTTTTATAATCCCGGCAATCATCTTGGCCAGCGTCGATTTTCCACCGCCGTTTGGTCCTGTGATTGCTACGAAACGGTCATCAATTTTCAAATTTATATGTTTTAAGATGCCCTTTTCCTCCTGACCATCTTCGACATCATAGGAAATATCCTTTAATTCTAACATGTCCTTCCTCCTTTAGTTTTTTCCATCACCTATTCTATCACAAAGTCTACTAAAATGGTAGGATAAATTACAGATTTTAACTATTTTTTGCATCCAGTTCAAACCAGAAAGCCACACCGTCCGCACGGTTTTCTACACCATAGTTTTGTCCCAGCAATTCCATCGATGCTTTAACAATAGAAAGCCCGACACCGCTGCCGCCGTATTCGCGGGTGCGTGCCTTATCCACTTTATAAAATTTGTCCCAGATCATCGGAATATCTTCCTCCGGAATCTTCTCTCCGGTATTAAATACAGTAATTCGGACAACGTCGCCCCGTTTTTCAATATCGACATCAATTCTGTTTTCACCGGCCACATGATTAAGGGCATTAGAAAGATAATTATTAAATATTTCTTCAACCATATATTCATCAGCCCAAACATAGACCTCCGGCTCTGTATTAAAATTTAATGTCACATGTTTTTGTCTGAGCAAAATATCGGCATTGGCCAAATAACTACGCACCACATCCACAACATTAAAATGCGCCATCTCTATATCATTATTGCCAAATTCAAGACGATTTAAATCAAGCAATTTTTTGACAAGATTATTCATCTTATTTGCCTCATCAATAATGACGTCACAATAAAACTGCCGGCTTTCCTCATCATCATTAATATTTTCCTGAAGTCCTTCCGCGTATCCCTGAATCAGCGCGATCGGCGTCTTAAGTTCATGGGACACATTTGAAAGAAATTCTTTTCGCATTTCATCGATTTTCGTCTTTTCATCAAGTTCCTGACGCAGCTGTATATTGGCTGATTTCAATTCGCCCAGCGTCTTCTCAAGATTTTCAGACAAATAATTGATACTGTTGCCCAGTTCTCCGATCTCATCTTCACTTTGTCCTTCGTATTTTGTATCAAAATTCAGTTCCGCCATCTGACCGGCAATGTGGGATAATTTTGTGATCGGATCTGTAAAACGCTGGGTAATAAAAAGCAGTACAAAAATTCCCGCCACCAGCATGATAGCAGAAATATACAGAATAAAGCGGTTGGACAACTCTACACTGTCGTGAATAGTCTCAAAGGAGGCTCGCAGCATAATACCATCCCCGTTGTCCATAGTGCCTGCCAAATAAAGATAGTCGGAACCGAGCCTGGATACATATACTCTCTGAATGATATAATTGCTGTGCCTGTTAATAATCTCAGCCTCCCGGCTGGCATTAATATAGTCTGAGTACATATTGTTCGTTTCAGTCCAGCTTGTCGTCCCGCTGTTAATACTGGAATAAATCGGCCATATATTTGCCACAATCTGACTGCCGTCTATCGTATAGCCGATATTTCTGTAAAGCAATATCGAGACCGAACGATTCTCCGCAATTCTTCCGAAAATTTCACGCAGCGCATTGGAAATCTGGCTCTGAACACTGGATGAGCCAAAAGACGAATAATCATCTGTTGTCCCCTCTTCGATCAGCTGATCATACTGTGTATATGCCGTATTAATTTCGGTATATGTTGCAATAAGTGTTTTCTGCTTATCATAGAGATAGTAATCGCCAAGAAATATATTATTAATCAAAATACTGCCGAGAATAATCGAAAATACAAAGACGATCAAAACAAACGTCAATTTCAGACGCAATGATTTTCTCATGATCCACACCTTACTTTGTCACTTCAAATTTGTAGCCCATGCCCCAAATCGTTTTAATATACTCGCCTTTATCTTTCAGCTTGCTCCTCAGCTTTTTAACATGAGTATCTATCGTACGGGCATCGCCGAAATAATCATAATTCCATACATTATTCAAAATTCTCTCTCTTGACAGCGCCACACCCTGATTGGTCACAAAATATGTCAGCAGTTCAAATTCTTTAAAGCTGAGTTCTACCGGTTTTCCGTCAATCGTCACTTCATGAGCCGCTTTATTAATCGTAATGCCGCCTACTTCAATCACATCCTCCGGACCAATGGCATTGCTCCTGCGCAAAATCGCCTCCACTCTTGCTACAAGAATTTTCGGACTGAACGGCTTTGTAATATATTCATCAACACCCAGATCAAAGCCCAACAATTCGTCTTTTTCATCGCTTTTTGCCGTCAGCATAATGATCGGCACCTGGGATACTTTGCGGATTTCTCTGCATACCTGCCAGCCGTCCATTTTAGGCATCATCACATCCAAAATAATCAGCGATATATCTTTATGCTCATAAAATATATCCACAGCCTCTTCGCCATTGGCTGCTTCCATGACCTGATAGCCTTTTTTGCTTAAAAAATCTTTCACCAGTTTGCGCATACGGCTTTCATCATCTACAACTAATATCTTTAATTCTTCCATAATCTTCATACACCTCTTTAAATATTGTCTGAATATATAGATATCATACTAAAAAATTATGTACGGAATGTGAACACAACTATTATATCAGAAGATTTATTTTTCAAAAATACTTTTATCCTCTTTTATTCGACATTTTTTTATGCTATAATGGAAAAACTATAATATTTGAGGTGAATAACTTTGAAACGATTAGAAGATAAAATTCTCGCAGAGGGTCTGGCTCTCAGCGAAACTATTTTAAAAGTTGACAGTTTTATCAATCATCAGGTCGATCCTATATTGATGTATGAGATTGGACAGGATTTTGCAGATCATTTCAAAAACTCAGGCATTACTAAAGTTCTGACGATTGAAAGTTCCGGTATCGCTCCGGCTGTTTTTACGGCTATGGCTTTAAATGTACCGATGATCATTCTCAAAAAGCAGACCTCCAAAATCCTGAAAGACCATATTCTTCAGACAAATATCACATCTTTTACAAAGGGTACAAGTTACGAGCTCACACTTTCCAAAGATTATGTCAGTGATGCGGACACTGTTCTGATCATTGATGATTTTCTCGCCAACGGCGAAGCCGCCATGGGCGCGATTCGCCTCGCCGAAGCTGCAGGCGCCAAAATCGCAGGCGTAGGCATTCTTATTGAAAAAGCTTTCCAAAACGGCCGTCAGCGCATTATAAGCGCCGGCTATCATGTATATTCTCAAGCGCGCGTTTCAAAGCTGGGCAAAGATATCATTGAATTTACTGACGCCGACTAAAAAACGCGAAGCGTGCCCATCGGGCACGCTCCTTAAATTCCTTACGAAATATGTTTTTCAAAATGAACGGCTTCCAGATTGTGTATCGTATTTTTGATATGCTCTCCTGCAAGCCGTTTTGCTTCTTCCGGATTCTTTTCCCGGATAGCTCTGACAATCGCCTCATGTTCTTTCAGACTTTTCCCTGCCCGTTCTCTGCTTGTCAGCGCGTACTGCCGCACCGGCTGCAGATATTCATGAAAATCTTTGAGCAAATGCCTGAGTATCCGGCTGCCGGAAGCTCTGTAAAGCGCTTCATGGAATTTGTTGTCGCAGACACACACTTGATCGTCGTTGCCCCGTTCATAATGAAATCTGCTGACAAGCATAATTTCCTCAAGCGCTTCAATCTGTTCTTCCTTGGCGTTTGTGGCCGCCCACTGAGCACAGAGTCCTTCCAGAAGCGCCCGGATCGCATATATCTCTTCCACATCTCTGTCGCTGATTCTGTTGACGTAAACACCTTTATTCGGCACGGTCGTTACCAGCCCTTCCAGTTCCAACTGCCGGAATGCTTCGCGTACCGGCGTCCGGCTGACCTGATAATGCCTGGCTACTGCATTTTCTTTTAATTCCTCATGGTCTTTGTAAACTCCGCACACAATATCCCGCCGGAGCTCTTCATAAATTTTTTCCCTCAGCGAAGTTTTTGGTCCCGGCTCATCAGCGCCGTCGAATGCTGCCATAAACTCAGCCTCCAATCACACAATTAAATTTCCTGCATGCTTCATCAATCACTTTGATCAGTTCCGCATCGGTAATAACTGTGACACGTCCGGATGCATATTCCTGATCAACCCATGCTTTTACTTCTCCCACAACCGGATGCTTTTTCGTAACTGCCTGATCTTTGCTCAGACGGTAATGGGCATTGATCCAGTGGGCAATACCTGCAGCTCCGGAGGTATTTGACACAGCCACTACCGGAGGACGTCCGAGGAACTTTTCCGTATCAAAGATGTTGTAAATTTCCTCATTTTTAAGCAACCCGTCAGCATGAACGCCGGCTCTTGTTACATTAAAGTTTTTGCCGACAAACGGCGTACGTTCAGGCATATGTTCCCCAAGTTCTTTTTCGTAATATTCTGCCAGTTCGGTAATCACAGTTGTGTCCATGCCATCCAGTGTCCCTTTTAACTGTGCATATTCAAAAACCATTGCTTCCAGAGGCGTATTGCCTGTGCGTTCCCCGATACCGAACAATGCACAGTTGACTGCGCCGGCGCCGTACAGCCATGCCGTCGTTGAATTGGACACCGCTTTGTAAAAATCATTATGTCCATGCCATTCAATCATTTCTGAAGGCACGCCGGCATGAGTATTTAAGCCATAAATAATTCCCGGCACCGAACGCGGGATCGCCGCACCCGTAAAGTTGACGCCGTAGCCCATCGTGTCGCAGGCACGGATTTTAACCGGAATACCGTATTCTTCGCCCAGCTTCTCCAGTTCCAGACAAAACGGAATGACAAAGCCGTAGATATCCGAACGAGTAATATCCTCAAGATGACATCTCGGGCGCACGCCGGTTTCAAGACACTCGCGGACAATACTCAAATAATGATCCATCGCCTGTTTTCTGGACATATTCATTTTATAAAAAATATGATAATCAGAACAGCTGACAAGAATGCCCGTTTCTTTAATGCCCATCTCCCGTACAAGTTCAAAGTCTTTTTTATTGGCTCTGATCCATGCAGTCACCTCCGGAAATTCATAGCCTCTGGCCATACACTGATAGGCTGCTTCCCGGTCTTTTTCACTATAGAGGAAAAACTCGCTCTGGCGGATAATTCCTTTCGGCCCGCCCAGCTGATGGAGATAGTCGTAAATTCTGACAATCTGCTCTGTAGTGTACGGGGCTCTGGACTGCTGCCCGTCTCTGAAGGTCGTATCTGTGATCCATATATGTTCCGGCATATTGATCGGTACAACACGCTGGTTAAAAACAATCTTCGGTATTTCCGTATATGGGAAAATATTTCTGAATGTATTCGGTTCTTCCACATCCTGAAGTTTATAAAAATGTTCTTCAAAAGCAAGCAGATTGTTATGCGGATTAATGACAATATTTCTGTTATCCATGCTCGGACACGCTCCTTTAATGAAATTGCGGCACCATCGCCAATACTTCTATCCAAGTAATCTTGTATAATTGTATACAATTATACAAGATTTGTCAATGCAATTTTTATAATCAATTCTTGCAAAACAAAATTTGCCGTTCTAAACGCCTCCCCATATTATCACAACATTTCACGATAAAAAGAGAAATCGAATGTCTCAAATTTTGAAACATTCGATTTCTTTACTTCATATTCTTTATTTCAATAAAGCATCACTGCGACAGCCAACCGATGCAGTCCCATCGTTTTATGCCATCGCATCCATCGTTTCTCGGATTGCTTTAATAAAATCAAGGCTGTTTAATACAGTCACATGTTCAAGAGATGTAATCAGCGCAAGATCTTTTGTCATCTTTCCGTCTTCAATCGTCTTTAATGTTGCTGCTTCAAGACGGTCTGCAAAAGCCATCAGTTCCGGAATCTGATCCAGTTCACCGCGTTTTCTTAAAGCGCCTGTCCACGCAAAAATCGTGGCCACAGAATTGGTCGATGTCTCCTCGCCGTTGAGATACTTATAGTAATGGCGCTGCACCGTACCGTGAGCTGCTTCATACTCAAAATAGCCTTCCGGAGATACTAAAACCGACGTCATCATCGCCAGAGAACCAAACGCTGATGAAATCATATCACTCATTACATCACCGTCATAGTTTTTGCACGCCCATATATAGCCGCCCTCTGACTTCATCACACGGGCTACCGCATCGTCAATAAGCGTATAGAAATATTCGATGCCTGCTTCTTCAAAGCGCTGCGCATATTCAGCATCATAAATTTCCCGGAATATATCCTTAAATGTATGATCGTATTTTTTAGAAATTGTATCTTTTGTCGCAAACCAAAGATCCTGCTTTGTATCCAATGCATAGTTAAAGCAGCTTCTTGCAAAACTTTCAATAGAAGCATTAATGTTGTGTGTTCCCTGAACAATACCTGCCCCCCTGAATTCATGAACAAGTTCTTTTTCTACAGAGCCATCCTCTGCCGTATAAACAAGTTCAACTTTGCCGGCTCCCGGAATTTTCATCTCCACGCCTTTGTATACATCACCATAAGCATGTCTGGCAATGGTAATCGGCTTTTTCCAGTTTTTCACGCAAGGCTCAATACCTTTAACAACAATCGGGGCACGGAACACTGTACCGTCTAAAATCGCACGGATAGTGCCGTTCGGGCTTTTCCACATCTCTTTAAGATTGTATTCTTCAACACGCGCGGCATTAGGCGTAATTGTGGCACACTTTACGGCAACACCGTATTTTTTCGTTGCCAGTGCTGAATCCACAGTCACCTGATCATCTGTTTCATTTCTGTGTTCCAATCCGAGATCGTAATAATCTGTTTTCAGATCAATATATGGCAGCAGCAATTCATCTTTAATGTACTTCCATAAAATTCTTGTCATCTCGTCGCCGTCCATTTCTACGAGCGGCGTTGTCATCTTTATCTTTTCCATGAAATATGTACCTCCTGAACACCGATGTTAGCGTCGCTGTTCAGGGGAAAACACGATCTTCGGGCGTATCGCCCCCTGAATACCGACGTTATTATTTTAAATGATTCATAGATATTTTTCAAGTCCTGTCCGTATTTTTTAACACATTAACGCACCAAAACCTTGCCCGTGTATACCTCTGCGCCGCCGGACACCATCTGCGGCCGCAGATCATATATTGAAATAAAAAAAGGATTCTTATGAATAATGCCAGAAATATGATTCATATGCCAGAATTATCCCACTGTCCCTATACGGGACGCGGCGTCGGTATCGCATTTCTGGACACCGGAATATTTCCTCACCGTGATTTTTCTGAGCCTTTCTTGCGGATTGCCGCCTTTATGGATTTTGTCCGCGGACGGCAGTTCCCTTACGACGATAACGGCCACGGCACACATATCTGCGGTATTGCCGCCGGCAGCGGCGCTGCCAGCGGCGGGCGCTACCGCGGCATTGCGCCGGGCAGCCGTCTGATCGCAGGCAAGGTTCTTGACGAACACGGCGACGGCTCTGTCAAAGCGGTACTGAAAGGTATTTCATGGATCATTGACAATCGTTTTAAATACGGTATCCGTATTTTAAATATATCTATCGGCGCCGAGGCCGGTGAAAAGCCTGCCGACAGCGCCCTTCTCGTCCAATATGTGGAAAAAGCATGGGACAGCGGCCTTGTCGTCGTCGTCGCTGCCGGAAACAACGGCCCTAGACCAATGTCTGTCACCGCTCCGGGCACAAGTCCTAAAGTCATCACCGTCGGTTCCTCCGACGATTCCGGACGTGTGCGTATACACGGAGAAACTGTCTGCAGCTATTCCGGCCGGGGACCGACCAAATCACTTGTTCTCAAACCTGACGTTGTTGCTCCCGGCTCCAATATTATTTCATGTGCTGCCGGCCGTACATTTGGTCAGCACGCTTACGCCAGCCGCAGCGGCACATCAATGGCTACGCCGATTGTATCCGGCGCGGCTGCCCTTTTGCTCGAAAAATATCCCGAACTTGATAATAATACTGTAAAACACCGGATTTGCCAAAGCTGCGACGATCTCGGATTCTCACACAGCAGACAAGGCTTCGGACAGATCAATATTCAAAAACTTCTGCACTGACAAAGGCGCAGACAGCTGCCGGTTTGATCCGGCTTCTGTCTGCGCCTTCGCGCGTCTGTCCGTTTCTCCCACTTTGCCGCGGCACCTTAATTTACTTATAGATCTGACGCGCCATCACGATAATCTCCACAAGCGGCTCGTCCAGCAATTCCGACAAAACGACAAGCGAACTCATCGCCGGGCGGCAGCATCTGGTCTCCCACAGATGTATCGTATTGGCGCTGACCCCGATATCTCGTGCCAATTCTGTTTGTGTCATATTGTTTCTCACCCTGTACTCCTTCAGCGCGTAACCAAGTTCCGTCATTTGATATGTCTGTTCTCCCATTTTTTTCTTCCACTCCTTTAACTCTCTCTGGAATCAGACATATTCTACCACATCGTCCCTAAAAACATTGTCGAAGCAGGCACATTGGCCGTTCTTCATTTTTTGCGTCTGAGCATATATAAAACCGGCGGATGATTGGCTCTGTTGTGGCTTTCCAGCTTCCACACATCATAAGACTTTGCAGGCAGCATTTGCAATAAATTATCGACACAATTCTTTTCTTCCTGACCGCCTTCGTGTCCGCAATAAGCAACAACGATACCTAAACCGCCTTTTTTCAAAAGGTTCAGGCACTTTTGCAGCGCCTGTGCCGTTGTGTCTGTTTTTGTAATCACATTGTGACTGCCTTTCGGGAAATATCCCAGGTTAAAAACGAAAGCTTTAACTTCCTCATGAACATAAAGATCCAGATGATGGTGGGAATCCAAAATAAGCTGTGCCCGGTCACCCATACCGTACTGATCAAGCAGCCGGGCAGCCGATGTCAGTGCTTCCTGCTGAATATCAAAGGCATAAACCTTCCCTGTGCTTCCGACGCATTCGCACAATTTTAATGTATCCTGACCGCCGCCCGCCGTTGCGTCAATCACAATATCCCCTTCATGGACGTATTCCATAAAAAGCTGGTGGACAATATCCACTATTTTCTTTTCAAATAACTGCATGATGATCCTCCGAAAATTATTTTAAATTCATGTATCAGGACGTGCCGCCCCTACATAGTATGAATCAAAAGCAAAACACAGGAGGCAAAAAGCCATGAGTGATTTAGCAGCTACAGGATGCTGCAACAACGACTGCGGTTGTGGTGCATCTGCAAGAAACAGCAACAATTGTTCCTCTTTAATCTGGATTATTCTCCTCTTATCATGCTGCGGCGGATGTGGCGGCAATGGAAGCTTCTTTAACAGCGGCAGCGATGACTGCTGTTCCATCATTATTCTTTTACTGCTTCTGAGCTGCTGCGGCTGCGGCAACGGCTTATTCTAATACTGCCGTCATGCGGGGCATCCGGTTTGCGGATGCCCCTTCTCCTTGTCATCCGCACATAGTTTAATACTTTGATTCATATAATATAGCAATCCGCTTCAAAGGATGTGAAGCTTATGAATTCTTCTTTTCATATGACTGAACTGGATGAAAAACTTTACGACGGCACCGCCCAGATGCTTAAAGCCGCCATTCCCTATGCACATAAAGAACAAGCCAAAGCATTGGCTGTCGCCGCGAAAATTTTGGAATTAAAAAAAGCCCTTGCCTCTTTTGGGGACAGCGGCTCCGAAATTTCCATCTGCGCACTTCCCGAAGGCAGGAAACCGACGCCTGAAGAACTGCTGACGGATTTAAAAAAATACTGTGAACCTTCCCAAGCCGAAATGATTGACCGAATGCTTGGTATTCTCAGAATGGGAAAACTCTATGAAAAATATCAGGAACTGGCACAAACGCCGGAATTTAATACGATACTTAACAGTCTCGGCGGTTTAAACGGCGCTTTTTCCAACGTTTCCAATCGCGAGAATCCGCCTGTTTCCTCCGGACGCCCTTCAGAATCGAACACAGATATGGAAAACAGTCTTAAAGCTATGCTGACGCCTCATCAGCTGGAACTGTTTGAACGGCTGAAGGCGTCTATGAATCAGCCTCATGACTGACTCAAATGCCGCTGCCGTCAGGCTGCGGTATCTACATAGCTGCGGCAATTTTTATAATATTTTTTACAAGCCACTGGCCCATCAGCACTGCCAGCCCCACATACACATAAAGATTCCGATATCTCATACCTATTTTCAGTTTGTGCCGGGATAGGCGCTCTGCTGTCTGGCTCAGCATAAACCACACGAATATGGCAGCCCCATAGACGACTGCCGGATTCAGTTTCAAAGAAGCTATGACATGCCCGTGAAGCAGCGCATTGAGCGCACGCGTCCCGCCGCATGCCGGACAATACAGTCCTGTCACGGCCAGAAAACGGCAGCCTGTGACAAGCATGGGCGCCGTTTTTAAAAAGGCCGGCCAGACCGCTGCAAATACAGCGAGTCCGGCACAGCCAATGTAAAACAATATATCCTCGGTCGTTTTGAAACGCTTCCTCTTTTTCATAATGCAACCGCAAACAAAACAAGAATAAATGCCAGCAGCAAATTCATCGCGCCGAACACACAGCCGATAATGGAACATACCAAACCTGCCGTTGATATTCCTGAATTTGAAAATCTTCTCGACCGCACTGAAAGCACAATACCTATGACGGCGGCAATCAGCCCTAAAGTTGCATGGTAACATGCCAGAGGAATTGAAACAATACCTATGATTAATGCAGCAATCTCTATTCCACTCGGATTACGGTTCATTCAAATCTCCTTATCTTTTGAAATATTATTTTGCAACAATATTGACAATTCTTCCCGGCACATAAATCTCTTTCACAATATTTCCTGAAAGTTTCGCGCCAAGCGCCTCCTTAGCCTGCGCAAGTACATCTTCTTTCTGCGCATCTGCGCTGATTTCGATCGTACATTTTGTTTTTCCGTTGATCTGTACGGCGATTGTCACTTCATCATCTTTCATAGCTTCCTTATCTGCTTCAGGCCAGCGATTATCAAATACAGAACCTTCATGACCCAGCTGCTGCCACAATTCTTCACCCAGATGCGGAGCAAACGGCGCGATCAGTACAGCGGCTGTTTCCAATGTCACTTTATCGATGCCGCCCTTTCTTGACATTTCTGTCAATTTATTTGTATATTCCATAAAGCCGGATACGACCGTATTCAAACTGAACTGCTCCAGTCTTGTTGTAATGTCATGAACCATCTTATGACGGATTTTTACAAGCTCTTTCGTTTCTGCCACATTTTTATCTTTATTTTCCATAAACAGGTTCCAGAAACGGTTAATAAATCTATATACGCCGTCAATGCCGCGGTCATCCCATTCGGAATCCAGTTCCGGCGGTCCTACAAACAGTTCGTACATTCTCAGCGAATCACAGCCGTAATCTCTGACAAGGTCATCCGGAGAGATAACATTGCCTTTAGATTTACTCATCTTAATACCGTTCTTTCCTGTAATCATACCTTGATTAAACAGCTTGATAAACGGCTCATCAAAATCAATCACACCGATGTCATGAAGGAATTTGGTGTAAAATCTTGAGTAAAGCAGATGCAGTACCGCATGCTCAACACCGCCGATATACATATCCACCGGCAGATATTTTTCAGCCTTTTCTCTGGATACAAGTTCCTTGTCGTTTTTATTGTCCACATAGCGCAGGAAATACCATGAAGAACCTGCCCACTGAGGCATTGTATTTGTCTCACGCTTAGCCGGTCCGCCGCAGCATGGGCAAGTCGTATTGACCCATTCAGAAATATCGGCCAGCGGTGATTCTCCGGTACCTGTCGGCTGATAGCTTTCCACTTCAGGAAGCAGCAGCGGCAATTCTTCCTCCGGCACCGGCACACATCCGCATTTTTCACAATGAATGATCGGGATCGGTTCACCCCAGTAACGCTGACGTGAGAATACCCAGTCGCGCAGTTTATAATTCACAGTCTTCTTTCCGATACCGCGCTTTTCAATCATCTCCGGCGCTTCTTTTTTAAGCACAGCAGAATCCATGCCTGTCCATTCCCCGGAATTGATAACAATACCGGATTCTGTATAGGCCTGTGTCAAATTGGGATTTTCCCTGCCATCCGGAGAAATTACCTGAATGATCGGAATGTTGAATTTGGTTGCGAACTCAAAGTCACGGTCATCATGAGCCGGCACACACATAATCGCACCAGTACCATAATCAGCAAGCACATAATCTGACAGCCAGATCGGCACCTTTGCGCCATTGAGCGGGTTGATCGCATAACTTCCCGTAAATACACCGGTCTTTTCTTTGTCCTGAAGACGGTCTACCGATGACTTGAGAGATGTCTTATAAATATAATCTTCCACAGCTTCTTTCTGAGCTTCGCTTGCCAGCGCTTTTGCCAGTTTATGTTCCGGCGCCAGTACCATAAATGTGGCTCCGTATAATGTATCCGGACGTGTTGTATATACTGTGATTTTCTCATCTCTGCCGTCTACGGCAAAATCAATTTCCGCGCCGTAGGATTTGCCGATCCAGTCTGTCTGCATCTTCTTTACTTTTTCCGGCCAATCCAGTTTGTCCAGATCAGAAAGCAGTCTGTCCGCATATTTTGTAATCTTTAACATCCACTGTTTCAGATTTTTCTTTGTCACATCAGCGCCGCAGCGTTCACACTTGCCGTTGACAACTTCCTCATTTGCAAGACCTGTCTTGCAGGACGGACACCAGTTGATCGGCATCTCTTTTTCATATGCAAGTCCTGCTTTAAACATTTTAACGAAAATCCACTGTGTCCATTTATAAAATTTCGGATCTGTCGTATTCACTTCCATATCCCAGTCATAAACAGCGGCAATATCCTGAATCTGACGTTTAATATTGGCGATGTTTTCCGCTGTGGATTTTTCCGGATGTACGCCCATCTTGATAGCATAATTCTCTGCCGGAAGACCGAAAGCATCCCAGCCCATCGGATGAATGACATAATAGCCGTTTAACATCTTATAACGGCTCCATACGTCAGAAATGACGTATCCTCTCCAGTGTCCGACATGCAGTCCGTTGCCTGACGGATACGGGAACATGTCAAGGCAGTAATACTTTGGCTTCTTGCCGTCATTGACGTTCACCGGATTTTTTTCCCAGTTTTCACGCCATTTTTTCTCAATAACTCTGTGATTATATGGTGTTGCCATGATAATTTTCCTTTCCTGCTTCTATTATTTTCGGCATTTTCCTGCCGAAGCTTTTTATTGCTTTTAATCTCACTGCCGACAGCTTTTTATTCTATAGAACAAAAAACCTCTTTCATCTCTGATTCAGCCGATCACCGACTCAGAGACGAAAGAGGCATCGACATTACATCTTAACCCCGCTTCCGCGGTACCACTCTGGTTCACCGCTGCTGCGGTGCGCTCAAATATTCTGTAACGGGAATTGACCGTTCTGTACTACACATATGCCTTCGCATACTTCATACAGAAAACTCTGAGGCGAGTTGGGAACTTTCTTATACTGTCTCGCATCCTCCGACAGCTTTCTGAAATAAGGACTGCTCTTAATACTCCTCTTCAATGCTTCTGAAATTTTCAGTTACAGTTTATTTTAACACATTGTCGCCCTTTGTCAACCATTATGCTCATCTTTTTTTGAACCCTCTTTCAGTGCTTCTTCCAGTACAGCCTCATCTCTTGCATCCATTTTGGCTCTGACTTTCTGCTCCATTTCGACATGTTTTTCTTCCAGCTGTTTTCTGATCCGGCGGTGTTTTCTGTAATACCGTTTCATCTTACGGCGTCTGCGGCTGGCCGGATGGAGCCATGTCATATGCAGGATAAATAAAACACCTGATGCGAGTACGGCCCATAATAGATATGGAATATACTTATAGTAGAAAAATACGGTAATCTCATGGCCGCCCTGAACATTTTCAAATGTATAGCCTGTCAGGTGCTGATTCAGTTCAGATCCCCACATAAACCGGCCGTCCACGATAATATATCCCAGTTTATAATCTTTATTGGCTTCATAAGCTACTGTATACGCCTGATCCCGATAAACACTGCCGGAAGTTTCCGAAACGGTTCCTCCTGTCACATTTGCCTTCACCTCAAAGGATGGGATTTCCTGATAGGTAACTTCAATCGTATGATCAGACTGGATATTTTCAAATGTATACGACTTGCCAAATGTGTCCGTATCCACCGCTTCACCGTCTACAACAATTTCTCCCAGTTCATAATGCTTATACGGCGTATAATTGACAGTCAAACTGTTGTCCCTGTGCAGTGTCACCGATCCGTCGATGGCACCGTTTTCAACTTTTGTCGTAATGGTATACTTTGGTTTTTCCTTAAACTTCACCTCAATACTGTGATTTTGAGAAACGTTGGAAAATGTATAGGAATCCGGATATTCTCCGATGTCAACAGCAGTGCCATCCACTGTAATGGATTCCAGTTCATAATTTTCTTCCGGCGAATAGTTAACCGTATATTCTGAACCATAGTCTACAGTCTTCTGACTGCTGGATATTTCACCGTTTTCTACGGAAGTAGTCACTTTAAAAGCCGCATCCACCTCTGCCGTGTAAAAGGAAATGCGTCTTGGATTTTTCTGTCCGTTGGCAATGATGATTTCGTCGGCTCCAAGTTCCGCAATCGACTCCGGCTCTATAAATTCCTTATTGCCGTCAATAGTCATTTGATACTCTGTCAGAAATTCCTTCGTATCCAACGAATAAATATGCATCACATTGCTATTGTCCACATTTTGAGTAAATGCCAGCGAAATCAGATAATCTCCTGAAACACAAAAATCCTGATGTCTCAGTCCTGAAGATACTTTCGCAGCAAACCCATTGTCAACAATGTTAAAATCTGTATCAGTAAAAATAAATTTGACATTTTTATAGCCGCTGTCAAATATTTGAATAATATATTGATTCCGCTCTCTGTCATAAGCAATACCGAGCAGATTATGATTGGTCACATGAACTTTCTTTTTGAATTTTAAAGTTTCCGCGTCTACAATATATACATATCCCTGATTCTCCGGATTTAATGGCGTACTGCCCACAATCATCAATTCATTTGTATTGGGATTATAAGTCATACCGTTGCCGTGCTCGTAATCCATTTCTGTCACATATTTTGCCACACTGTACTGTTCCACCGGATTTCCGTTTTCATCATAATCGTTCTTGTAAAATGCAATGAGCGTATCCGGGTCAGATTTCTTATTGGAAGCATTTTCAAGGCAAATAATATAGTCGTCGGTCGTACACATGGACTGAACCCAGCCCTGATCCTGAAGCACAGGCGTCTCGCCGATCAGATTCCACTGCACATCTTTGAACACAGTCTCGTCTTTAATTGCCGCAAAAACTATGCCCGATCTGCACACTGTACTGACCAGTATCAGAAGCGCCATAAAAGCAGCGCCTTTCTTCCATTTTTTCTTCATCGAATCCTACCTTTATATGCTGTCTGTTTTTTTACATACACGATTATTATACAACAATGGTTATTTTATGTAAATCCCAAATTCGCATGCACATTTTATACTGTCACAGCGGCTTACCTTTTCAGATCAAGTAATAAGACAGGGCTGTGAAAAAATGAGAAATCATGCTTTCACAGCCCTGTCTGCTTATTTTACTTTAATATTAATTGCCTTCTTCTTTAGCGTTTTCAGCAATAACTTTTGTCTGAACATCTGACGGCGCCTGCTCATATCTGGCAAATGAATAAGCAAAGTCACCGCGTCCGCCTGTCATCGAACGAAGGTCTGTATTATATCCGTACAGTTCTGCCAGCGGAATGTCCGCAACAACTTCTGTTTTCCCGTGTCCGGCCGGATTCATACCGAGCACTCTGCCGCGCCGTTTGTTCAGATCACCCATCACATCGCCGGTGTAGCTGTCCGGAACGTTAACACTCAATGTGGCAATCGGCTCAAGAAGCACAGGATCAGCTTTCATAAATGCTGCCTTAAATGCCTGTCTTGCCGCTGTTTTAAATGCCATTTCTGATGAATCTACAGGATGATAAGAACCATCAAAAAGTGTTGCTTTTACTCCTACAACCGGATAACCTGCCATTGGCCCTTTAAGCACGGATTCCGCAATACCTTTTTCGACTGCCGGGAAATAGTTCTTCGGTACGGCGCCGCCGACAACTCTCTCTTCAAAAACATATGCTTTTTCAAGATCACCGGATGGTTCAAACTCCATCGCTACATCGCCATACTGACCATGACCGCCGGACTGTTTTTTATATTTTTCACGTACAGAAACTTTTTTCTTAATTGTTTCTCTGTAAGGAATTCTCGGTTTTGATAAAGTGATATCCACTTTATATTTTGCCTGAAGTTTGCTGACAACAACATCCAAATGCTGATCTCCGATACCGTAAAGCAATGACTGACGATTCTCTGTATCATTGTAAGCTTTTAATGTCTGGTCTTCTTCCATCATTTTCGCCAGCGCCTGAGATACTTTGTCTTCATCGCCTTTGTTCTTTGCCGTATAACGCTTATATGTATAAGGTTTGCTCAATTCAGCTTTTTCCATTACAAGCGGATCGCTCTTTAAGGATAACGTATCTCCTGTGGCCGTATTGGTCAATTTAGCAATAGCGCCGATATCGCCGGCCTTTAATTCAGGCACTTCAATCGATTCTTTTCCTCTGAGCACATACAGTCTGGACAGCTTTTCTTCAGTATCTTTATCATAATTATAAATCACTGAATCAGATTTAAGCTCACCGGAGCAAACTTTGATCAATGAATATCTGCCGATAAACGGGTCAACAATTGTTTTAAATACATATGCCGAGAACGGACGTCTTGAGTCATAATCCACATTATACTCTTTGCCCGTGCGAGGATCCTTGCCAAATGCTTTAATATTATCTCTCATCGGTGACGGCATAAATTCCACACATGTCTGGATCAAATTCATAATACCATATCCGAGAAGGCCTGAACCGCACTGAACAGGCACTGTGCTGCCTTCATTGACATTGGCTCTCAGCGCATCAACCATCTCATCGATCGTAAATTCTTCACCGCCGAAATACTTATCCATCAATTCTTCGCTGGTCTCTGCCACAGCTTCCAAAAGCGCTTCACGGCACGGTTCCAGATCATCATTCAGATCTTCCGGAATATCCATCGCTTCCCACTTGCCGCTGGCAATGAAACGACGTCCTTCCATCTTTACCAGGTTAACGGCGCCAACAAACTTGCCGTTTTCACGGATCGGCAGATGGAACGGCGCTATTTTTTTACCGTAAAGTGCTCTCAGATCCTCAACAATTTTCATATAGTCGGCATGTTCATCTTCCATGTCCGTTACAAAAATTGCTCTCGGCACGTTGTACTTTTCACATAATGCCCATGCTTTTTCTGTACCGGCTTCTACACCCGCTTTTCCGGAAACAACAATAATCGCTCCGTCCGCCACAGATAAAGCTTCTTCAGTTTCACCAACAAAATCAAAATATCCCGGTGTATCTAAAAGATTGATTTTCCAGAATTCCCACTCAATCGGAACAACAGATGTGCTGATTGAAAATTTTCTTCTAATTTCTTCTTTATCATAATCACTGATTGTGTTGCCGTCTTCGACTTTGCCCTGCCTTGAAGTCACGCCAGTCGCATACGCCATAGCCTCTACTAAAGTTGTCTTGCCGCTGCCTCCGTGTCCTAAAATGGCAACGTTGCGAATGTCTTGTGTTTTATAGACCTTCATGTCAATATCCTCCAATACTTTTAGATTAGTTTCCGTCCTTAGCTTTTACCTGCTAAAGCCAACCATGTTTATATTTTACTAAATTTTCTGATATTTATCAATAGTTTTATGACAATTAAACAATTTTTTCAAGATACTCTGTCGTTTTCTCCTTCTTTAAAATATATTCCGACGCTGTATACCTCTGTATATCCAAAATGACTTGATTTGGACGCACTTGATATGCTAAGATTACTTGTATCTTATTAAAGGAGGCTTTCCATTGAAACCATATACTATCGGCTTTATCGGCCTCGGGCTGATCGGCGGATCCATTGCCAAAGCCATACGCAGGGTACATCCTGATTTCAGAATTATTGCCTGTGACCAAAGCCGTTCAAATCTTATTGCCGCCCTCTCCGACGGTACATTAAATGAAACACATGATACATTATCCGAAGCATTTGGCAGCTGTGATATTATATTTTTATGTGCTCCGGTCAGTATTAATATTGAATATCTGACGCTTTTAAAACCGATAATTTCAGAAAACTGTATTGTCACCGATGTGGGCAGCGTCAAAACGACGATTCATCAGGCCAGTGAATCTATCGGCATGAGTCATTGCTTTATCGGCGGTCATCCTATGGCCGGTTCAGAAAAAACCGGATTTCAAAATGCCAGTGACCGTCTGATTGAAAATGTTTATTATCTTTTAACCCCATCTCAAAATGTCGCTAAAGAAAAATATGACCAGCTGCGCGCACTGATCCTGTCTATTTCCGCCATTCCGGTCACTCTGGATTACCGGGAACACGACCGGATTACTGCGGCGATCAGCCACTTGCCTCATATTATTGCCTATGCCCTTGTGAATCTTGTACGGCTTGCCGACAATTCTGATCAAATTATGCGCAGGCTTGCGGCCGGCGGCTTTAAAGATATTACGCGGATTGCTTCCTCATCACCGATCATGTGGCAGCAAATCTGCGAAGAAAATGCGCCCCAGATCCAAAATATACTGCATACATATATCGACAGTCTGAAAGAAATTTCCGAAGCAATCGATGCCCACGATGATGCCTTTTTGCTGGAGCACTTTTCTCTTGCCCGGGATTACCGCAATGATATCCCTGCTTCACATACTAAAAGTGTTCTTTCCTCAATTCATGAAATTTATGTGGATATTATTGACGAATCCGGAGCCATTGCCACCATTGCCACCATTCTGGCAACCAACGGCATCAGCATTAAAAATATCGGCATTGTCCATAACCGGGAATTTCAGGAAGGCGCGCTGCGCATTGAATTTTATGAAAATGAAGCCATGCTCAAGGCCATCGACCTTTTAAGACGTTTTCACTATGTCGTTCATGAAAGAAATTAAGAAAGGAGATTTTGCTATGAAAATAAACCGCTGTCATTCTCTGCGCGGAGAGCTGACTGTTCCGGGCGATAAATCGATTTCTCACAGAAGTATTATGCTCGGCGCTTTGGCTCAGGGAGATACAAAAGTTTCCGGATTTCTTCAGGGCGCTGACTGTCTCTCATCCATCGCCTGTTTTCGCAGCATGGGTGTGGACATAGAGAATCACAAAGATACTGTCATCATTCACGGACATGGCCTGCACAGTCTTCGCGCGCCTGAGAAAGTACTTGATACCGGCAACAGCGGCACAACAACCCGCCTTATATCCGGTATATTATCGGCCCAGCCATTTACTTCTATATTAAACGGCGATGCCTCTATACAAAAGCGCCCCATGAAGCGGATCATTACGCCGCTGTCACAAATGGGCGCCAAAATTGAAAGTTTAAACCATAATGACTGCGCTCCGCTGCGAATAACCGGCGCTCCGCTGCACGGTATTACTTATCACTCTCCGGTTGCTTCCGCTCAGGTTAAATCCGCGGTCCTTCTGGCCGGACTTTATGCCGATGGGACAACAACCGTCGTTGAACCCCAGCTCAGCCGCAATCATTCAGAACTTATGCTGAAAGCTTTCGGTGCATCTGTTTCTGATACTGCTGTGCTCAGCGATGGCCGTGCATCTGTGACCATTACTCCTGCATGTCAGTTATATGCTCAGGATATTCAAGTTCCGGGCGATATTTCTTCGGCGGCTTATTTTCTCGCTGCCGGACTTATCACCCCGAATTCTGAAATTACTGTAAAAAATGTTGGCATTAATCCGACACGCGACGGTCTGCTGAAGGTTATTAACGCTATGGGCGGCAGTATCGATATTGAAAATCAACGCACTTCCGGCGGTGAACTCTTCGCTGATCTGACTGTGCGGACAAGTTCGCTTCACAGTACAGTTATCGGCGGCGCCATCATCCCGACGCTTATTGATGAACTGCCGGTGATTGCCGTCATAGCATGCTTTGCCAAAGGAACTACAATCATCAAAGATGCTCAGGAACTGAAAGTCAAAGAATCTAATCGTATTGATGTCATGGCCAAAAATCTTTCTCTCATGGGCGCAGATATTACGCCGACAGATGACGGATTGATCATCCACGGCGGAAAGCCGCTGCACGGTGCTGTCATCGACAGCTTCAAAGATCACCGCGTTGCAATGTCCATGACCGTAGCCGCAATGAACAGTGAAGGCGAGACAACCATCATCGATGATGAATGTACATCTATTTCCTATCCGGGATTTTTTGAAGATATGCACCGGCTGGCCCACTGATTTAATTTATAAAAAGAGGCTGATATGCAGATTCTGATCTTCTGTAAATCAAGAATCTGTATACCAGCCTCTTTCAGTTCTGTCATATGTAGGTAACCGCCCGACACTATTCTGCGCAGTGCATTATTCACACGGATACCGCAGCCCCCATTTTCGGCGTATATCATCCATAATTTTCATATTGCCCAGTGTCACAACCCATGGCAGTCTCGGATTTTCTATTTCTCCAAGTTCAATACAATGGCATGCCTCACGAATACTGTATTCAAAACCGTTGACCATGTGCGGCAGGCAGATTTCTTCCGGTTCCCGGCCATTTCTGTACAATCTGGCCCTCTCGCTTTTTTGAAAACTGTCAACTTCTATTTTCCCATATTCACCGGAGATAATCATATCACTGCCGAATTCATCGACAACAGAGCAGGAAATACTGGATACAAAACGTCCGCCCCGATAGCGCATCCATATGTTATGGTGCTCATCCACACCGGTTTCGCCTATATACGCGCACGTCTGTATATCGTCAATATCGAATCCCATAAGCATCGTCGTATAGCTGATCGGATAAACGCCGATATCCAGCAGCGCACCGCCACCAAGTTCTTTATTAAACCATCTGGAATCAGGAAATCCTCTGGCAATAAATCCGTAGTTGGTGATCATCATACGGACTTCACCGATATCTCCTTCTTCAATCCAGCGCCGGACCTGCTTTGTCACCGGCAGGAAGCGTGTCCACATATTTTCCATCAAAAAAACATTATGATCATACGCCAGATCAATCAAATACTGCACCTGTTCGCTGTTCATAGCCATTGGCTTTTCACAGAGCACATGCTTTCCCGCACATATTGCTTTAGCTGCATATTCACAATGCCATGGATGCGGTACAGCAATGTAAACAGCATCAATGTCTTTTGATGCCAGCATATCGTCATAGTTCTCATATGCCTGAGGAACCTGATGTTCAATACAAAATCGATATGCATTTGCGTAACTTCTCGATGCCGCGCCCCAAACAGTAATCTCCCGGTCTTCCATTTTATTTACAGCCTCAGCAAACCGCCGGGCGATCATACCTGTTCCCACGATTCCCCATCGTATCATATCATATCCTCCTCATGTAATCTTGTGTCTATAGCATGACATGTAGACATCATTGCCACTTGTTCTATGTTACTTATTGTATCATGAAACTTACATGGCGTAAAGACTCATCGGCAGGCATTTGATTTATATGATCGGATAGAGGAAGATTCCTTCCCTGTCCGATCTCTGCGATATCCCGCTCCGCTTCGGTCGGCGCTAAACGCGTGCCAGTGGCA
>DVJY01000026.1 GCA_018716485.1 Candidatus Scybalocola faecipullorum
TAAACAGCTTTCCATGCAGTTTGATAAAAATGGCCAGTTCATTCCCTGGGAGGAAGATAAACAGGCGATCCATGTGCTTTCTTATGATGAAAAGCCTGGGATACAAGCGACTGCCACAACGTCTCCAGATCTTCTTCCGGATGAGAATCACAGTACAATCAGCAGGGATTATGAATATAAACGCCTTGGGACAGTGTCCCTGTTGGCAGGGATCGATCTGCAGACTGGAGAAGCCATCCCGCTAATCAGCGAAACTCATAACAGTAAAGACTATATTGAATTTTTGAAGGTGCTTGACAGCAAATATCCCAAAGGGGACAAAATACGACTTGTACTTGATAACCTGAAAGTACACACATCTGAGGTTACAAGAAAATATCTTTCCACAGTACCCGGAAGGTTTGAATTTGTATTCACACCTAAACATGGCTCATGGCTGAATATGATTGAAGGTTTTTTCAGCAAAATGACAAAGCAGATGCTTCGTGGAATACGAGTTAAAACGAAAGAAGAATTAAAAGAACGCATCTACAAGTATTTTGATGAGATCAACGAGGAACCGGTAATATTTCACTGGAAATATAATCTTGATGACATAGATGTATCTGAAGAGGTTATTGTTGATACATTGTCGGCCAAAAAGTCCAGTTAATTATCGAACGATGTACTAGAGCAGCGAATGGATGCGCTGGAACGCCGAATGGATGCGCTGGAACGTCGAATGGATGCACTGGAGCAGCGAATGGATGCGCTGGAACGCCGAATGGATGCGATGGAACGTCGAATGGATGCAATAGAACAGCGAGTAGATGCGATAGAACAGCGTCTGGATGCTGTAGAGAAACGTTTAGATGCCGTGGAGCAGCGCTTGGATGCTGTAGAGAAACGTTTAGATGCCGTGGAGCAGCGCTTGGATGCTGTAGAGGAACGTCTGGATGCTGTGGAGCAGCGCTTGGATGCTGTAGAGGAACGTCTGGATGCTGTGGAGCAGCGCTTAGATGCCGTGGAGCACCGCTTGGATGCTTCGGAACAGCGTACACAAGTATTGGAACAGCATTTAGAAGTGGTTGAAACCCGGATAGAAAAGGCTGAAAGCAATATTTCTATATTAAATGAAAACATTCTCTCAATTAAAATTATACTGGAAAATGATATTTATAAAAAAATCAATATTATTGCAGAAGGATATCTGGATTTAAGCAGAAATTTAAAAGAAGCATTAAAGATTGAGGAGCAGAAAGAAAAGATGCTGCTGAGAATTACAGCCCTCGAAAGCGATGTAAAGATACTGAAAAAGAAAGTAGGCTGTTTTTGATTAATAAAATAGCGCAGTGAACGTGTAAAATTTTGCAAAAGCCCGTCATAGATCGGATAAAAAGCGGTATACGGCGGGCTTTTGTATAAAAATCTATTGACGAATGGACCAAATATGTGATATAGTTATATGCGCTATGGAAGCGGTCTTTTTTTTATGCCTAAAAATAAGACCAACAAAATAAAACTTAACGGAGGTGGAAGTTGTGCGCGTTAAAATCACATTAGCATGTACGGAGTGCAAACAGCGTAATTACAACACGACAAAGGAAAAGAAAGCTCACCCGGACAGAATGGAAGTTAAGAAATACTGCAGATTCTGTAGAAAACACACCATGCACAAAGAAACGAAGTAATAGGTTTGTTAAGGAGTGAGAAGATGGGTGACACAGCCGCAAAGGCAAAAAAGCCGTCTAAACTTGCCGGCATTAAAGGCGAGTTTAAGAAAATAATCTGGCCTGACAAACAATCTGCTGCCAAAAAGACAGCAGCCGTCGTCATATTATCCGTCATTCTTGGTGCGATTATTGCAGTGCTTGATCTTATCTTCGGATATGGCATTAACTTTCTTATTTCATTGTAGGAAAGGGAGAGACTATGGCAGATATTAAATGGTATGTAGTGCATACTTATTCGGGCTATGAGAACAAAGTCAAAGCCAATATTGAGAAATCGATCCAGAATCTTCACCTTGAAGATCAGATTCTGAGCGTTGAAGTTCCTATGCAGGATGTTGTGGAAATTAAAAACGGTCAGAAAAAGACATCACAAAAGAAAATGTTTCCGGGCTATGTGCTTCTGCACATGGATATGAATGATGAAACATGGTATGTTGTCAGAAATACAAGAGGTGTCACCGGATTTGTAGGGCCGGAGTCTAAACCGGTGCCGCTGACAGACGAAGAAATGGCGCATATGGGCATCCATGAGCCTGAACTGGAAGTCGATTTTGAAGTCGGCGATGAAGTTAAAGTTATTGCCGGAGTATGGAAAGATACGGTAGGACAGATCAGAGCAATTAATATGAGCAAATCCACAGTGACGATCGGTGTGGATATGTTTGGCCGTGAAACAGCCGTAGAGATCAGTTTCTTAGATATCAGAAAAATGTAACAGTAAGCAGCCTGCATCGCGGCAGGCGGTGGGAGGGACATTCCCGCATTACCACAATATTCAGGAGGTGCCGAAAAATGGCAAAGAAAGTAACAGGATATATTAAATTACAGATTCCTGCTGGTAAGGCAACACCAGCACCACCAGTTGGCCCGGCTTTAGGACAGCATGGTGTAAATATTGTACAGTTTACAAAAGAATTTAACGCCAGAACAGCAGATCAGGCAGGTATGATCATTCCTGTTGTCATCACAGTTTACAATGACAGAAGCTTCAGCTTCATCACAAAAACTCCGCCGGCAGCAGTATTATTAAAGAAAGCCTGCAAGATCGAATCAGGTTCAGCAGTACCTAACAAAACAAAAGTTGCTAAGATTTCTAAAGCAGAAGTACAGAAAATTGCCGAGCTGAAGATGCCGGATTTAAATGCAGCATCACTTGAAGCAGCTATGAGCATGATCGCTGGTACAGCAAGAAGTATGGGTATCGTTGTAGAAGACTAATACAGCGCTTTGAGCCTTTTAATAGAATATATTTCAAGGCCGCCCGTCAATAAAGTGGGAGGGTAGCTCCCGATATGACCACAAGGAGGATTTTTATCATGAAAAAAGGTAAGAGATATGCAGAGGCTGCAAAGTTGGTAGACCGCGCAAGCCTTTATAGTGTAGCAGATGCAGTTGCTATCGTAAAAAAATCAGCAAGTGCGAAATTTGATGAAACCGTTGAAGCACACATCCGTTTAGGCGTAGACGGACGTCATGCAGATCAGCAGGTTCGCGGTGCCGTTGTATTACCTCACGGTACAGGTAAAACAGTAAAAGTTTTAGTTTTTGCAAAAGGCGATAAAGCAGCAGAAGCTCAGGCTGCTGGTGCTGAATATGTAGGCGCAGAAGAGTTAGTGCCAAGAATTCAGAACGAAGGATGGCTTGACTTTGACGTTGTTGTTGCAACACCGGATATGATGGGTATTGTCGGACGTCTCGGACGTATCCTGGGACCAAAAGGTTTAATGCCTAACCCGAAAGCCGGCACAGTAACAATGGACGTAACCAAAGCTGTCAACGATATTAAAGCAGGTAAGATCGAATACAGACTGGACAAGACAAATATCATTCATGTACCGGTCGGAAAAGCATCATTTACAGAAGAACAGTTAGCGGACAACTTCCATACATTAATGGCTGCAATCATTAAGGCAAAACCGTCAGCTGCGAAAGGTCAGTATTTAAGAAGCGTGACAATGACTTCTACAATGGGACCGGGCATCAAATTAAATCCGGCACAGTTTGCGTAATTTTCGGAATTAATTATTGATGGTTTATGATTGACAACCGATATATATCATGCTATAATAGCAAAGCGAATGCTGCCAGAGACAGTAGGTGCCGAAAGGCATAAGGAGAAAACGCCTACCGAGGAAGATATAAGCGTACTCTTATAGAGATAACTTATAAAATCAGGACCTCTCTGGGCAAATCCGGAGAGGTTTTTTGTTTCCTGATGTTTCATGCATCTTGGGAAGCAGACATATCATCTTGGCGGTACATCACATTATTTTTTAAGGAGGTGCACCAAATTGGCAAAAGTAGAATTAAAACAGCCAGTCGTTGACGAGATTAAAGAGTTATTAGACGGCGCTCAGGCATTGGTATTAGTTGATTACCGCGGCCTGACAGTGGAAGAAGACACAAAACTTCGTAAGGCTTTAAGAGAAGGCAATGTTACTTACAAGGTATATAAAAATACTTTAATTAAACGTGCGATTGCAGGTACAAAATTTGAAGAAGTTGCAGATTTGCTTGAAGGTCCTACAGCTATTGCAGTCAGCAAAGAAGATGCAACTGCTCCGGCAAGAATTCTCAACACATCATCTAAAGATATGCCAAATCTTGAATTCAAGGGCGGTGTTGTTGGCGATACATTCTATGATAAGGATATGATCAAAGTTATCGCAACTATCCCATCAAGAGAAGTATTGCTTGGAAAATTGCTTGGAAGCATTCAGTCACCAATCGCAAACTTTGCTCGTGTTATTAAACAGATCGCTGAAAATCAGAGCGCTGAGTAATTATCGGTAAGCGAAGCAGACTATTAAAATTATTGAAAAATTGGAGGTAAATTGAAATGGCAAAATTAACAACAGCTGAATTTATTGAAGCTATTAAAGAATTATCCGTATTAGAATTAAACGAATTAGTAAAAGCATGCGAAGAAGAATTTGGTGTATCCGCAGCAGCAGGCGTTGTTGTTGCAGCAGCAGGTGACGCAGGCGCAGCAGCAGAAGAAAAGACAGAGTTCGATGTTGAATTAACAGAAATCGGACCAAACAAAGTTAAAGTTATCAAAGTTGTTCGTGAAATCACAGGCCTTGGCTTAAAAGAAGCTAAAGACGCTGTAGATAACGCTCCAAAGGTAATTAAAGAAGCTGTCAGCAAAGAAGAAGCTGAAGAAATCAAAGCTAAATTTGAAGCTGAAGGCGCTAAAGTTACAGTTAAATAATTTTGGTGTATCTATGTCCCCCGGGAAGATTTATTTCCGGGGGATTTTTTTATATACGGATATATGATGGAAAAAGTATAAATTGTGGACGTACCAGTGGCTTTGTGATAAAATGTAATAATTAATATTTTTTAGGAGAGGTCAGGAAAATGACAGACGGTAAAAGCAGAAATGTATATATAGACAACGTAAAGGCACTGCTGATCATTTTAGTTGTTGTTGGCCACTTTACGGATTTAGCTGTAGATGAATCCGAGATGATGAAGAGTTTATTTGTGTTTATCTATTCTTTTCATATGCCGCTTTTTATTTTTGTCAACGGATTATTATGTAAACATATTGTGAAAGACCGGCATCGTGTAATGGATAAGGTTGCCGTTTTTATGGCGTTGTATGTGGCACTGAAAGGGATATTATTTTTCACAAGGACAGTGATTGGCCATGAAGATATTTCATTTCATTTGTTTGAAGAAGACGGCGTGCCATGGTATCTTTTTTCGACAGCAGTATTTTATGTGGTTACATACTTATTCAGGAATTTTAATAAAAAATGGCTGCTTGCTCTTTCGGTAGTTTTGGCGCTTCTGGTCGGATACGATCCCGATATAGGTGATAGCTTTGTCTTGTCGCGTAGCATTGTATTTTACCCGTTCTTTTTGCTGGGTTGGTGTATAGACCCTGAAAAATTAAGCCGTATGACAGAAAAGATTTATGTGAAAATAGTTTGTGCGGCCGCGGGGATTGTTTTTGCATTATTGTGTATATTCAGACTGGATCTGATTTATCCGCTGAGGCCATTATTTACCGGGCGCAATGGGTATAAAGAACTTGAAGAATGTGAGCCTTATGGACTGCTTTTAAGACTTGTGTGCTACTGTATCAGTTTGATCATGTGTTTTATTATACTGGGAATAACGATGCACCGGGAAATTAAAGTGTTTACTGTGATCGGCCGGCGCACATTGGCAATTTATTTTTTCCATCGGCCGATATTATATTTGCTTACATATTCAAACGTGCTTGCTTGGCTGCAGGAAAGTGCAGGATGGACTTTGGGTAATATTCTTTGGCTTATTATTGCAGTGCTTTTGTCATTAATGCTTTCGGCATCGATTTTCAGCAGAGTCATTCAGTTTTTTATAAATTTCAGAAAAACTCCAAAACCTGAGAAGTTACGGCGCTGAAGCCGCAGGCCGGAGTGAGTTAGAAAGGGTTATCCTCTTGTCCGGCAATGGTATCGCGTGGTATAATGATTGCACGAAGTGCAATCCAAAGCGGCATCGCCGCTTTGTCCCTGCTTTGCAGGGATTATACCGGAAATCTCCGGCTTGTGCAGAAAATGTCGCTAGGCGCCGCTTTCTGCCCTGCGCACGGAGTATAATAATCGCACAAGGAGGCGATAGTATGTATTGCTCAAAATGTGGTCATCATTTGGAAGAAGATGCGCTTTTTTGCCCTGAATGCGGGGCGCCTGTAGCGCGCGACAGGAATTTATCTGAAGATACTCTTCCGATTATTGAGTTTTCAGACGATGATCTTGCGGAAAATATGATTGAGCCGCCGGCACATGCAGATGAAACGTCGGATGACAGCGATTTTTCAGAAGGTTCGATATATAGGTCTGATATGGCTGATACAGCACCTTTGGAAACAGAGGCCGTCAATGATGCGTATCAGGGACCGGTTGTTAAGAAGATTGAACGCAGACACCGCAGATCATCACAGAAGCACGAAGAAAATACGGTTGATACGGAGATGCCGGATAACAGCATCGAGCCATTGGCAGATGAACCTGAACAACAGGAAAATACTCGATTCAGTGAACGTCCGAGAATGCGGCTGGAAGAAAGATTAGCGCAGCAGGACCAAAAACAAAACGAGGACAAACATCATCATAAAATCATAGTGATTTGTACGGCTTTAATTATAACGGCGGTCGTGGCAGTGGCTGCGCTCGTTGGGTTTAGCCTTTTCAGAAATTATCGTCTCGGACAGCTGAGTGAAACATTGGATGAATACGAGCAGATACTGGAACAGTATCCGACAGATAATGCGGATTATCTCAGCTTGCTTGAGCAGGCTCAGGCGGCTGTGGAAAAGGGCGATTTTATGGCAGTATCTTCACTGAGAAGTCAGATGCGTGATGCAATATCTCAGATTGAATCATCTTCGGAAGTTCAGACAATGCTGGTGGGACTGAAAAACGAATATACAGATATATTTTCAAGATATCGTATTACAGAAGATTATCAGGAAACGTATGATACAGTCATGGCAGATCTAGATACGGCGATATCTTCGTTAGACAGCAGAGCCTACAGTGAATTGGAAAATCGGCTGGAGTCACTGCGGATTAATTTAAATACTGCAAATCAGCAGGCTGTGACTTCACTGAAAAACGAAATTACACGTATAGATGTCTCTTCTGCGTCATCGGAAGATGCACAGACACTCAAAGACTTTGAAAATCGAGTGGATGAGGCTTTGGCTGTGGATAATTATGCTTCGGCGCTGGACATTTTAGAAGAATGGAAGGCTTCAGCAGAACAAATTGCAGAAAAAATCAGCAGTCAGAATGAGTCGATCCGGGAGAGTCTTGAAGAAGAGAGTCTGAAGATGGAATCTGAAGATGCGGCTGCACAGACAGAGACGGGTCAAACAGAAACAGACGATTATATTTTGCCGCAAAGCAGCACTGAAGTATTGACAGAAGAAGATATAGAAGGACTTTCTGCAGAGGAACTGCTTTTGGCAAGAAATGAAATTTATGCCCGGCACGGGCGAAAATTCAGTACACCGGAAATACAGGCTTATTTTGACAGCAAAAGCTGGTATAATGGCACAATATCACCGGAAGATTTTGATACTTCTGTGCTGAACAGTACGGAACGGGCAAATGTTTCATTTATAAAAAGTCATGAATAAGGAGGATTTGTTTATGGATTTTATAAATACACTGACGGCAAAAGGACAGGAAGTAGTGCAGAAAGCCAAAGAAACGGCGGAACTTTTTAAATGGCATAATAAAATCAGCACAGAGCAGGATCGTATAAAAAAGGCCTATGAGGATATCGGCCGCCTGTTCTGCGCTTTAAATCCTGAAAGCCCGTCGGAAGAATATTTTGATTTTTATGCGCAAATTGATGAGTCTAAGCAGTTAATCGAGCAGTATAAAAAAGAAATTGCTAAAATTAAAAACATTGGGTGCTGTAAAAAATGCGGCGCGCCTTTGGATAGGGATGCCAAATACTGCAGTGTATGCGGCGCTTCACAGGAAGAAGAGGAAAAAGAGGAACGTTCAGAATCTGTGATATGTCCTTACTGCGGCGAAGCCGTTGATCCCGGCAGTATATGCTGCCCTCACTGCGGTAAAAATATTAAATAAAAATCAGGAAATGAGAAGCTATGAGTATAAGAACTTTTTTATCCGTCACATCATGTAAATTGTCACGGTTTATTCTGAGAAAACTGGGAAAGGGCGGGACAAATGTGCCCGGCCGGGTGGCGCTGGCCATAGATCCCCATGTGCTCGGAAAGCTGGCAAAAGGTGTGACGACGATTATTGTGACGGGCACAAACGGCAAGACGACCACATCGAGAATGATTGAAAGAAGCCTTGAGGAATCGGGATACCGTTTTTTTGCAAATAAATCCGGAGCCAATATGCTCAGCGGAATTACAGCAGAGTTTGCAATGCATTCCGGTCTCGGCGGAAAAAATAAATATCCGTATGCGCTGATTGAGTGCGATGAGGCGGCATTTAAAACGGTAAGCAAATATGTGGATGCCAAATGTGTTGTTGTAACAAACGTATTTAGAGATCAGCTGGATCGCTATGGCGAGGTGACACATACGCTGAACAGCATTTTGACCGGCATAAAAAATTCACCAAATGCGGTTGTCTGCATTAATGCAGATGATTCCCTGTCTGTCTCCATGAAAGATGAAATTCCGAACAAGGTTGTATTTTATGGCGTTGAAACTGAAATTTATAAAAATCGTGTGGAAGAAGTTTCTGACGCGCCGTACTGTATTAAATGTAAGACAGAGTATGTCTATGATTATGTAACTTATGGACATCTGGGCGGTTTCAGATGCCCGAATTGTGGATATCATCGCCCGCAGACCGAGGTTTCTGTGGAAAAAGTACTGGAAAGTACGCCGGACAGTTCGACGATTCTTTTAAATTTAAATGGCAGTGAATATCAGGCGACTATTAATCTGCCGGGCGGCTACAATATTTATAATGCGACGGCAACAGCTGCTGCGGGATATGTGCTGGGTATTAAAAATGAAACCATTATCGATGCGCTGAGCAGTTTTGAATGCGGTTTTGGACGTATGGAGAAATTTACGGTCAACGGTACCGATATCCGTATGATTTTGATAAAAAATCCGGCGGGCTGCAATCAAGTGCTGAATTTTTTAAGTAATAATACGACGCCTTCACTGTTTGTTGTGGCTTTAAATGACCGTTTTGCCGACGGCACCGATATTTCATGGATATGGGATGTGGACTTTGAAAAATTAAATCAGATTTCAGATAAACTGACAGAAATATGGGTTACCGGCCGCCGGGCGGATGATATGGCGATGCGGTTTAAATATGCCGGGATTCCTGTAAATAAAATTAAAGTCATGAAAGACTATGAGCAGTTGATTGATGCTGCGACAAAGCAGCAGGCGCCGGTTTATATGATGCCCACATATACAGCGATGCTTGATATCCGTGAAATATTCAGTAAAAATTACGGGTTCAAGGAATTCTGGGAATAGGAGGAAATTATGTATCAGCTGAAGATTTGTCATTTATATCCCGATATTCTGAACCTGTACGGTGACAGAGGCAATATTATCTGCATGCAGAAACGTATGGCATGGCGGGGCATTCAGGCAGAGGTGACGGAAGTTTCTGTCGGTGATCCCCTCAATTATGATGATTATGATATTTTCTTTATCGGCGGCGGACAGGATTTTGAACAGGAAGTGCTGTTGAAAGATTTGGCGGACGGCAAGGCAAAAGCGATTACTCAGGCCGTCAACGAGGAAAAGGTTTTCCTCGCAATCTGCGGCGGGTATCAGATGCTTGGGAATTATTATAAAACATGGGATGGCAAAGAGTGTGAATTTGTCGGCGCACTGGATCTGTATACCGTTGGCGCTAAAGAGCGAATGATTGGTAATTATATGTATCAGTGCGATGCCGCAGATGATGGCATTGTTGTTGTCGGATTTGAAAATCATTCAGGAAAAACCTATTTAAGTGATAAAGTGCGTCCGATGGGCAAGGTGCTTGCGGGCAGCGGCAACAATGGCGAAGACGGCACAGAAGGCGCTCGGTACAAAAATGTATTTGCAACATACAGCCACGGACCGTTGCTGCCTAAAAATCCAAAGCTGGCAGATTTAATTTTAAAAACAGCGCTTAAACGCCGGTATCCTGATATAGTATTAGAAGAACTTGATGATACATTTGAAAATAATGCGCATGACTATATGGTACAGAGGTTGTCAGCAAAATAATCGGAATATTTATGACGGCAGAAGGAAGTAGCATTAGTTTCTTTCTGCCGTATCTGTATCATTAGGAAAGGAAGAAACAGACCTATGCGTAAAAAAAACGCAGAAAGATATATATATCTGGATATTTTGAATATTGTAGCCTGCATATTTGTTATATTCCTGCATTGCAATGGAATTGTGCATACCTTTTCTGATACAAAAGTGTGGAGAGAAAGTATGGTTGTGGAAACCGTTGCTTATTGTGCTGTGCCGATATTTTTTATGATTTCGGGAGCAACATTAATACCGTATAGAGAAAAATACAGTACAAAAGTTTTTATGAAGAAACGAATAGTGAAAACGGTGATACCGTTTGTTATTTGGACTTTTATCAGCCTTGGATTTAAAATGATGCTGGGTATGATAACATTTAAATGGACATTTCCTGATATTATAAATTTATTTGTAAATACAACTGCGGAAAATGTCTATTGGTTTTTTATTCCATTATTTATGATTTATTTGAGTATGCCGGTACTTTCTCTTATAAATAAAAATTTAAAGATACTCATTTATATATTTGTCGTTTCTTTTGTGTTGTATTCTGTATATCCGGTGGCTTGCTTATGTCTTCATATACCAAAAAATGGTTCAATAATAATGCCGGTGGCCGGCGGATATCTAATGTTGGCAATTATGGGATATCTCCTTTCGACTGTCCGTTTGCAGAGAAGAATCAGATGGGTCATTTATGGATTGGGGATTTTCGGATTGGTGGTCAGATATACAACGACAGTAGTATGGTCAGTCAAAAGCGGAATGCTTAATGAAACATTTTGGGGATATCAAAATTTTCCTTCTGTTTTTTGGGCTGCAGCAGTATTTGTGATGATCAAGTATATGCCGTGGGAAAAGATATTTCCCAAAGACAGAACGAAAAAGATGATAAGCAAAATAGCATCATTAAGTTTTGGGATTTATTTAATGCATATGATTATCTACAGGACTTTGGCATTATTGACCGGAATTGAAAACAGTACTTACGTCTGGCGTTTTGTAATGCCGTGGGTGATCTATGGAATATGCGCTTTATTAACATTTTTGCTAAAAAAGATTCCTGTTTTAAAGTATATAGTACCATAAAAATTGTCAGGGAGGAGGCAGCAAATGAATACAGTATACGAAAAATTAATGCGCTGCTATGAAAGTATGAGATGTCAGACGTCTTTTTGCCCGGAAGCAGCACTGGTTCTCGGATCGGGGCTTGGAAACTATGCGGATCAGATGGATATTGTACAGACAGTGGATTATAAGGATATCGATGGTTTCCCGATATCCACCGTTGCGGGACATGCAGGACGTTTTATCTTAGGTTTCGCAGGCAGGGTGCCTGTCATCGCGATGCAGGGCAGGGTGCATTACTATGAAGGCTATGCCATGAGCGATGTTGTGACAGGCGTGCGTCTGATGAAACTGATGGGGGCGAAAACACTGATATTGACCAACGCCGCCGGCGGTGTCAATTTTGATTTTGCACCGGGAGATTTGATGATGATCACGGATCATATCAGCACGATGATACCGTCGCCGCTGATCGGGGCAAATATCGATGCGCTGGGGACGCGTTTCCCTGATATGAGTCATGTATATGATCCGAAGCTTCAGTCGATGATTCTTAAGTGTGCCGCAAAACTTGAGATTCCGGTGCGGCAGGGTGTTTATATGCAGCTGACGGGTCCTCAGTATGAAACGCCGGCCGAAATACGTATGGCTCGTCTGCTTGGTGCAGATGCTGTCGGCATGAGTACAGTATGCGAAGCCATTGCGGCAAATCATATGGGTATGCATATATGCGGTATTTCATGTATTACAAATATGGCCAGCGGAATGACCAAAAAACCGCTGGGCCATGAGGAAGTTCAGCAGACTGCCGACCGTGCGGCAAAAAATTTTGCACGGCTGATCACAGAAATAATAAAAACAATCGGGGAGGAAAACAGATGATATCACCAAAATTTTTCGATCATACGATTTTGACTCAGGATGCGCAGAAAGCAGATATTCAGCGGATCTGTAATGAAGCGGTCCAGTACGGATTTGCGTCTGTGTGTGTGAATTCTTACTATACAGCGCGCGTCAAGGAAGCTCTCAAAGACAGCGGCGTTAAAGTATGTACTGTTGTCGGCTTCCCGCTTGGCATGTGTATGACTTCTGTGAAAGCCTTTGAAGCGGCAGAAGCCGTGAAGGCCGGCGCTGATGAGATTGATATGGTCATGAATGACGGCGCACTGAAAGATGGAGATAACGAAAGTGTAATCAATGATATTCGGGCAGTTCGGGAGGCATGTGATCAGGCGGCAGAAAAAATGCAGCGGAAGACACCGGTTGTTCTGAAAGTTATTATTGAAACATGTCTGCTTGATGATGCTCAAAAAGCGCTGGCGTGTCAGCTGGCATGTGAGGGCGGTGCGGATTTTGTGAAAACATCGACAGGATTTTCAAAAGGCGGCGCACAGGCAGACGACGTGATCCTGATGAAAGCAATGGTCGGCGATCACGCCAAAGTAAAAGCGTCAGGCGGCATCCGGGATGCAAAAACGGCGCAGGAAATGATCGAGGCCGGCGCCGATCGTCTTGGAACAAGTGCGACAGTCGCTATTATAAAGGAAAGTGAACAATCATGAAAGCTAAAAGAATATTTTTGATTGTCTTGGACAGCTTCGGCATCGGTGCTATGCCCGATGCGGCGGCATTTGGCGATGAAGGCAGCAATACGCTGGCGGCCGTGGCGGGGACCGGGCGTCTTCATGTGCCGAATATGGCGAAGCTGGGACTGTTTCATATTGACGGGACAGAGGCGGCAGCAAGATTGATGGAAGACTTCGGAGAGAAAGTCCGTATGGATCGGGCTGACGGTACATATGCCCGTTTGGCAGAAGCTTCAAAAGGGAAGGACACGACGACCGGCCACTGGGAAATTGCCGGGTTGGTTTCCGAAAAGCCGATGCCGGTATTTCCGGACGGTTTTCCTCCGGAGGTGATTGAACCGTTTATGAAGGCCACCGGACGGGGCGTGCTGTGCAACCGGCCGTATTCTGGCACACAGGTGATCCGTGATTATGGTGTGGAGCATATGGAAACAGGGAATCTGATTGTGTATACATCGGCGGACAGTGTTTTTCAGATTGCTGCCCATGAGTCTGTTGTTCCGCCGGAGACTTTGTATGAATACTGCAAAGAAGCCCGGAAAATTTTGACAGGGCCTTATGCGGTGGGCAGAGTGATCGCGCGGCCATTTGAGGGGACTTCTCCGAAGAATTTCAGACGGACGTCCCGGAGGCATGACTTTTCACTGAGACCGCCGGGTGAAACAATGTTAGATCTGCTATCGGTATACGGACTGGATGTTATCGGTGTTGGAAAGATTTCAGATATTTTTGCCGGACGGGGACTGACGCAAAGTTTCCGCACCACAGACAATATAGATGGTATGGACAAAACCTCCATGATTGCAAGGATGGATTTTACAGGGCTTTGCTTTGTGAATCTGGTAGATTTTGATATGCTGTACGGTCACAGAAACGATGCTGCAGGCTATGCGGATGCTCTGTCTGCTTTTGACTGGTGGCTGGGAGGATTTATCACAAGGATGAGAAAAGACGACATTCTGATGATAACGGCGGATCACGGATGCGACCCGTCAACGCCGAGTACAGATCATTCCAGAGAATATGTTCCGCTGCTGATTTGCGGAGACAGGATTGAAAAAGGGAGGAATCTCGGGACATGGTCGTCTTTTGCGGCGGTTTCCGAAATAATCTTAAATTATTTTTTTAGGAGGAATGAATGGTGAAGAAAGCACAGTTAATCATTGACAGATATTTTATTACAGCGAAGACGGATCCGCGAATTTTCGGATCTTTTATTGAGCATTTGGGACGGGCGGTCTACGGAGGTATTTATGATCCGGGAAATGTTCTGTCAAATGAACACGGTTTCAGAAAAGATGTACTGGAACTGGTGCGTCGTCTGAAGGTACCGGTAGTGCGTTATCCGGGAGGCAATTTTGTATCAGGATATCATTGGGAAGATGGAGTAGGCCCTGCAGAGCAGCGCCCAAAGAGAGCGGATCTGGCATGGCATGTGATAGAGACCAATGCGTTTGGCCTTAATGAATTTTCAGATTGGGCCAAAGAGGCAGAAACTGACGTGATGATGGCAGTGAATCTTGGAACACGAGGCGCCGAAGATGCAAAAAATCTTTTGGAGTACTGTAATTTTAAGGGCGGTACATACTATAGTGATTTAAGAAAACAGCACGGCTATGCCGAACCGCATAATATTAAGCTGTGGTGTCTGGGAAATGAAATGGATGGCCCGTGGCAGATGGGGCATAAAACGGCGGAAGAGTACGGCCGTACAGCAGCGGAGACAGGGCGTCTGATGAAAATGCTCGATCCGGAGATTGAGACGGTAGCCTGCGGAAGTTCAAGTGTGACTATGCCCACATTTGGAACATGGGAGGAGACTGTGCTGGATCTTTGTTATGATGAGATTGATTATTTGTCTCTCCATCAATATTATGGAAATCGCGATGGAGATACGGCAGATTATCTGGCAAGCAGCGCAGGTTTGGATGCATTTATACAGGCAGTAACCGCAATCTGTGACTGTGTAAAAGCAAAAAAACGCAGTAAAAAGCAGATTCATTTATCTCTTGATGAATGGAACGTATGGTATCATTCTGACGAAGCGGATCGTGCGCTGCCGAAGTGGGTACAGGCGCCGCATCAGCTGGAAGATGTTTATAATTTTGAAGATGCTCTGCTTGTGGGAAGTATGCTTATCACAATGCTCCGGCATGCGGACAGATTGAAAATTGCCTGTATGGCGCAGCTTGTTAATGTGATTGCTCCGATCATGACATCTGAAACAGGCGCATGGTGTCAGACAATTTTTTACCCGTATATGTATACAAGCCTTTACGGACGAGGGACGGTCCTGAATACAATAATTCAGGCGCCAAAATATGAGAGTAAAACATACGGAGATGTCAGTATGGCCGATGCGGTGTTTGTGGCAAATGATGACGGCGACGCGCTGACATTATTTGCAGTAAACAGAAGTCTTTCCGAAAATCTGGAAATTACATGCGATCTGCGTCAATTTCCGGGTTACAGTGTAGAAGAACATATTTTGATGTCAGACGATGATTTAAAGGCGGAAAATACCGAGAAAAATCCGAATCGCGTAATGCCGAAAACAGGAGATGGCGCGTTAATTGACGGAGGCCGTCTGACGGCAGTTTTGGAAAAGCACAGCTGGCATATGATACGGCTGAAAAAAACAAAGGAAAATATTGCATAACATCTATTGACACACCCCTTAAATTTGTGCTATCATACTAAGATGCAATTATTGTGGAGACATGGGCTGTTTTGCCCAAAACTCCGTGTATCTATAGTAACTCGCATACCACATTAAGGGGTGAAAAACGTTAATGAATAGCGGTAGAATTAAACCGGTAAAGAATGGCAGAAATGTCAGGATGAGTTATTCCAGTCAGAGAGAAGTTCTTGAGATGCCGAATTTGATCGAAGTTCAAAAAGATTCTTATGACTGGTTCATCAGTAAAGGCCTTAAAGAAGTTTTTGAAGATATCTCTCCAATCGCGGACTACAGCGGTCATTTGAGTTTGGAATTTACAGATTTTACATTGTGTGAAAACGATGTGAAGTATTCCATCGAAGAATGTAAAGAACGCGACGCAACATATGCTGCGCCTTTGAAAGTCAGAGTCCGTCTGATCAATAAAGAAACAGATGAAATTAATGAACATGAAATTTTTATGGGCGACCTGCCGTTGATGACAGAAACAGGTACTTTCGTGATCAATGGTGCAGAGCGTGTTATTGTCAGCCAGCTTGTGCGTTCACCGGGCATTTATTATGATATTGCTCACGATAAGCTGGGAAAGACATTATATTCGGCAACAGTGATTCCGAACAGGGGTGCATGGCTGGAATATGAAACAGATTCCAACGATGTGTTTTATGTGCGTGTTGACCGTACAAGAAAAGTGCCGATCACAGTGCTGATCCGTTCACTGGGTGTAGGTACGAATCAGGAGATTTTTGACCTGTTTGGTGAGGAGCCGAAATTGTACGGCAGTTTGACGAAGGATACGGCAACCAATTACGAAGAAGGTCTTCTGGAATTATATAAGAAGATCCGTCCGGGCGAGCCGCTTTCCGTAGAGAGTGCTGAAAGCCTGATCAATGCCATGTTCTTTGATCCGAGACGGTACGATCTTGCAAAGGTCGGACGCTACAAATTCAATAAAAAACTGGCATTAAGAAAACGTATTACAGGGTTCCCTCTGGCAGAAGATGTTGTCGATACGACAACCGGTGAGATTATCGCAGAAGCAGAAACAGTCGTAACAGCGGAGTTGGCTGATAAAATACAAAATGCCGCAATTCCGGCAGTATTTATCCAGACAGAGGAAAAGGTCGTTAAGATCCTTTCCAATATGGCTGTAGACCTTGGTGCATTTGTGGACGCAGATCCTGAGGAACTGGGCGTTCATGAAAAAGTATATTATCCGGTATTGGCTGAGATTCTTGAAGAAAATACCGATATTGAAGATATTAAAACAGCAATTAAGCGCAGAGTTCATGATCTTGTGCCGATGCATATTACAAAGGAAGACATTTTTGCTTCTATTAACTACAATATGCATCTGGAATACGGCGTAGGTACCAATGATGATATTGACCACTTGGGCAACCGCCGTATCAGAGCTGTCGGCGAACTGCTTCAGAACCAGTACCGCATCGGTCTTTCCAGAATGGAAAGAGTTGTGCGTGAACGTATGACAACACAGGATCTGGAAGGTATTTCACCGCAGTCGCTGATCAATATTAAACCGGTGACAGCAGCAGTTAAGGAATTTTTTGGAAGTTCCCAGCTGTCCCAGTTTATGGACCAGAACAACCCGCTGTCAGAGCTGACACATAAACGCCGTCTGTCTGCATTGGGACCGGGCGGTCTGTCCAGAGACCGTGCCGGATTCGAGGTCCGCGACGTACACTATTCTCACTACGGCAGAATGTGTCCGATCGAGACGCCTGAAGGTCCGAACATCGGTCTTATCAACTCACTGGCTTCTTATGCAAGAATCAATGAGTATGGTTTTATTGAGGCGCCTTACAGAAAATTGGATAAAACAGATCCGAAAAATCCGCGCGTCACAGATGATGTTATTTATCTGACAGCAGATGAAGAAGATAATTTCAGAGTCGCACAGGCCAATGAGCCGCTTGATGAGAACGGTTATTTCGTACACAATGATATTTCCGGCCGTTTCCGCGAGGAAACAACCACGTTCCCTAAATCAAGAGTAGACTTGATGGACGTTTCTCCTCGAATGGTATTTTCTGTGGCAACATCGATGATTCCTTTCCTTGAAAACGATGATGCCAACCGTGCACTCATGGGCTCCAACATGCAGCGTCAGGCAGTGCCTTTGATGCTTACAGATTCACCGGTGGTCGGCACAGGTATGGAAGCTAAAGCGGCCGTAGACTCCGGTGTGTGTGTATTGGCAAAACGTGCCGGAACTGTTGAAATTTCCGCTTCCAATGAGATTGTGATCAAAGCAGACGAAGGCGGAAAAGACCGCTATAAATTACAGAAATTTATCGGAAGCAACCAAGGAGCATGCTACAACCAGAGACCGATCGTGTTTAAAGGCGAGCATGTCAATGCCGGCGATGTCATTGCCGACGGTCCTTCAACTTACAATGGCGAACTTGCATTGGGCAAAAATCCGCTGATCGGCTTTATGACATGGGAAGGCTACAACTTCGAGGACGCCGTCTTATTAAGTGAACGTCTTGTTCAGGAAGATGTGTATACATCAATCCACATTGCTGAGTATGAAGCGGAAGCAAGAGATACAAAGCTGGGACCGGAAGAAATTACGAGAGATGTTCCGGGTGTCGGCGATGATGCTCTGAAAAATCTTGACGAGCGCGGTATTATCCGTGTCGGCGCCGAAGTGCGTGCCGGAGATATTCTTGTCGGCAAGGTTACGCCGAAAGGCGAGACCGAACTGACTGCAGAGGAAAGATTGCTGCGTGCGATTTTCGGCGAAAAAGCCCGTGAAGTCCGCGACACATCTTTGAAAGTGCCTCACGGCGATTATGGTATTATTCTTGATGCCAAAGTATTTACAAGAGAAAACGGTGATGAACTGTCACCGGGCGTAAATCAGTGTGTGCGTGTTTATATTGCTCAGAAACGTAAGATTTCTGTCGGCGATAAGATGGCCGGACGTCACGGAAACAAGGGTGTCGTTTCCCGTGTGCTTCCTGTAGAAGATATGCCGTTCCTGCCAAACGGACGCCCTCTGGATATTGTGCTGAACCCTCTGGGCGTGCCTTCACGTATGAACATCGGACAGGTGCTGGAAGTTCATCTTTCTCTTGCGGCTGAGGTTCTTGGCTTTAAGATTGAGACACCGATTTTTAACGGTGCAAATGAAAATGATATTATGGATACCCTTGAACTGGCAAATGATTATGCCAATAGTACATGGGAAGAATTTACAGATAAATGGAAAGATCAGTTGGATCCGGGTGTGTATGAATACTTGGATGTCAACAAGGCGCACAGAGAAGAGTGGAAAGGCGTGCCGATCAATCGTACCGGTAAGGTGCAGCTGCGCGACGGCCGTACAGGCGAGGAATTTGACCGTCCTGTAACGATTGGTTTCATGCACTATCTCAAACTGCATCACCTTGTTGATGATAAGATCCATGCACGTTCCACAGGCCCGTACTCACTTGTTACACAGCAGCCTCTGGGCGGTAAAGCACAGTTCGGCGGACAGCGTTTCGGTGAGATGGAAGTTTGGGCACTGGAAGCTTACGGTGCATCTTATACACTTCAGGAAATCCTGACCTTCAAGTCCGATGATGTGACAGGACGTGTGAAGACTTACGAAGCGATTATCAAAGGTGATAATATCTCTGAACCGGGTATTCCGGAATCCTTTAAGGTTCTTCTTAAAGAGCTGCAGTCACTGGCGCTTGATGTCCGTGTATTGCGTGATGACCAGACTGAAGTTGAAATCGGCGAATCGACAGATTACGGCGATGAAGAACTGGCATCATTTATGGAAGGACATGACGGTCCGGCTTATTATGATAGCGACGAGTTTGCTGAACACGGCTATAAACAGCAGGTACTTGAAAATGATGAATTCGTTGATGTCGATGAGAGTTCAGATGATGTCGATTTCAGTGAAGATGAGCATGATTTAGACTAAGGAAAGGAGTGCCGTTTAATGCCGGATATTAAGAGTAGCGGAGAAACTTATCAGCCGATGACGTTTGACGCCATCAAGATTGGTCTGGCTTCTCCGGATAAAATCAGAGAATGGTCTCACGGTGAAGTAAAGAAACCGGAGACAATTAACTATAGAACACTCAAACCAGAAAAAGATGGTTTGTTCTGCGAAAGAATTTTCGGTCCGAGCAAGGACTGGGAGTGTCACTGCGGTAAATATAAAAAGATCCGCTATAAAGGTGTGATCTGTGACCGCTGCGGCGTTGAGGTAACAAAAGCCAGTGTCAGAAGGGAAAGAATGGGGCATATCGAACTTGCGGCTCCTGTATCCCACATCTGGTACTTTAAGGGCATTCCAAGCCGCCTTGGTCTGATTCTGGATGTCTCTCCGAGAAATCTGGAAAAGGTGCTGTACTTCGCTTCGTATATTGTTTTGGATAAAGGTAACACAGATCTTCAGGTAAAGCAGGTGCTTTCTGAAAAAGAATACCGTGATGCCTATGACAAATACGGCAACACATTCCGTGTCGGTATGGGCGCCGAATCTATCAAAGAATTGCTGATGCAGATTGATCTTGACAAAGATGCTGCCGAACTGACGAAGCAGCTGAAGGATTCTTCCGGACAGAAGCGTGCGAGAATTATCAAACGTCTTGAAGTTGTGGAAGCATTCAGAAGTTCAGGCAACCGTCCTGAATGGATGATTCTTGATGTGATTCCGGTTATCCCTCCGGATATCCGTCCGATGGTACAGCTGGATGGCGGACGTTTCGCAACTTCCGATTTAAATGATCTGTACCGCCGTATTATTAACAGAAATAACCGTTTGAAGAGACTTCTTGAGCTTGGAGCTCCGGACATCATCGTCCGTAATGAGAAACGTATGCTTCAGGAAGCAGTCGATGCCCTGATCGACAACGGCCGCCGCGGCCGTCCGGTCACAGGCCCGGGCAACAGAGCATTAAAGTCTCTGTCCGATATGCTGAAAGGTAAACAGGGGCGTTTCCGTCAGAATCTGCTCGGAAAGCGTGTCGACTATTCAGGACGTTCGGTTATCGTTGTCGGTCCTGAACTTAAAATATATCAGTGCGGTCTGCCAAAGGAAATGGCCATCGAGCTGTTTAAGCCTTTCGTTATGAAAGAGCTCGTTTCAGGCGGCCTTGCGCATAATATTAAATCAGCAAAGAAAATGGTAGAAAGACTTCAGCCGGAAGTATGGGATGTGCTGGAAGATGTGATTAAAGAACATCCGGTAATGTTAAACCGTGCCCCGACACTTCACAGACTGGGTATTCAGGCGTTTGAGCCGGTACTTGTTGAAGGTAAAGCGATTAAGCTGCATCCGCTTGTTTGTACAGCTTATAATGCCGACTTCGACGGCGACCAGATGGCCGTCCATGTACCGTTGTTTGTAGAAGCACAGGCAGAATGCCGTTTCCTGTTGCTGTCACCGAACAACCTGTTAAAACCTTCTGACGGCGCGCCGGTTGCCGTACCTTCACAGGATATGGTTCTCGGTATTTATTATTTGACTCTGGATAAACCGGGCGATCCGGGCGAGGGCAAATACTTTAAAAATGTTAATGAAGCGCTGCTTGCTTATGTGAATAAAGTCATTACACTGCAGTCCATCATTAATGTGCGCCGGGAAGCGGAATTCGAAGGTGAAAAGATTACAGGAACAATTCAGACAACACTGGGAAGAATGTTGTTTAATGAAATCATTCCTCAGGATCTCGGTTTTGTTGATCGTTCTGTCCGCGAAAATGCTCTTGTGCCGGAAATTGATTTCCTTGTTGGCAAAAAGCAGTTAAAGAAAATCATTGATAAATGTATTAACACCCACGGTGCGACAAAAACGGCAGAAGTGCTTGATGATATTAAAGCAATCGGCTACAAATATTCGACGATCAGCGGTATTACCGTATCCATCGCCGATATGACTGTGCCGGAAGCAAAGAAAGAATTGATCGCAGGTGCTGAAAAGACGATTGAAAAGATTACAAGGAATTTCCGCCGCGGTCTTGTAACAGACGAAGAAAGATACAAAGCAGTTATTGAAACATGGAAGAATGCCGATGATAAGATTACAGAGGCATTGCTGTCGAACTTGGATAAGTATAATAATATTTACATGATGGCCGATTCCGGCGCCCGTGGTTCCAACCAGCAGATTAAACAGCTGGCAGGTATGCGTGGTCTTATGGCTGATACATCGGGCCGTGCCATCGAACTTCCGATCAAGTCAAACTTCCGTGAAGGTCTGGATGTATTGGAATACTTTATTTCCGCCCATGGCGCCCGCAAAGGTCTTTCCGATACAGCGCTGCGTACAGCGGACTCCGGTTATCTGACGAGACGTCTTGTCGATGTTTCACAGGATTTAATTATACGTGAAACAGACTGCTGTGAAGGCAGCGACAAGATTCCGGGTATGTGGATTGAAGCATTTACAGACGGACGTGAAATGATTGAAAGTCTTGAAGAACGTATGACCGGCCGTTATGCCGCAGATGATATTATTGATCCTGAAACCGGAGAAGTACTTGTAAAAGCAAATCATATGATTACGCCGAAGCGTGCTGCCAGAGTTGCGAAGACAGGTATTACCCGGGTCAGAATCCGTACCGTACTTTCCTGCCGTTCACATATCGGTGTATGCTCCAGATGTTATGGCGCCAACATGGCAACCGGTCAGGCTGTTCAGGTCGGTGAAGCTGTCGGTATTATTGCCGCTCAGTCCATCGGCGAGCCTGGTACACAGCTGACGATGCGTACATTCCATACAGGCGGTGTTGCCGGCGATGATATCACTCAGGGTCTTCCTCGTGTTGAAGAACTTTTCGAGGCAAGAAAACCGAAAGGCCTTGCAATTATTGCTGAATTCGGCGGTCTTGCTACAATTAAGGATACTAAGAAGAAGCGCGAGGTTATTGTAACAAATAATGAAACAGGCGAGACAAAGGCATATTTAATCCCTTACGGTTCACGTATTAAAGTGACAGACGGCGCAACGATTGAGGCCGGCGATGAACTGACAGAAGGTAGCATTAATCCGCATGACCTGTTAAAGATCAAAGGTATCCGTGCAGTACAAGACTATATGATCCGTGAGGTACAGCGTGTATATCGTCTTCAGGGTGTTGAAATTAATGATAAGCACGTTGAAGTTATTGTGCGTCAGATGCTCAAGAAAATTCGTATCGAATCCAGCGGAGATACAGAATATCTGCCGGGTACACTTGTTGATGTCCTTGATTTTGAAGAGATTAATGAAAATCTTAAAGAACAGGGCAAGGCGCCTGCAGAGGGCACACAGATTATGCTTGGTATCACGAAAGCTTCTCTGGCGACAAATTCCTTCCTGTCTGCGGCTTCGTTCCAAGAAACAACAAAGGTTCTGACAGAAGCTGCGATTAAAGGTAAGGTTGATCCTCTGATCGGTCTGAAAGAAAATGTATTGATCGGTAAGCTGATTCCGGCTGGTACAGGTATGAAGCGCTACAGAAATATTAAGCTGGATACCGATGCCGCTTTTGAGGAGCAGATGCGCGCCAAGAAAGAAGCTCAGCTTCAGGAAGAATATTATAGAGAAATGGAAGAGAAAAAACAGAGGGCACAGCAGGAGGCTTCTGAAGAAGAAGCAGACGAAGAAATCGATGATGATAATGAAGAAATCGACATCATTGATGAACCGGACGATGATTCCGAGGAATAATACACTTCCATTATATATAGAAAGAGGATTGGCAGACTGCCGATCCTCTTTTTCAAAATAATGCCTTAGCAGTGTTTAAAATACGGCAATAAAGAAATAATATGGAAAAAGCCATTGACAAGCGAAAAAACAGTTGATATACTGAATAAGTGTGCGGCGGCAGGCGTTTTCTTGTTGTGTAAGAAAGGAAGCTGTCGATACACGATTACTTTTAACAATATCACAGGAGGTGAAAATAATGCCAACATTTAACCAGTTAGTAAGAAAAGGAAGACAGACTGTTGAAAAGAAATCTACTGCACCAGCGCTCCAGAAGAGCTACAACTCTCTGCACAAAAAGAGCCTTGATATGTCATCACCACAAAAAAGAGGTGTTTGTACGGCAGTTAAGACAGCAACTCCTAAGAAGCCTAATTCAGCGCTCAGAAAGATCGCCAGAGTTCGTTTATCAAACGGAATCGAAGTAACAAGCTATATCCCGGGCGAAGGACATAATTTACAGGAACATAGCGTTGTTCTGATCAGAGGCGGACGTGTTAAAGACTTACCAGGTACAAGATACCATATCATCAGAGGTACACTGGATACAGCCGGTGTTGCCAAGAGACGTCAGGCACGTTCAAAATACGGCGCTAAGAGACCAAAAGATAAAAAATAATCAGGTTTCTTAAATTTGATACTAGAGCGGCGAATGTAGCATTATTTTGACCATTAACGGTTTATATAAATGTACACATCGAGCGCGAACACATCAGTATCACACCGAAAGGTGACAATGTGAGTACCGAAGAATTAAAAGCGGCGGGCCGAAAGGCTGTCAGCACATATTAAGGAGGGAAGTAACGTGCCAAGAAAAGGACATATCCAGAAAAGAGACGTATTAGCAGACCCGATCTACAACAGCAAAATCGTAACAAAGCTGATCAACAACATCATGCTTGACGGTAAAAAGGGCGTAGCTCAGAAAATCGTTTACGGCGCTTTTGAAACTGTTGCAGAGAAGACGGGCAAAGATGCTTTGGAAGTATTTGAAGAAGCAATGAACAATATTATGCCTGTACTTGAAGTAAAGGCAAGACGTATCGGTGGTGCGACATATCAGGTACCGATCGAGGTAAGACCGGACAGAAGACAGGCTTTAGCACTTCGCTGGCTGACATTATATTCACGCAAGCGCGGTGAGAAGACAATGGTTGACAGACTTGCCAACGAATTAATGGATGCGGCAAACAACACAGGCGCTTCTGTTAAAAAGAAAGAAGAAATGCACAAAATGGCAGAGGCCAACAAAGCATTTGCTCATTACAGATGGTAATGCAGGCAAGGGCGGCTGTTTAGCTTCATAAGTAAAATAAGGAGGAATTATCCTTGGCTGGTAGAGAATATCCATTAGAGAGAACCAGAAATATCGGTATTATGGCTCATATCGATGCCGGTAAGACGACATTGACAGAGCGTATCTTATATTATACTGGTGTAAACTATAAAATTGGTGATACTCATGAAGGTACTGCAACCATGGACTGGATGGAACAGGAGCAGGAAAGAGGTATCACAATCACTTCAGCAGCGACAACATGCCACTGGACCGAACAGGAAAACTGTAAGCCAAAGCCGGGTGCACTGGAACATCGTATCAACATCATTGATACTCCGGGACACGTCGACTTTACAGTAGAAGTTGAACGTTCACTGCGTGTACTTGATGGTGCCGTTGGTGTTTTCTGTGCTAAAGGCGGTGTAGAACCACAGTCCGAAAACGTATGGCGTCAGGCTGATACTTACAACGTACCTAGAATGGCTTTCATCAACAAGATGGATATTTTAGGTGCAAACTTCTATAACGCAGTAGAACAGATTAAGACAAGATTAGGAAAAAATGCGATTCCTGTACAGCTTCCTATTGGTAAGGAAGATGAATTCAAAGGAATTATCGATTTGTTTGAGATGAAAGCTTACATCTATAATGATGAAAAAGGCGAAGATATTTCAATCGTTGATATTCCGGAAGATATGCAGGAAGAAGCAGAACTTTACAGAACAGATTTGGTTGAAAAGATCTGCGAATTAGATGATGATTTAATGATGCAGTATCTTGAAGGTGAAGAACCATCCAATGAAGAACTGAAAAAAGTTTTAAGAAAAGCAACATGCGAATGTACAGCAGTTCCTGTATGCTGCGGTTCAGCGTACAGAAACAAAGGTGTTCAGAAGCTGCTTGATGCGATTATTGAATACCTGCCGTCACCAATCGACATCCCTCCGATCAAGGGTGTAGATATGGATGGTAATGAGATTGAGAGACATTCTTCTGATGATGAACCGTTCTCAGCTCTGGCATTCAAGATTATGGCTGACCCGTTTGTAGGTAAGCTGGCATTCTTCAGAGTTTATTCAGGTACAATGAATTCCGGTTCATATGTATACAACTCAACAAAAGATAAAAAAGAACGTGTCGGACGTATCTTACAGATGCACGCCAACAAGAGACACGAACTGGACAAAGTTTATTCAGGTGATATCGCCGCTGCAGTAGGCTTCAAAGTAACAACAACAGGTGATACAATCTGTGATGAACAGCATCCGGTAATTCTTGAATCTATGGAATTCCCTGAACCGGTTATCGAGCTTGCTATCGAGCCGAAGACAAAAGCAGGTCAGGGTAAATTAGGCGAAGCTTTAGCAAAACTTGCAGAAGAAGACCCGACATTCAGAGCACATACAGATCAGGAAACAGGTCAGACAATCATCGCAGGTATGGGTGAGCTCCACCTTGAAATTATCGTAGACAGACTGATGCGTGAATTTAAAGTCGAAGCAAATGTCGGCGCGCCTCAGGTTGCATATAAAGAAACATTTACAAAACCGGTCGAAGTTGACAGTAAATATGCAAAACAGTCCGGTGGTCGTGGTCAGTATGGTCATTGTAAAGTTAAATTTACACCGATGGATCCAAATGGTGAAGAAACATTCAAGTTTGAATCTACAGTTGTCGGCGGTGCTATTCCGAAAGAATATATTCCAGCTGTCGGCGAAGGTATTGAAGAAGCTGCAAAAGCCGGTGTGCTTGGCGGATTCCCTGTACTCGGTGTCCATGCAAATGTTTATGACGGTTCCTATCATGAAGTCGACTCATCTGAAATGGCATTCCACATTGCCGGTTCTTTGGCATTTAAAGATGCGATGAAGAAAGGCAATCCGGTACTTCTTGAGCCGATTATGAAAGTGGAAGTTACAATGCCTGAAGAATACATGGGCGATGTTATCGGTGATATTAACTCTCGTCGCGGACGTATCGAAGGTATGGATGATGTTGGCGGCGGCAAGATTATTAAAGCATATGTTCCGCTTGCAGAGATGTTTGGTTATGCAACAGACTTGCGTTCCAGAACACAGGGCCGCGGTAACTACTCAATGTTCTTCGAGAAATATGAGCAAGTTCCGAAGTCTGTACAGGAAAAAGTACTTGCTGCAAAGACTAAATAATGTTTAAAGAAATCGAGAAATTAGGCTTGAATATTTATTGGAAATACAATATAATGGATTCTAGCCAAACGAATATTATTATCCAATAAGGAAATTAAGGAGGACGTTTAAAATGGCAAAAGCTAAGTTTGAGAGAACGAAACCACATTGTAATATTGGTACCATTGGACACGTTGACCATGGTAAAACAACTTTAACAGCTGCAATCACAAAAACTCTTCATGAGAGATACGGCACAGGTGAAGCTGTTGCTTTCGAAAATATCGATAAAGCTCCGGAAGAAAGAGAACGTGGTATCACAATCTCTACAGCTCATGTTGAATATGAAACACCAAACAGACATTATGCACACGTTGACTGCCCGGGACATGCTGACTACGTTAAGAACATGATCACAGGTGCAGCTCAGATGGATGGCGCTATCCTTGTAGTAGCAGCTACAGACGGTGTTATGGCTCAGACAAGAGAGCACATCCTGTTAAGCCGTCAGGTAGGTGTTCCTTACATCGTTGTATTCATGAACAAATGTGATATGGTTGACGATGAAGAATTACTTGAATTAGTAGAAATGGAAATTCGTGAACTCCTTAACGAATATGAATTCCCGGGAGATGATACACCGATTATCCGTGGTTCTGCTCTTAAAGCTCTTGAAGATCCTTCAGGCGAATGGGGCGACAAGATCCTTGAATTAATGGAAGCAGTAGATAACTGGGTACCAAATCCAGAAAGACCAATTGACAAGCCATTCTTAATGCCAGTCGAAGACGTATTCTCTATCACAGGCCGTGGTACAGTTGCTACAGGTAGAGTAGAACGTGGTGTTCTTCATGTATCTGATGAAGTTGAAATCGTTGGTGTTAAAGAAGAAAGCCGTAAAGTTGTTGTTACAGGTGTTGAAATGTTCCGTAAACTTCTTGATGAAGCTCAGGCTGGTGACAACATCGGTTGCTTACTTCGTGGTGTTCAGAGAAATGAAATCGAAAGAGGACAGGTTCTCGCTAAACCGGGTTCAGTACACCCACACAAGAAATTTACAGCTCAGGTTTACGTATTAACAAAAGATGAAGGTGGCCGTCATACACCATTCTTCAACAACTACCGTCCACAGTTCTACTTCAGAACAACAGACATCACAGGTGTTGTAAATCTTCCAGAAGGTACAGAAATGTGCATGCCTGGTGATAACGTAGAAATGACAATCGAACTGATCCACCCAATCGCTATGGAACAGGGTCTTACATTCGCTATTCGTGAAGGCGGACGTACAGTAGGATCAGGCCGTGTTGCTACAATTATCGAATAATTGAAATCACGATAAATAAAAGGGCTTGCCGTAAGGCAGGCCCTTTTTTGATACTAATATACTGTTTAGCCGGTCAGTTAAATGAAAATTTACTTTCATTTAACTGTTGAATGGTAATATTTTTTACAATCTCCTGTTAAGATAAATTTGTAAGTTAAGAAATGATTTTACAGGAGGTTTTGTTATGGAAAGGAAACAAACGGCGACACAGTCGCAGAAACTGATGGTTTTTGTTTTGTCAATGTCTCTTTACGGACTGGCAACACTGTTTACGGAATTGATACCTTCATTTCAGGTGGGCATTGTTGAATTTTCAGTAGAATATTTTTTGTTCATTCCGTTAGTGCTTGCCATGCTTTTTGACCCGATGTCGGCCGCCCTTGGCGCTGCGACCGGTGAGCTTGTATTTAGTGAGATTATGCTCGGACAGTTTGGCGGTCTCGGGGAACTGGAGAAATTTATTACAGTTACGATTGGCGTGTACATTGCAGGAAGACTTGTAAAGAATCCGAAAAACAGAAAAGTTGTTGCTGCTGCAGCCATTGGCGGGGTGATTATCCAGCAGTTCCTTGGCACGGTCGTGGACATTTTAAAGGTACAGTTTGCTGTTCAGGATTTTGAAGCAGTACCGGGACTTCCGGAGAGTGTTTTTGCAACAGAAGGATTTGCATTTTTGAATGACGTATTGTTTTCGGGTATTTTGTTCTGCATGCTGCCGACATTGTTCTTAGTACCGAAGCTGTACGGAAAAATAGAGCCGCTGCTGGGCATGCAGCCTCGTACAGAAAAGACCGCACTTGAACCGATCAATTTGAAAGTTATTGTCTGTTCTTTGGCTGCTTTTGCAGTTGCCATCGGCGCGGAAATGATGGCAGAAAGCGATATGGCCATTATTGATTGGGAAGCGCAGTGGGCAGGAAGTACCACCGCGTTGGCTGTCGGAATGATTATCGCAGCGGTGATCGCGGTCCTTATGATTGTTGTGATTAAAAAGAGAACAGAATCCGTAAATACTCAGAGTGGAAAAGCATGAACAGTATCGAAATAAAAAATCTGACATTCACTTATCCGGGAGCAGATACTCCCACATTAAAAAATGTAAATATAGACATAGAAGAGGGCGACTTTGTCGCCCTTGTAGGCAATAATGGCTGTGGAAAATCAACCTTGTGCAAAGTCATGAACGGCCTGATTCCTCATTTTATCGCGGGCGAATTTGAAGGAACTGTCATTGCCGGAGGATTGGATACACTCAAAACCGATATCGGAAGTTTGGCAATGAAAGTCGGCTATGTTTATCAGGATTTTGAAAATCAAATTGTTCGTCCGACAGTGCTTGATGATGCTTCTTATGCCTGCATGAATTATGCTATGAAAGACTATAAAGAAAGAGCTGTGGAGGCATTGGCACAGTGCGGACTGTCAGGCAGGGAAAATGATTATATATGGCAGCTGTCCGGCGGCCAGACTCATTTGCTGGCCTTGGCCGGAGCGCTGTCGCTGAGGCCTGATGTACTCATATTGGATGAACCGATCGCGCAGCTGGATCCCCATCATGCGGATCTTATTTATGAAATTCTTAAAAAGCTGAATGAGGAATACAAGAAAACAATTATCGTTATCGAACATCATACGGAATATATTGCCAATTACTGTAAGCATGTGATTTTGCTTAAAGACGGCTCGGCAGCATGGAAGCTTCCTGCAGGGGAAGCGCTGAGCCGAGTGGAAGAACTGATGACTTCCAATATATTTCCGCCTCAGATTACGATTGCGGCGCATAAACTGTGCAGCATGGGCCTCATTCAAGCCTCAGACAATCTGCCGGTGACAGTAGAAGAAGGGTTGGAAGCGTTTAAAACACTGAGTTTCAAACATGGTTTTGGGGAGGAACGGCGGAAAGATCAAAGCGCGAAAGAAACATCGGCAGTATACAAAGATGTTTCTGTGATGTATCGTTCGGTTAAAGATGAGCCGAAAAAGGTTTTTGAACACTTTAATCTGGAATTGTTTGAAGGAGAAAAAATCGCGGTTGTCGGTTCAAATGGCGCCGGAAAGTCGACGATGATGAAACTGATGACAGGACTTCTTAAACCGACTGACGGCAGAGTGATTTTGAAAGATAAAGATGTAAAAAATACAAAGCCGGAGCAGTTGTCCAAATATGTTTCCCTTGTTTATCAAAATCCGGAAGATATGTTTATCAAAGATTCCATAGAAGCGGATATTGCCTATGCGATGCAGGTGCGGGGACATGAAGACTGGAAGGCTCGAACAGATGCCCTGCTTGAGCGGTTTCGTCTGACAGATTTGAGAAATAGAGACGGACGTCTGCTGTCCGGCGGGCAGATGCGGCGGGCCAGTCTTGCTATCGGTGTGGCTTTAAATCCTGAGATTCTGCTTTTGGATGAGCCGACAGCCAATCTGGATATTGCAACGAGAAAAGAAGTGATGCGGACGCTGAACGATATGAAGGAAATTACGAAAACGGTGCTGATCGCAACGCATGATATGCAGCTTGTGTGCGAATGGGCACAGCGCATCATTGTTTTATGCGGCGGCAAAGTTATCGGAGACGGCAGCCGTGATGAAATTTTCGCAGATCAGACCGTGGTGCAGACAGCCGGCATCCGGCCGCCGGAAATATTTACCATGGGTCAGGCGCTGAACCCGCAGGCAATGTGCTATACTGTAGATGAGTTTTTAGATTGTTTTGGAGGAAGACAAGTATGGTAAAGAAACTCTCAGAAAGTATTTTAGATAAATTTTCCATTGATTTTCTCAGAAACCAGGTGTTGAAAAACGCATACGGCAATGACGATACAGTCATTGCCAAATTGGATCCGCGGATTTTGTTTGTGTGGTATCTGTTTTTTGCACTTGTTCCATGGTTTTCGGGAAATGTTATTTTCCTGCTGGGATGTTTCGCGATTGTTACAGTGACCACACTGATGGCAAGAGTTGCAGGATTGGTTATCGTATTGTTTGCACTTGGCGTATTTTCACAGACCGGATATTTATTTATAGTTTCTCTGCTGTTTGGCGGCGATGCATCGACTGTACTTCCCCTCCTTATCCTGACACTGAAAGTAGCTACAGTTTCTCTGGCATCGATCACCGTATTTTCAGGATTGGATCCGGACAGGCTTTCCAACGGGCTGATGTGGTTCGGATGTCCGGAAAAATTATCGTTTTCTATTTCATATGCCTACCGGATGCTGCCGATGCTGATGGAGGAATTTCAGAATGTACTGTTATCTTACCGTCTCAGAGGCAGTGCGCCTGAGACAGAGACTTTTTTTGGAAAAGTCCGTTATTTGATTTATCAGGTCAGGGTAATCATGCAGTCTTTTTATCCTCTGATGCTCAACACGGCAAAAAGATCCCGGACCACAGTGGAAGCATTGGAAATCAAAGGTTATCGTTATGCGGCAGTGAATAAAGAAGTCAAAAAAATGAAACTTGAGTCGCTGAAAGTTACGTATAATGACCTGCTCTTTTTAGCCTTGTCATTTTTATGGATTTCGATAATCGTATTTATATCAACTTTAATTTGAGGAGGCATTAGAATGAAGATAGATTTTCATTCCCATGGAAAGTTGGCAAAAAAACTGCCGTTTTCAGAAGTCTATACGGACTGGATGTTTCAGGAAGCTAAAAAAGCTGGTCTTGATGCCATTTGTCTGACGGAACATTTTAATACACTTCAGTTTGATGAAATGTATCAGTATGTCATACGTCGATGCTCAAGAGACGGAGACAGCTTGAAAAATCCGGACGGTCTTCGCATCTTTACAGGCATGGAAACGGATATTGCTGAAGGCGGCCATATATTATGTCTTGGCGTACCGGAGCAGATTTTGGAATTGAATGAGCGTTTGGCGTTTCATAAAGAAAAAGAAAATTTTCTGCCTTTTGAAGCGCTGATGGATTTATTTTCAAAATATCATCTCATTGTCGGGGCGGCTCATCCGTTCCGTGAAGGCAGCAATATTCCCAAGCTGCCAAAGAGGCAGCTGGCACGGCTTGATTTTCTTGATCTGAATGGCAAAGATGTAGCACAGGATGCGCACAGGACAGAAACATTGACCTATGATATGGGAAAAAAATTAAATATTCCTGTAGTTGGGGGAAGCGATACTCATCAAGGTGTGCAGTATGGCTGTATCAGCACGATGTTCGGTCAAGATATCCGCACTTTGGAGCAGCTTTACCAAAAAATGAGCAGCGGCGCTTATGAAATCCATATTTCTGAAAATGCGGCCAATAAAGTAGAAACAGCAGGTCTGCTGAAAAAAGCATTGAAAGAGATTTATGCCTGCGGCGGCGATTATGTATCAGTGCTCCTCAATGCGTAAAAAGGGAGGCAAAGATGTCATTATTTATGGAAAATACGCAGATGAAATGGACAAAATCCGATCTGCTTATTATGGAATTTATAGAAAACCATACGGACGACTTTTTATTTATGAGCATCGGCCAGCTGGCACAGCATCTTCAGGTTTCTGAAGCCACAATTTCAAGATTTGCCAGACATATGGGATATCACGATTTTAAAGAAATGAAAAGCGATATTGTGGGGAAAAAGTCTGGCAGAGGCGCTGCGGGAAAGATTGCGGGAACATTGCTCAAAGACACGTCTTTTGATGTTGCCAAATGGTTTTCATTTCAGCAGGAATGTGCGGCAAAGACACTGGATCATCTGAATTCTGAACAGTTTAATGCGGCTGCAGAGGCTATTATGTCTGCAAAACGTATTTACATTCATGCTAAAAATGCATCCGCTGCGGCAGCAGAACTTTTATTTTTCCGTCTGCGCCGTCTCGGATTAGATACAGCGCTGGTGCCTTCGGGCGGTTCCGAAGTGGTGGAAGGCATTGCCCACGCACAGGAGGGCGATCTGGCGATTATTTTCAGCTTTTCAAAAGTATCTGCCGAAGGACAATTTATTCTTGACTATGCCAAAACCGCCGGATATAAAACATTGGCTTTGACAAGCCGGCTCCACGCGCCTTGTGAACAAAGAGCGGATATCAATCTGTATGTTTACAGAGGTGAAAAAGAAGAATACCATTCGCTGTCATCGGCAGTAATCCTGATCGACGCTCTTATTTTGGCAATCTCAGAAAAAATGAAATCCTCGGCTGTGCAGCGGCTGCGCAAAATTCAAAAACTAAAAGATGACTACAAAAATAAAAAGTGACCGGCCTGCCGTAAGGCATCCGGTCACTCTTTCAATTAAGCATCTTCTGCGGCAAAGGTTTTTGGTTTTCGTTTATAAAGCCTCAGATTTTGAACTTGGTCAATCAGGAGCGATGAGACAGTCACTGTGACAAGCGAATAAATAATACGCTGGAATGGAATATAAGTCAATGACAGCGTAAGCACAGTTAAGTCGGTAAAAAGATACGCCAGAGACAATCTGCGGTGTGTCAGATGGGATATGGTCAGCGCCAGTGCGTCGTCGCCGCCGCTGGAACCGCCCTGACGGACAATGATGCCGACGCCGACACCGACGAATATGCCGCCTGCCACAGCAGCGATCAGCGGATAATCCGACAAATTTGGAAGCATCGGCGGGAACTGTTCCCAAAGTTTATAAAATCCGGAAACAGTCAGCGTAGATATAATAGATATTTTAAGGAAGCTGCCGCCGAGGAATTTAAAAGCAAGCAAATAGCAGGCTGCATCCAAAATCGGTGTGATTGCTGAAGAAGGAATGTGGAACCAATGTTCAATGATCAGCATCATACCGATGACTCCGCCTTCAGTAATGGCCGTCTGCTGGTGAATATTATGGACACCAAAGGTGGCAATGGCCGCACCGACGATAATCGCTCCCATCATTTTCCATGATAACCCTTCTGTAAATTTCTGCAGTAAATTTTTCAGTAATTTTTTCAGCATATAAGCCCTCCTTTGATACTATCATAAACTATGGTATAATACCAAGGTCAAGAGCTGTTTATGGAAATATTTTGCTATTTGGGGGTTGAAATGAAGAACTATTATAAAATCAATGAAATTGCTCAACTGTATGGGATCAGCACGGATTCTTTAAGATATTACGAAAGATTGGGCATTCTCCATCCGCGCAGAGATACTAATGGCTACAGACTGTATGATTTAAAGGATATGTATAAGCTGACGGTAATCCGTGATCTGCGGCAGTTGGATTTTCCGATGGCTAAAATTAAAGACTATTTGGAGGCACAGTGCGTAGATCATACATTGTCCATGCTGCAGCAGGAGCAGCAGCTGCTGGAAGAAAAAATCTGCGAGATCCGGCGGAGACAAAAGCTGCTTGCAGAAAGGATCGGATCACTGGAGACAACTCGCCGCGCGGTGCCGGGAGAAATAAAATTTGAAACATTGCCATCCAGAAAATGTGTCCGTTTAAATCAATATATTACAAGAGATGAGGAAATGGATTTTGTGATCAAAAAGCTGCAGAGAGCCCATGAAGATCAGATTAAAGAACTGGGCAACCAGAGTATCGGCGCGTTTTTCTCAATGGAGCATATTCGCAAAGGTATTGCCAATGTTTATCATTCTGTGTTTATTGTGCTGGAGGCTGGATCGGAAAACTGGGATTTTGAACTGCCGGCAGGAACATATGCCTCATGTTTTTATCAGGGCAGCTATAAGCAGAATGCGGTTCAGGTCAATCGCATGATGGAGAAACTGGCTCAAAAAGGTATCCGGTCATCACAGGAGCCTTTTGAATTATATGAGATTGATAATCGGGACACAGTGAAAGAAGAAGAATTTATGACGGAAATACAGGTGCTGATTTATTAACAGAATGTCACCTCAATAGGAGGTGGCATTTTTTTGTGCATTTTTAATAAATGAGATTAGGAATTATGCCGAAATATGAAAATGGTACATATATATGTTGACTAATGTATATTATTATAGTATATTGTATGTATACATTAATATACAATATGAGGAGGTAGATGTAATGAAGAAAGCGAAAAGTTATTTACTGGCAGTGATGCTGATGGCGTCGGCCGTACTGGCCGGATGTGGGGGAAATGCGGACAATGACAGCAGCGCCGGTGACAGCGGGCAGGACGGACAGGAGACAGAGGCGCCCGCTGAGGATTCCGGAAGTGAGACAGAAGACAGCAGTGACGAGCAGATCACACTGAAATTGTTCCATAACTGGATCAATGTGGATGAAGCGCCGTATTTTGAAGATATTGCGGCGGAATTTGAGGCATCGCATCCGAACGTGAAAATTGAGATTGAAAATGTAGGCGACCCGGACTATAAATCTAAACTGAAAGTGATGCTGGGCGCTGAGGATGCGCCGGATATTTTCTTTTCATGGAGCGGCGAATATGCTCAGAAATTTGTGCGGGCCGGAAGTGTCCTTGATCTGACACAATATTATGATGAGGACAGCCAGTGGAAAGATTCGTTTATTCCGGCATCATTGTCCCCATTTGAAAGTGATGGGAAAATTTATGGCGTACCGGTGCGCGTTGACTGTAAGATGATGGTCTACAATAAAGAGCTGTTTGAGCAGTACAATGTGGAAGTGCCGACAACATGGGATGAATTCCTTGAAGTATGCCAGACATTTAAAGACGCGGGGCTGATACCGCTTGCTTTAGGAAATCAGGAACCGTGGGCGGCATGTCATTACATTTCCACATTTAACGGCATGATGGTGCCGGAAGATGTGAGAGCCGCGGATTATAATTATAAGACAGGCGAATTTACAGATCCGGGTTATGTGGAAGCATTGAATATGCTGAAAACATTAAATGACAGCGGATATTTTACACCAAATACAAATGCGATGGATTTTGATATGGCGCGCAATGATTTCTTTATCGGCGAGGCGGCAATGACTTATATGCAGGCCATTGAGTTTGGCCGCTGTGAAGAAAACGGCGTAGATGCAGGTGTGTTTATGATCCCGGCGCCGGATGACGCTAAAGGAAATACAAATCTGATCACAGGTTCTCCTGATGGATTTATGATTTCAAGTAAATGCGAGCATCCAGAAGTTGCTGTCGAATTTCTTAAATTAATGACAAGCAAACCGTGGCAGGAAAAGATGATCACTCAACTTTCGTCGCCGGCTGCAGTCGAAGGCGTCCATAATGAAGAAAATTCCAGTGAAGTCACGCTGCTTGCTGTTGAGCAGATGGATAAAGCAGATGGCTTTGTCAACTGGCTGGATTCAGATGTCCACAGTCAGGTGGCAGATGTCTATGTGCCGGGTCTTCAGGAAGTGATCGCCGGCAGTGTGACACCGGAAGAACTGATGGAGGAAGTCCATACGACAGCAGAACAGATCCATACATTGGAGGAGGAATAAGTATTTACAGGGGGCAGTGTATGCTGCCTCCCTGCTTTAGGGGGAATGATGCGTGAAGGTATATAAAAATAAAAAGATCATTATTTTATATCTTGCCCCGGTGGTCATCGGGCTTGCCGTCTTTGTTTATTATCCCCTGATACGTTCTGCTATAGACAGTTTGTTTCAGTGGGTGTCTTTTTCTACGGAAAGGAAATGGGTTGGGTTTGATAACTATATACAGATTTTTACAGACAAAGATTTTTTTACGATTTTAAAAAATAATGTGCTGTATGCATTATTTTCTGTGCTTTGTCAGGTTCTTTTGGCTATGGTGCTGGCTGCCTGCCTTGAAGAATTGTTTATGCGGAAGTTCCAGAAATTTTTCCGTACAGTGCTGTTTTTACCGTCGCTTATTTCCATGTCCGTGCTGGGCATTTTATGGAAATGTATTTTTAATCCCAATTCAGGTCTTCTGAATACGTTCATCCACGCCATCGGTTTTGAAAATGTGACGCCCACATGGCTTGGAGATGCCAATATAGCGATTTTTTGCTGTATTTTTGTTTCGCAGTGGCAATATACCGGATATTGTATGCTTTTGGATCTTGTCGGTATCCAGAAAATACCGAGGGAACTTTATGAGGTGGCTGAAATTGACGGCGCAGGCGCCGTAAAAAGGTTCTTTTATGTGACGCTGCCGATGGGGAAAGAATCCATGCTTGTCACATCCATTATTACAGTGATCGGCAGTTTTAAAATTTTTACGGAAATACAGGTGATGACCGGCGGAGGCCCGGGAAGGGCGACGGAAGTGCTGGCGACAGCCATGTACCGGTCGGCGTTCACCAATGATGAGATGGGTGTGGCCAGCGCCTATGCCATGATCATTTTTGTGATCACACTTATACTGTCGCTGATCCAGATGAAGGTTTCACATACCGGAGAAGAATAGGGGGGATCCGTATGAAGTCAAAACATTGGTGGGGCTCTGCAGGGAAAATATTGATCTTCCTGTTTTTCTGTGTTTTTGCCATAGTGATCATACTGCCTATGATCTGGATGATCATTTCCAGTATGAAAACAAATACGGAATTTTTAAAAGATCCGTGGGGGCTGCCCAGCATATGGCACTGGGATAATTACGCTTATGCCTTTAAATACGGTGTCGGAAAATATTTTATGAACAGCGTGATCGTGACAGTTGTCTCTGTGTTTGTCACTGTGTTTTTCAGCGCTTTAGCTGCTTATGTCGTCAGCCGCTTTCAGTTTAAAGGCAAAAATCTGGTGTTTTTGTTTATCATCGGAGGAATGATGATCTCGCCGGAAGCTAACCTTGTGTCACTGTTTAAATTGCTTCAGACACTGCATCTTTATGACACACATGCCGGGCTGATCATTTCTTACAGTGTTTTCCAGCTGTCTTTTACAGTGCTGCTGATGCGCTCCTATATGCTGTCCATGTCACAGGAGGTTGAGGAATCCGCGTTTATGGATGGCTGTACGTCGTTTAAAGTTTTTTTGTATATTGTTGTGCCGATATGCCGTCCGGTGCTGGCTTCGGGCGCATTGTTCGCCACAATGCACGCATGGAATGAATTTATGTTCGCGACTGTTTTTATAGAATCAGATGATCTCAGAACAATCCCGACAGGGCTTGTGACGCTTCAGGCGGCTTTAAAAACAGATTATCCTGTACTGATCTCAGGGCTTGTGATCTCAGCAGGCGTTGTGATCATTGCGTTTTTAATATTCCAGAAACAGTTTATCAGAGGCTTGGCGCAGGGCAGTGTCAAAGGATAAAATTTCAGGAGGATAAGGTTATGAAAGTTTTAGGATTTGGGGATTGCTGTGTAGACTATTATATTGAGGAACAGATGGCCTATCCCGGAGGCAATGCGTTCAATGTGGCTGTGTTTGCCAAAGAAAATGGCGCCGACAGCGGTTTTTTAGGAACGATAGGGACAGACAGGATCGGGGAACATATTATGGCGTGCGCCCGGGAAAGAGGCATTGATATTTCCAGATGCCCGGTCAGGGATGGCGCTTCAGGGAAGGCGGCCGTACATATTATTGACGGCAACCGAGTGTTCGCGGGAAATTATTTCAATGGAGAACACGGCGTCGGTACGCTTTATCCGCCGGTGCTCAGCGGGGAAGATATGGCATATATGAAATCTTTTGACCTGATCCACGGTTCATGCTATGCCCATATTGAGGATCAGTTCTGCAGGCTCCAAGATCTGGGGCCGCTGCTGAGCTTTGATTTTTCGGAGGAAGATAAGTTCCGGACAGAGGATTATCTCGGACGGCTCGCCCCGGTGCTGGATTTTGCCCTGTTTTCATGTGAACATCTGACAGATGCTGCCATCGGCGCTTTTGCCAGCTCGGTCATGGATATGGGTTGCGCCAATGTGCTGGCCACAATGGGCGGCAGAGGGCAGCGGCTGTTTACAGCCTCCGGCGATATTTTTGAAGGCCGCGCCAAGCATATTACGGCTACGGATACAATGGGCGCCGGAGATTCCTTCTGTGCCGCGCTGCTCACCGGACTGCTGAAGCGGGGATGGAAGAAAAATGTCCGGGTGACAGAAACGATGGCAGTGCCGGCGCTGGCAGAGGCAGCGGCCTATTCGGCCCGCAACTGCCTTGTCAGAGGTTCTTTTGGCAGCGGATTAAAAATCGCCATGTAAGCTATTGACAAAATGATATATATGATGATAGTATACATATACAGACAATATAATACAAGTGGATGGAGGCAAAGGTATGAAAATTGATTACAAAAAGGTTGTCGGGGAGATACTGGCGTCCAGAAAAGAGCAGGGAGGCATTGATAAGATTTATTTTGCTGCCTGCGGCGGTTCAAAAGCCGGGCTGACGCCGGCAGATTTCTTTATCAGCTGCGAATCTAAAAAACTGCACAGCTGGGTGTATACCGCGAAAGAATTTGTGCTCTGTACGCCGAAAGCATTGGATGAAAATTCCGTTGTTGTGACCCTCTCATTCAGCGGTTCCACACCGGAAGCTGTTGAGGCAGCGGCACTGGCGCAAAAGGCCGGAGCGGTGTCGGTGACGCTGACAGGGAAAGAGGATTCGCCGCTGGGCGCTTGCGGGGATTATGTATTCTACTACGGCGATGAGCCGAAATATCAGTATTCGACAGGATCCATGGCCATCGCTTTAAGATTTGCCATAGAGCTTGTGCATCAGATCGAGGGCTATGATCATTATGACCAGATCCAAAATGGGTTTGACATTCTCGATGATGTGATCAGAAAAGCGAGAGACTATGCGGTGCCGGGGGCGCTGGCATTTGCGCAGGCGCACAAAAATGAACCGGTGATCCATGTGATGGCCAGCGGCGCTAACTATAATGTGGCCTACACGACGACGACCTGTATTTTAATGGAATGTCAGTGGATCCACTCTAATCCGATCCACTGCGGGGAGTTTTTCCACGGGCCGTTTGAAGTCGTTGATAAAGAAGTACCGTTTTTAGTCCTTGTCGGGACTGGACGGGAACGTGCCATGGATGAGCGCGCGGTTGCTTTCCTGAATAAGTACGGGAAAAAAGTGACCGTCCTTGACGCGAAAGAATTCGGCATCGATATTCTCGGCGACGGTGTATGCGAATACTTGAGTCCGCTTGTGTTTACAGGAGTACTCAGTATTTACAGTCATAAACTGGCAGACGCGAGATGCCATTCCGTTGACGTGCGCAGATATATGTGGCATGTGGCATATTGACCGGAAAATGCGTTGAAAATCGTATATCAACGTATTATAATGTACATATATAATACTATATTTTGGCAGATTTGGAGAGGAAAGTATGCAGGAACTGGATACGACAAGTATTGTGCCGCTGTATAAGCAGTTGAAAGATTTAATATTGAAAGAAATTGAGGAGGGCAGGCTAAAGCCGAATCAGAAAATCCCGACAGAACTGGAGCTGAGCGAACGCTATCAGATCAGCCGTATGACCGTGCGCAAATCATTGGCGCAGTTGGTAGATGAAGGTATATTGGCTAAAAAGCAGGGCAAAGGGACGTTTGTTCAGGAGCCGAAGATGACGGAAGATTTGTCCAGCCCAAACAGTTTTACAAATCTTTGCAAACGCAACGGCAAAGTACCCGGCGGCAGAACTTTAAAATTTATTTTAGAGGAAGCCACAGACAGAGATATGAAAGAATTAAAATTGGAACCGGGGGAACAGGTCATCAGAGTGGAACGTCTGAGACTGGCCGATAATATGCCGGTGATGCTTGAAAATTTGTATTTTCCGGGACATCTTAAAAATATTCTTGTCGAAAATCTGGATGATACATCGCTGTATCAGATTTTGCATGATAAATACGGGCTTGTTACAGGGAATTCGGTGATGGAATTTGAAATCAGCGAGGCAAACAGCTACGAAGCCGCCCTGATGGAGATCCGGGCCGGTTCACCGCTGCTGCTGGTGAGGGAGATCGTGTATGACCAGTACGGACAGCCCCTCCACAGAACAAAATCTTTGCTTCGGGGCGATAAGTTTAAATATATCAGCCCTCGTATGAATGTGATTAAAAATTAAAAAATGCCGGATCTTGAATGGATATGCTCAGGATCCGGCTTATTTTTTAAAGTTTTGGCTCGTAAGGAGCGTTTTTGACAACCTCCCATGCTTCATCATCAAATTTTTGACTGCGGAAATAGTATTGACGGTCATCTTCAGTAATTTTTCGGATGACGCGGCACGGATTGCCTGCGGCGATGACGCCATCGGGAATATCTTTTGTGACAACGCTTCCTGCTCCGATGACGGTATTGCTGCCGATGTGGACACCCGGAAGAATGACGCTGTTGCCGCCGACCCAGACATTATCACCGATGGCAATGCTGATGCCGTATTCGTACATTGTGTTGCGGGCTGCCGGATGAACCGGATGCCCGGCGGTAAAAACGGAAACGTTAGGGGCGAACATAACGTTGCTGCCAATGGTTACTTTGGCTACGTCAAGAATGGTACAGTTATAATTGGCGCCAAAATTGTCGCCGACTTCAATATTTGTGCCGTAATCGCAGTAAAACGGCGGATTGATAAACAGATTTTTCCCCGCTTTGCCTAACAGGCGATAACTGATCTCCTGAATTTTTTTAAAATCCGCCCGGTCACAGAAATTTAATTCCTGAAGTATTTTTCGCGTGGCCTGCTGTTCTTTCATCACACTTTCATCTGAGATATATGCCATTTCTTTATCGCGGCGTTCTATATGATCCATATGTATTCCCTGCCTTTACAAAATTTTTGTTATTATTATAATGCTGTCCGGCGGCTTTGAACAGCCGAAATTTTATCTTTATTCTTCGGGCGTCTGAAGACAGCCTATGAGAACCGGCTTGACAGCAGCGGCAAAATAGGACAAAATAGAATGAAAACATAAATGGGAGGACAATAGAATGGGAAAAAGAATCATTCAGGTTGAAGAAAAGGTTCCGGTAAAATTGCTTGTACCGCTCAGTATTCAGCATATGTTTGCCATGTTCGGCGCATCGGTGCTTGTGCCGTTTTTATTTGGCATTAATCCGGCCATTGTTTTATTTATGAACGGTGTCGGCACGCTGCTGTTTATTCTGATCACAAAAGGCAAGGCGCCGGCATATCTGGGGTCAAGCTTCGCGTTTTTGGCGCCTGCAGGCCTTGTTATTGAAAAATTCGGTTATCAGTACGCGCTGGGCGGATTTGTGGCGATCGGTATATGCGGTATGATCGTAGCGCTTATTATTAAAAAGTTCGGTACAGACTGGATCGATATTGTGCTGCCGCCGGCAGCTATGGGGCCGGTGGTGGCGCTGATCGGCCTTGAACTGGCAGGCAATGCGGCTTCCAACGGGGGTCTTCTTGACGAAACGATCGATCCGAAAAATGTGATCGTGTTTATGGTCACATTGGGCGTTGCTGTGTTCGGTCAGATTTTATTCAGAAAGTTTTTATCTGTGATCCCGATTTTGATCGCGATCATTGCCGGCTATGTGGCTGCGGCTTGCTGCGGCATACTGGATTTTACGGAAGTGGCGCAGGCATCATTTTTCAGTATGCCTAATTTCCAGTTTCCGAAATTTAACGCAGAAGCCATATTGACAATACTTCCCGCAATATTGCTGGTCACATCGGAGCATATCGGCCATCAGGTTGTTACAAGTAAGATTGTGGGTAGAGACTTGCTTAAAGAGCCGGGGCTTCACAAAACCCTGTTTGGCGATTTCTTTTCAACGACGATCTCCGGTCTGCTCGGCTCAGTACCGACCACAACTTACGGTGAAAATATCGGCGTTATGGCAGTGACAAAAGTATACAGTGTTCAGGTCATCGGCGGCGCGGCAGTTCTGTCGATCCTTTGCTCAGTGCTTGGCAAATTGTCGGCGCTGATCAGTACGATACCGGATCCGGTCATCGGCGGTATTTCATTTTTGCTCTACGGTATGATCGGCACATCAGGATTGAGAATCCTTGTAGATTCTAAAGTTGACTACGGCAAATCAAGAAATCTGACGCTGACTTCTGTCATCTTTATTGCCGGTCTGTCCGGTATTGCAGTGAAAATCGGCAATGTGGAACTGACAGGTATGGTTCTGGCATGTATTATCGGTATGATCTTAAGCTTGATCTTCTATGTGTTGGATCGGCTGAAACTGACCAATGACAGGGAAGAAAACGCGTAATTGTTTATAAATCGAGAGGAGGGGGCTGTCCGGAAACGGACATCCCCTTTTCCGCCTGATCTTGCAGAAGGATGAACCCGGCGTGTGCCTGACGCAGTTTAGACGTATATGCCATTGACAATTTTATAAAATTCCGGCTATAATAAAATTACAATTTAGTTTAGACGGATATTATGGATGAAATTGACTATACTATAACCGAAGGGAGAGATTGTCATGGTATATATCAAACGAGCTGTGGAAGATACGATTGCAAGGGTGTCCAAAATGTTTCCGGTGCTGCTGGTAACTGGTCCCAGACAGGTTGGGAAAACGACCTTATTGCAAAGAATGGCAGAGGCACAGCAAAGCGAAGGCATAGAGCGCAAATATGTGACTCTGGATGATCCTGATGCCAGATACCTGGCAAAACATGATCCTGCCCTGTTTTTACAGAGGTATTCTCCGCCGGTATTGATTGACGAGATCCAGTATGCAACAGAGTTGCTGCCTTACATCAAAATGAACATTGACCGTTCCAAAAGAAAAGGGGATTTCTGGATCACAGGATCGCAGGTTTTCCGCCTTATGAGAAATGTCAGTGAAAGTTTGGCCGGACGAGTCGGAATCGTGAACCTGCTGGGATTATCCGATGCAGAAATCTACAAGGAACCGAGCGAGCCTTTCCAAACGGAAGCAGGGCATTTGATGAAGCGTTTGTCCGTAAAACGAAAAAAAGATTTGAATGAGATCTACCGCAGAATATTCAAAGGGTCTATGCCGGAGCTTTATGCAGACGAAAATGTGGATTGGGAGATTTATTACAGCTCCTATGTTGATACCTATCTGCAAAGAGATATTAGGGATCTGGCACAGGTGGCGGATGAAATGCAGTTTTACAATTTTATGACGATTGTTGCGGCGCAGACATCAAAACCTGTTGTCTATGAGGAACTGGCGAGTGCCGCAGGCATTTCAGCGCCAACGGCAAAGAAATGGCTCTCTATTTTGGTGTCATCTCATATCATCGCACTTGTACAGCCTTATCACAACAATGCGCTCAAAAGGGTTGTAAAGATGCCATTGATTCATTTCATGGACACCGGCATGGCAGCGTACCTTTTAAAATGGGGCAATCCCGAAGCGTTGGAAAGAGGCGCCATGTCTGGGGCGTTCTTTGAGAGCTATGTTTTTTCAGAAATTTATAAGAGCTATCTGAACGCAGGAAAAGAACCGCCTATTTTCTATTATAGGGATAAAGACAAAAAAGAAATAGATCTGCTGCTTTATCAGAATGGTATGCTTTCTCCGATAGAGATTAAAAAATCGGCATCACCGGGAAAGAACGCTATTAAAAACTTTAAGGTATTGGAACCCGTTACTAAGGAATCGGCTTTCGGAAATTTAGAGTCTTTGGAGGTCGAGATTGGAAACGGAAGCGTGGTCTGTATGGCAAACGACTTGCTGCCTGTGGACGAAAAGAACTGGTATGTACCATTTTGGCTAATTTAATCAATATTTTGAAGAAGGAGGAGCCGTTGCAAAATAGATAAGAAATCGTCTGTGGAGCAATGGTCAGCTATAACGAGGGGAAGTGCCGTAAAATTATCCGTTATGGATGATTTTACGGCACTTCCTTTTTTTCACAAATTTTTCATAAAAAGTGCCTGAAAGTTTAAATTCAGTTTAAAAAGCTGTTTTAGATTGAATCATAGAAATTTCTGATGAAAGGAATGTAAAAAAATGATTGATGTAAAGCATCTCACAAAATTTTACGGGGATCACAAAGCTGTCGATGACATTTCTTTTTCGGTCAAAGACGGAACCGTCTGCGGTTTTTTGGGGCCCAACGGCGCCGGTAAATCAACGACGATGAATATTATGACCGGATGTTTGTCGGCAGGCTTGGTCATATAGTCATCTGTGCCGGAACGGAATCCCTGCTTGATATTTTCCGGAAGGTGTCTGGCCGAGAGCATGGGGATAGGCAAATGGTAACGACATCCGCGCAGCATGCTGGCAAATTCATAGCCATCCATGCCGGGCATCATGATATCCAAAATGACCAGATCGATGGAAACAGTTTTGAGCAGTTCCAAAGCCTCAGCGGCATCCGCGGCAGTATGAGGTGCAAATCCGGCATGGGTGAGAATGGTACTTAAATAGCGACGTGTGTGTGCATCATCATCGATGACGAGTATTTGAAACATAAAAAGCCTCCAAAGCAGACAACAATTTATTAAATTCAGTTTAGCAAAAAAGAGTGTCTAAAATGTTTCCTGAGATAAAGTTCACAAATTGTTCAAAAAAATCCCCTCCGGCACAGAGGGGATTTTTTTACCGTATTTCTACACGGCGGATTTTGCCGCTGATAGTCTTTGGAAGTTCTTTTACAAATTCTATAATTTTCGGCCATTTATATGAAGCCATATTTTTTCTTACATAAGCGAGAATTTCATGTTTAAGTTTCGGGGAGGCTTCTGTGCCTTCAGTGAGAACGATGGTTGCTTTGATCGTCTGTCCGCGAGTTTCATCTGGCTGCGCCGTAACCGCACATTCAAGAACATAAGGCAGCTCCATAATGACATTTTCAATTTCAAACGGTCCGATGCGATAGCCGGCAGATTTGATCATATCGTCAACTCTGCCCACATACCAGAAATATCCGTCCTCATCCCGGTAGGCTGTGTCGCCTGTATGATAGTATCCGTCATGCCATGCGGCGGCTGTTTTTTCAGGGTCGTTATAATAGCCTGAGAACAATCCATCCGGTGTACGGTCTTTGGTGCGGATAACGATCTCGCCTGTCTCACCCGTTTTGGCGCTTGTGCCATCCGGAAGCAGAATGTCGATATCATAGAGCGGCGTCGGTTTGCCCATGGATCCCGGTTTCGGTTCCATGCCCTTAAGGTTAGCGATGATCAGAGTCGTCTCCGTCTGTCCGAAACCTTCCATCAGTTTCAGACCGGTTGCCTGATAAAACTGGTAAAAGACTTCAGGATTCAGTGCCTCTCCGGCAACTGTGACATATTTCAGTGAGGAGAGATCATATTTGGAAAGATCCAGTTTGATTAAAAATCTGTACATCGTCGGAGGAGCACAGAAAGTAGTTACATGATATTTTTCAAGCAGGGCCATAATATCTTTAGGTTCAAAATTATTAAAGTCATAGGTAAAAATACATGCTTCGCACATCCACTGACCGTACAGTTTGCCCCAGAGCGCTTTGCCCCAGCCGGTATCAGAAATTGTGCCGTGGATGCCGTCTGGATCTACGTTGTGCCAGTATTTGGCGGTAATAAAATGTCCCAGCGGATATTTATAAGTATGGGTAGCGATCTTCGGATAGGCAGTCGTTCCCGAGGTGAAAAACATGAGCATCGGATCGTCGCCGCAGGCAGCCTCGGTTCCAAATGGGCGATTGAATACTTCCGGAAATTGAGAAAATTCCTCATTAAAATGATGCCAGCCTTCTTTTGATTGGCCGACAATAATTTTAGTCTTCAGCTGCGGGCATTCAAGGGCGGCTTCTTGGGCATATTCAGAAACATTGCCGTCGGAAGTGCAGACAATGGCACTGATATCAGCAGCGTTGAATCTGTAAACAAAATCCTTCTTGACTAAAAGGTTGGTTGCCGGAATAGCAATAGCGCCAATTTTGTGAAGAGCGAGAATAGCATACCAGAACTGGTAGTGACGCTTTAGGACGAGCATTACTTTATCACCTTTTTTTATGCCCAGTGATTTAAAATAATGGGCAGTCTGTGCTGAACGTCGGCTGATATCGCCGAAAGTAAAAATTTTTTCTTCCTTATTATTAGAAATATGAAGCATCGCATGTTTGTCCGGTGTTTTTTCGGCAATGGCATCCACAATGTCAAAAGCAAAATTAAAAGTGTTTTCGTGATGAAAACGAATGCCGGCAAGTATGCCGTCCCCGTCGAAAGCTGTGTCGACGAATTTGCCTGCAATGCCCTGTTCAGGCATATACTGTAAATTTGTATGATTTATTTTTGTCATAAGCGTTCCTCCTGAATAATATGCCGAAAAATATCGGCTTTCAAAGAAAGTATATATTACCGCGAATGTGGTGTCAAGTAGTTATGAAAACCATATTGCGAAATATAAAAAATATATGTTGAAAAATCAAAGCCGTATTATTTGACATTGGGCTTATCTTTTGCTATGATTATTTAGGAAATGTTAAAGAATTGTTTAAATAATATATATGAGGGCATTCGGATGATAGAAGAAAAGATTGTTGTAACAGGCATGGGAGCCGTAACACCGGTTGGTATCGGAACAGATACATTCTGGCAGCAGCTGATCGGCGGCGCGTGCGGCGTGGATAAGATTCAAAGAGAAGGATGTGAGGAACTTGCTGTTCAGATTGCGGCTCAGGTCAAGAATTTCGAGCCGGAACAGTATATCCCGAAAAAATTGATCCGTGAGATGGCGCTCTTTATGCAGTATGCTTATGCAGCTTCAGAAGAAGCGATAAAAGACAGCGGCATTGAAGAAAATGGAAAAGTCAAAGAGCCGTGGCGCACAGGTGTTGTGATGGCGACATCGATGGCGGGGATTAAAGAAATCGAAGATACACACATTCAGATGATGAATTCTAAACATAAAAATGTCAGTCCAAGGTTTGTTCCAAAAGTGCTTGGCAATGTGGGAGCAGCACAGATTGCAATCAGTAAGAATATTCATGGTCCGAGTTTGACAGTCAGTACAGCCTGTTCGTCAGGCGGCGACGCAGTAATGACAGGGGCGATGCTTTTAAAAGCCGGATTGGCCGACACAATCGTTGTTGTCGGAGGAGAAGCGGCAATCTGTCCGGTTTTTGTTCAGGGACTGACAGGAGCAAGAGCATTGTCAAAACGAAATGACGAACCTTTAAAAGCAAGCCGTCCGTTTGATGCGGACAGGGACGGTTTTGTCATGGGTGAAGGCGGCGGTGCGCTTATTTTGGAAACAGAATCTCACGCAAAAGCGCGGGGAGCGCATATTTACGCTGAATTGGCCGGCTATGCCAATAATACGGATGGCTACCATGTGACGGCGCCCCATCCGGATGGTGTCGGCGCGGCGGATTGTATAGAAAAAGCGCTGGCCTGCGCAGGTATTGGTCCGGAACAGATTGATTATATCAATGCCCATGGAACATCGACAAAAGCAGGAGATATTGCGGAAACGCGGGCGATTAAAGCTGTATTTAAAGAGCATGCGGGCAGAGTTGCAGTGAGTTCAACAAAAGGCGCCACAGGGCACCTGATGGGTGCCGGAGGTATCGTAGAAGCGATTGTCTGTATTAAGGCGCTGAACGATCAGGTGATGCCGCCGACACTGAATCTTGATACACCGGATCCGGAATGTGATTTGGATTATGTGCCGAAAACAGCGCGCAAAAAGTCTTTAGTATATACGATGTCCAATGCTTTTGGATTTGGCGGACAGAATTCCAGCCTTATTTTTAAAAAATATGAATGAATAGAGTTTTGAAGGGGATAGATAATTTTATGAAACAAAAATCTTATCGTATTGGTATTGATCTTGGCGGAACAAATATCAAAGCCGGGATTGTAGATGATGATCAGCAATTAATTGCAACAGCTTCCAATCCGACAAAAGCTGACCGGCCATGGCAGGAGATTGTTGCAGATATGGCCGAAACTGTCAGACAAGCCGCGGCAAAGGCTGATATATCTGTGGAAGCCTGCAGATCTGTAGGGATTGGTAATCCGGGGGTCATTGATTCTGAAAACGGTATTATTGTTTATTCCAATAATATTTCTTGGAAAAATATCCCTCTGGCGCAGGAGTTTAGGAAGCACATCGATTTGCCTGTTCATGTCAGTAATGATGCCAATTGTGCGGCGATGGGCGAAGTTGTTGCCGGAGCAGCCAGAGGCTGTAAAAATGTTATTTTGCTGACGCTGGGCACCGGTGTCGGCGGCGGTATCATTATTAACGGTCAAGTTTATGAAGGCGGTATCGGCGGTGCGGAATTGGGTCATGCAACATTAATTGCCGGCGGGAAATTATGTACATGCGGCCGGCGGGGCTGTATTGAGAGTTACTGCAGCGCAACAGCGCTGATCCGTGAAGCTGATGAGGCGCTCGCAAAGCATCCGGACAGTATGATGGCGGCAATGAAAGTTCAGGCCGGAGGCATGAATGGAAAAATACCATTCGATGCAGCACAGAGCGGAGACGAAACGGCCGGCGCTGTCGTTTCACAGTATATTGAGTGGCTTGCTGAGGCAGTAACAAATTATGTCAATATTTTCAGGCCGGAAGTCGTCCTGCTTTCAGGCGGCGTATGTGCTCAGGGTGAAAATCTGACGAAGCCATTAAATGAATACATAAGAAAATTTGCTTTCGGGGGCGCGCAGACAGTCAATACGACTGTAAAGATCGCGCAGCTTGGAAACAATGCCGGAATTATCGGCGCAGCAAATTTCTGGAAATAAGGCGGGGAATCAGTATCCCCGCTTTGTTTCCTGTATGATATATCCGGCATGCAGTCAGCTGCCGAATTGCCCGCAGAATCGCGGAAGATAGGGGGAAGGCAGTTCCCCTATTTGATTTTTAGAAGGGAATGAGGATATGAATTTGACATATGACGCATCGATGTTTAAAGAAACTTTTGAAAAAGAATTTACTTATCTTAATGGATTTTTACGCAGTGTCAGTCGCTACGGCAGTAAGCCGGTTGTGATAGAACCGGAAACAGGCCGCAGCATGACTTATTCGGAATTAAACGTCATGACTAACCGGCTGGCCAATGCCATGGCGGCAGATGGTGTGGGCAAAAATGATATTGTCATGTATCAGCTTCAAAATTGCATTGAGTTCGTGTACTGCTATATTGCGCCGCAGAAAATCGGCGCTATCAATGCACCGATCAACTTCAGACTGGCGCCGGGTGAGATTGCTCTGCTGATTGAAGATGCGGCGCCGAAGGTTTTTGTTTATGATATGGAATATGCGTCGACGGCTCAGAAAGCGCTGGAAATTTCATCTTATAAACCGCATATTATTTTGGCGGTTGATACGGATACAAAACGGATTATAAATCAGGAAAAGCCTGAACTGCCTCATGGACACAGACTGATCGGGGATTATATGGGCAGCAGTTCGGGAGAAAATCCCCAATTGCCGTGCACGCCGAATATTTATGAGGAAGTGACCCGTCTGTATACCTCGGGGACGACCAATCTGCCTAAAGGTGTGCCGGTGAATCAGGTGAATGAAGTTCTTTCGGCCCATGATGTGATGATGCATTTTCCGATGAATGCTACGGATATTGTGCTGAATATGACACCGTGGTTCCATCGGGGCGGGCTACATGCCGGCGGCCCGACACCGTCCCTGTATGCGGGCGCGACGATGATTATTTTAAAACAGTTCAGTCCGAAAACATGTTTAAAATATGCGCAGGATTATAAAGTGACTTTTATGATCGGTGTGCCTGCGGCATTGAATATGCTTGTAAAAACACAGAAAAAGACACCGTATGATCTGAGCTGCCTCAAGGGAATCGTAACGATGGGAAGCCCTCTTGAGAAGGCGGATTGTATTGCCTATCAGCAAGTGCTGACGCCGAATGTATTTAACGGCTATGGAACGACGGAAAGTTTCTGGAATACGTTTTTAAGACCGTATGATTTGCCTGAAATGGCTGGAACAGCGGGCAGAGCGTGTACAGATGATGAGGTTGTTGTCGTTAAGGCAGATTCGGAGCGCCGTGTAGAACCGGATGAATATGTGGCTGCAGATAACATGGAGATTGGTGAGATTATTATCAGAACACCGAAATCTTCCTACAGTTATTCCAACAACCCTGAACAGGCGCAGAAAAAGTTTTATAAAGGATTTATGTATACCGGAGATCTGGGCACATGGGATGAAAAAGGGTTTATTACAGTTGTGGGGCGTAAAGATGATATGATTATCAGCGCAGGCGAAAACATATACCCTGTTCAGCTGGAGGAGATTTTAAATGCTCATCCGGGCATCAGTGACTGTGTTATTGTCGGCGTTCCGGACAGAACGAGAGGGCAGAGCCTTGCTGCTTATATTGTTAAGGAAAATGAAGCTCTCAGCGATGCGGAAATTTCCCAATACTGCGATGAGCATCCGATGATTTCCGCCTATAAAAAACCGAGATATTATCGGTTTATTGATGCGCTTCCGATGACGGCCACCGGCAAAAAGATGCATTATAAAGTCAGAGAAATGGCGCTGGAAGATTTGAAAAACGGAAAATTGAAAAGATTATAAGGAAAAAAGTCTGTCAATTAGAGAAACTTTATTGACAGACTTTTTTTAATGTGTTATTATGATGATATCAAAATGATATCAATTTATATCGAAGGAGAGATTGTTATGAGCGAGGGAAAAGACAGGGTTTTTAAGGAGGAGAAAATTATCCATCCGTCCAGCGGTTTCGGCATGTTATTTTTGACGATTTTGCTGATTTTGGCATCAATCGGAGGTATTGTTGCAGCAGCGTTTATGCTGGAGGGCGACATCATCGTTTTAGGGACGATTTTAATGATCATCAGCATTATTGTGATGTGCCTTTCGCCTATTTTATTTGCAGGGCTGAAAGTACTCCATCCAAATGAAGCGCTGGTACTGACTTTGTTCGGAAAATATTACGGAACTATTGAAGATAATGGCTTTTACTTTGTTAATCCGTTTTGTACGGCAGTCAATCCTGCCTCCTCGATGGCAGCCATCAGTGTGGCAGCAGCGGCCGCAGGTAAATCTACGGGAAATACAGGGACTTCTACATTAAGCAAAAAAGTTTCTTTAAAAGCTATGACTTTGAACAATGAGCAGCAGAAAGTCAATGATGAGATGGGTAATCCGATCATTATCGGCGCGATTGTCATTTGGAAAGTGGAGAGCGCTACGAAAGCTGTATTCAATGTACAGAACTATAAGACATTTTTATCTATTCAGTGCGATTCAATTATCAGAAATGTAGCCCGCAGATATCCTTATGATACGAATGAGGGCGGCGATGAGAAGTCATTAAGAGGCAGCAGTCAGGAAGTGGCTGATATTATGAAGCAGGAACTTCAGGAAAAAGTTATTGACGCAGGATTAAAGATTGTAGAAGTTAAGATTACACATCTTTCTTATGCGCCTGAAATTGCCTCCGCAATGCTTCAGAGACAGCAGGCCGCAGCTATTATCGACGCACGGCAGAAGATTGTAGAAGGTGCAGTCGGCATGGTTGAGATGGCCTTGTCAAAATTGAATGAAAATGATATTGTACAGTTAGATGAAGAGAGAAAAGCGGCGATGGTCAGCAATCTTCTGGTTGTCCTGTGCGGCAACAAAGATGCGCAGCCCATCGTCAACAGCGGATCGCTGTACTAAGGAAAGTAGGTGAGGGTATCTGTGAGTGAAGAAGAACGCAAAGTGAAAGAAAAAGCCAAAAAACAGGTGCCCCTACGGCTTTCGGCCTCTTTGTGGAATGATCTGGCCGCATGGGCCGAGGATGATTTTCGTTCGATCAACGGTCAGATTGAATATTTACTGACAGAGTGTGTTAAATACAGGAAAAAACATCCTCCAAAGGATGATTAGAAGCCGGTACGGCCGTCGTTCATCAGATAGCTTCATGAACGGCGGCCGTTGTATTTTTTGTGTCTCCAGTGTATAATACCAGTAAATATTGAGACAGGAAGTGATTAAGTGATCAGACGGCAGCCGTCCATGATGGATTTTGACAGTTATCATAAATTTTCAGTAGTCATACCGCTGATACAAAGGCCAGACGGATATGATGTCTTATTTGAAGTCCGGGCATCGAATCTAAAGCAGCCGGGTGAGATATGTTTCCCCGGAGGCAGAGCTGAAGCACAGGAAACGCCTTGGGAGACAGCGTCACGGGAGGCGTGCGAGGAACTTTTGATTCAGAAAAGCCAGATTGAGGAAGCGATGCCGCTGGACGTTTTCATTTCTCCTTTTGATATGATTATTTCCCCGTATGTTGCTGTTTTGAAAGACTATCAGGGGACTATGAGCCCTGCCGAAGTAGCGCAGGTCTTTACGGTGCCCTTTGGCTTTTTTAAAACTCATACGGCAACAACATATGAATGCCGGGTAGATAACCGGCCGGGCGACGATTTTCCTTTTGATAAAATACCGGGAGGCAGGAATTATCCGTGGCGTCACGGCAAATATGAAGTTAATTTTTATGAATATGAGGACAAAGTGATTTGGGGACTGACGGCAAAGATTATGAAAGTATCCGTCGGTTTGATTGAATCTTTTATCAGACAGTTGGAGGCGAAAAAGGATGAAGAAGAAAAATAGGCCAATGATTACGACGGAAAAAAAGGTTAAGCAGATTATGGAATATTATTATATGTCTCCGTCACAGATGGAGGCTAAAGAGATGTCATTATGTATCGAAACTGTGCCTCAGGAACAGATTGAAGTGTGGCGGGAACTGAATCTTATGGAAGTTGTCTTGGACAGCGATTCTTTAATCTTTCAGGATGCGGGGGAATGCTTTATTGATCCGCTGGATTTGGAATTTATTCAAGAACATCAGATCAGGACTATTTATCAGATCAGTTTTGAAGCAGGAGATGGGAAAATGGTCAGAAAGATCATGAGGGAACTTATAGAGAAAAAGGGCGGTTTTATCTGCAGCGATACAGAGACTTTTGAGCCGATCTATGGGTTGGAGAATATGGAGGAACTGGGGATTTAAAAAATCTTCTTGTGATTGTACAGGTATGGGTCAAGGAATTTGAGACATATGCCCGGCAGGCTGTTTGACAATGAAAGCATGACAAACAGCCTGCCGGGCATAAATAATCTTAACTGAATATTTTTATTCTTTTCTTCAAACGTATACAGAGATTCAAAGCTTTTTTGGCCGCAAATTCGGTCGGTATTATTTAAAATCCACAACAGTCACACCATAGCCGCCCTCGCCGAATTCGCCGAGACGGAAATTTTTGACATGACTGGATTTGCGCAGCTTTTGATGGACTGCGTTCTTCAGAGCACCGGTGCCCCGGCCGTGGATAATGGTCACCTGAGGCAGATGGGCAAGGTAGGCGTCGTCCAAATATTTATCCAGTTCCGGCATCGCCTCGTCGACAGTTTTCCCGATGAGGTTGATACTGACGGATACCTGAGCGGATTTGGACATTTTGATTTTGCCTGAACCGGTGCGTTTGAGCGTCGGCGTCTTGATCACTTCTTCGTCAATCAATTCCAGATCGTGGATATTGACTTTAGAATTTAAAATACCCATCTGAACGTTTAAATTGCCTTTGGCGTCAGGCAGGGAAGTGACGATGCCGTTGACGCCCAGCGTCAACACTTTCACAGAGTCGCCCAGTTTCATATCGCCGGCTTTGAGCTGTTTTTTGCTGCCGTTTGTCTTGGCGGTCAGATGCTTATTGACTTTATCCAGCTTTTCGCGGACCGCTGTTCTCTTTTGCTCCATCGCTTTATTATTGCCTGCGCCTGAAGCCAGTTTGTTCATATCGCGGATAGTCTGGTCGGCAAAATCTTTGGCGTCCTGAAGAATCTTGCTGGCCTGTTCATTTGCCCGGCGCAAAATCTGTTCTTTTTGCTTCGCAATGTTATCCTGCTTTGCTTCCAGACGTGTTTTAAGGGCGGCAATTTCATTTTTATAGGATTCAATTTCAGACTGTTCTTTTTCAATGGTTGCCCGGCTTGTCTCCAGATCGGCAATCAAATCTTCAAAATTTTGATCGGAGACATCGATATTTTTCCGCGCATCTTCAATAATATATTCCGGCAGGCCCAGCTTCGAAGAAATGGCAAAAGCGTTGCTCTTGCCCGGAATACCGATGAGCAGGCGGTATGTGGGACTGAGGGTAGCCACATCAAATTCACAGCAGGCGTTGCATGCGCCTTCGGTGGAAAGGGCGAACACTTTCAGTTCGCTGTAGTGGGTGGTTGCCATCGTCGTAATACCCCGCTGAAGAAAATTTTTCAAAATTGAAATAGCCAGCGCAGCGCCTTCCGTCGGGTCGGTACCGGCACAGAGTTCGTCGAGAAGAACCAGGCTTTGATAATCAGCGGATTTTAAAATACTGATAATGTTGGTCATATGGGAGGAAAAAGTACTCAGGCTCTGTTCAATGCTCTGTTCGTCACCGATATCGGCAAAGACATCGGTAAATACGGCAAGCTGAGAACCGTCAAAAGCCGGAATGTGAAGACCGGACTGCCCCATTAGTGTAAATAGTCCCACGGTTTTTAAGGAAACTGTCTTGCCGCCGGTGTTCGGGCCGGTAATAATGAGCAGTTTATAATCTTTGCCCATGACAATATCAATGGGCACAACTTTTTTCTTATCCAGCAGCGGATGACGGCCTTTTTTTATGTGAATATAGCCGTTTTCGTTGAATACCGGCTCACTGCCGCTGTACTGGCGGGATAAGACGGCTCTGGCAAAAATAAAATCCAGCTGAGCCATGGTCTGCATATTATCTTTGAGCGCATCCTGATATCCGGCGGCATTTTCCGAAAGGGCTGCAAGAATTTTGCTGATTTCTTCCTTCTCTTTGGAAGCCAGCTGCGCCAGTTCATTGTTCAGGCGGACGACAGCCATCGGCTCGATAAAGAGGGTGGAACCGGTGGAAGACTGGTCGTGGATCATACCTTCCACTTGGCTGCGGTACTCGGCTTTAACCGGCAGACAGTAGCGGCCGTTGCGCATAGTGATCAAATTGTCCTGCAGTTTGCTGCCGACACTCTGGGAATTGACCATACTGTTTAACTGCTGATGAATCCGGTCATTGGTCAGCCGGATGCTGCGGCGGACAGACTTTAAGCCGGGACTGGCATCATCGGCAATTTCATCCTCAGAAACAATGCACCGTTTGATTTCGTTGTTTAAGGGTGTCAGCGGTTCGATGATATCAAACATGTCATCCAGAGAATCTTTGCGGGAATCATCAGTCTCTTTTCTGGCATAAGACTTCACTCTCAGCGCCGCATCAAGCAGCTTTGAAATGGTCAGCAGTTCCGGAATATTTAAGGTGGAGCCGACCTTCAGACGCAGCAGGGAGGCGCCGATGTCTTTCAGGCCGGAAAAAGAAATACTGCCTTTGGCGTAAATACGTGTGAGCGCGTCGCTGGTTTCCATCTGAAGGCGGCAGATCTCGCCAAGATCGGAAGAAGGCGTCAGCTTTTGGCAGAGCGCTTTGCCCATCGGCGATGTGGCGCACTCGGCAAGACTTTCTATAATTTTCGGATATTCTAAAATCCGCATGGCTTTTTCATTCATAAAATCACCTGTACTTTCTCTTAAAATAGATGACGCGGCCGGCAGGACACAGGCAGATGCCGGTCCGTATCACGGGAATGTCCCAACATCATTTTATTATAAATGCACGCAAAAAGAAACAGCTATTTCTTTTTTTGTGTGGTAAATCGGGGATGATTGAAGTATAATAGAAATTTAGAAAGGCATCGGCGTCCCTTTAGCGCCGCAGATTAGAAGAATGAGAGGCATCATATGAGATTTATTAATGAGTTAAAAGAAGGAGATAATGTTTCCGAAGTTTATTTATGCAAAACAAAGCAGGCATTAAAAACAAAAGCGGGGAAAAATTACTATTCTTTAATTTTACAGGATAAAACAGGAACTATTGACACGAAAATATGGGAGCTTAACAGCGGCATCGAGCATTTTGAAGCGCTGGACTTTATTAAAGTCGACGGACAGGTGACCACCTTTCAGGGGACGCTTCAGCTGAATGTCCGCCGGGTCCGCAAAATGCAGGAAGGTACATATGATCCGGCCAATTACATGCCGGTAAGCCGCTTTGACATTGATACGATGTATAAAGAACTGACCGGCTATATTATGCGGCTGACCCATCCGTATTTAAAAGCGCTGGCAGAAAGCTTTTTTATCAAAGACGCCCAATTTATCAAAGATTTTAAGAGCCATTCGGCAGCAAAAAGCGTCCATCACGGATTTGTGGGCGGCTTGCTGGAGCATACATTAAGCGTTGTCAAGCTTTGTGATTTTTATACGACAAGATATCCGATGCTCAATAAAGACTTGCTGATTACGGCGGCCATGTTTCACGATATCGGAAAGACAAAAGAACTGTCTCTGTTCCCGGCCAATGATTATACAGATGAGGGGCAGCTGATCGGCCATATCGTGATCGGCGTGGAAATGATCCACGATCGTATCCGGGAAATCCCGGGATTCCCGAAAACACTGGAAAATGAACTGAAGCACTGTATTGTGGCCCATCACGGAGAACTGGAATACGGTTCGCCGAAAAAGCCGGCGCTGATGGAAGCGATGGCGCTTAATCTGGCAGACAATACGGATGCCAAAATGGAAACGATGACAGAACTGTTGGGCGGTGTGCCGGATACATTGGAATGGCTCGGCTTTAACCGTGTATTGGACAGCAATATAAGAAAGACATCAAAATGATTGGCAGGATGACCGGCCAAGGCGCTGCAGGCGTAAAAAGCAGGTCCGGTCCGGGAAATAGAAGCGCGGCGGGGAGCCGGGCGGACAGATATAAATATGAGGAGGAACAGGCGATGGATAAAAAATTAGCATTTATCGGATGCGGAAACATGGCAAGTGCAATGATCGGCGGTATTTTGGACAGTAAAAAAGTCAGCGCAGATCATGTGATAGCTTCGGATGTTTCAGAAGCCGGATTAAAAAAGGCACAGGAACATTTTCGTATACAGACAACATCAGACAATAAAGAAGCGGCGGCATTTGCAGATGTGATCGTACTTTCTGTAAAGCCCCAGTTTTATGAAGAAGTCATTAAGGAAATCGCGCCGTCTGTCACAAAAGAACAGATCATTGTCACGATCGCACCGGGGATCACACTGGAACGAGTGGAAAAAATGTTCGGCGCCCCGGTAAAAATCGTCCGCACAATGCCAAATACACCGGCGCTCGTATGTGCCGGGATGACAGGTGCGTGCTGTAACAGTTATGTAAACACAGAAGAATTGAATGAAATATGTGAACTTCTGTCCACATTCAGCCGTGTGGAAGTCGTTCCTGAAAAGCTGATGGACGTTGTAGGCGCCGTCAGCGGCAGTTCTCCGGCCTTTGTGTTCATGCTGATTGAAGCCATGGCCGACGCGGCTGTTGCCGACGGCATGCCGAGAGCGCAGGCGTATCAGTTTGCCGGTCAGGCGGTTATGGGCAGCGCCAAACTGCTTTTGGAATCGGGCAAACATCCGGGCGAATTAAAAGATATGGTATGTTCTCCGGGCGGCACGACCATCGAAGGTGTGCGCGTCCTTGAAGACAGAGGCTATCGCAGCGCCATGTTTGAAGCATTAAAAGCGTGTGTAAAAAAATCAAAAGACTTTTAAACCATATGGCATCAGGAGGCACAGGCATTTTGTCTGTGCCGTTTAAGTATCGGAGGATTTATGGAGATTAAGAAAAATGAAGTATATACGATGACCATCAGCGACTTGGGATCCGAAGGCGAGGGCATCGGAAAAATCGACGGTTTTACACTTTTTGTCAAAGATGCGGTCATCGGCGACGAGATTGAAGTCAAAGTTATCAAACTGAAGAAAAATTACGGTTATGGGCGTCTGATGCGCGTCATCAAGCCGTCACCTTACCGGGTGGAGCCCAAATGCCCTAAAGCGCGGGCATGCGGCGGCTGCCAGCTTCAGCATATGGACTATAAAAAGCAGCTGGAGTATAAGCAGAATAAAGTTCAAAATCTTTTGGAGCGTGTGGGCAAAATCAGCGACTATGAGATGGCGCCGATCATCGGCATGGAGAACCCGTATTTTTACAGAAATAAAGCCCAGTTTCCGGTGGGAAGAAATAAGGACGGCGATATTGTGGCCGGATTTTATGCCGGCCGCACCCACAGCATCATTGATACGGAATGCTGTTATATCCAGCATCCGCTGAATACAGAACTGACCCGGTGCGTCAAAGACTGGATGACCCAGTATCACATTGAGCCATACGATGAAACATCGGGCAAAGGGCTTGTGCGCCACATCTTGACAAGAATCGGGTATGTCACCGGCGAAGTCATGGTCTGCCTTGTCATCAACGGCGAGCGTCTGCCGTCGCAGCAGCCGCTTATCGAAGCACTGACAAAAATCAAAGGAATGACGAGCATCTGTATCAATGTCAATAAGGAGCGGACGAATGTGATCCTCGGCAGTAAAGTCAAAACACTATGGGGGCGCGGTTATATCGAAGACTACATTGGAGATGTAAAATATCAGATTTCACCGCTGTCATTTTATCAGGTAAATCCGGTACAGACAAAAATGCTTTACGGCAAAGCACTGGAATTTGCCGGTCTTAGCGGCAGCGAAACGGTCTGGGATCTGTACTGCGGCATCGGAACCATTTCACTGTTTTTGGCAAAAAATGCCGCCCATGTTTACGGCGTGGAAATTGTGCCTCAGGCGGTGGAAGATGCGAAAAACAATGCAAAAATCAACAGTATAGAAAATACGGAGTTTTTCGTCGGCAAAGCAGAGGAAGTCGTGCCGGATTTTTATGAACGAAAGCATGCCCGGGGAAGCGGGGAAGCCCATGCGGATGTGATCGTGGTCGATCCGCCGAGGAAAGGGTGCGATGAGAAGCTTCTGGAGACGATGGTGAAAATGGCGCCGGAGCGGATTGTCTACGTCAGCTGCGATCCGGCGACGCTGGCAAGGGATCTGAAGTATTTGGAAGGCGAAGGATATAAGGTGAAGAAAGTGCAGTGCGTCGATATGTTCGGGCAGGGGGTGCATGTGGAGACGGTGTGCCTCTTGAGCAACACCCAAAGTAAGAAGAAAGAGTCCTATATTACGCTTGATGTGGAGATGGCAGATTACTATCGCATCAAGAACGAAGGGAAGAATTCTACCACCTAAAGTTCAGCCTTACAATCGAATAGGAATTTGAATAGATAAGCTGCAGATGCGGACATGATCCGAGATCTGCAGCTTGTTTTGTTTCAAGCCAAAATAGTCGATTGAAAAAGGAGGACAAACACATGGCAAGCAAAGAGAGGTTAATTATGTCGAGTACAAATAACAAGGTGAAGTTCGGCCTTAAGAACTGCCATTATGCGAAGGCTACCCTTGATCCGGATACCAATGCCGTGACATTTGGTACGCCTGTCGCAATTCCCGGAGCAGTGAACCTGTCGCTGGATCCGGAGGGAGATACCGAGCCGTTTTATGCAGATGATATGGTGTATTACACCACAGTCGCAAATAACGGTTATTCGGGTGATCTGGAGATTGCGCTTATTCCTGAAAGTTTCCGCAAGGATATCTTGAAGGAGACAGAAGATGCGAACGGGGTGCTTGTGGAGGATTCCACGGTTGAGCCTGAGCATTTCGCTCTTCTTTTTGAATTCTCCGGAGATAAGAAAAAGATCAGACACTGCATGTATTATTGCACGGCTGCGAGACCGACCATCGAAGGCAAGACCAATGAGGATTCCAAGGAAGTTCAGACTGAGAAGCTTGAGATCACAGCGACTCCGCTTCCGAACGGAATGGTGAAGGTGAAGACCGGTGCCAATACTTCCGATGCGGTTTACAACGGATGCTATTCGGGCGTTTATCAGACAGAGAGTGCACAGGTGTCTGCGGTGCTTACCGGTATCACAATCGGAAGCCTTCAGCTTACGCCTGCTTTTGATGCCGGAACGACTTCTTACACAGCTGAGACTGTGAACGATGAGGATGCGGTATCGGCTACGGCTGCAAGCGGAACGGTGGCAACGATCCTTGTGAACGGTGTAGCTCATACCAGCGGAAATGATGCGACCTGGGAGAGCGGAACCAATACCGTGACCGTGATCGCAAGCAAGACCGGCTGCACCAGCACGGCTTATACCGTAACGGTGACAAAGACCGGACAGGGTTGATTCAGTTAAGGGCAGGGCTTTGGCTCTGCCCATTCTTGTGATTGGAGGAAAGTAAAATGGCACTTACAAAGACAGTGAATATTGATGGCAAGGATGTAACTTTCAGAGCATCGGCAGCCATTCCGAGAATATACAGAAACAGATTCCACAGAGATATCTACAAGGATCTCCATGATCTGCAGAAAAGCATCGATCAGGAAGATCCGGAGGCTTCGGCTCTGGATACCTTTTCTTTGGAACTGTTTGAGGATATCAGCTATATCATGGCGAAGCACGCTGATCCGCAGGGAGTTCCCGATACACCGGATGAGTGGCTGGATCAGTTCGGTACATTTTCCATCTATCAGGTGCTACCGGAGATCATTGAACTCTGGGGTCTGAATGTGCAGACGCAGGTGGAGAGTAAAAAAAACTTCGAGCGACTGACCGGGAAATGACAACGCCGCTCTTACTCCTAAGGGCGGTGCAGCTTGGTGTGCAGATCGGGGAGATGGATCTTCTGACTATCGGAACCATCAACGATATGTACACGGAAA
>DVJY01000027.1 GCA_018716485.1 Candidatus Scybalocola faecipullorum
GTGCGGGAAATTACCACGAAAAAGAATATGTGGTAACAGTTGATAAGCCGCTGACAAAAGATTTTCTGCGCGGTATGAGCGGCGGTGTACCGATTTTGGGCACGGTGACAAGGCCGTGCAAAGTGAATTATATCAGTAAAAATACATTTAATATTATTCTCACGCAGGGATTAAACCGGCAGATTCGGCGTATGTGCGAGTATTTCGGATATAAAGTGGTCAAATTAAAAAGAGTGCGTATTATGAATATTCAGCTGGGCAGTCTGAAAACAGGGCAGTGGCGTTATCTGACCGAAGAAGAACTGGCCAAGTTAAAGAAGATGATCAGACATTCCTCTAATATGCCTGAAAAAGAAAGAAGAATTAAAAACTGAATGTCCCGGCGGCGCAGCAGGCGCGGCGGAAAGAGAGGGAAAGATGCAGGATAAAATTGCTTATATGAAAACGCTGGTGGCAAAGCTTAATGCGGCCTCGCGGGCGTATTATCAGGAAGATAAAGAAATCATGAGCAACTATGAATATGATGCCATGTATGATGAACTGACTGCACTGGAAAAGGAAACAAATACTGTTTTGTCCGACAGTCCGACGATTCATGTCGGTTATGAAGTTGTCAGCGAACTTCCGAAAGAAGCCCACGAATTTCCAATGCTGTCATTGGACAAGACAAAGGATGTCCATGCTTTGAAAGCGTGGGCGGGGAGTCACAAAAGTTCACTGTCATGGAAAATGGATGGACTGACAGTGGTGCTGACGTATCGTGACGGAGAGCTGTTTAAAGCAGTTACAAGAGGAAACGGGCAGGTCGGAGAAGTTATTACAGGAAATGCCCGGATGTTTAAGAACATTCCTCACAAGATTGTTTATACGGGAGAACTTATTCTACGCGGAGAAGCAGTCATTAAATATTCTGATTTTGAGAAAATCAACGAAAGTATCGAAGACGTGGATGCCAAGTATAAAAATCCGAGAAATTTATGCAGCGGTTCAGTACGTCAGCTGAACAATGAAATTACTAAAAAAAGAAATGTCCATTTTTTTGCATTTACACTTGTCAAAGCAGATGGCGTTGATTTTCATAATTCCCGTATTGAGCAGATGGAGTGGCTCAAATCCATCGGTTTTGATATTGTCGCTTATAAAGTCGTTGATGAGACGAACATCGAAGAGGCGGTAGCGGCTTTTGCCAAAGAAATCGAACACAACGATTTTCCATCCGACGGACTTGTGCTGACCTATGACGATATTGCCTACAGCCGGTCACTGGGAACGACAGCCAAGTTTCCGAGAGATTCCATTGCTTTTAAATGGGCTGATGAAGTGCGTGAAACGACGCTGCGCCAGATAGAATGGAGTGCGTCCCGGACAGGACTGATTAATCCGATTGCCGTTTTTGATCCGGTCGAGCTTGAAGGCACGTCTGTGTCCAGAGCAAGCGTCCACAATTTAAGTATTGTGGAGAACCTGAAACTGGGTGTCGGCGATACCATCGAAGTATATAAAGCCAATATGATCATTCCGCAGATTGCCCGTAATTTAACACAGAGCGGAAATCTGGAAATACCGAAAGTCTGTCCGGTGTGCGGCGAACCGGCAAAAATACGGACAGAAAATGATGTCAGTGTGCTTTGCTGTGTCAATCCAAATTGTCAGGCAAAAAAAATCAAACGATTTGCCCTGTTTGTCAGCAGAGATGCGATGAATATTGAGGGGCTTTCCGAGGCAACACTGGAAAAGTTTGTTCAGTGCGGTTTTATTAAAGAATTTGCCGATATATTTAAATTGGACAGGTATAAGGAAAAAATTGTTTCAATGGATGGTTTTGGCGAAAAGTCTTATGACAATCTGGCGGCATCGGTTGAAAAGTCACGGCATGTCCGTCCGGCCAATTTAATCTACAGTCTGGGCATTTTAAATATCGGTCTTTCCAATGCAAAATTGATCTGTAAAAATTATCATGATGACATTGAGCTGATCAGACATGCAGATGCACAGACGCTGACGGAAATTCCGGGGATCGGCCAGGTGATCGCCGATTCTTTTGCCGATTATTTTAAAGATGAAAATAATAATCAGGCGTTTGACCGGCTGTTGGCACAGCTGGATATTATTAAAGAAGAACCGGACAGTCAGCCGCAGGTTTTTGAGGGAAAGACGTTTGTCATCACAGGCAGTCTTGATCATTTTGAAAACAGAAATGCGCTGAAGGCAGTCATCGAAGCCGGCGGCGGAAAGGTGGCGGGCAGTGTTTCTTCAAAAACCGCCTATTTGATCAATAATGACAGTACCTCGTCATCGGCAAAAAATAAAAAAGCGGCATCTTTAAATATTCCGGTGATCACCGAGGAAGAATTTATGGAGATGTTCGGTGTCAGATAAAAGTCACGGCCGGCGTTGCCGGGGCATACCTATATAGGGAACAGACCAAGGAGCAGATGACTGATGCATACGCCGGTTTATATGGACAATGCGGCGACAACGCCCATATGTCCGGAAGCTGCGGACGCTATGCGTCCGTATTTGAAAGCGTACTTCGGAAATCCATCCGGGGTATATGATTTAAGTGTTCAAAGCCGCCGGGCGATTGAGCAGGCAAGAGCTGCGATCGCACAGACGCTTTCGGTGCCTGATGAGACGATTTACTTTACGGCCGGCGGTACAGAAAGCGATAACTGGGCGCTGATCGGCGCCGCGCAAAGCCATGTTAAAAAGGGCTGGCATTTGATCACAACATCTATCGAACATCATGCGGTTTTAAATACATGTGCTTATTTGGAAAAGCTGGGATGGGAGGTTACCTATCTTCCGGTCGATGAAAAGGGCTTTATCGATCCTGCCGCTGTGGAGGCAGCCATTCGTCCGCAGACAGTGCTTATTTCTGTAATGGCTGCAAATAATGAGATCGGGACACTGGAACCGTTGGAGGCTGTTGGCCGGATTGCCGGGAAATATGGTATTTTATTTCACACAGATGCCGTACAGGCATACGGGCATCTTCCGATCGATGCAGACCTTTGCGGATTGGATATGCTCAGTGCCAGCGCGCATAAATTTAACGGGCCCAAAGGCACCGGCTTTTTGTATGTGAGAGAACGTTCGGCGGTAACGCCGCTGATTCACGGCGGAGGGCAGGAATACGGCATGAGGGCCGGTACAGAAAATGTGGCAGGCATTGTCGGCATGGGTGCGGCTGCACAGGCAGCGGCACAGACGATGGAGACACGGGCGCGCACAGAACGCCGCCTCAGAGACCGGCTGATTGGCAGGATTTGTTCAGAACTGCCGTATGTGCGTCTCAACGGCGACAGAAAGCACAGGCTTCCGAATAATGCCAGCTTTTGTTTCCCGGGGGTTGACAGTGTTTCTTTGCTGGTAATGCTGGATATGGCTGGGATCAGTGCTTCAGGCGGATCGGCCTGTGCTTCAGGATCAGGTATGCCATCTCATGTGCTTACAGCCGTCGGCTGTACGAAGCAGGAGGCGCAGGGCGCATTAAGACTGACTTTGTCGGCAGAAAATACGGAAGATGATATCGATTATACAGTGATGCATGTAAAGCGGATTGTTAATGAGTTAAGATGCGCGTCAGTATAAGCGGCGCCGCCCGCGGGCGGCGTCCGCGCACTATGAATAAATCATAAAACGGAGGCAGAAATGAAAGAAAAAATTGTCATTGGTATGTCCGGAGGCGTCGATTCGTCGGCAGCAGCATGGCTTTTGATGGAACAAGGATATGAAGTAGTCGGTGTAACGATGAAAATGTTTGACTGCGACAAAAATGTGGGAGACAGCGCTGTGGCAGATGCAAAGGCAGTCTGTGAAAAACTGGGCATTGAACATGCGGCGCTGGATTTTACCGGGACGTTCAAAAAAAATGTGATTGATTATTTTATGGACGAGTACAGGCACGGACGTACGCCGAATCCGTGTATTGTATGCAATCGGACCATGAAATGGGAGGCGCTGCTTGATTATGCTCAGCAGATTGGCGCTGATAAAATAGCAACAGGCCATTACGCTCATATTTTAAAATTACCCAACGGACGGTATACACTGCGCAGATCAGAAGAAGGCAAAGATCAGACGTATGTTCTTTACCGTCTGACACAAGATCAGCTGGCAAGGACGGTGATGCCTGTCGGCGGATATCCAAAAAGCAAAATCAGGGAAATTGCCGCGGATATCGGGCTGAAAGTGGCGGACAAGCCGGACAGTCAGGATATTTGTTTCCTGCCCGATGGCAATTACCAGAAGTTTTTGGAAGAAAACGGGGCTTGGGGGATGGGTCCGGGAAATTTTGTGACAAAAGACGGCACTGTCATCGGGCGGCATAAGGGTATTACACATTATACGATCGGCCAGCGCAAAGGATTGAATTTGGCTATGGGCCGTCCGGTATTTGTGACTGAAATACGTCAGGAGACCAATGAAGTGGTCATCGGTGATCATGATGAATTAATGAAGGATACGTTAATTGCCGGCGGCCTGAACTGGATGTCTGTGGAAAGTCTGAAAGAACCGATGCGGGTGAGGGCAAAGATCAGATATGCGCATCAGGGGGCTCCGGCGACGATACAGATGGATTCTGAAGATACGGTCAGAGTTACTTTTGATGAGCCGCAGAGAGCAATTACACCGGGTCAGAGTGTTGTCTTTTACGACGGTGACATAATCGCAGGCGGAGGATTTATTATATCATAAAGATTAAAACACTTTTTGACCGCAACAGCATAGTATTGGAGGAGCAAAAGATGAATGTAGCTTTTTTCTTAACACCGAAAAGAGAAGTTGAATATATTTACAGTGAGTATACAGTGCGTCAGACATTGGAAAAGATGTCTTATCACAAATATGCGTCTATTCCAATTATTGACAGATATGGTTTTTACTGCGGAACGATTACTGAGGGCGACTTGCTGTGGTTTATTAAAGGTATGGGGGGTATGTCGCTCAAAGACGCCGAGGAGGTGCCGATCATGGATATTCCGAGGAAAATGGATTATCTTCCGGTGCATATAGATTCAGACATTGACGACTTGATCGATAAGGCGCTGAATCAAAATTTTGTCCCTGTTATCGATGACAGTGACCACTTTATCGGCATAGTTACAAGAAAAGATATTATTCTGAATTACTGCAAAAAAATAGTATAAAATCTGACATAGCTTTTCGACGCGCGGGCATATTATAGATAGCGTATGATGAATTTTAGAAAAGGCGATGAACATATGAAATTAATAAATAGAAATATTTTACAAAAAAATCTCAGTCGTTCATTAAGAGGCGGTGTCAAACATCCCAATCCGGGAATTATAAAGATGCGCATGGCTTTGTGGAAGATCTTCGGCGTGCCGAATATGCGAGGCAATGTTGTTCCGGTTATCAGAAATTATTATATCAGAACAAAAAAGCTTCGCAGGCCCGTGAGATTTGTGCATTTGTCAGATTTGCACGCCTGTCTTTACGGCACGTCACAGGCGCATTTAATACAAATGATTGCCAAATTGCTTCCGGATGCGGTGCTTATGAGCGGTGATTTATTGGAAGCCCGTTTTGATAAAGCGCCTGCGGACGAACTGCTTCGGGGGCTGGCCCGTCGGTGGCCCTGTTATGATGTGATGGGCAATCATGAATTTGCCTATGATAATTACCACACAGTTAAAAAATATATACGATCTGTGGGCATCAGCCTGTTGGATGGGAGATGCTCACAGCTGAATGTCAGAGGAGAGACCATAAATATTTGCGGAATTGATGATCCGAAAAGTCCGGAGAAAAATTTCATCGGACAGCTCCAGGCGGCGTCTGTGGCCGCCGATGCTGACAATTTTACCATTTTACTGACCCATCGCCCGGAAAAAGCTGCGCTTTATACGAGATATCCCTTTGATCTTGTTTTATCCGGACATGCTCACGGCGGACAGTGGAGAATACCCGAGTTGATTAACGGCGTTTATGCGCCGAATCAGGGCTTGTTCCCGAAATATGCCGGCGGCAGATACGATTTTAAAAATCAGGTGCAGATTGTGAACCGGGGATTGGCTTATCACAGCAGAATACCGAGATTTTTCAATCCGCCGGAAATCGTTGTGGCCGATATCGTGCCTTATTGAAAAAAATAAAGACAGAAGGGCAGCCTGCGGAGGTATTTAAACCGGCCGCAAAGATGAAGCGTGTATATTTTTCCTTTTTTTGAGCATGATTAAAGATAGCCGGAAAGTTCTATACACCGGCTCTATCATTAAAGCTGAAAAGAGGATATACAATGAAAGACCATCGAAAACTTGTCCGCCGCATGCGCAATGTTGCCGGAATCGTTCTGATATGTGCCGTTGTACTGGCCGGAATGACTGCCTTTGGAAAATACGGGGCTGTCAACGCAGTAAAAAACAGCGAAGGTCTCTACAGTACCCATATGCTTTTGATGGATCTGGAAAGTCTGGATATTGTTATTCAAATTAAAAGTGATGAAAAAATATATCCCGCCTCGCTGACAAAAATAATGACGGCCATCGTTTGTCTTGAAGCTGCCGACGACCTGTCGGAAAAAGTTTCACTTTCTCAGGAAGATTTTGATGCACTGAATCGGGAAAACGCTTCTATGGCCGGATTTTCGCCGGGCGAGCAGGTCAGTGTTTCTGATATGTTTTACGGGATGATGCTGCCGTCAGGCGCAGATGCGGCGGTAACGCTTGCAAAAAAATATTTCGGCAGCGAAGAAAACTGCGCAATGGCAATGAATGGACGGGCAGACACACTTGGCATGCACCGGACACATTTTACCAATGTGACAGGGCTGCATGATGATGCCCATTATACGACGCTGGAAGATATGGCGAAATTGCTTGTGTATGCGCTGGACAATCAAATGTTCAGAAAAATTTTCACAACGTCTGTTTATGAAACGGCAAAAACTAAAGAGCATCCGGAAGGCATAGTGCTGGAAAGCACTTTTTTCAGCAGGATTTCTCTGGATACAATGGAGTCGCTGACGCTGCTGGGCGGGAAAACCGGTTTTACCCATCAGGCAGGTCTTTGTCTGGCGACGCTGGCCAACGCCGGAGGCAAAGAGTATATTCTGATCACAGCTGATGCTCCGGGGCGGAATGCAAACAGTCCTTTTCACATTGTAGACGCGGTAAATGTCTACGAAAATCTGACAGAAAACTGTAATTCTTAAAACTTTAGAAAATTGGGATAAATAAATCTTACGTTTTGCCGAATTCTCTTTATTTAGCAAAAAAGATATGATATAGTCAAAATAGACAAAACATATCTGTTGTCTTATTTTTAATGTAAAGGGTGAGGCCATGAAAAATAAAATTTTCGGATTTATTTGCATACTTGTGATGACAGCGCTGATGGCGGCCTGCGGCAGTGATGCCGTTTACCCTGTATCTAAAATGGATTCGGGAACACAGACGTCCGAAAGCATTTTAGAATATGAGGATACAGAAGATTCCGATGCAGCCCAAACAAGTGAAGGCCGGTTACAGACAGAGGCCGCCGGGGAAAGCATTGCCGCAGGAAGTGAAGGTGAAACTTATGCGGAAACTTACGCTGACAGAAATATGCAGGAATATAATTCAACGACCGATGACGGACAGCTGATCACAGGCAGCTTATATATCGGTATGGCCGGTAATTTTGATACGTATCCGTATACAGGCGAGGTTACTCCCGAAAATCTGGTTCTGGCAATTTCAAAATTGACCGGATGGGATCTGACATTGGCTCAGGCCATCGAATCAGATAAAAACAGTATTACGGTCACTTTCAGCAAAAAGTGTGCCCTTTATTCGGGGCCTCCAAGTCCTCAGAAAGAGGAATTTTTCGTCTATGATATTGCCCAGCTGGCGCAGACTATATTAGACAGTATTCAGATGACTTTCCAGCAAAACTTCGTGGATGTGATGGCCGGAGAAAATCCGGACAGTCTGAAAGTTTACTACAAAGATGAAGACGACGCACCGATTTATCTGGAAGTGATCGATAAAACAATACCTTCAGACGAACCGTATTCATGGTATACACAAGATGATTAAATGACATCAGCTATTTATAAAAAAAGACGGACAGAAGCGGCGGGAAAAGCCCGGTATCGCTTCTGTCCGTTATTTTTATGACGCTAAAAAAATTTCAATAACACCAATCAAAATTAATAAAAGATAAGAAAACGGCGTCAGCTTCTGAATCCACGGTTTTTGTATAAAATAATTTCCGAACCGGTTGCTGATATACATGCAGGCAAAAGAAAACATGCCGGCGCAAAGCCCCATAAGGACCGGCGATATGCGGAAGATACCGGCGGAAAATGCCGGTGGAATACAGTTTACAGACAGTACAAAAGCGAGCATGAATGTCTGCTTTACAGTCATCAAATGATATTTCTGAGCGACACGGTCATTGTCATCGGGACGAAACAGGCAAAAGAGGCCAAAACCGATGAGAAATGCGGAGCCGGCCAGCTGACCGAAAAAAAGCAGATTTTCCGATAAAATGTCAGAGAGAGCCGCAGCGGCAAAAGAAAAAAATGCGGTGACGGCGGCGATCAGAAGGTTGGATGACATGGAAAGCCTGCACTGTCTGAGGCCGAGGCTGACACCGATGAGAAAGTTATCCAGATTGACGGCAATCCCGATAAGCAGGCATATTGTCAGCGGCATCAAATCACCTCTATACATACATATTCATGATATACGTCATCGGTGAATGGACATCATCGGATGTCTGAACTTTGCCCAAAATGCATATGCTATAGGCAGGAGGTGGTGCTATGTCCCATAAACATAAGGGAAAAACACGAAAATTGGTGCTTATTGTGGGAATGACAGCGTTATTTGGCCTTATACTGAATGAAAATGTGCGGATGATTGGGAATTCCATGAAAGCCGGTATATTTACAGGGCAAATAAGGTCAGCATATAAAGCGGAGACTCTGGAATCAGATGAGTCTGAGCTTCTGCACGGACTTTATGCTAAGGCGGCCGTGCTCATGGATGGTGATTCCGGCAGAGTTTTATTTGATAAAAACGGGGAAGTATCCCTCCCCAATGCCAGTACGACAAAAATTATGACATGTATCCTTGCGCTGGAAAACGGCCATATGGATGATCTTGTAAATATTTCGGCCTACGCAGACTCTATGCCCGAAGTAGCCGCCGGACTTGAGGAAGGGGAACAGTATTATCTTCAGGATCTGCTGTATTCTATGATGCTTGAATCCCATAACGATACGGCGGCGGCCATTGCAGAACATATCGGGGGCAGCGCAGAGGCATTTGCGGACATGATGAATGAGAAAGCGGCACAGATTGGATGTACGGGGACTTTCTTTGTGACGCCCAACGGTTTGGATGCACAGGCGGAGGATGAAAACGGGCAGCTGCGCAGTCATTCGACGACAGCAAAAGATCTGGCGCTGATCATGCGTTACTGTATCACTCAATCTCCAAAAAAAGATGATTTTATAGAAATCACAACGACAGAAAATTATACGGTTAAGAGTCAGAACAGCGGAAGAATCATCAGCTGTTACAACAGAAATTCTTTTTTAAATATGATGGATGGCGCATCTTCAGGGAAAACAGGATATACGGGCAGAGCGGGCTATTGCTATGTCGGTTCGCTCAATGACAGCGGAAGGACATTTATTGTAGCCCTTTTAGCCTGCGGATGGCCGAATCATAAAAATTATAAATGGCAGGATACAAAAAAACTGATGACTTACGGCATTGAAAACTATCATTACAGAAATTTGTTAAAAGCGTGTGAACTGTCCCCGGCGGAAGTTTCCGACGGCATCAGTGCATCGGGACAGCTTTATGATGCGGCCTATGTTCCTGTCGGAATCGATAGTTCTGCAGGACAGGGACTTCAGTTTTTGATGAAAGATGATGAAGAAATTGATGTTGCGGCAGATTATGAGCGTACACTGGCTGCGCCGGTGTACCAGGGACAGCGCATCGGGACAGCGGTTTATTCGGTGTCTGGATGGGAGGCTGCACAGTTTCCGATTATTACGACCGGAAGCGTTCAAAAAGCAGGTTTTGGCTGGTATTGTTTGAAAACTGCGGAAAAACTAATCTCAGAAGTTTATTAGTTTTATACAATTTGACCTTGAAAAATATAGATAACAGCGATAAAATAAATTTGGCATAAATTTGATTTATCTATAATTATTGAACAATGGAGGGCCTGAAAATGAACAATTCTAAGCAAATGTCGGCAAGAGCGCGTATTGAAGCGCTGCTTGATGACAACAGCTTCGTTGAAATCGGCGCACTGGTCAGTGCAAGAAACACAGATTTTAACATGATGAAAACAGAAGCACCGTCTGACGGCGTCATTACAGGATATGGCACAGTTGATGACAGCCTTGTTTATGTGTACAGTCAGGATTCCGCTGTTTTAGGCGGTTCCGTCGGCGAGATGCATGCTAAAAAAATCGCGAAAATTTATGAACTGGCATTAAAAGTCGGAGCACCAGTCGTTGGTATGATCGACTGCTCAGGTATGAGACTTCAGGAAGCAACAGACGCATTAGATGCTTTCGGTGAACTTTACCGTGTGCAGACGATGGCATCGGGCGTTATTCCGCAGCTGACAGCTGTTTTCGGCATGTGCGGCGGCGGAGCGGCACTTATTCCGGCAATGACAGATTTTACACTGATGTCTGCTGACGGCAGATTGTTTGTAAATACACCAAATGCGCTGGAAGGCAATTATGTTGAAAAATGCGATACTGCCAAAGCTTCTTATCAGGCAGAATCAGGACTTGTGGATGTCCTTGCCGATGATGATGCCCAAGTGATCGTCAAGCTGCGTCAGCTTTTGACGATGCTGCCTTTAAATAATGAGGACAGTGCAGTTTATGATGTGTCAGAAGATGATCTGAACAGAGAAAATACTGCGCTGGACGGTGTTTTGGATACGGCATATATTCTTCAGGATATCGCTGATGATCATATGTTTTATGAGCTTAAGCCAATGTATGCCAAAGAGATGGTCACAGGCTTTTTGAAACTGAACGGACAGACCGTCGGCGCTGTAGCCAACAGATCTGAATTTCTCGATGAAAATGGAGAAGTTTCCGCCAGAGAAGATGCGCTGCTTAGTACAGCCGGTGCAAGAAAAGCGGCTCAGTTTGTGAAATTCTGTGACGCGTTCAATATTCCTGTACTCACACTGGTCAATGTGGAAGGCTATAAAGCGACAAAACACGAGGAAAGAACGATCGCCAAGGCATGTGCGTCGCTGACATGTGCTTTTGCAGATGCGACGGTGCCAAAGGTCACAGTTATTGTCGGAAAAGCTTACGGAAGCGCTTATTTGGCGATGAACAGCCGCCATATCGGCGCGGATCTTGTTTACGCATATCCGAAAGCTCAGATTGGTATGATGGATGCCAAAGGGGCAGCTTCAATTATCTATGCCGATGAACTTAAAGAGGCAAAAGATGCCCAAGCACTGCTTGAAGAAAAGACGGCGGCTTATGAAGCGCTTCAGACAAGTCCGGTTTCAGCGGCAAAACGCGGTTATGTAGACAGTATTATCGAGCCGGCGGCAACGAGAAAAAGAGTGATCGCGGCATTTGAGATGTTATATACAAAGAGAGAGGATCGTCCTGTAAAGAAGCATGGAACAATTTAAAGAGAGGTGGACTTAAATCATGAAGATCAAAAAAATCTTAGCGGCACTTTGCCTGATCGTCTGCCTTTGTTCACTGACAGCCTGCAGCAGCAGCACCCAAAGCCAGGATTTTCCGTCAGGTATCGATGAAAGCACAGTCAATCAGGTGACAACAAGCCTTTTTGACAGTTTCTGTCAGATGTCTGAGGAAGATATGGAATATCTGTCTGAGGCGGATAACAGTGAGGTCGCTTCAGATACAGATATGGCGCTTGCCATAAAGACAGCTCTGTCATCATGGCTCAGCGCGGCGGATGATATGGGCGCTTATGTGTCGACAGACAGTGTGGGAGCCGTTTTTGACGGGGAAAACATTGTCGGCACTCTGACAGCGACTTTTGAGAACCGTCCGGTTGAATTTCAGGTGACTTACGACAGACAGCTGTCTTCCTATGAAAGCATTCAGATCAATCCTGAATATTCAATGGGAGAAAAGCTTGCAAGAGCAGGCATGAATACAGTTATGGGCATGGGCATCACATTCCTTGTATTGATCCTGATTGCCTTTTGTATCAGCCTTTTTAAATATATTCATAAGGCAGAAGATTATTTTGCGGCAAAGAAAGCCCAAAAGGAAGAACAGGTACCGTTTGAACCAAAGAGTCCGGAAGCGGCACCGGTCGTATATGAAACGGAAACAGTTGATGACTTGGAACTTGTTGCAGTCATTACAGCAGCAGTCGCAGCATCTATGAATACATCCGTTGACAAACTTGTTGTACGTTCAATA
>DVJY01000002.1 GCA_018716485.1 Candidatus Scybalocola faecipullorum
GACGGTTTTACCGTTCACCGGCGGGGCAAGACCATCTCTATCAGCGCGGAGGGCTGGGGCAACAACGTCCGCTTTGACCGGCTGGGAGATGGCTACACGCTGGACGATTTGCTGGCGGTCCTCTCCGGCCAAAAAGAACATACGCCCCGCAAGCAAGCTGTCCCGCAGGTCGCCCCGCCCAAGGTCAATCTGCTGGTGGACATCCAGGCAAAATTGCAGGCCGGGAAATGTGCCGGGTATGCCCGCTGGGCGAAGGTGTTCAACCTCAAGCAGATGGCGCAGACCCTCAACTACCTGTCCGAACACGGACTGCTGGATTATGCCGATTTGAAAGCAAAAACAGCAGAGGCGACGGCCCGCTACCACGCGCTGTCCGACCAGATCAAGGCCGCCGAGAAGCGCATGGCCGAGATTGCCGTGCTGCGCACCCACATCGTCAACTACGCCAAGACCCGTAACACCTATGTGGCCTATCGCAAGGCCGGGTATTCACGGAAATTCCGGCAGGAACATGAGGAGGAAATCTTGCTGCACCAGGCCGCCAAGGAAGCCTTCAACGAGCTGAACGTGAAGAAGCTGCCCACCATCAAGGAGCTTCAGACCGAGTATGCCCAGCTGCTGGCGGACAAGAAAAAGGCTTACGGAGAGTACCGGCAGGCCCGCGCCACCATGCGGGAGCTGCTGACCGTCAAGAACAATGTGGATCGACTTATGAGCATGGAGGAAGAAAGACAGGAAGATAAAGACCATGGGCATGGCCGATAAGACCTTATAAGCGGAAAAATTTGAAGCGAGGTCGTTTCATTTCATGTACCCCTTGTTGTTATCGGCTTACTTTCTCTTAAACTGTTGCAACCTCTATTCCTTCCAAATTATTCTGCCCTCATTACGTTGGGCATAGAAAGTAGGCGTGGTTTACGGTATAATTAATGGTAACAACTGCGGGAGGGCAGATTTATGCTAATATACTTGCAAATGATTGACACTCCAGAGGAACGGTCAAAATTTGAACAGATCTATCTGGAGTATAAAGGGCTCATGTTCCATGTGGCCTATGATATTTTACATAATGAGCAGGATGCCGAGGATGCTGTACATCAGGCTTTTGTAAAGGTGGCGGAAAACATTAAAAAAATCGGTGAGCCGGTGTGTCCAAAAACGCATAGCTACGTCGTTACTATTGTTGAGAATAAAGCAATAGATCAGTACCGAAAGCGGCAAAAACACCAGACTGTCGAACTAATTGATGATATTCAAGGGACAGAGGCACATTATGAAGGGAATAACGATTTAACAAAATGTATCTTAAAATTACCTGCCCGTTATCGAGAAATGATATTGCTTCGCTATCATCATGGATACAGTGTTAGAGAGATTACCAACATAATGGACATCTCCCTTGCAGCTGCAATCAAATTGGATCAGCGGGCTAAAAACAAATTGAAAAAATTGTGTGAGGAGGCGGGAATCCTGTGATAAGCGAAGAAATGCTGAAAAAAGCGGCAGCTGAAGCGGATCAGGCAATTAGGAATTCGCTCCCCGCTCCAGCAGACTGTAAACATGAATTTTCCCCATCGTTTCAAAGAAAAATGCGCCGAATCTTCCGCAAAGCAAACCATCCTGTGATCTATCAACTGCCCAAATATGCAGCCTGCTTTGTTCTTGTGGTAGCTCTCGCTGGCGGTACATGGTTGACCGTTGATGTTGAAGCCAGAGCTGCTTTTTTCGCATGGGTGCGGGAAAAGTACGAGGCATTTGTTGAGTACAGATTTATTGGTGAAGCGCCGCAAGAAAGTGAAATTGTAGATTATGAGTTGGCATGGTTACCCGAAGGTTTTTCGTTCCAAAAGGAACAGAGTCTTGGTAACAGCTCATATCTCACTTATGCTAATGATTCTGGACAGCGTATTCTTTTCTCCTATTTACAAGGAGATGATGCCACAAGTTTGTTTATGATGGCGGACTACACCGAGGTACAATCAGTTCAAATAGGAAACGTAAAAGCGGACTTCTACCAAGCCAGCCAGGAAACATCTCCTAACGGGCTAGTTTGGGTATCAGAAGAGGAAAATATGTGCTTTTGCATTACAGCTTCTTTGCCAAAAGACACAATACTGAAACTGGCCGAAGGTGTACAAAAGAATAATCAATAAGTTCTAAAAAAATTCAGATTAACTGTCCAAAATGACCCCCTTCATTCGTTTACGGGATATAAACGAATGAAGGGGGTCATTTCTTTGAAGAAACGAATTCTTCCCATCTTGTTTGTCTTTCTTATGGTATTTTCCTCCACTGCCTATGCTGCCTCACCTCGAGTAGCACAAGTTGTTCCTGGTATCTCTTTTAGTGGGACAACGGCTACCTGTACGGTGTTCATTGCTGCAGAACAAATGACTGACGACATTGATGCAGTAATAAAGTTGTGGGAAGGAAGCCGGTGCATCGAAACTTGGAAACGATCTTCTGTTGGAGATCTAGCCTTTAGCGGAGAGGCAAGTGTTACCAGGGGGAAAACTTATAAATTAACGGTTGATGTTACTCTTGAAGGGAAAGCTTTGCCTGAGTTTTCTATCGAAGGAACTTGCCCATAATTCACCATAAAAAGGGGTGATTCCAATGGTTTGTTTTTTGTCGATCAGTTTTTAACAATAATTCGCTTCAAAGAATGGAGGAATATCTCATGAAACATCGTTTGCTAACGTTCTCTATTGTTGTTGCGCTGTTTTTTGCCTTAGCTATTCCGGCTTTTGCGGCTTCAAAAACCCTGGGGGTTTCGGAAATTGACCAAAATAAAACGGAATGGTGTTGGGCAGCTTGTTCGGAAATGATTGGCAAATATTATGATAGCGGAAGTAACCGTGATCAGTATGATCTAGTTGAATATATCAAAGGAAATACAGATAATCAGCCTGGTAATACTTCCAATATTTGCGACGCGATAAAATATGTGTCTAATAACAGTGTAACTTTCACGAGTAAATCAAGCGCGCTTTCTTTTAGTGAATGCGAAACGGAGATAGACAATAGCGATCCGTTTATCGTATGGTTGCAAGGAAAAAATGGTGCACTAAGCCATGTCATAGTAGCCAGTGGATATAAAACCGGTTCTACAAATTATCTGTATATCCTCGATCCATCACCTAATGTTGATGCACAGTATTTTTCGTATACAGGTCTTGTAAATGGTAGTACGGGAACACTGGGAACACGCTGTTATGAAACCACTATTTACAGACAGTAATCGGCCTATAAAGTCGTTGAACTTAATATAGTTGGGAGGTAGCGACCATGAAAAAATTCTTTGCTAGTCTATTAACGCTTTCGATGGCCTTTTTGCTGTCCATTCCAGCCTTTGCGACTGACTTTTCGGGAAACGCAGAATATGAGCTGGAGAGCGTATCAAACAAGATTGTAACAGCGATCAATGAAGTGTATGGTGATAAAAGTGTTACTGTCACAGCTGCGGACGTAGATTATGCTAAAGCCTATAAGGTTTATGTTGATACTGATGTATTTACATTAACCACTAATTCCGCGGCTGAGATTGAAGCAGCCCTTGAAAACGGAAACTATGTTTATGTGCTTCCGGTTAATACAGCTAATGGAACAGTAGTAGTCAATCTTCAAAAAGGGCTTCCGTTAAGCGACAATGCCAAAGCTGTCCTCACAGAAGATGAACAACAGGAAGTTATCGACAATGTTGGAAAATGGACTGTTTCCAGTCTTGCTTTTTATAACTCGGGCAATTCAAATTACAATTACGAAGCAAGACTTTCTAACATAATCGGAGAGATACCGGAAGGAACATTGTTAGTTGGTAGCCTGCCTATTTTCCAAGATGTTGTAGCACTCATTCCAAACGATGCAGGAATGATTGATAGTCTTATCCCAGTTACTGATACAGAATATGACAGTAATCTGATTGGTCCTACCACAAGGGGCGGTTCTGAAATTTTCAGTTACGAACGGGTTAAAGATATAGCCAATAACTTGCCGGAAGCAGATCCTGAGTTAGCTGGAGGAACAGTGGTTGATAATATTGAAGCCAGACACCCAATGTTCCTTTTTTACGGAGTGATTATCGCATTAGTCGTTATTGTTTGCAGTATTTCTTTCTTTTTTGCAAGGAAAAAAACAACAGCTAAATAGTTCCGAGGAGAAATAAAATATGAAAAAAATCTTATCATTATTAACCGTTTTTGCGTTGATTTTCAGTATCTCCATTCCGGCATTTGCTGCTGATTTCAATGAAGCACAGACGGGTCAATCATTTGAAATATCGCTGGAAGAAGCTCTCTCGTTGGCCAATCCCGCTGATATTACTGTTCAAAATGGAATCACATCTATCCCTGTTACGCTAAATATAGATGAAGAGGTTTATACCGAAATCATTATCCGGGTCGATAATTTAAGCCGTAGCAGTGCTAAAAGTTTTTCTATGGAAGGCTGGTTCCGTTTAACATCAAACAAGGAAATTGTTTCAGTATACGGCTTAGAAGGAACCTTTGAATATACTGGGAGCAAAGCATCACCAACTGGTTCCAGCGGCTATCATAATTCGGCGGCTACTGGATGGAGTGGATCGTATAATCTGAATGACGAAGAAAATGATGATGGAAGTGCGGCAATCATCGGGAACTATACACTCAAAAAAGATGGAAAATATAATAACAGTGCCAGCTGCAAAGCAAAATGCACTAAAAATGGAACCATCACTTTTTCTGGGAACTATGATGAATCAACCATTATCTAAGATTTGAAATGGGGTGAAAGACACAATGTTAAAGAGATTGAAAAAAATCTTTGCTGTCGTTGTTGCGGCATTTATGCTTTGTATTGCATTGCCTACCAATTCATTCGCAACTGATATTCCTCCGGTTGAACCTGTACATAATGGTTCCCTTATTCTGAACACAAATAATCCAGAGGTTGGCATTGAAATTTATATTTCCAACCCCATCACAACTTTTGCTTATCGGGAAAAATCTGCATGGCAATCTGGTCGATTTTATTTGAAGTCGGATAATTCAACGCTGGGGGAATTTAAGACCACCGGAACGTTCACATATGATGGGTCTATCTGTAATGTGACAGACTGCCAAAACAGTATTTGGAATGTCGCTGACGGCTGGCGGGTAGAAGATACCCCGTCAGAAGAACAGGTATCGCCCACTCTTGCAAAAGCAGTTGGAGTTTTTAATCTTTACAAAGAAGGTTTCTGGGGAGATACACTTTCTTCGTCTGCAACCATAACCGTAAGCTGTAATCAAAACGGGAAAACCAACTGTGAATTTAATGGAGACGAAGCTGTGAACTGAAGCAAAGGAGATTGTGGGCAATGAAAAAGTGCAGGATCGGGCTTCTTTGTGTTCTGTTTATTTTCTCCCTTTTCTCTGGATGTGGTCAACAAAAGCAAACAACAGCACTGGCTCTATTCCCTGATGATGTCACTTCAATAGAAGTTACCCATGAGAAAAACACTTCTATTACATCACGAAAAATGAGTGGTGTTGAGCTAAGTGCTATTAAAGAATGGGCAGAAAACCTTGAACTTCACTACACAACCTTTGCCGAGGGAGAGGCTCCAAACGAAACTTATGCCGGTGGAGAATCTTGGCTCTTTGACATAAATAGTGGAGAAGTGCGCTTTCGTTATCTGAGCATAGATGACTGCTATATTTGGATTAACGAAGAATGGTATTTAGTTAAAACTCCCGCTGATCCTCCTCTCGAAACAGCGTAGCTCCCGCAGTCGTGAATTCCTATGGTGAATTCTGTGTTTTACTCTTCGTTCATAAGTATCGTAAGCGTAAAATAAACGGGCGCCTTGCCAGAAGAGAAAAACTCTGCCACACTATAAGAGTCTAAGGAAGTACACAGTAGTATCAGATAGTATTCAAGACTCTGAGATAGTGAGGTAGCGGCATGGAGCAACTGGAGAGTTTACAGAAAGTCAACCGGCAGCAGCGGCTGGCAGAATGGAGCCGGCGGGTGGAGGCCTGCCGGAGCAGCGGGCTGACAGTAGTGCAGTGGTGCCAGGAAAATGGGATCGCAGTATCCACCTATTTTTCCTGGCAGAGGAAGGTGTTCCAGGCCTTGAAGGAAGTCCAGGAGGTAACCTTCGCAGAAGTGCCGGTCATGGAGGCTTCTCCATTCCCCGGGCACGTGGTAGCATCTCT
>DVJY01000028.1 GCA_018716485.1 Candidatus Scybalocola faecipullorum
AACCCAACGGCACTTATGGACGCCATCTCGGACGGAGAGCGGTACGACGTCTACATTCTCGATGTGGAGATGCCAGAGCAAAACGGCCTGGAGGTTGCGAAGCATATCCGGCAATTCCAGCCAAACGCTGCCCTGCTCTTTTTGTCCTCCCACCTCAACTACGCCACAGAGGGGTACAAAGTACAGGCTCTGCGGTATGTCTCCAAGCTGGATTTGGAGAACGCTCTGCCAGAGGCTCTGGAGCAGGCCCTTGCGACCCTGGAAAAAACGGATACCCGTTCTATTATGGTGCAACACTATCAGAACTATACCCGCATCCTCTATAAGGATATCCTCTACGTCCAGAAAATGCAGCGCAGCATTCAAATCGTGACAGACCGGCAAGGTGTTTTCAAGGATAACCGAGGAATCAAAGAACTGTTTTCTGAAATTGATGATCCCCGATTTATCTTTACAGACCGTGCTTATTTTGTGAATTTAGACTATGTCCAGGAGCTGAACGGTTCCTGGCTTGTGTTGACCAACGAGGATCGGGTTCCCGTTAGCCGGCCTATGATGCCAAGCGTAAAGAAAGCCATGATTGCCCTGTGGGGAGGAAAACGGAAAAAATGATCTATCAAGTTGTAGACTGGGCTGTGACATATATTGAGTGCCTCGTGATGTTGGCCTCAATTATTCTCATTAGCGGGAAAAAGTTGGAGGGAAGTAAATACACCGTGATTTTATGCCTGGCTGCTTTGGGCAATGCTTTTTTGGTAGCATTTCTCAACTCTATCCGAGCTTTCTCGTTTGCTACCCCTATGATATCCATTGTATATTTGCTTAGCGTTTCATTTTTTCTATCTAAAGGAACACTGATTCTGCGGGCTGCTTCATGCATCACGGTGTCGTTTATTGTCTTAGCAATTGGTTACATCTGGATAATTTTTGTCTGTCTTCTCCACGGTGGTGATTTCGAAAAAGCTTTTCTAGTCTTTATGACACCGGGGCCAAGACGCTGCCTCTATTTGGCTCTGGACAAGACCAGTGATGTTGTACTCTATCTCATCTTCCGAAAACACCTTTATAGATTGTCTACCTTGAAAAAAAGATGGCTTGTTTCTCTCCTGATTGGCAGCGTTTTCGCGTATGGGGTCACCCAATATCTCATGAATGCTATTTTGTCTCATGATGTCCACATGATGCGTCAGGCATCCATAGTGTCATTCCTGGTCTTACTGCTGTTCTTTCTTATTTTTTCTCTTTTGCTTCTTACCGTTGCTTCAAGGGACCAAGAGCGGGCGCAGCGCTTGGTGCTGCAGCAAACCGACCGGCTTATGGAAAAGAATTATCAAATGCTTTATCAGGATCTGCAGGAAAACGCCAAACGCATCCACGATTTTCACCACCATCTCCGAGTTATCTTAAATTTTGCGGAGCAGACAGAGGATCAGCAGACCCAGAATTATGTTCAAGATTTGCTTCAGATTTCCTACCGAGACGTCCGGCTGTGCAATAGTGGAAACGACATCATTGACGCTGTCATTAACTGTTCTGCGGCGGAGGCGGCCCGCTCCCAAATCGACTTTCACTACGAGGTAAATCTTTCCTCCACTCTTTCCCAGATTTCCCCCATAGATTTGTGTGCCGTTCTGGGAAACCAGGTGGAAAACGCTTTGGACGCCTGCAAAAAAATCCCCGATGTGCAAGACCGATTCATTCAGGTGTCCATCTGCCAAAACAAGAGTTTTGTTGTGATCCAGGTGACAAACTCCGCCCACCAAAATCCCTTTACGGCGGATGGCCGGCTCGTTACCAATAAAGAAGAACCAGAATTCCACGGGCTGGGGCTGAAAAGCATCCAGGATACGGTAGACAAGTACAACGGTTACCTGACTAACTCATACGAGGACCACCAGTTCCAGTCGGAAGCTCTTCTCTGCTTTTCTACAATTTAATACATAAAAATCAGCAGTTCGCGCAAAACTGCTGATTTTTTTATCCATGTTTGCTAGAATATTATCATACAAAAGAGAGGTGATTCAATGTTAGAAAATATCGCATCTCGTCTAACTGACCAGCTTTACCTACATTGTTCCCTGGCCCCGGCTAAGAAGGTAATCTATAAATACGGGTTCCAGCTCAGCCTATCTACAGCAGCATCCATGTGCTCCATTATCATTCTGGGGACGGTTTTGGGAAACATTAGCTCTGCTCTTCTATTTCTTAGTGTTTTCTTTTTTCTTCGTCTATTTACAGGTGGATATCACGCTCCTACCTATGCCCGTTGCTTTCTTTTAACAAACATAGTATATCTTGCGGTGTATGGATTAAGTCAAGGACTGGTGTATTTCCGGCTCTTCGCCTTTCTTCCTGTAATAGCGTTGGCATCGTGCGTGACCATTATTCTTTTGGCCCCGATTCAAAACAAAAACCACCCAATGTCGGAAACAACTTATGCTAAGAACAGGAAAGTCGCCATCGGATTGGCGACTCTGGAAACATTACTATTACTTGTACTTTATCTATGGGAGTCCTTCCATCCATACATTACAGTTCCTACCATGTCATTAGCAGCAGTTGCTGTTATGATGCTTATCACACTGAAAGGAAGGAGAGTAAAACAATGACAGCCCTGTTCACTTTTTTGGCTTCTATCATTGAGGCGATTGCCTCCGCTGGTGCTGGGGTAGCTTCTATTGGCTGTGGTTATGAGCCCGAACTGCCCGAAGAGCTGCGCAAGTAACACATCACACAAGAAGGAAAGGGCCACCTCTCATCTGTGACTCACAGTTGGGGGATGAGCCCTTTTCCTTTATAAGAATCTTCAACGGGAGTGGCTTCTACTTCTGCAGCTGTTAATCTCGTTGTACCATACTGCCCTTTTGCCGTAGTCCACTCTGGGACTGCGGCTTTTTTGATACCCTTTTTTCAGGTTCATCAAGGCTGCATTCATTGCCGCTCCCCACCCCAATCTGATTTCGGTCAACCGCAAACCTGAAATCAGATTGGAGGAATCACTGTGAATTACAATCCAAAAGAATTTGGAATGAGGATCACGAAGTTGCGTAGGAGTATGGGGAAAACACAACAGGAAATAGCAGATCTGTTACATACCAGCCTGGACAATTATCGAGGAATTGAAATGCAAAAATCGCCATCCCAGCCCCATCTGCACGCAGTTTTAGCACCACCTTGCCGGAGTTTTAGCCCCACTTTCACGCACTGAAGCCCCAAAGCCTTATAATTGGTTTAGCACAGCCAAGCTGTGACTAAATCAAT
>DVJY01000029.1 GCA_018716485.1 Candidatus Scybalocola faecipullorum
CTCCTTTCAGGTGGATATGGTTGATTGTTATTAGGCATCTCAATTTTACCATAAACCTGTGAGGAGTTGTTCTATTTTATTAAAGAAAATAGCCCGATTTTATGCGGGTTGCGGCGTTTCGCAAACGCCTATGCTATATCCATTTGGAGGTGAGAACACAGTGAAAGACGGCAGTTCGATCCACTTGCGGGTACTTCAATACGCTCACTTAGAAAAAAACAGACTGTTTCAGGATTTTCAAATTTCAGAAAATGGATATGATGAAACTCAAGTCGAGAAAAGTCGGCAGCAGTATGGAAGCAATGTGTTGTCAGGACGTGCCAAAGATACAGTGATGTATCGGTTAAGACGGGCATTTGTCAATCCGTTTACAATGATTTTGTTTGTTCTGGCAATGATTTCATTTATTACTGATGTGCTGCTTGCCTCTAATTTCAGCAGGGATATGACGACAGTAATGATTATTCTGTGTATGCTGCTAATCAGCGGCATACTGCGTTTTATTCAGGAAATGCGGTCCAAGCATGTCGCCGATCATCTGACAAGTTTGCTCCATTCCAGCGTTACCGTGCGCCGAAATGGCCGATGGGAAGAAATCCCTTCCTCTGAACTTGTTGTCGGAGATATTGTTCGCCTGTTTGCAGGAGACCGTGTACCGGCGGATATACGTCTGACATCAGTAAACGATTTATTCGTTTCTCAATCAGTGATTACCGGTGAAAGCGCAGTATTAGAAAAAAATGCGGGTATTTTATCTGTTGAGAGACCGGTAACCTATGGGGCATATACCAATATTGCTTTTATGGGTTCTGCCGTAATCGGAGGAACCGGAGCCGGAGTGGTGCTGACAGTAGGCAGGGATACGGTTTACGGCGGTTTTTCGGGAACGGAATCAGATAGAAAGAATAAATTTGATCAAGGCGCAAACTCAGTGGCAAGGGTGCTGATCCATTTTATGGCTGTGCTGGTACCGATTGTATTTATTGCATGCGGGTTGACAAAAGAAAATTGGATTTCTGCGTTTCTATTTGCACTATCAGTGGCGGTCGGACTGATTCCGGAATTGCTGCCGATGGTTGTGAACGCATGTCTGGCCAGAGGCAGCGCTGCCATGGGGAAGAAACAGACGGTAGTAAAAAATATAAATGCGATGCAGGGCTTTGGAAGCATGGATGTGCTCTGTGTAGATAAAACCGGAACCTTGACCGGCGATGTAATTTTACTTGAATATTATATGGATATCCTGGGAAATGAAAGTGAAACCGTACTGGATTTTGCTTATCTGAACAGTCTGTATCATACGGGAGTGTCCAACCATTTGGACTCGGCAGTTCTCCGGTGCCAAAAAATGCCGGAACGGGAAACACATTTTAAAACACTTGCCGACCAGTATTCGAAGCTGGATGTACTTCCTTTTGATTATGAGCGTAAGTTTGCCAGTGTGCTTGTGAGCAGCGACAGCGGCAGGCTGATGATTGTCAAGGGAAGTGTAGATGAAGTATGCCGGCGATGCAGCTTTGTGGAATATAAGGGAAAAAAAATGCCGATGGCAGCGGATCGTTTTTCAAGTATTCATGCGGTTGTGGATGAAATGTTGGAAGATGGCATGAAAGTATTGGCTGTCGCCTGTAAACAGATGGATCGGGAGCGGCTTAATACCGGGGATGAATATGATTTAACGCTTTTAGGATATTTGGCATTTTTTGACGCGCCGAAAAAGACAGCTGCAGGCGCTGTTCAAAAATTAAAGAAACAGCATATAAAAATTAAAGTGCTTACCGGAGATCAACGCGATGTAGCTGTCTCTGTCTGTCGGCGTCTCGGTATTGATGCGAAACATATATTAACGGGAAGTGATATGGATAAGCTGACAGACGATGAACAGCAGATTTATATTGAAAAAACAACCGTTTTTTCTGAATTGTCGCCAAAGCAAAAAGTACAGATTGTTCAGTTGTTACAGATGAACGGACATACGGTAGGGTTCCTTGGCGATGGTATGAATGATCTGCCGGCCATTGTGGAATCCGATGTCGGTATTTCTGTAGATACGGCTGCAGAAGCTGTAAAAGAAAGTGCTGATGTGATTTTGCTGAAAAAAGATTTAAATGTGCTGGAAGAAGGCGTATTGGAAGGTCGGAAAGCTTTTTCAAATATGTTTAAATATATTAGAATTACAGCATCTTCCAACTTCGGTAATATTTTATCTATTGTGGTGGCAAGTGTATTTTTGCCATTTTTTCCGATGACTTCTGTGCAGCTTTTATTATTAAATCTGCTTTATGACACACTTTGTCTTGTGCTTCCATGGGATCAGGTTGATGAAACAGCATGTTCGAGACCTTTAGAATGGTCAGGGCGTACGCTTGGACGATTTATGAGAGCTTTTGGTCCGATCAGTTCGATTTTTGATATATTAACCTTTTTGTTTTTGTATTTTGGTTTATGTCCTGCAGTCTGCGGCGGCAGTTTTGGGACGCTGAGCGGGATTCAGGAGCAGACGAGATTTATTGCACTGTTTCAAACAGGCTGGTTTTTAGAATCATTATGGACACAGATAATGATTCTGCATTTACTTCGAACTGAAAAAATACCGCTGTTTCAAAGCAGGCCGTCCGGGGCGGTGATGGCGGTAACAATGCTCGGCATTTTGTTTTTTACGATTCTGACGCTGACGCCAATTGGACAGCTGGTTGGTTTAACGGTTATGCCGGCCGTCTATTTCGGATTTTTATTGGTCATAGTTGTCTTTTATCTGCTGTTTATGACTTTGGCAAAACGATGGTATATAAAAAAATACCATGGACTGCTGTGAGGAAGGAGGAATCTTTTTGAAAAAAAATATGAGTTTTGTCAGCTTAGATTCCTCTATTGTCCGGTGGCTTTATGAAAAAATAAGGTTCGGAGCACCGCAGACTCAGGCAAAAGAAGAACTTTTGGAAGGATTGGAGGAGCTAATGAACGGTACAGTCAGCACTTTGATGATCGAACTTGGAGAGCAGGCTGCGCCGACGGCAGTCAATGATGTTATCCAATGCGGAGCGCTCATTATTGATGTGAGAGCACGAAAAGTTATCCGCAGCAATACAGAGATTACACTGACGCCCAAAGAATTTGATATTTTGTATTTTTTGGCTCGTAACCGGGGCGAAGTATTTACGAAAGAACAAATTTATCAGGCAGTATGGGAAAATGACTATCTGTTAGATGACAGCAATATTATGGCGTTTATACGAAAACTGCGAAAAAAGATCGAGCCCAATCCCGATGCGCCGGAGTATATTTTAACTATCTGGGGAATCGGCTACAAATTTAACGATAAGTTTTGATGAATCAATTCTTGTTAAATCGCAAGGAAATTGCAAGGTTTTAACCATGTGATATTCCCTGCGATTTTTTTATTCTGTATATGAAAGATAGGGAGATACTGCAGCGGCCGATAATCCGCACAGCGGTTTCAGATAGATATTTTATAAGAGAGCGAGGTGAGGGACATGGACTCTGAGGGCAGTCCGAAAAGGCATAAACAACACATGAGCGCGGGAGTTCCATGTCTCTCATGTGTCTGTTCTTGCCTCTATTAAATTAAAGGAGGAAAGAACCAATGAATATGAAAGAAAAGAAACGTCTGGAAATCAGGACAGCGGTAGAAAATTCAATAATTGTGGATGAAGATAACCGTCGTATTCAATTTGCGGCAATGCATCCGCTTAAAGATGTTTTGAAAAGTTTGAATACGACATTTCGGGGACTTGATGAAGAAACGGTTATAGAAAACCGTGCCCGGTATGGTAATAATAAAGTTACCCATGAAAAGAAGAAATCACTGCTTAAACGGATGACAGGCGCATTTATTAATCCGTTTACAGCCATATTATTTTGTTTGGCGATTGTCTCAGCCGTTACAGATATAATTTTGCCGTGTTTTTCATTGTTTGGCAATACGCCGGAGGATTTTGACTGTCTGACAGTTGTTATTATTTGGACAATGGTGTTGATTTCCGGTACACTCCGTTTTGTTCAAGAATCGCGGAGCGGGAATGCCGCGGAAAAACTGCTGGCAATGATTACAACAACGTGTACGGTTACCCGGAGAATGCAGGAAAAGACAGAGATTCCGATGGATGATTTAGTTGTCGGTGATATTGTCCATTTGTCTGTTGGTGATATGATTCCGGCAGACGTTCGGATTTTGGATGCAAAAGATTTGTTTGTCAGTCAGGCGAGTCTTACGGGAGAAAGTGAGCCGATTGAAAAGACACCGCATAAAGTGAAAGCAGAGGAAGCGTCCATTACCGATTATAAAAATATTGCTTTTATGGGGAGCAATGTGATTTCCGGAAGCGCATCTGCAGTTGTTGTCAGAGTCGGCGATCATACCCTCTTTGGATCAATGGCGTCTGCTGTGGCCGGAGAAGCCGTTGAAACCAATTTTACAAAAGGTGTTAATGCAGTGTCATGGGTATTTATACGGTTTATGCTCGTTATGGTTCCTCTGGTGTTCTTTATTAACGGTATCACAAAAGGTAATTGGCTGGAAGCGTTCTTGTTTGGCATTTCCATTGCTGTAGGATTAACGCCGGAAATGCTGCCAATGATTGTCACCACATGTTTGGCCAAAGGCGCAGTATCTATGAGTAAAAAGAAAACAATCGTTAAAAATTTGAATTCAATTCAAAATTTCGGTGCCATGGATATATTGTGTACAGATAAAACAGGGACATTGACGCAGGATAAGGTTGTTTTGGAATATCACTGGAATGTAGACGGAGAAGATGATGCCAGAGTGCTGCGGCATGCATATCTGAACAGTTATTTTCAGACAGGATATAAAAATCTGATGGATTTGGCAATTATTCTAAAAACAGAGGAAGAAGAGGCAGCAAATACTCAGCTGGCCGATTTATCAGAAACTTATGTAAAAGTAGATGAAATCCCTTTCGATTTTGTACGCCGCCGGCTGACGACGGTTGTTCAGGATAAGAAAGGAAAAACTCAGATGGTCACAAAAGGTGCGGTTGAGGAAATGCTCTCTGTTTGTACATTTGCAGAATGCGGCGGTGAAGTGCGGCCACTGACAGATGAGGTTCGCAGACGTATTTTAAAAACAGTAGATGCGCTGAATGAAAAAGGTTTTCGCGTGTTGGTACTTGCACAAAAAAGCAATCCGTCGCCGGTTGGTGTCTTTGATGTTAAAGACGAGTGCGATATGGTGCTGCTGGGATATCTGGCATTTCTTGATCCGCCGAAATCGTCTGCTGCCGAGGCAATTCGGGCACTGAAAGAACATGGTGTAACGACTAAAATCCTGACGGGAGATAATGATAAAGTGACGCGTACAATTTGCAGACAGGTCGGTCTGAAAGTACACAGTATGGTTCTTGGTGCGGACGTGGACAAGATGACGGATAAAGAACTTGCAGTGGCCGCAGAATCTGCAGATGTTTTTGCAAAATTGACTCCGGATCAAAAAGCACGTGTTGTTACAGTGCTACGAGGGAATGGACATACTGTCGGATTTATGGGAGATGGCGTGAATGATGCTGCGGCAATGAAATCGGCAGATATCGGTATATCGGTCGATACAGCTGTCGATGTAGCCAAAGAATCTGCAGATATTATTTTGCTGGAAAAAGATTTAATGGTACTGGAACAGGGAATTATAGAAGGGCGAAAAACTTACGCCAATATGATTAAATACATTAAAATGACAGCATCGTCAAATTTCGGCAATATGTTCTCTGTGCTTGCCGCTTCTGCACTTCTGCCATTTCTGCCGATGATGAGCATTCATTTGATTGTGCTCAATCTGATTTATGATCTGTCCTGTACAGCTATCCCATGGGACAATGTGGATGAAGAATTTTTGCGTATACCCCGTAAATGGGATGCATCCTCTGTGGGAAGTTTTATGATATGGATCGGGCCGATAAGTTCTATCTTTGATTTTATAACTTATATTTTTATGTATTTTGTATTCTGTCCGCTATTTGTATCCGGAGGCGTACTGTATAATGATTTGGCAACTCAGTTTAGCGGCGCCAAACTGGCTCAGATGCAGATAACATATGCGGCGATGTTTCAGGCGGGATGGTTTGTGGAATCTATGTGGAGCCAGACATTAGTTATCCATATGATTCGGACGCCAAAGGTTCCGTTTATCAGGAGCCATGCCTCAGCGCCGATGACGCTGCTGACTTGTACAGGCATTGCAGTGGTTACGATTATTCCATTTACGGCGCTTGGGACAATGCTCGGATTTGCCGCACTGCCGCTGAGTTATTTTGCTTATTTGATTCCATGCATTTTGCTTTATATGGTGCTTGCCACCAGCCTGAAGAAAGCATATGTGCGTCATTATGGAGAATTGCTTTAACGAAAGGGGATTTTGAAGATGAATTGGACAAATATCTGGATGTATTTATTTGGAACAGCAACGCTGTGGGGACTGGATATGGGTTTTTGGGTTTCAATGGCAGTTGTTGTGCTGATCGTGCTGATTATGAATATTGTATTTTGGTGCATGAAGCCCAAGGAAAATGACCAGAGTCATGAACGGTGACTAAAGATTTAGATTTGGCAGCAGCACTTCCGGTGCTGCTGCCTTTGGTATGGGGAGCTTGCTAAAATAATGCCAAAACAGGGCAGACGGTTATATTGTGATGATACCGCAGGCAAAGCCAAAGTCCTCAGAATGGCTTACGGCCAGTTTTTGAAGACGCGTCGCATTGGCGGGGAGTGCTTTAATTTTCCCGGTTCCTAAAATATTTTCAATGGCCTGATCACTGTCGCTGCAGGTGCCGATGACAGTAAAATGATCGGCAAATTGTTTAATTTTGGAGGTTTCAGGCAGGTGCTTTAGCATGGGCGGATAGAGCAGCCAGCTGTAGCATAAAAATGCTTTAAAAGATACCGACGGAAAATATTTAGCGAAAAATCGCTTGGCGTTTTGAAAAGACATTTTGACGGCTTGAGGAGTTAAATCCGCGCCGTGCTGTATATGACAGTTCAGCACGGGTGTGCCGCCGGGCAAAGTTTCTTTCTGTGTTTTTGAAAACAGCATATAGGGCTCGCCAATGGTTTCTTCATCCAAATAGAGCATTTCAAACGGCTGAAATTGCAGTGAATCGATTTTAAAAATGGCATTATTCATAATATGACGAAACCATATGACATCATCTTTTGATATTCCGGTCTCACCGGTGACCTTATAGTACAGGGCGGCGCGCAGAGAAACATCTCTGAATGTTTCAAATATAACATAGTCGGGAATGTTCAGTGATGCGTAGTCATTATATTTTTGCTTCAGGAGATATACAGTTACAGTCAAACGGGTCAATGCCCCATGACTGCATAAATTAAACGCAAAATTTTCTCCGCAGTATGCGTTTTCGGCGATTTGAGCAATAGAATTTTCTTTTTTACAGAGGTTTGATAAAACTGCCTGTTCAATGTTGTCTGTAAAATGCAGTTCCGAAATGATTTTTTCTAAAGTCATAGAAATACTCCTTTTTCATATAATTTTGCAAAAAATTACCCCTGATAAAATCAGGGGCGATAATATCCGTATGAAAAAGGGCTTTAATCAGCGGACAAAACGGCACTTGATTTTATCAGTTTTATAAAAATAAACGTCATTTTGTCCACCTCGCTTTCCTTAATTTGCTACAGTATATCACGCGCTTTTATCATTGTCAATGATTTGAAACCCCAAAAAAGATGGATTCGTCCATCTTTTTTTGGGTTTATGACCGGATAATCCATAGCCGGGCGGCATATTTTTGATTACTATAAATACATAAAGAAAGACGGAGAGGGGGAGATGCTGATTGCGGATGCTTGGTTTTGGAGACAGCGTAGCGGATTGTTATATAGATACAGGAATCATGTATCCGGGCGGCAATGCGCTGAACGCAGCTGTATTCGCCAAAATGCTGGGCGCCGACGCATCATATATTGGATATATGGGGGATGACAGCGTTGGCAGATATATTTTGGAAACGGTATCGAATCGGATTGGGCTGGAGGTCAGCCGCTGCAGATTATTTCATGGGGCGCACGGATATACATACGTCAGACATATTCAGGGGGATCGGATATTTATCAGTTCAAATCACGGCGGAATAGCTGCAAAACATCCGATGGCAATATCAGAAGAAGACAAAAATTATATCAAAATGTTTGACTGGATACATACAAGCTGTTTTAGCTTTGCGCAGGGAGCGCTACCGGATTTATCTGAAAGCGGAGCATTTATTTCTATGGATTTTTCAGATGAGTTTGATGATGAAATGTTTAGAAAATGTTGTCCGTTTATAGACTGCGCATGTATTTCAGCAGGCAAAATGAGCGAAGAAAAGATATTTCGTATTTCAGAACAACTTTTTTCTTACGGATGCCGTCAGATGGTTTTAGCCACCCGGGGAAGCCAAGGCGCTTTTTTAAACATCGGCGGCACGATTTTGGAACAGTCACCAAATATTGTGAAAGCGTCAGACACGATGGCGGCCGGGGATGCTTTCATTGCAGCCTTTTTATATACATATCTTGGTCTTGTCAAGGACAGTTGTGATTTTCCTGAAACTTTGACATCAAAAGGCATCATAAAAAAGAAGGAGATGATGGAAGCTTCTGCACAGATCGGATTGTATAAAGGGGCATTATTTGCATCAGAAAATTGCAGGCGTCAAGGTTCTTTCGGATATGGAAAAGTGATGGATAGTAAAACAAAAGAAAATTTATGTGAACTTATATTGAAAGGAGAAGGTTAATGGACATTCAAAAAATGATCAGTGAGATGATTGCAGGCAAAAAGGAAGACGGTGGTATTAAGAATGTGTTTTTTGTGGCCTGCGGCGGTTCTTGTGCAGCACTGTATCCGGCAAAATTATTATTGGAAAAAGAGGCGCTGAATTTGAGGACAGGACAATATACGAGCAATGAATTCGTGCATAATCCGCCGAAAGCACTTGGGAAAAGTTCAATCGTTGTCCTTGCGTCTCACGGGGGTAATACCCCGGAAACAGTGAGCGCAGCCAAGCTGTCTCATGAAACGGGAGCAGGCGTCATTGCACTTACATGGACAAAAGATGCGGAAATTTCTAAATTTTCTGATGCCACTGTAGGATATTCATGGGGTGAAGGGAAAAATACATCTGACGAGAAAATTATTCAGGCATTGAAAATTGCTGTCGAAATCTTAAATCAGACAGAAGGTTATCCGTATTATGAACAGTTTATGGATGGGGTTCATAAAATTGACAGAGTTGTAGAAAAGGCGAAAGACAAAGTTAAGGAACGGGCGGCGAGATTTGCACAAGAGCATAAAGATGATACGATGATTTATACCATGGGCAGCGGCGTCGGTTTTGGAGCAGCCTATATGCAGGCAATCTGTATATTTATGGAAATGCAGTGGATCAATGCGGCAAGTATTCATACCGGTGAATATTTTCATGGACCATTTGAAGTCACCGATTACAATATCCCTTTTATGATTCAGATTTCAGAAGGTCCGACACGTCCGCTTGATGAGAGGGCTTTGAAATTTCTTCAGCAGTATGCGAGACGTGTAGAAGTATTAGATGCGCGGGAACTGGGGCTTTCAGTAATTGATACTTCTGTTGCAGAATATTTTAATCATTCATTGTTTACAAATGTATATGACGTTTACAATGAAGCACTGGCCGGCATTAGGCAGCATCCGCTGTCAGTGAGACGGTATATGTGGAAAGTTCAATATTAAATATTGCAGGAATGGAGGAGATATAATGAAAAAGGGGCAAAAATTAACAACGGCAGTATTGACGGTATTAATGGCAATGGCGGCAATGACCGGATGCGGCGACAGTGGGGAAACTCCGGCAGGAGGTGATTCGTCAAGTGCGGACAATAGTGAAGATAAGACACTGTCCCTGCTTACATTTTCAGATATTGATCAAACGGGGCTTCAGGCAGTCTGTGATCTGGCAGAAGAAAAACTGGGTATCCATATCGATATTGAAGTTGTAGCCAACGGTGATGATGTAATCCAGACCAGAGCAGCATCAGGTGATTTAAATGATCTTGTGATCAGTAATTCCGGCGCTATTTTATCTACGCTTCATCCGGCAGACTATTTTATCCCGCTCAACGATGAGACAGAAATTATGGATAAACTTGACGATACTTATATAGAATCTGTGACGGTTGATGATGTGACTTACGGTATCCCTCAGTGCTCGACCCAAGTAGGCTGCGTCTTGTATAACAAGTCCATGTATGAGCAGTATGGATTAGAAGTGCCTCAAAGCTGGGAAGAATTTACAGCAAACTGTCAGACGCTTAAAGATAACGGTGAAACAGCACTGATCGGCGCTTTTGGCGATGCATGGACAAGTCAGGTGCTGATGCTGGGGGATTTTTATAATTTAAATGAACAGGACCCGGATTTCGCTAAAAATTTTGAAGCAGGCGAGGATAAATATGCTTCAAACGAATATGCGCTCCGTTCTTTTACAAAATATGAAGATTTGCTGGATTTTTACAATGAAGATTATTTGGCGGCCATTTATGATGACGGATGCCAGAAGCTTGCCGAAGGTGAGGGCGCTCACTGGATTATGCTGACGCAGGTGCTTGGAAATATTTATTCTTTATTCGGTGAAGAAGCAACAAACAATATCGGTGCATTTCCGATTCCGTGCGATGATCCGTCAATTAACGGTATGACCGTGTGGATGCCCAATTCAATCTATGGCAATAAAAATACCGGAAAAACAGAAACGATTTTAGAGTTTATGAATTTCTATTTGTCTGACGAAGCACTCGATGCATTTACGACAGCACAGCTGCCTCAGGGACCGTACTGTGTCAAAGGATATGAAATTCCTGATACAGCCTATGAAGCAGTCAGAGTAGATATGCAGAAATATTTTGACGAAGGCAAAACATGCACAGCGATGGAATTTATCACTTCTGTGAAAGGCAACGGCGCGGAGAAAATATGTCAGGAAGTTGCCTGCGGCCTTTCTTCAGGGGCAGAAGCGGCTCAGAAATACGACGAAGATGCGTATAAGGCGGCTGTCCAGTTAGGCCTTGACTGGGAGCAGTAATGGAGGGTTCTTAATGAATAAGAGGAAAATATATCCGCTTGCTTTTGTCTGGCCCGCCGTGATTATTTTTGTCGTATTATTTATCGTGCCGACGGTCATTTCCTTTTATTTCAGTTTTACGGTATGGGATTTGAAAGATGCCGTATGGTGCGGGCTGGACAACTATAAAATGTTCTTTTCAGAAAGTTCACTGTCTACCAGTGTGATCAATACGATTATTTATGCCGTTTTTACATGCGGATTGAAAGTGATTCTCGGATTTTTTATAGCGGTTTTTCTGACCAGCAATATTGCAACAAAAACTTTTATACGGTCGGTGGTGTTTTTTCCGACCCTGATCAGCTCTGTGGCTGTCGGCATTATGTTTAAAGCGATTTTGCATCCGACCAAAGGCATTATAAATGTATTTTTAAGTTTATTCGGTATAGGAAGTATTGACTGGCTCGGCAATACAAAGCTGGCGCTCGGTTCAATTATTGCGGTCGATGTATGGAAAGGGCTGGGCATTGCTGTTGTGATTTTTATTGCCGGAATTCAGTCCATCGATAAAACTTACTATGAGTCGGCAACGATTGACGGTGCATCAAAAATAAAAAGCATTTTTTATATTACGGCACCGCTGAGCCGCGCTGCCAGAAACTCCGTGATCACACTTGCATTTATCGGCGGTATCCGTTCATTTGATCTGATTTGGGCCATGACAAAGGGCGGACCGGGGTATGCCACAGATGTTATAGCATCTACTGTATACAAACAATATTCGTCAGGATATTACGGCCTGTCTACGGCCGGCAATGTTATTATGCTGCTGATGGTCATGTTTTTAGCATTCCCGCTCCAGAAGTTTATTAACAGAGGAGGTGATCTTCAGTGAAAAGAAAACATAATTTTAAACGGCTTGCTGCCGATATCATCGGTGTGGCGATGGCTCTGATTATTTTCGGAATACCGTTTGTATTTATATTGCTGAATTCACTGAAAGACCGCCTCGAGTCCAATCGGCTGGCGATGAGTCTGCCGACAGTATTTCATTTTGAAAATTACCTGACCGTGCTGGAAAATAATAATTATCAGCTTGTGACAGCTTTCAAAAACAGCATTATAATGACAATCGGCGCTGTTATTGTGCTGATTATTACAGGATCGATGGCGGGATACGTTCTGCAGCGAAGAAAAGACAGAATCACAAAATTTTTATCCAAATTAGTGCTTATCGGCCTGATGATACCTACGGCGATTCTTCCGACCATATGGGTGCTGCAAAAACTGGGTATTTATAAGACAATGTTTTCCATTATTTTACTGCAGACAGCGCTGAACATTTCTTTTACAATTATGTTGTATCAAAATTTTATGGAAACCATTCCGGTAGAGTTGGAAGAAGCGGGATTTATGGATGGAGCAAGCACAATGAAATTATTTGCTTATATTATATTTCCGCTGCTTAAGCCGGTGACAGCAACTGTGGTGATCATTAATGCGATTTCAGTATTCAATGATTTTACAACACCGCTGTACTTCTTTCCGGGTTCGGAAAACGCGACCGTACAGCTGACACTATACAATTATATCGGACAATTTGCCAACTCATACAACTTGCTGTTTGCCGATGTCATTGTTATCGTCATACCGATGCTCATACTCTTTCTCATATTCAACAACCGCATCGTAGACGGTATGACCGCCGGCTCAGTCAAAGGATAAAATGCCGCTGCCGTGGCGCAGGGATTATATAGGAAATCTATGGTTTGGGAAGTAAATGCCGCGATGCGGCGTTTACTTCCCTGCGCACATGTTATAATAGCATAAAGGAGGAGGCAGATATGAAGTTTAAAACAGGTCTGATGAGCATCTTTATGGTATTTATTGCAGCGGTAGCATTGGTGACGGGCGCCGGATTTTACAGATATACGAACCGGCAGTATGAGATTCAGGAACGGCAGACGATGGAGTTTTACGGACGGCATATTACAGAAAGCATCCGTAATAATATTGATTCTATGGCCGATATGACAAGATATCTGCTGTCTTCCTCGAATGTTCTTAATTCTTTATATATGCTGGCTGCATGGCATACATCGGAAAATATTGATGAAGTTTATTACCGGGAAGCGATAGAGACCATCGATGCCAGCATGAATACAGACTATATTAATTTGAGTTTTTATAGAATTATTATTTTTAATAAATACGGCGATATTCTCGTTAATAGAAATTTCGGAGAGAACTATGTGGATACACAGATGTCTGTAGAAAATATTTCATGGATTTCAATGGCAGATGAAAATCCGGGAGAAAATATTGTTATCGGACAGCATATTGATGACTGGGGTGCCCGTGTGCAGCCTCAGGTATATTCTGTTGTAAAAAAAATGATCGGCAGTATGGAATGCTATATCGAAGTACAGTTTAAAGCAGATGATGTTTCAGAGTTTATACGGATTGAAGATTCGGATAAGCGATTTATTATTTTTAATGACAGCGGTGATATGATTTATCAGTCTGATGAGGAAAATACAGCGCAGTTTAAACAATACAGTAATATGCCGAGGGGAAATTATGAGACAAAAGAAAGTCTGATTATGGTTGATCGTGATTATCACTATGGGTTGACGACAGTAATTATAGAAGATAAATCGGTTTGGCTGTCGAAAACAAAGCAAATTATGATGATGACTTTTTTGGTCGCAGCCGTTTTTATGGCAGTTTCTTTAATCTATGTCTGGCTTTCGGCCTCATATCTCACAAAGCCTATACGCAAAATGCGGCAAATTATTGACCGCACACAGCTGAGTGATTTAAGCAGCGCATGTGAGACTGCAATGCCGGCCAATGAAATTGAAGCTCTGAATTATTCTTATCAAAAGCTTCTGACACGTCTTCACGAAACAATGGTTCGGGAACAGAAGATGGCAACCCTCAATCTTCAGGCACAGCTGGACATACTGCAGTCCCAAATGAATCCTCATTTTTTATATAATGTACTGAATGTTATATCGAGCCGGGGAATTCTGGATGGTGATGAGGAAATATGCAATATATGCGGAAACTTGGCTTCGATGCTCCGATATACGACAGATACATCCAATCGGACGGCATCTATGAAAGATGAAATCCACTATGTTGAAATGTATGCGTATTTGCTGAAATCCAGATATGAACACAGAATCGATTTTGATATTCATATTGATCCTGAAATGACCGATTATATCACTCCCAAAATGGTGATACAGCAAATTGCAGAAAATTGTGTTGAACATGGATTTGGAAGCCGTGAAGTACTAAAAATACAGATCAGCACAACTGCAGAGAAAAATTGCTGGTCTGTGACCGTCTGGGATAACGGAGACGGATTTGCACCGGGAAAAATAGAAGAAATTCAGAAAAAATTTGAGGTTATCCGGCAGCAGATCAGCGATGAATATCAGATTTATGAATCAAAAATCGGCGGAATGGGCCTGATGAATGCATATGCAAGGCTATATCTTTTTTTCGGAGGGCATTTCGAAATGCGGCTGACAAATGAAGAAGGCGCAAAAGTGGAGGTCATTATCTGGAGGGATGAAGATGTATAAAGTAATATTAGTAGACGATGAACCCGCATCTTTAAATTTAATGAAAAAAATTATAGATATTAAATGCCCGGATTTTGAGGTTGCTGCCACGGCGCAGAGCGCCTTTGAATGTCTTGAAATTTTGAATCATATATCCGCAGATGTTTTGATTACGGATATTCGCATGCCGAAAGTTGGCGGGATTGAACTGATTGAACAGGTCCGCCGGCTTTATCCGGATATGATTTCCGTAGTTATCAGCGGATATCAGGAGTTTGAATATGCTAAAGCGGCTCTGAAAATTCGAGCGGTTGATTATCTTTTAAAACCGATTGTTCCTTTGGAGATGGCAGAAACGATGTATAAAGTTAAAGTTCAGGCTGATCGGATGTATAAAGTGCGCAGAGCGGAGATTTTATCGGGGATGCGTGAAATGACAGAAATATCAGAAAAATATTTTCCTTACGGTGAATATATTTGTATGCTTGCAAGAAAAAACGGTCTGCCGAGAAGATTTCCGAAAACCGGACATTCAGAATTTACTGAAGATATGGGAGAAATGATTTATATGGGCCGTGATACGTCGGAAACATTGTATGTTATTCCTGAAAAGCTGATGGATGGAGAAAATAAAAAAGAGATTATCCGAGGTGTTTTAAGAAGGGAGAAAAGTGATGCCGGATATATTACACTGGTTATCGCAGAAACTCCGAGCGAAGTTCCCGTGCTTCCGGAAACTGTTCATGGTTTATGCCGGATGATGGACAGTATGCTGATTAACGGAGAAAGCCAGATGTGTATATTGGAGAACGGAGCCGGTCACAGACATTGGAATACGCGTAAGATATTTTCGGCCTTTGAGAAAAATCTGGAATATCATCAAACAGAGCAGGCAAGAGAAGAACTTCTCAGACTTGGCACATATTTTGAGAACACGAAGATTGCACAGTCAGACTTGGAACGTATGATTGACTATGTCATTATTTTGTGCAAAGAGTATATACGGGATTTTCAGTGGGATTCACAGAGCGCTTCAGCATTTGACGATATCTTTTTGTCGTCAGCCGGGATCTGTGACATTATCTCTGAACTGACCTCATATATATTTAAGAACAGCGGCGGGCAGGAAACAATTAAACTGGATACTGAATCATTTATCCATTCGCTCAAGGATTATATGAGCATACATATGAATGAGAATCTCAGCCTGAAAAATATCGGGCATGAATTCGGTATTTCCCAGACATATCTCGGCAAATTATTCAGAAAATATACGGGACAGTCTTTTGGCGCCTGTCTTCTCGAAATTCGGCTGGAAAAAGCGAAAGAGCTTTTAAAATCCAATCATAGGATACTGATTAAAGATGTTGCCCAAATGGTCGGTTATAATGACCAATTTTATTTCAGCCGTATTTTTCATTCATATACAGGCGTCAGCCCGTCAGAATTTATAGGGACAAAAAATTAGGCGAAGTCTGCCCGAAGAAAAGTTTCAAAAATGATATGATTTCTGTACCGGTATTGTAACTTTGTTACGTTAAAATAAAGGTACAAAATGGTTGAAAGATTAAGAGGATGTAAGATTTTCTTAAGAATCGTTAAACCGGATTGACTTTGAATTTGACAAAGTATAATATTGCTGGTATAGACAGCAAATATTCTTCGGGGGTGAAAGGATTGAATCGTCTGACAAAAATTTTTGAAAGGAAACATCAGTGGTTTATAATCATATATACAGTATTTTACCTGCTTGGCTTTAAATTGCTTGAGATGAAGGTAAATAATCGGTATTATATTATCCATATGGAGCTTGATGACTGGATTCCATTTTGCGAATATTTTATTATACCGTATGTTTTATGGTTCTTCTACATTGCTGCGGCAGTCGCTTATTTTGCACTGGCAAATAAAAATGTAAAAGAATACTGGCAGCTGATCATCAGTCTTGGTATCGGTATGACCCTGTTTTTGGTGATTTCATGGATTTATCCAAACGGTCAGGAACTTCGACCGGTTGTTTTTGAGAGAGATAATATTTTTACAGATATGGTGAAGATGCTTTATCAGATGGATACACCGACCAATATTTTCCCAAGCATCCATGTTTTTAATTCAGTAGCTGTCGGCATAGCAATCTGGAAGTGTGAAGCACTTCAGAAGCATTGGCTGCTCCGCAGAAGCGCTATTGTGCTTTCCATATTAATCGTGCTTTCGACCATGTTTTTAAAACAGCATTCTGTATGGGATGTCGTTTGCGCACTTGCTTTAAATGCTGTCGTTTATATCTTTGTTTATATCCCGGGCGAACAGTGGGCAGAGTTTTTCGGACAGCGCAGACGGAGTAAACGTCTTCAGAAAGGACTTCAGGATACTATTTAATAGATGGATCAGCAGTATGAACTGCCGCGCGGAATTTTCCGTGCGGCAGTTTTTGTGCGATACATCCAGTAAGCGAGCGAACTGTCCGTGATACGTCCGCCACATGGAAAAGTCAGACCTTTTCACTTTCTGTATTCTGTGCTAGAATGATAACAACGACTTTTGAAAGAACCTCAGACAGCCTTAAAGGGGGCATTTTATGGCAGTTTATGTATCGGATCTGCTTAAACTGAAAAATTTTTCGGGTACAAAACTGATTGCCGGGAAACAGGGGATGAAAAATCAGATATCGTGGCCGTATGTCTGTGTTGCATTTCCAATCTCACCGTGGATTAAAGGCGGAGAACTGCTTTTTGTCGCCGCTTCGGACATAGAAACGACGGTTTTAAAAAATGAAGATTTCTGGCAGGAATGCCAGGATATGCGTATTGCTGCGGTTGTTGCGCTGTCAGGGCGCAGGGAGGCAGAAATATTGGCATCGGCAGTGAGTTTTAAAGCAAACTCGGCAGGAATTCCCTTGTTTGTAATGCCTTGGGAGATTAATCTTGTTGCTGTAATACAGGAGATTACTTATTTGATCATTGACAGAAATACAGCGGATGAAAAATCCAGGCACTTTCTGGAAAATCTGCTGTTCTCACCGGCGGGACAGTCCGGCAGTGTGGAGGAACTGGCTCAGTTTTATGATATTACTGTATTTCCGGTACATTTTATTTGTATTTTCGGATTTCATTCTCAATCCGCCAGCGCTGAATTAGACCGGGTGATGATGCAGGTGCTGCGGCATTCTATCGACGAACTGAATCCCAGCTGCTGGGGCAGTTTTTTGGCAATGGAGTATGCCAATCATTTGCTCGTTCTTGTTTTTAACCGTTCATGTCAGGAAGCACAGGAAGCGATGGAGTCTATTGCAGAGGTTTTCAGGAGTATCAGCGGAAGGTATTTGGATACGGAACTGTATCTCGGCTTCAGCCGTATTCATGAATCTCATGATGAAATTAAGATGAGTTATGATGAAGCGATGAAAACAACAGTGATGCTGAAGTCCAGCCAATATCCGTCAAATATTCTGCATTACGGAGATCTTGGCATTATCAAACTGCTGTTTGAGCTTAATAATACAAAAGAACTGAGGACTTACTGTCAGGAAACCATCGGTTGTATTATTGAGTATGATCAAAAGTATACGACAGAACTGCTGATGACATTGAAAAGTTATTTGCTCAATGGGCAGAATCTGGTCAAAACGTCATCGGCGCTATATATTCACCGCAATACGCTTGTATATAGACTTTCGATAATTAAAAGGCTTTTGGGCCACAGTTTGGATGATGCGGTGAAGATGCTTGAGCTGTTCAACTGCATACTTATTTATGAGTTCCTGCAGTCTATGGATAAAAATGATGAATCAGGAAGGAAGTTACAATGAACATTTTATATGTACACACACATGATACGGGGCGCAGTATTCAGCCTTATGATCCGGGAATACCTACACCGAATTTGATGAAGCTTGCCAAAGAGGGAACTTTGTTCCGCAACGCATACTGCTGCGGTCCGACATGCTCTCCGAGCCGTGCGGCTTTGCTGACCGGGCAGCCGCCGCATATGAACGGCATGTACGGACTTGCCCACAGAGGGTTTTCACTCAATGACTATTCAAAGCATTTGGCGAATTATTTGAAACAATTCGGATATGAAACAGTTTTATTTGGTATGCAGCATGAAAATAAAAATGCACATAATATCGGTTATGACCGGGTTTTTGTGGACAGCAGAAGTGAACGTGAAGATTTGACACGGTGGGACCTGACTAATGGAGATGCTGCCATTGCTTATTTAAAAGAAAAGCATGATCGTCCGTTCTTTATGTCTTACGGTTTGGCGCACACCCACCGCCCGTTCAATGAAGTCGATGAAAGTATTGATCCGGATTATTTGAAAGTTCCCCACTGTCTGGCAGACAATGCAGCTGACCGGCTGGATTATGCAGGCTTTATAACATCGGCGATGCGGGCGGATATGTGTATCGGACGTGTGCTGGATGCTCTTGATGAAACGGGCCTGACAGACGATACGATGATCATTTATACAACTGACCACGGTATTGCCTTTCCATTTATGAAATGCAATCTTTATGATACAGGCATCGGCGTTTCACTGATTATTAAATATAAAGGCAACCCGAGTGCAGGAAAGGTGAAAGATTCCCTTGTGTCCCATGTGGATATTTATCCGACGCTGTGCGATATGCTTGGTATTCCGAAACCGGAATGGCTGACGGGCACATCGATGATGCCGCTGCTGAATAATGAAAAAGATGAGATTAATGATGCGGTATTTGCAGAGGTGACTTATCATGCGGCAGCAGAACCTCAGCGCTGCGTGCGCACGAAGCGGTATAAATATATCCGCCGCTATGGAGATTGGAAAGATTATGTGCCGGCCAATATCGATGCGGGCGGCAGTAAAGATTTTGTGCTTGAGCAGGGACTTTTGGAACATCAGCCGGACAGAGAGATGCTTTTTGATCTGAGCCTTGATGCAGCGGAACGTAATAATGTGATCCACGATCCGAAATATGGTCCTGCAGCGGCCATGATGCGCCGGATGCTTGATGATTACATGGAAAAAACTGATGATTTTGCGTCAAGCGGCAATTTCCCGAGACCGGAAGGGATGATTTTAAATACGGTGACTTGTATCGATCCTGACAGCAATGATCCGAAAGACTACGAATGAAAATGACAGGAGGGGATATGGATGCCGCCGATTAATTTATTGATTAAACCGGCGTCGGGCCTGTGCAATATGCATTGCGATTACTGCTTTTATTGTGACATTACTCAAAAGCGGGAGCAGGCGTCTTACGGCATGATGTCAGAGCGTACACTGCGCAATGTGATTAAAAAGACGCTCAGAGCAGCATCGGGTTCATGCGGGATCGCCTATCAGGGTGGAGAGCCGACATTGGCCGGATTGGATTTTTTTAAAAGGTCGATAGAGTACCAGCAGCGGTTCAATGTCCATCATCTGCCCATCAGTAATGCGCTTCAGACGAACGGATACGGCATTACTCCGGAATGGTGCCGGTTTTTTAAAGAAAATCATTTTCTCGTAGGGCTGTCTGTGGATGGGCTGAAAGCAACCCATGATTTATATCGGCACAGCCGCAGTGATATGGGGCCGACATATGACCGTGTGATGGAAACAGCGCAGATGTTTCAGTCATACGGCGTGGAATTTAATGTTCTGACAGTGGTTAACCGGCAGACAGCCGGGCAGATTAAAAAAATTTATCAATCCTATAAAAGCAGAGGCTTTGGCTATCAGCAGTATATTGCCTGTCTGGATCCTTTGGGAGAGACGGCGGGCGGCCGTGAGTATTCGCTGCTTCCGCAGGATTACGGACAATTTCTGACAGAACTTTTTGATCTTTGGTATAAAGACTTCAAAAAGGGATGTCAGCCGTACATACGCATGTTTGAAAATTATATTTCACTGCTGCTTGGCATGGGCGCGGAATCCTGTGAGCAAAACGGCATATGCGGATATCAGAATGTGGTAGAAGCTGACGGCGAAGTGTATCCGTGTGACTTTTATGTATTAGATGAATATAAGCTGGGCAACCTTAATGAAGTATCTATGGAAGATATTTATGAAAAGCGGAAAGCCATCGGCTATATTGAGCGTTCCCGAAATCATGCCCGGTCATGTATATCATGCCCGTATTTTCATGTATGCCGCGGCGGCTGCAATCGGCATCGGGTTTACAGTGAAGAAGAAAATGGTTATGTAAACTATTTTTGCCCGGCATACAAAATGTTTTTTGAGCAGTGTTATGACCGTTTGTGTGATGTGGCCATGACAGTATCCCGAAATTTAAAATAGGGCATGTAGAGGGGGAGTAACTGTGGGAAATCTGGTATATGTTGTATTTATCCTTGTCAGCTTCGGCGCTTCGATTATCGGAGCGATCTGCGGCATCGGCGGTGGTGTGATTATTAAGCCGACGCTGGATGCTTTCGGGCTGCTGGAAGTTTCGGCTATTAATTTTTTGTCTGGCTGTACCGTACTTGCAATGAGCTGCTATTCGGTTGTCCGCGGACGTATCAGCGGCAGTTCCCAAGTTGACATGAAGAGCGCGACACCGCTGGCTGTCGGTGCGGCTGTTGGAGGCATTGCGGGAAAATCAATGTTTCAGGCTGTAGAATCTATGTTTGCCGATAAAAATACAGCCGGCGCGGTTCAGGCGGCATGTCTTGCCGTGATTACCCTGGGTACATTGATTTATACGGTAAAAAAGGAGAAGATTAAAACGTACCGGATTCAAAATGCGGCTGTCTGCGTGGTTATCGGTTTTATTCTCGGCGTGATGTCGTCATTTTTAGGCATTGGCGGAGGGCCGATTAATCTTGTTGTACTCTATTTCTTTTTTTCGATGACGACAAAAACGGCAGCGCAGAATTCTCTGTATATTATCCTTTTTTCACAGGCCACAAGCTTTTTGTCAACGGTGGTGACAGGCAGTGTGCCCCATGTCAGTCTGCTTCTGCTGGCGGGTATGATCATTGCCGGCCTTTTGGGGGGCATGGCAGGAAGAAGCATTAATAAAAAAATTGATGACCGGACAGTGGATAAACTGTTTATAGGTCTGATGGCGGTCATCATTCTCATTAATATTTACAATATTTACTATTACATCGGATAGAAAATTTAATAGTATCAAAGCTGATGACGGCATAAAAAGCGAAGGCAGATTTCGTACAGTACAATTTCAGTACAAGAAATCTGCCTTTTTCTTGTATGCTTCGTACAAAGACGACAATTTAAGACTGTGATATGATAAACACATTATAATAAAAATTTGATGGAGGGAGAATTATGACGGAGACGGACGCAAAAAGTGACAGACGGTATTTATGGAACTTGTGTATGTTTACAATCAGCTTTGTCATCAGTAATCTGGTCAGCGGCATTATTTATGATGTTTATGTCAACTATCTTCAGGAAGTCGGCCGGGAAGTTGCGGTGTCCTTCTGGTCTTATTATGGCTATTCGGCGTTCATCAGCGCGGCGCTGCTGCTTTTAATTCCGAAAATCGGCTATAAAGCGCTGCTGCTTTTCTGTGCAGCCACATGTACGGCGGCCATTGGGGCGATATTATTTTTCGATAATACATATTTGTATGCTTTGACGACTTTGCTGGCGCTTTCGGGACTGCAGCTGCATTTTGCGATCCTGAGCCCGTATATTGCGGCGTACACGAAAAAATATAATAAGATTAATTGGTATTCCAGAGTTTATTATATCGGCTACTCAGGCTACTTTCTGACGACATTTCTCGGAGGTATGGTTACGGTCAAGTTCTTTTCGATGCGGGGACATATTTTATATGATGAGGCAAGAAAATTGACCGAATATATTGAAGATATGGCGCCGGATATTTACAATGCCTACCTTCAGGGCAATAAAGATGTATTGTTGCTGACGGGTATTTTGTCGGCGCTGGCATTTATTCCGGTCTGTCTGATTAAAGAGCAGCGCAGTGATTATCAGATGACGGCGCCGAAAGAAAAAATTGCGCTTTCACAGAAAATATCCATGTACCGCAGAGCTATTTTTAATAAATATACAATGACTTATCTGATCTACTGGGCGATGATCAATTTCGGCATGGGGCTTTTTACATCTTACTATACGGTGTTTCTTAACAGAAATCTGCATATTGACCGGGCGACAGCATCGTTCATGGTGTCGTTTTCATATCTGGCGCTTGTGTTGTTTATGCTGTTTACGCCATATATTGTAAAGAAAATCGGCCAGGTCAATACACTGGGCGGCGTTTCGCTGCTGTCAATCCCGTTTATGCTCATTATTGCCAACGGCGATAAATTTGGGGCGCTGATGATTCCTGTGGTCGGATTTGCTCTCTTTATGCGTTCAGGTCTGGTCAATTTAAGTTATCCGGTGGACAGTTCTTTGTCCATGGAGATTGTAGATAAACAGCTGCGCCCGATATTTGCGACTGTGATCAATGTGGTCGCAGGGCTGGCAAGTGTTGTTTCCGGATGGTTTACCGGTAATATTCTGTTTGTGACTCAGGAAGGGTACCGAACAGCTTATTATATTGCCGCCGTTTTTTATGCGGTTGGATGTACATTGCTTCTGATCGGTCTCAGAAAATTTAACTGGACACTGTCGGAGGAGAAAAAATAATTGCTTAAGCGAGGAGGAATTGTTATGGAGAAACTTTTAGCAAAAATCGGCATCAAAGGCAATTTGAGGAAAAATTTTGCCGCAATATTAATTATTGCCTGCAGCGGTATGATTATTTACGGACTTCCGTATTTCCGTCTGGATTATTATGATGCCTACGTTGCAACTTACAATCTGACGGACATTCAAATGGGGCTGCTAGGCAGTGTTTATGGCGCTTTCGGTATGATTTCTTATTTGTTCGGCGGCGTACTTGCCGACCGGGTGCCGACAAGGGTGCTTTTAACATTATCTATGGTGGGCACAGGTGCCGGCGGATTTGTGCATTTGCTGCCGCTGCCTTATCCGGTGCTTGTCGGCTTGTATGCTTTTTGGGGATTTTCTTCACTGTTCGCATTTTGGCCGGCATGTGTGAAGGCAACGCGTATTATGTCCGACAAAGATGATCAGGGGAAGGCGTTTGGTTTGTTTGAAGGCGGCAGAGGTATTTGTTCTGCCATTGTAACGATGCTTGTGGTAGTTGTGTTCAGAATCGGTGTCGGTTCCCTTGGCGAAGATACACTTGACGGACAGATTGCCGGTATGAGAGCAATTATTATTTTCTATTCGGTACTGACCGTTTTATTCGGTATATTCATTTGGATTAAAATGGACAAGACTGAGACGATGGAACAGTCTGATAGGGTATCTTTTAAAGATATCGGCAGTGTTATCCGTATGCCAGCTGTATGGATTATCGCCATCGTGACTTTGTGCAACTATATGTACTGCGTATCATTATACTATTTTGTGCCATATTCAACGGCATTTCTCGGCCTGAGTATTTCCGGCGCGGCGGCAGTATCAGCGCTGAAAAAATGGACGGCACCTGTATCTAATATCGGCGGCGGTTTTCTTGGTGATAAGATGGGAACGAGCAATCTGCTCTTTACATCCTTTGTCGCTGTCATTATCGGTACAGTATTGATTTTGGTTCTGCCAATCGGTACTGCTTCGCTGCCGATCATGATTTTATTTATCGTTTTGTATATCGGCAGTTATATCTTTTTCCAAGTTAACTACAGTCTGACGTGGGCGATGATGGAAGAAGGCGCTGTGCCTAAGAAAGTTTCGGGAACAGCCGCAGGATTTATTTCCACAATCGGATATCTGCCGGATGTATTTGTATCGCTGCTTTTTGGTTTCCTTGTCAGCGGCGGTGAAGAAGAGGCGACAGCGGCCAACTTGACAGGATACCGCACATTCTTTATTATTTTAGTCATAGCATTGGCAATCGGAGCCATATTTACACTGATATGGAAAAACTATTTGAAAAAGAAAGGGATTTTGAAATCAGCTAAAAAGAACGGTTAAATGATTTCACGGTCAATAAAGGGGAAAGCACAATGAAACATACCTTTAGAAGCTTATTTCCGTCATTGGATAAAGAACAAATGACAGAAACAGAATTCTATAATGCTGTGCTGGAACTGCTGCAATACAGCAGTGACACGCATTACAGAGCAGAGGATGCGCCGGTATTTGCGGGCACACTTGGTTTAAATCCTTTGCATAAGGCTGTTTATTCGGGGGAAGAAATTGAAGAAAAGCTGTGCGAGGCATTGCGAATTAAAAACCGGTATGACAAAAACTGTATAGAATATTTGGCGCAGACAGGTGCGCTGGATGGGTGGAATGCGCACAGAGATATTCCGGAGATTTTGGAGTTTGACGGGAAGCTTCAGCCGATTTTCGATTACGGCGAAAGGATTTTTGAGCGTGTTTTTGTGGAATCGCCTCAGGATACGGATCAGGATGGTAAGCTTGATCTGATTGCCGTGTATATTATCCGTCCGAAAGAGACTGCTCAGGGAATGAAGGTGCCGGCTTTTTATGTGGCCAATCCTTATATGCTTGGCGGTGATGATGATAAATATGTTTCCAATACCCATAACGTGGATCTGGAACTGCCGGAACTGGCGCCGAAAGCCGTCAGCTATGACGATATCAAATACCGGCCGGAAAAAGAAGTGCTGCCTTTGCCGAGGACGCCAAAAGGAATGGCCACAAGCGCGGCTATTGATGAAAACAGTGTGGCGCTGGAAAATATCGACGGCTGGCATCAGTATTTTGTATCCAGAGGATATGCCGCTGTATTTGCCGGCGGCATCGGTACGAGAGGTTCCGACGGTATACGTCTGACCGGAAGTGTTCAGGAAACGATTGCCACGGTTGCGGTCATCGAGTGGCTTGGCGGCCGGCGGCGGGCGTTTACGAATAAAACAGACTGCATTGAAGTAAAAGCAGACTGGTGTACAGGCAAAGTCGGCATGAGCGGAAAATCCTATCTGGGAACGCTTTGTGTGGCTGCAGCCGTTACCGGCGTACCTGAATTAAAAACCATTGTGCCGGAGGCATTTATTTCAAACTGGTATAATTATTACCGGTTCCACGGTGTGACGGCGCCGGCTCACGACTGGCAGGGTGATGACGCTGATCTTTTGATGGATTACTGTTTCAGCAGAGCTTTTGATCCTGAAGATTATGCGTCTGTGAAAGAAGTTTATGAGCGCAGCCTGAAACAGATGGAAATTGATGAAGACCGGGTGACAGGCAATTATAACCGGTTTTGGGATGAGAGAAATTATGTCAACTGGGCTGACCGTATACAGTGCAGTGTATTCGGCGTTCAGGGGTTAAATGACTGGAATGTAAAGCCGATCCATATGCATCAGCTCTGGCAGAAGCTTCAGGAAAACGGTGTGCCGTGCAAGCTGCTGCTTCATCAGGGAGATCATATTTATGTCAACAATCTTGCAGGCATTGATTTTAATGACATGCTTAATCTCTGGATGGCGTACTGGCTGTATGACATTGATAATGATGTGATGCAGAAGATACCGAACGTGATGGTAGAGAGCAATCTGGACTGCACACAGTGGGATACAGATGTTTCATGGCCTTTTAAAGCCTCCGGGACGGTGCTTTACGGTGTTCGGGATGGCAGAGATTTTCTGCCGGCGGTAAGGACAGCGTCAGGGGGCAAACAGCCCAGATACAGAACGGTGACAGATGATATTGCTCTGACGGGATTTGACCGCAAGGCCGAGAATTTTCAGCTCTGGCGGGATGCAATGTGTATGAATCCGATGGAAACAAAAATGTTCAGAACGGTTTATATCGGAGAAATGCTTGATCATCGCCTGAGAATCAACGGAGAGCCGAAAATCCGCTTTAAGGCCTCAATCAGCGCCGGCGCAGGTATTTTATCGGCCATGCTTGTAGACTACGGCTGCCTTTGCCGATATAGCGTCAATCAGCGGATTATCCGTGAAAAGGGTGTTGTCTGGGGACGAAACACGGATGCCAAAGATTTGGTTTATTTTGTGCGTGAAAAGACGCCGTCTCCGTATAAAATTATTACGAGAGGCTGTATGTCGGCAAAAAACCGGACAAGTGATTATGCCATTGATGAAGTCGTGCCGGGAAAAACATATACGTTTGAATTTACGATGATCCCGATGGATTACACGCTGGAAATCGGTCATCAGCTGGGACTGATCATTTACGGCGCAGATGCGGAAGTGACTCAGCGTCCGCTGACAGCGAGAGATATCGTTATCGATGAAAACAGCATACAAGTGGAACTTCCTGTGGTTATGAAATAACTCGTATATTGCAGAAATTTATAAACGGAGGGCATTGCAAAATCATCAAATCAGGTGAAGGAGCGATGCCCTCTATTGCAACATAAAAATGCAACCAATGACCTGAATTTGACGGCTTATACAGTAAAAGGAGGATTGCCCGATCATGCAGTCCGGCGAGAGGGGGAGGCGCTGTGGAAGATGAAAAAATTGTAGCACTGTATTGGGAGAGAAATGAGGAAGCCATTCATGAAACAGAAATGAAATATGGCGCTTATCTGACTAAAATTGCTCATAATATTTTGAATGATATGGAAGACAGCAGGGAATGCGTCAATGATACATATTTCAAAGCGTGGCAGGCTATGCCGCCGGACAGGCCAAACCGGCTGCTTTTATATCTTGGAAAAATCACAAGAGATCTGTCCATTGACGTATACAGAAAGAAGACAAGAATCAAACGGGGACAGGGTGAATATGCCCGATCATTGGATGAACTGGGAGAGTGCCTGACCGGAGGCAATGCTGTTGAGGAAGCGGTGGACAGTCATCTTTTGGCAGATGCCATCGGTACATATCTTCGCGGCGTAAAGCCGGAAGCGCGCATTACATTTATCGGAAGATATTATTTCGCCGATGCTGTTCATGATATTGCCGTTTACTGCGGCATGAGTGATTCTAAAGTTAAAAGTCTGCTTTATCGGACGAGAAAAGGGTTAAAAACCTATCTGAAAAAGGAGGGGTTTGATATATGAGACCGGAAATTTTAAGTGACGCGTTAAGTTTGCTGCCGGAAGATATGATTGAAGAAACGGCGCGCCTGCGACAAAAGACAGCAGCCACTTCGTCAGACGCCGATGCTTCGGTCAGTAAGACAGGCTCTAAACATCGCTTCAGATATTTAAAATATGCTGTCCCGATAGCGGCGTGTCTTTGTATTGCGACTGCCGGATGGTATCTGATATACGGCGGCAGTCAACGGCAAGTGCTTATGTGGAATGAAAGTTTTTCAGGCAGCGACTATTTTTCGTATAATGATTCAGGCGACGGCGGTGAGACGGTCAGTTCTCTTGATGACAGCGCCATATATTATGATGAAGAGCGCTATTTCAGCGGATGGCGGCAGAAGCTGGAAGAAGAGGGCGTAATTCCTGTGATGGCCGATTATCCGCTTTTTGACTGCAGAGGCTGTTACGATGAGGATGGCACCCTGATCAGCCTGAGTTTTTCATGGCACCAGCGCGGCGATAACTACAGCGATCTTTCGGTGACCGCCGGATATGAGGAAGTGCCGGCTATTGAGGATTGTATTGCTGTACCTTTAGATGAGAACGGCAATATTATCCCTGATGCCGTGACAGTGACTGAGCGTGACGGCATCAGGATCACAGCGAAGGGCAGCAGCAGCCAATCAAAAACATTGACCTTTGAAAGTGCTGATGGATGGTATCAGATTTCAGGTTCGTGGAATGATGACTATGATGCGGTGGCTGCGCTTCTGGACTGGTTTTGGGAACATCCGGCGGACTTTTCGGAATTTGGCATGGACAAAGGCGATGTCTATGAAACTGTATGGGATGGCAGTGATCCGGAGGCCTTTGAGGCCTATATTCCTGATTTTGAAAGTTTCGGCTATGTGACCGGCGAATGTGTGAGCATTTTAAAAAACGGCGAGCCCTGCAGTTTTGAAGGCCATTATATTGCAGGGGCAGACAAGGCATCTGTTTTGGATGGTTCTTATTTGGAAAATGATGACTGGCAGGAAATTCACTGGTGCATTGATACAGAACCGGACGTCTATGCGTTGGAAGAAGTTTCGGGTACGCTTCGGCAGCTGACAGAGCAGACTGTGACCGGGGAAATTCAGTCTGACGGCAATATCGCATTTATGTGGGATAACATGTATATCAAAGTGTATACAAGAGAGGCTGATGATTTGTGGGAAATCCTTCATGAGCTGTCTTGACGCGGCGGCGGAAATATGTTAGTGTAAAGATACTTGCCCGGAGGGTAAATCATTCGCTGGAAATGAGGAGCTGGATAAAGGCACGGACTGAGATGTCTGTACTTTATCCGGCTTTTTTTGTTTATAGGAACGGTTTTATTTTGCTTGGCGTGGAAATCAGTTAAATTTTCCTGCAGCAAAAAATCTTTCGCGGAAAACAAAGACGGTTGTCAGGGAGGAATGAAATCAATGGACTTTTTAAAGGGAAAAATCAGGACACTTTATTTTAAGTATCTTGCAGCCGCTTTTGGCAGCGCTCTGATTACTTCAATTTATTCTATTGTTGATATGGCCATGGTAGGCCAGTATCACGGCCCGGAAGGTACGGCGGCTTTAGCTGTTGTAGCGCCCATATGGAATATTATTTACAGTCTCGGGCTTTTGATGGGTATTGGAGGTTCTGTCCTTTTTAGCGCCATCCGGGGCAAGAGCGACGACCGGATGCGGGAGTCCAATGAATATTTCACAGCATCTGTGGTCGGTTCAGTGATTCTTGCGGCTGTTGTATGGACTGTTATTGCGTTTTTCGACCGGCCGCTGCTTCAGTTTTTTGGCGCGCAGGGGCATACGCTGACTTTGGCCAGAGAATATGTGCTTCCGATTAAATTTGTCGTGCCATGTTTCCTTTTTACACAAATGCTGGCTGCTTATCTGAGAAACGATAAAAATCCGGCATTGGCCACGGCGGGAGTTCTGGCAGGCGGTATTTTTAATATATTCGGAGATTACTTTTTCGTTTTTACCTGTGATATGGGGGCATTTGGCGCGGGACTGGCAACAGCAGTAGGTACGGTGATTTCCATTATTGTTATGCTGTCCCATTTTCTGACCCGTAAAAATACGCTGAAGCTTGTACGGCCGACCCGTTTGCTGTCCAAATTCCAGGAGATTTCAGTGACGGGATTTTCTACGTTCTTTATTGATATCGCTATGGGAATTTTGACAATTTTATTTAACCGTCAGATTATGGCGTATTTAGGGAACGGTGCACTTTCCGTGTACGGCGTTATTGTTAATATCAGTACCTTTGTTCAATGCTGTGCCTATAGCGTCGGGCAGGCGTCCCAGCCTATCATATCGACAAATTTCGGGGCAGGCAAAGGGGGACGGATTCGGCAGACACTTGGATATGCACTGGCAACGACAGCATTTTTCGGCATTGTATGGACAGGCCTTTGTCTGGCGATACCGAATCAGTTTATTTATCTTTTCATGACGCCTACCGAGGAAGTTTTGAAAATTGCCGCGGGGATTATTCAATCTTACGGACTGTCGTTTTTGCTGCTGCCTTTAAATATTTTTTCAACTTATTATTTCCAATCTGTAATGAAGCCAAAAGCAGCCTTTGTTGTTTCTGTATCAAGAGGATTAATCATCAGCGGTATTTTGATCATACTGCTGCCGGTGATTGCCGGCGCAGATGCGATTTGGTTTGCAATGCCTCTGACTGAATTGATTGTAGCAGTTTATGTTGTATGTATGATCATTCGTTATACAGGACAGCTGTCATCGGTATATGGAATGAAAGATCGCAGATAATATGACGCTGCCACGGCCTTTCGGCTGGGCAGTGTAAATTTAAAAAACGAACATATGTTCTTGAAACGGGAATGAAAGTGTGATATACTCACAGCATAAACAAAATTTTCTTCTTCACATGCTAAAGCTGCGGGATAAAGGTTTCAGGTGATTGCAAAGTGCTGTGATGTGGTACATGATAAAAAAGATTCGGCGATAGACCGTGCGCTGGCATATATTCATATGCATTTCAGAGACAAACTGTCCATAGAGGACTGTGCGGCGGCCGCAGGGTTAAGCAGCGGCTACTTTTCAAGATTTTTTAAAGCAAAGATGAAGATGTCCTTCAGGCTATATGTGCGGAAAGTGCGCATGGCGGAAGGCAGACGGCTTTTGAGGGAGACAGATCTGTCTGTGATGGAGATCAGTTTCAGATGCGGCATTGAGGAAATCCGGACATTTAACAGACAGTTCAAAGAAATTTACCGATGTACGCCGACCCAGTTCAGAAAAAGCATAAAATCGGGGCAGATTCAGTGATCTGCCCCGGAAAAAGAGATTTAGATGACGCTACATAAAACTGAAGCGATATTCTGTATCTGATTCGTAGAGATCTTCAGACGGCAGGATGATTGATGGAAAGTGGGTTTTCATCATTGCATTCGGGTAATACTGTGTTTCCAGCGCAAAACCGCAGCGTGCCCTGTAGCGGACTCCCGTTTTGCCGGTCTGCTCGCCTATTGCATTGCCCGTATAAAGCTGAACGCCCGGCATATCTGACCATACTTCCATTTTGATGCCGGAGCCTTCCCCTGAAGCTTCAGCGATTTTTCTGAATCCGCGGCCGTTAGGGATATAATTATGGTCATAACCTGAGGCTTCTTTTAATTGAATGTTATCTGCGCCGATATCCCTGCCGATGGTTTTGGGCGTTCTGAAATCAAAAGGAGAATCAGCTACGGAGACGATATTGCCATTTGGGAAGCCTTCGCCTGTATTTTCTGTATAAAAGTCTGCCAGAATGCGCAGCGTATGATTTTCTATAGAGCCGCTGCCCTGACCATTTAAATTAAAGTAAGAGTGATTGGTCAGATTGACCGGCGTTGCCTGATCAGCCTGAGCTTCATAATGAATGGATAAGACATCATCATCTGAAAAGCGGTAAGTGACGCTGACGCGTAGGTTGCCCGGATATCCTTCTTCCATATCCGGAGATGTTCTGAAAAAGCGGATGCCGTCATCGAGAATTTCCGCCTGATACATTTGTTTATCAAAGCCTTTGAGTCCTCCGTGAAGATGATTTTTTCCGCGGTCATTGACGGCTAAAGTATATGTTTTCGGACCGAGATCAAAGCGTGCGCGTTCAAGACGGTTGGCGACACGGCCGATGAAAGCGCCGAAGTAATCACGTCCGTTTTCATATTCTTCGATGGTATCATAGCCGAGCGCAACATCGATTGGACTGTGGCTGCGGTCGAAAATGACGAGCGTCTGTATTGTAGCGCCGTAATCAAGAAAGCTTACATAATTCCCTTTAACGTTTGTCACTGTATAAAGGGTGACTTGTCTGCCGTCTTTTGTTGTACCGAAAGTCTGCTGTCGAATAGTCATTAATCTTTTCCCTCTTTCTTTTGCGTAATATTGTTGATGGCATGCCATGAATTTTCGGCAATAGTTTTCAGTGCATGTCTGATAGCTGCTGCTTCCTGTTCGGAAAAGTTTGAAAATAAAAGATTTCTCCATGATTCCCGTGTACGGTAGATATTATCGATCACCGGGAGTGCGGCAGGTGTTGTGTAAAGATGTCTTACCCGCTTATCCTCCGCGTCCGTGCGGATATTTACAAAGCCCTGTTCCGCCAGTTTCTGTACAGCTTTGGTGGCGGTGCCTTTGTCAAAATAACCGATTTGCGCCAGATCGTACATGGTAATACCTTCATTTTCATAAATATGAGTGAGAAAAAATTGCTGGCCGCCGCCAATGTGATCATCGTCCAGCATGATGCCGAAGTAACGGTTTGTATTTCTCTGAATAATTGAAATAAATTTTAAAAAATGTTCCGGATTGGTATCCACGTTCATCTGACCTCCTTATTAAATTGGCTGTTTTTATTCTATGATGAAATAGTTGAAGGGTCAATCTTTTTTTATAAAAAGATTGCATTGTCTATTGAACTTTAAATTATTATAATAATTTTGTCGGAAAGTAACCGTATAAGACATACGGATGCTGCAGTTGACAGGAGGTATGATCGATGGAAGACAGACAGATCAGTTATCAGTTCAGAGTGAAGCTTTGCGGCAAAGACAAGTTTTTTGGCCCGGGTGTTGCAGAACTGATGCATTATGTGGATGAACTTCGGTCTTTAAATAAAGCTGCTGCAAAGATGCATATGGCCTACAGTAAAGCATGGAAAATTATCGGACATGCCGAGGAAGAATTGGGCTATGCGCTTTTGGAGCGAAAGATCGGAGGTACCGGCGGCGGAGGCGCCCGGCTGACTGCGGAAGGCAGAGAGCTGCTTTGGCGTTATGAGCAGTTTTTAAGAGAGGCTGAAGTATCTGTAGATACCATTTTCAAAAAATACTTTAACTGAGAAAGCCATATCCGGCGCAGAGAAAAGAAAAAAGGAAGGATGGGAGTTAAAAGTTTCAAGTAAACTTCCAAATCTACCATTATCGACGCAGCAGGTGCGTCAGAAAAGAGGAAAGAATGCAAAGAATTGGTTCACATGTCGGTATGAGCGGCAGGGAAATGATGCTGGGCTCTGTAAAGGAGGCTGTTTCATACGGCGCCAATACACTGATGCTTTATACCGGAGCGCCTCAAAATACGAAAAGAAAACCGGTGGAAGAACTAAATATTGAGGCGGCATGGGCGCTGATGCGGGAAAATGATATCGATGATATTATCGTACATGCGCCGTATATTATTAATCTTGGCAATGCAGTAAAACCGGAAACGTTTGAAATTGCCGTTGATTTTTTAAAGCTGGAGATAGAGCGTGCCCAGGCGATGGGCAGTAAGGTGATTGTGCTTCATCCGGGCGCGCATGTCGGTGAAGGCAGGGATATCGGGCTGAAAAAGATTATTGAAGGTTTGAATGAAGTGATCACGCCGCAGATGCAGATGTGTATCGCTTTGGAAACTATGGCCGGCAAGGGCAGCGAAATAGGACGGACATTTGAAGATCTGGCAGATATTTATGACGGCGTCAGGTACAATGACAAACTGCGTGTATGTTTTGATACGTGCCATGTCAATGACGCAGGGTATGATATTGTTCATGATTTTGACGGCGTGATGGATCAGTTTGACCGGCTGATCGGCAAAGATCAAATTGCGGTGTTCCATATCAATGACAGTAAAAATGTCATGGGCGCCGCAAAAGACCGGCATGAAAATATCGGGTTTGGCACGATCGGATTTGATGCGCTTTATGCTATTGTACATCACAAAGATTTTGAAAATGTGCCCAAAATTTTGGAAACACCGTACATTAAGCCGGAAGATATTCAAAGACATGCCTTCTTTGGGGTGAGCGAACCGGTAAAGAAAGCATTTCCGCCATATAAGAAGGAAATCGAATGTCTGCGCACGGGAAAATTTATATAAAAAGTTGTCATACATCAGAGGAATATGATATGATACTTTCAGACTTATTGACGGAGGCGTCCGCCTTAAGAAAATATGATGGATAAAGGAGTTTTGAATTATGAGAGACGAAACAAAATGCTTACATTCAGGATATACACCGGAAAACGGCGGCCCGGGAGTCATGCCGATCGTTCAGAGTACAACTTACAGATTTAATTCAACTGCAGAAATTGCAGCTCTTTTTGATATGCCGACAGCACCGATGTATTCAAGATTTGCCAATCCGACGACAGATGCCGTGGAGAAAAAACTTGCGGATCTGGAAGGCGGCGTCGGCGCTATGTGCACATCTTCGGGACAGGCGGCATCGCTGCTTTCTGTGCTGAATTTATGCAGCGCCGGAGACAGCTTTGTCAGCACATCCACGATTTATGGCGGTACAGTCAACCTTTTTGCGGTTACATTGAAAAAGCTGGGCATCGAATGTATTTTTGTGGATGCTGATGCGGATGAAGAGGAAATTGCAAAGGCATTTAAACCAAACACAAAAGCGATGTTTACAGAAACACTGGCAAATCCTGCACTGACAGTGCTGGATATTGAAAAGATGGCCAGAATTGCCCATGCTGCCGGAGTGCCGCTGATTGTTGATAATACATTTGCAACGCCAATCTTATGTAAACCTTTTGAATTCGGGGCAGATATTGTCGTACATTCCACATCAAAATATATGGATGGACATGCGTTGCAGTGCGGCGGCGTCATTATCGACAGCGGCAATTTCGACTGGAATAATGGACGTTATCCTGAATTTACGGAACCCGATGAATCTTATCATGGTGTTGTGTATACAAGAGATTTCGGCAAAGCAGCTTATATCATTAAAGCACGCATGCAGCTTATGAGAGATTTCGGCTGCTATCCGTCCGCCCATTCATCATTCCTTTTAAATCTGGGGCTGGAGACATTGGCGATCCGTATGGAAAAATACTGCAGCAATGCTATGAAAGTTGCCAGATATTTTGAAGCGTCAGATAAGATAGAATCTGTCAGCTACCCGGGATTGGAATCAGATAAATATCACGAATTGGCAAAGAAGTATATGCCAAAGGGCACAAGCGGCGTTATTTCAATCGTTATTAAGGGCGGCAAGGCCAATGCGGTCAAGTTTATGGATGCTTTAAAGCTTGCGTGCAATGAAGTTCACGTTGCGGATATCAGGACATGTGTACTCCATCCGGCAAGTGAGACACACCGCCAGCTGACAGATGAGCAGCTGCTGGCCGCAGGTGTTAATCCGGGTATGGTACGTTTTTCAGTTGGTCTTGAAAACGTTGATGATATTATTGAAGATATTGAACAGGCACTGGCAGCAATCGATCAGTAAGCTGTATAAGTAAGGAGCCATGATATGAGTAAAAGAAATGAAGTTTATGTATTCGGACATAAAAACCCGGATACAGATTCCATCTGTGCCGCGATTGCCTGCGCTTATTTAAAAAATAAAATTTCTGAGACTTCAGACAAAATTCAGATGGCAAACTGGGGCAGCGTAGAAGAAAATTCGATATATATTCCAAAGCGCGCCGGAGTGATCAGCCCGGAAACAGACTATGTGCTGAAACGTTTTCATGTTCCGGCTCCCGGATATACGGCAGATGTGCGCCGACAGGTCAGGGATATCAATATACGAAAGATTGCCGGGATTTCCTCCGGAGTTTCTCTGAAGCGGGCATGGACACAGATGCGTTCAGTTAATACAGCGACTATGCCGGTGCTTGATGAGGAGGGCCATCTGGAAGGACTGATCACCATCGGCGATATCGCAAGAGCATACATGGCAGTCTTTGACAACCGAATACTGGGTGAGTCAAAGACTCCTTACGAAAATGTACTGAACGCGCTGGATGGCACGATGCTGATCGGCGATCCGGCAGGCGTGATCACTGACGGTAAAGTCGTTATAGCAACAACGAATGTAGAAGTGATGAAAAGCCATATTGCCGAGCATGATATTATTATTTTGGGAAACCGATATGAGACACAGTTGTGCGCCATTGAAAATAAGGCCAGCTGTATTATCGTCTGCGAAGGCGAGCCTGTATCCAGAACGATACGCAAATTGGCTGAAAATGCCGGATGTACAGTCATCAGTTCGCCCCATGACACATATACCGTAGCGCGTCTGATCAATCAGAGTGTTCCGGTCAGCTATTTCATGACGAGAGATCATCTGGTGACATTCAGAAAGAAAGAGTTTATTGAAGATATTAAAGGGACGATGACAAAGCTGCGCCATCGTGACTTTCCGATCGTGACGAAAGATAATAAATTTGTCGGCATGATTTCAAGGCGATCATTGATCAATATGCCGAGTAAAAAAATTGTTCTCGTGGATCATAACGAGCCTGATCAGGCGGTTGACGGTCTTTTTGAGGCAGAAGTTGTGGAAATCATAGACCATCATAAACTGTCTACGGTGGAGACAAATCGGCCTGTAGCTGTCAGAAACCAGCCGGTTGGCTGTACCTCCACGATTATTTATCAAATGTTTATTGAAAATGATATTGATATTCCGGCAGATATTGCCGGACTGCTCTGCAGCGCTATTATTTCAGATACATTGCTGTTTCGGTCGCCGACGTGTACGCCGGATGATGAAGCGGCGGCAAGGGCGCTGGCAGATATTGCGGGAGCTGACCCGGAAACGCTGGCATCAGAGATGTTCGGCGCAGGTACAAATGCCGGTTCCAGAACGGATGAAGAAATTTTTTATCAGGATTTCAAACGGTTCACAGCGGCAAATGTGCACTTCGGCGTAGGACAGACGATGGTGATGAGCCGTGATGCTCAGTATCAGCTGAAGGAAAGACTTCTTGCATATATGAAAACACAGCATTCAGAAGCGGATATGCTGTTCTTTATGATCACAAATGTTCTGGACGAATCAACACTGCTGCTTTTTGCGGGAACGAGAGCAAGAGAAGTGATTTCAGAAAGTTTTGACGGAGATATGGGAGATGGCGCAATCTATCTTCCGGGTGTGGTTTCCAGAAAGAAACAAATGGTGCCTCAGATTATGGCGGCACTTCAGCAGTAAGGAGGGCAAGACGCATGAAACAAAAAAAAGATATTTATGTGATCGGACATAAAAATCCGGATACGGATTCTATTTGTTCTGCGATTGCCTATGCATGGCTTAAAAACAGGGCGGGAAAAGATCATTATGTAGCCCGGCGTGCAGGACAGATCAGTTCGGAAACAGAATTTGTTTTAAATTACTTTAAGGCTGATGTGCCGACTTATATCAATGATGTACGTTCTCAGGTACAGGATGCTGTTCTGGAAGCGGGAAAGACTGTAGACAGAAATATGTCTCTGAAAAATGCATGGCAGATACTTACGGAAAACCATTTGTCGACATTGTCGATCATTAATGAAGATCAGACATTTGAAGGGCTGATTACTGTCGGCGATATCGCGCGGTCTTTTATGGGTGTTTATGATAATAGGATTTTATCCGACGCAAAGACGCCGTATGAAAATATCGTTGAAACTTTAGAAGGTGAGCTGGTTGTAGGTGATATCAGCCGACGTGTGGAAAAAGGCAAAGTATTGATTGCTGCGGCTAATCCCGACCTGATGGAGAATTACATTGAAGACGGCGACATTGTTATCCTGGGAGACCGGTATGAATCCCAGCTGTGCGCCATAGAAATGAATGCCAGCTGTCTGATAGTATGCGTGGGCTCTGATATTTCTCCGTCTATCATTGAACTTGCAAAAGAAAAAGACTGTGCAATTATACGGACAGACTATGATTCATTTATAGCGGCCCGACTGATGAATCAGAGTATTCCGATCTCTTATTTTATGGTGACAGAGAACCTGATCACATTCAGACCCGAAGAGTTTATTGACGATGTCAGAAAAGTGATGGCCAATCAGCGCCACAGAGATTTCCCGGTACTTGATGAAGATGGACGGCTGGTAGGTATGCTTTCCCGCCACAGTCTGATCAACATGGAAAAGAAAAAGCTGGTTCTTGTAGACCACAATGAGCGGACACAAGCTGTTGACGGTATTGAAGATGCAGATATTCTTGAACTGATCGATCATCATAAATTGGGAAATGTAGAAACATTAAAACCGGTAATGTTCAGAAATCAGCCGGTCGGATGTACATCGACGATCATTTATTTGATGGCAAAAGAGAGAGATATCACACTGCCGGAGCAAATTGCAGGATTGATGTGTTCTGCGATTATTTCAGATACTCTCTTATACAGATCGCCGACATGTACGCCGTTGGACCGCCGTGCTGCGGAAAAACTGGCAGAAATTGCAGGAATTAATACAGAAAAATATGCGATGGAAATGTTCAATGCGGGAAGTAATCTGAAATCTAAATCTGATGAGGAAATTTTTTATCAGGATTTCAAAAAGTTTATTTCAGGAAAACATACTTACGGCGTTGGGCAGATTACATCGATGAATAAAGAGGAACTAGCAAATGTCCGCGAACGTATTGAACACTATATGGAAGGGGTTCTGGAATCCCGGGGACTTGAGATGGTCTATTTTATGCTGACGGATATACTTGGTGAATCTACAGAACTGCTCTGTGAAGGACACGGCGCGCAGGAGATTGTGGAAAATGCTTTTGGCGTTTCGGGCAGCAGCGGCTGTGTGCACCTGAAAGGCGTCGTTTCAAGAAAGAAACAGCTTATACCGCGGTTAATGAATGAAATGCAGGGCTAAGGAGCGTTAATATGGCAAAACAGCAATGGAAGCCGGGAAATATGGTCTATCCGCTGCCGGCAGTGATGGTAACATGTGCAGACAAATCCGGCCGTTACAATGTTATGACGGCGGCATGGACAGGGACGATATGTTCGGATCCGCCGATGGTGTATGTATCGGTAAGGAAAAACAGATTTTCTCATCATATGCTGATGGAAACAAAGGAATATGTGATCAATCTGACGACAGAGGCGCTTGCACAGGCCACAGATTTTGTCGGTGTCAGATCCGGCAGGGATATGGATAAGTTTGAAGAAATGCATTTGACACCGGTGATGGGCACATTGAAATATGCGCCCATGATCAAAGAAAGTCCGGTCTGCATTGAGTGTGTTGTTACACAGGTGCTGGAACTTGGAAGCCATGACATGTTTATTGCAGAAGTCAGACATGTCTTTGCAGATGAAAAGTATATGGATGCTGCCGGCAGATTTGATTTGGCAAAAGCAAAGCCGCTGGCCTATGTTCACGGGCAGTATTATGGTATCGGACGACATATCGGGCGTTTTGGTTTTTCCGTACAAAAGAAAAAAATACCGTCAAAGAAGAAGCATACAGGCAGAAAGAAGTGATGGCAGGTGCAAATATGGTTTCACATTGATGTCAACAGCGCTTTTTTAAGCTGGACGGCACTTGATCTTTTAAATGCCGGGAGTCATGAGGATATCCGGGAAATTCCGGCGATCATCGGCGGAGATATCCATAAACGGCACGGTGTTGTATTGGCTAAATCAACATCGGCAAAAGCCTTTGGCATCAGAACCGGTGAACCTGTGACAGATGCTTATAAGAAATGCCCGTATTTGAAAAATTATCCGCCGAATCACCACAGATATAAAGCCTACAGTCAAAAGCTGATGAAGCTGCTGGGAACCTATTCTCCGGAAATTATCCAATACAGTATTGATGAATGTTTTATGCGTTATATACTGTCAGAACCGGCCGGCGATGAGCAGGAGATACGCCGTATGTCCGTCTCGGCAGCCAAAGAGATTAAAGACAGAATCCGCCAGGAACTGAAATTTACGGTCAATATCGGCATTTCGTATAATAAACTTCTGGCGAAGATGGCTTCAGACTTTGAAAAGCCGGATAAAGTACATACACTATTTCCGGACGAGATCCGAAAGAAGATGTGGCCGCTGCCGGCGGGAGAACTTTTTATGGTCGGCCCATCTACGGCGGATCGGCTGAGACTGCTGGGAATTAAGACGATTGGTGATCTGGCCTGTACAGATCCGGAAATTCTTACTTCCCATTTAAAAAGTCATGGGAAGATGATCTGGGAATATGCTAATGGCATTGAAGGTGCGGAAATCGACGGCAGAGCGAAAAATGAAAATAAAGGTATCGGCAATATGACCACATTGTCCTCAGACGTTTCCGATAAAAAAGAGATATTCAAGATTTTAAGAGAACTTGCGGAAAAAGTGGCCCGGCGGCTTCGTCAGTCAGAGGTATTGGCAGGGCTTGTCTGTGTGGAAATAAAATACTACAATTTTAAATCCGCAACCCATCAGACACAGCTGCTGACGCCTTCCAACGGTTCCAGCGATCTGTATCAGGCAGCATGCAGGCTGTTTGAAGAATGCTGGAGCGGTGAGCCTGTGCGGTTGCTCGGAATACGGACATCTAAGCTCTGTACGGCACAGGAACAGCAATTAAATCTTTTCGATATGGAAAAAAGCGAGAAGATGCTGAAACTGGATCAGGCGCTGGATGCGATCCGAGGACGCTATGGTGAAAATGCTGTCGTACGCGGCAGCCGTATGAAGGCAGAAAAACTTGGCTGGGAACAGGAGATTCCCGATGAAGATTTTAATCATATGAGCAGAGGAAAAAGACATGAATAAAGATATGCATAGAAAGAATATTGTACTCATAGGTATGCCGGGAGCCGGAAAAAGCACTGTCGGTGTTGTTTTGGCAAAAATATTCGGCTACAATTTTATAGATTCAGATCTGCTGATTCAGAATCAGGAAGGCGACATACTCGAGCATTTAATTGAAAAAAACGGCATTGACGGATTTTTGGCCATTGAAAATCAGGTCAACCGGGATATATCGGGTACCCGTCTTGTGATCGCTACCGGCGGAAGTGTTTGTTATTGTGATGAGGCAATGAAAGCTTTGGGAGTTTCCGGTATAAGAGTTTACATAAAAACTTCTTATGCTTCTGTAAAGAAGCGGGTAGGCAGCCTTTCTAAACGCGGCGTTGTCATCAGAAAAGGCTCCACTTTACTTGATTTATATAACGAAAGAACACCGCTGTACGAAAAATATGCGGATCTGACAGTGGATGTTGACGGACTGACGATTGAACAGGCTATTGAAAAGATTAGGCAGGCGCTGCAGAAAATATTAGAGTAATTTGCTGGAGTGAAAGGCTGGTGTAGGCAGTGAACGTGATCAGACGTGGTTTATCTAAAATAGGGGGAGTTCATTTAAAAAAAGACGGCTTTATTGCAAGGCGTTTTTATTATCTGCTGGCATTTTTTATTCCGATGCTGATTGTGATTATCGCGGATATTGCCCTCGGTGTGCATCCTTTTGGGGACAGAGCGGTATTGATTATTGATTCCTATCATCAGTATGCGCCATTTTTCTCTGATTATTACGATAAGATTGTTAATGGAGGCAGTCTGCTGTATTCATGGAACGGCGGCCTCGGTATTAACTTTCTTGCAGTGATTGCTTATTATCTGGCAAGTCCGCTGAATCTGCTGATACTTCTGTTCCCGAGAGCACTGCTGATTGAAGCGTTCACAATCGTTCTCATATTAAAAATTTCTCTGTCAGGATTAAGTTTTGCTTATTATATCAGCAAACATTATAAAAAATATGATATTACGATCGTGTATTTCAGTGTGTTTTATGCTTTGAGCGGATGGGTGCTTGGCTATAACTGGAATATCATGTGGCTGGATTGTATCTATTTGCTGCCGTTGATTATTCTTGGGCTGGAAAGGCTGATCCGTGAAGGACGCGGCTTTTTATACGGTGTTTCGCTGGCGGCATGTATTTTCTGCAACTACTATATATCCATTATGGTATGTATTTTTCTTGTGCTTTACTTTTTCGTCCTTTTTTTCCAAAGAAGGCGCAGAAGTTTCCGGCTGTTTATTAACCGGGGGCTGAAGTTTGCAGGATACTCCCTTCTGGCCGGCGGGTTTGCAGCTGTACTGCTGCTTCCGGCGTATTTTGCCCTTATGCAGACATATTCTGCGGATTCTGTATTTCCAACCAGCTTTAAGTTTTATGAAAATTTTTGGGATATTTTGTCACAGCATATGGCGGTTATTGAGCCGACAGATTTAAACGGGCTTCCAAATTTATACTGCGGCGTGATCGTATTGATGTTTATTGTTTTGTATGTGTTAAGGCCGCGGACGCCGCTGCGCCATAAGCTGATGAAGCTGGCACTGCTTGTTTTATTGATTTTCAGCTGTAATGTCAATGTATTAGATTATATATGGCACGGTTTTCATTACCCTAACAGCCTGCCGAACCGATTTACGTTTTTGTATATATTCCTGTTGCTGACATTATGCTATGAAGTGTTTCTTGTGCTCCGTCAATACAAAATGTGGCAGTATTTTGCCGCTTTCCTTATAAGTATGGGATTTGTAATGGCTGCATATACATGGGGAGATGAACACCGCGAACTTTATGTGTATATCGTGACGATGGCTCTTTTGTGGCTGTATTTTATTTTCATGAATTACTATAAATTCGCGGGAAAGCGCCTGCGTCTGCTGAAAAATATATGGATGATATTTTTTGCGGCAGAAGTTGCGGCAAACGGCATATTCGGACTTTTGTCCAATGGTTCGGTCAGTTATTCCAGCTATAATAAAGATCTTGAGGAGGCGGGCCAGATTCATCAGATCGTGGATGACAGCGGTCTGTACCGTACAGAACTGAATGAATTTGCAGGGCGCAACAACATCACTTGGCTGGGCTTTAAAGGCGTGTCCATGTTTTCTTCAACGGTCAGTGACGGACTTGATAATCTGATAGGAAATCTTGGCATGTTCGCAGCGGTGAACAAATTCAGTTATGAAGGAAGTACAGAAGTTGCGGATGCAATGCTTGGCGTCAAATACCTGATCAGCGATGTTCAGGAAGAGAATATACGGGATTTTATGTATTTTGATCAGTTTGGAGACCAATATCTGTATGTAAATCCCCATGCGATGCCGATAGGCTTTATGGTCAGCAGTGATTATCAAAATTGGAATACGGAGTCTTCTTATCCTTGGGAAGTGCTCAATGATTTTGCAAGAAAAGCAGCCGGAATTGATGAGGATATTTATGTTCAGGAGTCATTGGATACGGTGCCTGCCGCATCCGGCGGAACATGCACGTTAAACAGTGACAGTTCATATACATTCAGAGAGGATCAGAAAGGCAGCAGCAAGCTGACATTTACAATTCAAAAAGACGATTTGCTGCACAGATACATTTATTTTAAGGCGCCGCATATGTCACGTCTGACAGTGGAGAGTGCAGGCACAAGCAAAAGCTACTCAGATACCAGGGGACATATCGTCGATCTGGGAACATTCGGCGAAGACCAGACGGTGACGCTGACCTTTGAATTAGACAGTGCGTATACGTCGGCAGAAGTTACAGTGTATATGTTCTCTGTAAATGAGCAGGCTCTGACGCAGTTTTATGAAGCCATCAGCCAGTCGCCGCTGGAAGTGGACAGCTATTCAGATACAGAAATCAAAGCACATATTTCTGCAGATAATGACGGTATATTATATACGTCAATTCCATATGATAAAGGATGGCATGTCCAAGTGGACGGTACTGAAACGGAGATTCAAAGTATGGCTGATGGTCTGCTGTATATTCCGATGAGTGCGGGAGAGCATACGGTGACGATGACGTACAGACCTCAAGGATTTATCCCGGGAATGGCAATTTCAGCTTGTTCACTGTTTATTTTTACGGTAATTTATTTCAGAAACAGAGCAAGAGAGATAAAAAACACCAAAAAACGGTCTTTTAGTTAAAATTTAGTTCATATAATTCATGAAAACATAAAAAATAATTTACAAATGGACGAGTTATGTTATAATAATATCTAAATGCGGAGTCAGTTTGAGGCAGATAAAGGATTCGGCATATGAATAAAGTGAATGACTGAACAGGAAATTAAGAGGTGTGTAATGAATCAATATATTATTAAAGGCGGAAATCCTTTGGTCGGAGAAGTCCCGATTGCGGGCGCTAAAAATGCGGCGTTAGGTATTCTTGCAGCAGCGGTGATGACGGATCAGACAGTAACTATTGAGAATTTACCAGATGTCAGAGATATAAACGTTTTATTACAGGCGATTGAATCCACAGGTGCTATTGTTGAGCGTGTGGATAAAAACACAGCAAAAATCAATGCAAGTTCTATTCATACACTGCGTGTTGATGATGGATTTATTAGAAAAATCAGAGCATCCTATTATTTGTTGGGAGCCTGTCTTGGAAAGTATAAAAGGGCGGAAGTTTCTCTTCCGGGCGGATGTAATATTGGCAGCCGTCCTATTGACCAGCATTTGAAAGGTTTTAAGATGCTGGGCGCGAAAGTCCGCATTGAAAATGGTATGATTATTGCGGAAGCAGAACGTCTGCACGGCGCACATATTTATTTTGATGTTGTTACTGTTGGTGCGACAATCAATGTGATGATGGCGGCGGCGCTGGCAGATGGCTATACGATTTTGGAAAATGCTGCGAAAGAGCCGCATATCGTTGACGTAGCAAACTTTTTAAACAGCATGGGCGCCAATATTAAAGGCGCCGGAACGGATGTGATCCGTATCCGTGGCGTTCATAAACTGCATGGTGCAGAATACGCCATTATACCTGATCAGATTGAGGCAGGAACATTTATGTGCGCGGCTGTGGCAACTCGCGGCGATGTGACAGTAAAAAATGTTATTCCGAAGCATTTGGAATCTATTACAGCTAAACTGCTCGAGATCGGAGCAAGAATTGAAGAATATGATGACGCAGTCCGTGTTGTTTCGACGGAACGGTGTTCTTCAACCAATATTAAGACACTGCCATATCCGGGATTCCCGACAGATATGCAGCCGCAGATGACAGTAACCCTGGCACTTTCCAAAGGGACAAGCATTGTGACCGAAAGCATTTTTGAAAACCGCTTTAAATATGTTGATGAATTGTCACGTATGGGTGCTGAAATTAAAGTAGAGGGTAATTCTGCAGTTATTTCCGGCGTAGAGCGGTTTAAAGGAGCAGCGGTCAGCGCTCCGGATCTGCGTGCAGGCGCGGCGCTGGTGATTGCGGCGTTGGCAGCAGATGGCATTACGACGATGGATGGTATCGAATATATTCAGCGGGGCTATGAAAATCTGGAAGGAAAAATCAGAAGTCTCGGCGGCATCATGGAAAAAGTTGATAATGAAAAAGATCTTCAGAAAGTTAAGCTGAAAATAGGTTGATTTTAGCTGACAAATCATATATAATAAATTTTACAACTCAAAAGATTCTCTTATTCAGAGCAATGGAGACTAAGGGTCTGAGAAATTGCGGCAACCCCTGTTGGAACACGGAAGGTGCCTCCCTGAGCGAGTAATATCGAACAATAAGAGGATTTGATAGTGCAATCAAGTCCGCTTTTGTGAGAGCGGGCTTTTTTTATGCTATAAGAATGGGATTTATTGTGTTACGCGCAGAGGCTGTCTAAACTTTCCTATAGCATAAAAAACGCAGCTTACGCTGCAGAAATGCGCATTAAAAGATAAGGCAGATGACTTGTAAAAATAGTAAAGACAAAAGAAAAGGAGAGATGATATGGAAAAGATTTTGTTTACTTCTGAATCAGTGACGGAAGGACATCCGGATAAGATGTGTGATGCGATTTCTGACGCGATTCTTGATGCATTAATGGAAAAAGATCCGATGAGCCGTGTGGCATGCGAGACGGCAGCAACGACAGGTATGGTATTTGTGATGGGTGAGATTACGACAAATGCCTATGTGGATATTCAGAAAATTGTTCGCGATACGGTTAGAGAGATTGGATATACAAGAGCAAAATACGGTTTTGATGCAGATACATGCGGTGTGGTTGTTGCTCTTGACGAGCAGTCAGCAGATATTGCAATGGGCGTAGATAAAGCACTGGAAGCCAAAGAACATAAGATGAGCGATGAACAGCTGGAAACCATCGGAGCAGGTGATCAGGGCATGATGTTCGGTTTTGCCACAAATGAAACAGAAGAATATATGCCGTATCCGATTATGCTGGCCCATAAACTGGTGCGCCGTCTGACAGAAGTGCGTAAAAACGGCACGTTAAAATATTTAAGACCGGACGGCAAGTCTCAGGTGACTGTTGAGTATGGTGAAGACGGTAAGCCGCTGCGTCTTGATGCAGTTGTTTTATCTACTCAGCATGACGAAAATGTGACTCAGGAGCAGATCCATGAGGATATTAAAACATATGTGTTTGATGAAGTGCTTCCGAAACATATGGTTGACGAAGAAACAAAATTTTTCATCAATCCGACGGGACGTTTTGTCATCGGCGGACCGCACGGCGATAGCGGACTGACAGGACGCAAGATTATCGTCGATACTTACGGCGGATATGCGCGTCACGGCGGCGGTGCATTTTCTGGCAAGGACTGTACGAAAGTTGACCGTTCTGCGGCATATGCCGCAAGATATGTGGCTAAGAATATTGTGGCTGCAGGTCTGGCAGATAAATGTGAGATTCAGCTCTCTTATGCCATCGGCGTTGCGCAGCCGACATCAATCTGCGTGGATACTTTCGGCACAGGAAAGCTTTCAGATACAAAGCTTGTTGAAATTATCAGAGAAAATTTTGATCTCAGACCTGCCGGCATCATTAAGATGCTTGACTTGAGACGTCCGATTTATAAGCAGACTGCCGCATACGGACATTTCGGCAGACTTGATATTGATCTGCCATGGGAAAAATTGGACAGAGTTGACGATTTGAAGGCATATCTTTAATCGAATATTGAACATAGAAGAATATCCTTAAACGGGGTAGGGAGTGATTCGTACGAGTCACTTCCTACCCCGTAAAATTTACCCATTAAAAAAGAAGAAGATGGCTAACGCCGTAGGCGTCAAATAAAAAATAAGGCGAACATCAAAAAAAAGGTCAGAAAATCTGACAATAAATGTTGACATTTCATTCTTTTATACGTACAATATTAGAGAAAAGGAGGGAAAAAAGTATGCATGAAAGGTTAAAAGAAGCAAGAAAAAAATTGAAATTATCGCAGGAATTTGTTGCACGTCAAATGAACTTATCCAGACCAACAATTAGTGCTATCGAAGCGGGACAAAGAAAAGTTACGGCAGAGGAACTTGCGAAATTTTCTGAGCTTTATGGTATTAGTGTGGCTGAATTAATGTATGGAAAACCCTCGGAAAATGCTCAAGTCGAAATGTTTGCACGTGCATTTTCTGAATTATCCGATATAGATAGAAAAGAAATTATGAGTTTGATTAATTTTAAGCGTAGATATAAGGAGACAATGCATGATTGATAAATTAAAAAATTTTTATCATAATGGAATGTCTCCGGAAGAATTAGCAGAACGGGTCCTTTCAGATAATTTTGGATATGAAACACCACCTATTCCAATCGATCCTTTTAAATTGATGCGAAAATATGGCATAGTATATCAGTTTAAAGAATTTAAAGACTTAGAGGGCATTTATCTTGTTCCCGAAGATGAGACTGATATTGCCATAGTAGGTATAAACTACGGAAGACCAATTACACGACAACGTTTTACGGCTGCTCATGAACTTTGCCATCATTTGAAGGACAGAAAAAATGAAACATGTCTAATAAACTCCAAAGAGGCGATAGAAAAATATGCAGAGTGTTTTGCGGCAGAGTTATTGATGCCAAGAAAAACGTTTAAAAGTGTTGCGATGGAATATGCAAAGGATGGAAAGGTGACTTTTGACGATGCATTACAAATTGCGGATAGGTTTGGAGTGAGTTTTCAGTCATGTGCGTTTCGTCTGGCATATAGATTTGATATGTTAGAAGGCGATTATTCTAATTTAAGTAGCCTAATAAAGAAATATAGACCAGACAAAAAGAAAGTAGCATTGGGTATGGAGATTGAACGACTGGAGCTGATTCGACAGGCGATAGATTCATATGAGTTTTTCTTTCAAGTGGAGCCTAACATTGTATGGTACCAATTTAAAAATGATTTTATATATAATGAAAATAGAATGGAAGGTTTGGATATTGATGAAGAAGAAGTTGCTGAAATTGTTACAGATTTACGAATAAATCGTCAGAATAGTATCTACTGTGAGGATAATTATGAAGATATCATTCAGGTAATAGGACATGCATCACTATATGATTATATTCTTGAAACAGATGATAATATCACGATATACAAACTATTAGATTTAAACAAAAAATTGTTTCAATTTGCACCATATCCAGATGAAGCCGGAAAAACAAGAACAGATAATAATTTAGTCTTAGGTGCAAAGTTTGAGACTTTAGACTGGCGGGAAGTTGCACAGGCATTAGTTGATTTGCAAAAGCCTGTGGAGCAGTTAGTCAATAATGCTTCAGAACTATCAATTAGTGAGTATGTTTTGGAGGCCATGAAGATACATCATCGAATAACCCAGATTCATCCATTTAGAGACGGGAATGGAAGAAGTTCAAGAGCACTGCTAAATTGGCTGCTAAGATATAAGGGGTTGCCACCAATATATTTTAAGTTGACAGAGAAAAAGTCATATTATACTGCGTTAGAAATTGCTGATAAGCAAGGCACATATCGGGAATTATTGCGTGTGGCAATACGGGAGCTATTTAGAACAATTATGAGAGTAGTGTAACATTTTAAATTAAATAAAGAGAAGATAAATATACCAAAGCATGGACAGATACAATTCGTATGAGTTGTATCTGTCCATAATATTTAAAAAATCAGATAGTATGTCACTCAAAACTAAAAGATGAAGGCTTATTCACCCTTTGTTGCTGACAATTTTATAATACACTCTTGCAGTCAGACCGTAAACGACAGCGTACAGCAAAGCAAAGACAATCACTGTACCGATGCAGCACATAATATAAAGCGGTGTGTTTGAAAAGTTAAATGCCTGAAGCACGGTAGACAGCAGCGGGAATGCAAATGCAAGGTGGACGCAGGCAACGCCCAGCGGCAGGAAAAATACGGTCAGTACCTGACTGTGAATGGTCCGGCGGATTTCTTTGAGGCTCATGCCGACTTTCTGCATGATGGCATAGCGGTCTTTATCGTCATAGCCTTCAGAAATCTGCTTATAATAAATGATCAGTACGGTAGCCATGATAAACAGCAGCCCGATGAATATACCGATGAATATACCGATGAAAAACAGGCCGCCGTACAGACTGAAGAAGGAATCTCTGGACTGGGCAGCGCCTTCCACATAGCCGTTGAGCATATCATTTTCAGAAAGCATTGCAGATAAAGTGTCTGTGATCTGAATCTGGATATCCTCACTGCAGTTTAAGTCAAAAGCGTAGTAGTACGTAAACGGATGATCAATGGATTCCTGCTGCATGCCGGAGGCCATCTGTGCAAATATGTCCCTGATGACCTGACGGTTGGGCATGACAAGATAATAGGCGTTGACCATCAGGGCGCGCTGGCTTTTGGCTGCGTCAATATTTTCCACCGACTTTTGAATATGCCACTGGGTTCCGTTTAACGTGATTGTGTCCGAAAGTTCCGGGCCGTAGACTGTCTGAATAAACAGTTCCTGATCGCCAAGCGGCTGAGTATCGCCGGTCATTTCCTCGTAATCTTCTCTGGCAATGAGGAACAGATTACATGCGTTTTCATTGCTGTATGACAAAGATTCGTCATATTTTGAGAAGTCTTGTCCGCTTTGAATACAGGAAAGCTGCGCCTGAAGCAGATGAATCGGATTGACCTCGGATTGTTTGTACAGTGAGAGAATGGCACTGATTTCTTCATCGGCGGTATTCTCGGTTTCAGGCTCCAGCCCCTCAAAATTGAGAATTACATTTCTCGGGAAACGTGTCCGGGTGACATCTTCCATGCCGATATACAATGATACTGTTGTAGACAGAGTGACAAGCACTGCGGTGGAAAGAATACAAATATTGGCAAGGCCGACAGCATTTTGCTTCATACGGTAGAGCATACCGGAAACACTTGTAAAATGTCTGGCATTGTAGTAATAGCCTTTACTTTTTCTTAAAAGTTTCAGGACGGCGATACTGATGGCTGTAAACAGACAATAAGTGCCGATGATGACCAGCAGTATGGCCACGATGAGCAGTGCCAGCGCAGAAAGAATATCGTCGGTAGCCACGGCAAGATAATAGCCGCCGCCCAGCGTCAGCAGTCCGATGACAACCAGAGGCCATTTGATTTTCGGTTCACGTTCGCCGGCTTCGGATCCTTTTAAAAGCTGGATCGGATTGGACAGATGAATCTGGCGCAGTGTATTTAATAAATTCAGGAAGAAAATTGCTGCAAATAAAATCAAAGTGATGACAGCTGCTTTCGCTGAAAAATCAAATCGCAGTGTGACTTCTGTTTGGTAAACACTTCCCGCATTCATAATGGCAAGTAGCAGCAGATAGGCCAGTTTGGAAAAAATAATGCCTGCCAAAAGCCCGAGAAACAGACCGATGAGCGCAGTAAATATAGTTTCCCAGAGCATCATTTTGGAAATATGTTTCTTTTCCATGCCGAGAATGTTATAAATACCGAATTCTCTTTTCCGGCGTTTGATGAGGAAACTGTTTGTATAAAATAAAAAGATAGCGCCGAAAAATCCGAGAATGACCATAGCCGCGGAAAGCAGTACGGCAAGATGCTGCCCTCCGGACATTTCGTTAAGGCCCGGATCTTCGGAGAGCGCATACATAATATAAAATACAGCGACGGTGCCGATGCACGTCAGGATGTAAGGAAAATAAATTTTCGAGTTATTTTTAATATTTGTCAGCGCCATTTTGGCATAAATAAATTTACGCATGGTGACCACCGCCTGTTGTCAGCATTGTTAATGTGTCCGAGATAATCTGGTACTGCTCATCAAGACTGTGGCGGCCTTTATAAATTTCATGGAAGACTTCGCCGTCTTTAATAAACAGAACCCGGCGCGCGTGGCTGGCAGCTTTAATACTGTGAGTGACCATCAAAATAGTCTGCCCGCCGGCGTTGATTTCATCAAAAAGGTGCATCAGGTTTTCAGCGGCTTTGGAATCCAGGGCTCCGGTCGGCTCATCAGCGAGAATAAGCTGAGGATCGATGATCAGCGCTCTTGCCACTGCAGCGCGCTGCTTCTGTCCGCCGGATACTTCGTATGGAAACTTCTGAAGAATGTTGGTGATGCCAAGCTGGCGGGCAATCGGCTCCAGCCTCAGATGCATTTCATTATACGTTTTCCCGGAAAGCACCAGCGGAAAGAAAATATTGTCCTGAATGGAAAACGTGTCTAAAAGATTAAAATCCTGAAAAACAAAACCGAGATTTTTACGGCGGAATGCGGAGATCTCTTTTTCCTTCAGCGCCGTAATATCTTTGCCGTTAAGGAATACTGAGCCGGCGGTCGGCTTATCGAGAGCGGCCAAAATATTAAGCAGTGTCGTTTTTCCTGAACCGGATTCTCCCATGATCGCCACATATTCGCCGCTTTCCACACAAAACGATACTCTGGAGAGGGCCTGAACCTGCTGGCCGCCAAAACGTGTTGTATAAACTTTTTTTAAATTTCTAACATCAAGAACTGACATTGATTTCAACCTCCTTATATCGTTAGTATATAAAAACGGGAAATGGGCTGCCATAGTTTTGGCTTACATTTCCCGGGTTTGACCTTACAAAATTGAAAGGCGGCATGTCACATTGATGTAAGGGGCTAATCCAAACGGAGACGTTCTGAAGAAAAACTGATATAAACTCTTGTTCCCCGATCCGGTTCTGATTCGATGCGTATAGTATGAGAGAGCATGTCTGCAGCCCGGCGGCACAGCCAAAGGCCAAGGCCGGAAGCTTTTTTATCGGTGCGTCCGTTATAGCCGGTAAACCCTTTTTCAAAAATGCGGGGAAGATCTTCCGGCTCGATGCCGATACCTGTATCTTCAATGACAAGCGTGTGCGGATTATCAAGATAAATGGATATTTTTCCGGTCGGCGTGTATTTAAGGGCATTGGATAAAAGCTGCTCTATAATAAAAAGAAACCATTTCTCATCTGTTAAAATGACAGCGCCGGTCGGTTGATAATCTAAAGAAATTTTCTTTCGGATAAATAAAGGCGCATATTTGCGGACGGCCTGTTTTAAAATGTCATCAAGGGGCTGACGGCGGATGACAAGGTCATTGTAATGGCTGTCAAGACGCAGATAGGACAATACCATGTCTGCATATTGTTCGATTTTAAAAAGTTCGCCGGCAATGGCCTGATCTTTTTGAGACGGCGTGTCTGTAAGCAGCAGACGCATGGCAAAAATCGGCGTCTTAATCTGATGGACCCACATCGTATAATAATCAATCATTTCTTCCTGAGCAGCTTCTGAGACGCTGGCCAGTTCATCGCACCGGGCAGTCAGTTTTTTGCACAGGCGGATGTAGTCAGTTTCGATAAGGTCTTTGGGCGCCGGAAACATATCTGTTTCTAAATGATCTGTCTGCTGTATACGTTCCAGCCGGCGGTGACGCTGTATGAAAGAATTAAAATCCGAAATAGAAAAAATAACAGCGGCGCAGGCACATAAAATTGATGCATAGATAATGCCGTCAACCGGATAATAAAAAAGCAGCATAATTACCAGAAAAATAACAATGCATATGACGCCAAGGCAGAGCGCCTTTTTCCTTGCTTTCATATAAGCTGCCAGTAATTGGCGGCGTGACATCGACGGGGACTTGTATTCTGTTTCCATATGGCTGCCTCCTTTATTCAATCATATAGCCGATGCCTTTTTTCGTTTTAATGAAATCGTGAATGCCTGCTTTTTCAAGTTTTTGTCTCAAACGGGTCATATTGACCGTCAGTGTATTTTCGTCGATATAATCGTCAGATTCCCACAGCTTTTGAATCAGCCGGTCGCGGCTGATGGCCTCTCCGTGATGGGACATGAGCATGGACAGAAGTTTATAGTCATTTTTAGTCAGTTCGATTTTCTGGCCTTCATAGGTGAGCGTGGCGTCATCAGTGTTTAATATGACGCCGTGACAGTCGACCAGATGTGCTGCGGACGGGGTCATTGCATAAGTCCTCCGAAGCAGCGCCTGAATTTTGGCGGTCAGCACTTCCATATCAAAAGGCTTGGCAATAAAGTCATCGCCGCCCATATTCATAGCCATGACAATATTCATATTATCTGAGGCTGATGAGATAAATATGATCGGGACGCCGGAAATCCTGCGTATTTCATTGCACCAGTGATAGCCGTTAAAAAACGGCAGCGTAATATCCATGAGGACAAGGGAAGGATTCAGGGCGGTGAATTCGGACAGAATTTCCCTGAAATTTTTTGCTGTATATACTTCATATTCCCACATTTCCAGACGCTTTTTGATTTGAGCGGCAATCACGTCATCGTCTTCCACAATAAATATTTTGTACATATATACTCCTTTCGCGCGGCGCCGGCAGTTTAAACATAAAAAGCCCGCCGGTGCGGGCGGACTTCTCTTTCTTCATAGTAAATGAAACGGATGAAAATGTCAATATTCATGAAAAATTTTGTATAAGGCTTACAGGCTGTTAATCCATTCGTCTAAATGGGATTCGATGATATAAAACGGCGCCGGGCCGAGTTCAAGAATAAAACGGTGAAATTCCTTGGCGTTGAAGCGCTCATCCAGCCCATCCTCGGCTTTTTGACGAAGACGTTCAAATTCCGCGCCGCCGACAGCGTATGACAGATAGTTGGCCGGAGCCTGTAAAATAATGTCATAAAGCGATTGAATCAGTTCAGGATCAGAAGAAGCGCCACGGTCTGTTAAATATTGTCCGACTTCCTCGGCAGTCCATTGCTGGTAATGGATGGCAAGATCCAGTCTGGCTGAGAGAAGCAGCGAATATTTCTGGTTGGCGGCCATGAAAGCGGCAATACTGTCGTCATCATATGCCCAGTCATAGGCAAGCATTTCAATATAAGTCGCCCATCCTTCAGAATAACCGCTGTAGCTGAGCACGGCGCGTATTTTGTCAGGATGCGTATCTAAAAAGTAAGTCTGCTGATACAGATGTCCCGGGAAGCCTTCGTGGGCCAGCGTTGTAAAAAGATTGTCGATATTTTTTACGTCTTCGCCTTTTTCACTGTTGATGTAAATCGTATTTTCTTTATAACCATCGATAGGCGGCGTCAAATAAAAAGCGGGAGAGAGGTATTCACGAAGTGCCTCGTCCACATATTTGACTGTATAAGTGACGTCGGCAGCTTCGGGGAAATCTTCCTGAATATTAGACTGGAGCTGGGACAATATATCTTCAGGACTGCCCGAAACCGGCGCAGCCGATTCAAAGTCCTGAATGATCTGAGGATTTGACATGGCGATGACGGCCATTGTGGTAATCTGTTCATCAAGACGCTCATCAATATAATCAATCATTTCCTCAGGAGACATTTGGGTGCCGGTCACAGAGCGGATAAGGGCAGTATAATAATCTTTGCCCTCCTCAAAGGCGCCGAGACATCCGTTTGAACTGCAATAAGGACGGAGTTCTTCAAGCCCGTCAATCAGCGATTCGTAAGCGGGAATCACATATGTCATGACGGCATCTTCATTTTGCTGCATAAAATCCGCCTTTGTCTGTGCGTCCAGTCCGGGCAGCTCATCGTCCAGCTTTCCGGAAAATGTGGTCACTAAAAGATTGTTTTCGGGATTGTCAATAAAGCTCTGGCACTGGTCGATGACATTATTAAGAATATTTTCTGTCATAAAAGTGCCGGCTTGTGCCTTTTCCTGTTCAAAGCCGAGAAGATGGTCAAAATAATCCGGTGTGTCTTTGAGCAATTCCATATAGTGAGATACATCTTCTTCATCATAAAAGGTATATTCATTTAAGAGGACAGGAAGCATGGCCTGATCTCCGTTGAGCGGATTGATCGGCTCTGACAGCAGTGTATATTGGGAAAGTGTTTCATTGGTTTTCAGTGTATCTATTAAAATTTCCCGAATCAGCTGTTCATCGCTGCTTAATGAAGAAGGCTCGATTGCTTCAAGTGTTTGCAGAAGGGATTCATATTCTGACTGGACATCTTCAGAATCCGTTTCATAAGGACGGCCAAATGTGTAAGTATCCATCTCAATGCCGTAATCTTCCGGATTTTTGATCAGATAGTTGGCAGTGATGGCATCAGAAGTAACAGTTTCTTTAAAAAGTGTGTCTGTGATCTGGCTCAGTGTGTCTGAACCTGTTGAATGGCCGGATACAGGCGCGCTGCATCCGCTGAAAATACAGCATACGCATACGGCCGCCAAAGGCAGAGACAGTTTTTTCTTTATATTATGCATAACGGCTCCTTTCACCGCTGCTTTCGGCTGGCGGTATTAATAGTTTAGCCGGAAAACATACATTCATGCATATGATTTCCGGCTATTTTCTTATAGAAGATTTATAAAGTTAGATTAGAAACATTTGCTCCAGCCGCAGCTCTTGCAGACATTGCATCCGCCCTCAAAAACCAGCGGTTCGCCGCACTGCGGACAGAGGATACTCTCTTTATTAATATTTTTTACAGCTTTAGGCTTCGGAGCTTTTTTCGGCGGCTGTTTCTTCGGTTCTGTGCCGTTTTTTTCAGCCAATTCTCTCTGAACTTCATTATACATATCCAAAAGCGCATTGCCTACGGCCATCGGACAGCAGGAGCCTTTGCTTGTATCCTGTTTAGTCGCGCGGCGGACCGTATAAGACGGGCATGATCCGGTAGAGTTTAACTGGTCAATAATTGTATAAATATCAATGCCGCCGCGGGCGCTGATGGAAATCATACGGGACAGGCCGATCATAAAGTTATTGCATCCGCCGGTAGAGCCTTTGCTCAGATAAGTTTCCAGCAAAGCCCCGGTGTTCGGATCAAAGAGGGCAATACAGTGAAGACTTCCGCATCCGGTAATCAACTTGCGCTTCTTGCCAATGACATCATCGGTGACAAGAATGATTTCGCCGCGGCCCAGACCGTCTCCGGCAGTCACACTTTTTGGCTTCTCATCAGAAGATAAAATACCTGTGCGCTTGCATCCGTCTCTGTAAATAGTTACGCCCTTTAAGCCGCAGTCATAAGCATACATATACAGACTTTCAGTTTCTTCCACAGTGAAAGAATTCGGCACATTGACTGTCGAACTGATGGAAGCGTCGATATGCTGCTGCCATGCAGCCTGCATATTGATCCGCTGGCGATAATCCAATGTCATGGCTGTTACAAAATATGACGGCAGATGGGAGTCATCGCTGATGTTAAAGTCAAGCATGAACTGCTTAACAATCGGTGTATACACTTTATAATAAACGTCCGTGCCGTGGAGCGATTCGGTCTTTCTTTCATAGAAGTTGGCGTAAATCGGTTCAATACCGCCGGAAATACCAAGCATTGTTGAAAGAGTGCCTGTTGGCGCGATGGTCAGCAGCTGGGAATTTCGCAGACCGTATTTTTTCACCAGCTCGATGGTGCCTTCGGATGTGTTGGCCTTAAAGAAAGGTGTGGACATAATTTCCTCGATGTTGCACTTCGGATAAGCGCCGTGCTTTTTGGCAAGCATGGCGGAAGCGGCGATGGCAGAATCTGCCATGGCAAAGCCGATACGGTCGCATAATTCTACGGCATCAGCTTCACCGTAAGTCAGACCAAGTTTTAAAAGCATATCTGCAAGACCCATGATGCCAAGACCGATCTGGCGCCATGCGGCAACACTTTCCTGCTGCTCTTTGAGCGGATGCAGCGGCAGGCCTTCTTCAAGTACGTCATTGAGAGCGCCTACACAAGTTTTCACGCATTTTTTAAACTCTGCAAAGTCAAAAGAAGCATTGTCCGTAAACGGATTGATGACAAATTCTGAAAGGTTCATGCTGCCCAGAAGACAACTTCCGCCTGCCGGCAGCGGTTCTTCTGCGCAGGGATTGACGCCGGCATAAGAAAATTCCTTTGTGTTGGAAAGTAAATTCCATGAGCAGATTCTGTCCCAGAAAAGGGCGCCCGGTTCCGCGTAGTCCCAGTTGGTTTCCGCAATATGATGGAAAAGATCTCTGGCGTTGACAAGACGTTCAATTTTTTCACCGGTTTCCTTGCGTGTGAAATGGAGCAAATATTCTTTGTTGGCTTTGACTGCCTCCATAAATTCGTGATCAATACGTACAGAGATATTGGCCTTTGTAACTTTATTTAAATCTGTTTTCAGATTGATAAATTCTTCCACATCCGGATGGGAACAATCGATGGAAATCATGAGCGCGCCCCGGCGCCCGTTCTGTCCGATCAGCTCAGTCACAAGGGAGTACAGTTCCATAAAAGAAACGGAACCGCTTGTATGTTTGGCCGCATTGTTGATGCGTGCGCCTCTCGGACTTAATTTGGAAATGTCTACGCCGCATCCGCCGCCGTAGCTGTAAGTTCTCGCCAGTTTAGTCGCACATTCAAAAATACTTTCAATTTCATCTTCCGGCGGTTCAATGACATAGCAGTTGGACAGGCTGACTTTTTTGCCTTTATTTTGCAGACCTCTGTTTGAAAGAATTCTTCCGCCGAATAAAAACTTTTTGTTTTTTACAAGATTAATGACCTCGCTGTCGCCGCCGCAGATACGGTCAAGCCACGCCTCAAAGTCTTCGCCTTCATAGCAGTATTTGTTTTTCCAAATGTCAATACCCAGCTGATTATCCTCGCCGAGCCACTCTTTTTCAGTCATACTTATGCTCCTTTTCTTTCTGTTTATTTCAATATATAGTGTTTGTAATTGGATACCTGTAGAATCATACCACAATATATGGTTGATGACAAGAGGGAATCATTACAAACAAAACAAATGGCACGGTCTCAAAATATCATTTTGATTTTTGAAACAGAGGATTATATTGATAAAACACTGGATGTGCGATATAATGCGTTTATGAATGTTTGAAATTGATTTGAGAAAGAGGAATGAATGATGGCAAAGAAACCGTATTATATTACGACAGCGATTGCCTACACATCAGGCAAACCCCATATCGGCAATACTTATGAAGCTGTACTTGCCGACAGTATCGCGCGCTTTAAACGTCAGCAGGGGTATGATGTCCGTTTTCAGACAGGAACAGATGAACATGGACAAAAAATTGAAATCAAAGCAGAAGAAGCCGGCGTGACGCCAAAGGCTTTCGTGGACAATGTTTCCGGAGAAATTAAAAATATATGGGATCTGATGAATACGTCCTACGATAAGTTTATCCGCACCACGGATGAATACCATGAAAAACAAGTGCAGAAAATTTTCAAAAAACTTTACGATCAGGGCGATATTTATAAAGGCTATTATGAGGGCAAATACTGTACGCCGTGTGAATCATTTTTCACAGAGAGCCAGCTTGTAGACGGCAAATGTCCGGATTGCGGCCGTGAAGTTGTCGACGCAAAAGAGGAAGCTTATTTCTTCAGACTGAGCAAATATGCAGACCGTCTGATCGCATATATTAATGAACATCCTGAGTTCATTCAGCCGGAATCCAGAAAGAATGAGATGATGAACAATTTCCTTATCCCGGGGCTTCAGGATCTTTGTGTGTCCAGAACCAGTTTCTCATGGGGTATTCCAGTGGATTTTGATCCAAAACATGTGGTTTATGTGTGGATTGACGCGCTGAGCAACTATATTACGGGACTTGGCTATGATGTGGACGGCAATAACGACGCATTGTTTGAAAAATACTGGCCGGCGGATCTGCATTTGATCGGCAAGGATATTATCCGTTTCCATACAATTTACTGGCCGATCATGCTGATGGCGCTTGGTCTGCCGCTGCCAAAGCAAGTCTTCGGCCATCCGTGGCTGCTTGTGGGCGAAGGAAAGATGAGCAAATCCAAGGGCAATGTGATTTACGCTGATGATCTGGTCAATATGTTCGGCGTGGATGCGGTGCGTTATTTTGTTCTCCATGAGATGCCGTTTGACAATGACGGTTCTATTACATGGGAACTGATGGTTGAGCGCATGAATTCAGATCTTGCCAACATTTTAGGCAATCTGGTCAACCGGACGATTTCCATGACCAATAAATATTTTGGAGGCATCGTTTCCAATCCGGGTATATCAGAGCCGGTGGATGATGATCTGAAAGCTGTAGCTATGGCTATGCCGCAGCGTGTTGCTGAGAAGATGGACAAACTGCGTGTGGCAGATGCGATTACAGAAGTATTTACACTGCTGCGCCGCTGCAATAAATATATTGATGAGACAGAACCTTGGGTACTTGCAAAAGACGAAGCTAAAAAGGATCGTCTGGCGACAGTGCTCTATAACCTGATGGAAGGCATCCGTATCGCCGCTGTCTGCCTTGAAGCTTTTCTGCCGCAGACGTCGGAAAAAATACTGGATCAGCTGAATACAAAAGAAAGAGCTTACGAAAATCTGGATACATTCGGTCGTCTGGAAACAGGTATTAAGATTACGGAAAAACCGGAAATTTTATTTGCCCGTCTGGATATGAAAGAAGTGCTGGAAAAAGTAGAGCAGATGCATCAGGCCGCAGCCAAAGAAAATGGAGCGGAAGCTGCAGAGGAAGAAGGTATTGATATTGAGCCGAAGCCGGAGATCACATTTGATGATTTTTCCAAGCTGCAATTTCAGGTTGGAGAGATTATTGCCTGCGAACCGGTGAAAAAGTCTAAAAAGCTGCTCTGCTCACAGGTAAAGATCGGCAGTCAGGTCAAACAGATTGTTTCAGGCATTAAAGCTCACTATACACCGGAAGAGATGGTCGGCAAAAAAGTTATGGTCGTTGTGAATCTGAAACCGGCCAAACTGGCAGGCGTTTTATCCGAAGGTATGCTTTTATGCGCAGAAGATGCGGACGGCAATCTGTCATTGATGGTGCCGGAGAAAAATATGCCGTCAGGCGCTGAAATCTGCTGATGCTCCGGTAAGAGAAAGAGATGGCATCGTGGATTGAATTTTTTATAGAAATTATCGGAACCGTGGCGTTTGCCTCCTCAGGCGCGCTGACGGGCATTCATAAAAATATGGATATTTTCGGCGTCAACGTCCTTGGCATCACGACGGCCATCGGAGGCGGGATTATCCGGGATATTATTCTCGGAATCCATCCGCCCGGGACGTTTCGCGATCCGATTTATGTGCTTGTCTCCATAGTTACGGCGACGCTGCTGTTTATTGTTGTATATTATAACCGGCAATTACTTGAAAGCCGTATGATGGCGGCCTATGACAAAGTCATGATGACGATGGATGCTGTCGGACTTGGTGCTTTTACAGTCATAGGTATTTATACAGCAGTCAGCCACGACCGTGCAGCAAGTCCGTTTCTGCTTATTTTTGTCGGTATGATTACTGGAATCGGCGGAGGTATGCTCAGAGATGTAATGGCAAAGGAGACGCCATTTGTACTTGTTAAACATATTTACGCGGTAGCATCGCTGGCCGGAGCTCTCGTGTGCATCGGTCTGATGGAACTGACGGACAGCAGTTCATTGTCGATGATTGCCGGCGGAACAGTTGTTATTATAATCCGGATGATGGCAGCCCATTATCGATGGAATCTGCCGAGAATTCGATAACAATTTTCTGAAGAAAAACTTAAATTTACTCAAAAGGCGTGATTTCGGTTGAAGTGACGCCTTTTTTAATGGTAAAATCAGTAGGGTAAGGAGGTAACCCAATGATTTTTGATTCACATGCACATTATGATGATGCAAAATTTGATGAAGACAGAGCACAGCTTCTGAACAGTATGGCCGCCTGCGGCATCGGCTATATTGTCAATGTGGGCGCAGATCTTGAGTCCACAAAGAGAAGCCTTTTGCTGGCAGAGCAATATCCTTTCATTTATGCGGCCTGCGGCGTGCATCCCAGCGATGCGGTCCAGCTTGATGAGATTGAAGATGGTTTTGATCAGCTGAGGAAATACTGCAGTCATGAAAAATGTGTCGCTGTCGGAGAGATCGGGCTGGATTACTACTGGGATAAGGAAGATGACGTGCGCAGCCGTCAGAAATATTGGTTTGAGCAGCAGCTCCTCCTTTCAAAGGAGATGAATCTGCCGATCATTATCCATTCAAGAGATGCGGCCAAAGATACGCTGGATATGATGAAATCTCAGGCCGGTCAGGGGACCAGGGGTGTGATGCACTGCTTTTCCTATTCTGTGGAAATTGCGAGAGAATATTTGAACATGGGGTATTATCTGGGGATCGGAGGCGTTGTGACATTTGCCAATGCCAAGGCGATCAAAGAAGTTGTCCGCTATGCGCCGATCGAGCAGATACTTCTTGAAACAGACTGCCCTTATCTGGCGCCGGTACCCAATCGAGGCAAGAGAAATTCTTCATTGAATCTCCCTTATGTTGCCGAAATGATCGCAGAGCTGAAACATATGCATAAAGAAGATGTAGTTGATATAACATGTAAAAACGCAAAAAATATGTACGGCATTGCCTGAAGGCGGCCGGCTTGAATTGGAGGTAACTGACATGAAAAAATGGATGACAGCCGCTGTGTGTATGACAGCCGCTGTAATGCTTTTGACAGGGTGCAGCAATACCCAAAAGGCTGATGACAGCAGCGGGGAGACCATAGACGCAATGGCGGAGCCGGATTTGGACGATTTAAATATTGAACTTGGAAACTACAAGGGAATCCAGGTGACTGTGCCGGCGATTGCCGATATTACTGATGCAGATGTGGAAACTCAGCTGCAGTCTATGGTAGACAACGGCACGGAAGTGATTGAAGTGACAGACAGAGCTGTTGCCGACGGCGATCTTGTGAATATTGATTATCAGGGATATTTGGATGGCACCGCCATTTCCGAAGAAAAGGAAACCGATTACAATGTTCTGATCGGTTCAGGTGTATTCTTTAACGGAGCCGAACAGGAATTGGTCGGCGTGATGCCCGGACAAACGAAGGAAGTCAATATAACATTTCCGGAAGGCTATCCAAATGAATCACTGGCAGGCAAAGACGCGGTTTATGAAGTTACTGTGAATTATATTCAGGAAGAGGGCAGCGCCGAGCTGACCGATGAATATGTTCAATCCATTACAGATGGTGAATGTCAGACTGTCGATGAGTATAAGACGATGCTCAAAGAGGATATGCAGGCAGGCATTGACGCACAGAAAGAACTTCTGGCACAGCAGGCGGTATGGGATCAGCTGATCGCAGATACCGTTGTTGAAAATTATCCGGAAGATTTGCTGAAAGCAAAAGAAGAGGCCTATAAGCAGAATGATCAGGAAGGGGCCGAACTGGAAGGCATTTCCTTTGAAGATTATGTGGAACAAAATTTGAACATGACATTGGATGAGTATAATCAGGAAGTATCTGTGCAGGTGGGCAATGCAGCTAAAAAGCAGGTCATTGCTGAAGCTATTGCCAGAGAAGAAGGACTGACCATTGATACATTAAGCGATGACGACTGGCAGGAAGCAGCCCGGTGGTACGGATATGACAATATTGACCAGTTAAAGGAAAATTATACAGAACAAGAGGTTAAAAACGATCTGACGATTCAGCGGGTGACAGATTTATTGATGGAGACAGCCGTTGTCGAAGAGAGTGCGGAGGAACAGCAGTGAAAGACGAGCGCATACTCATTGTAGAAGATGAAAATGATGTCAATAGATTATTAGCAACGATTTTATCGGATTATCAAACAACAAGCGCCTTTTCAGGGACGGAGGCAAAGCTTTATCTGGCTTCGGCAAAATATGATCTGGTGCTTTTGGATCTGATGCTGCCGGGAATGACCGGTGAAGAGATTATTGATCATATGCGCGGACAGGGGATTAAAACGCCGGTAATTGTTATTTCCGCGAAGCAGGAAGTGGCGGACCGGGTCAATGTGCTGCGCATGGGCGCTGATGATTTTATTATGAAGCCGTTTGAGATTGATGAAGTGCTGGCAAGAGTTGAAGCCGTATTAAGAAGATGCGGACAGCGTGAGCAGCCGGCGGCTTCACCCGGCGGACAGCAAAAGCTTTCTGACGGTACCCTTGTCATCGGCAATCTGACACTGAATCATGATACGAGACAGGTGACGGCAGCCGGAAAAGAAGTCGCTTTAACAGTCAAAGAGTTTGATATTCTGGAACTTTTGATGCGTTATCCAAAGAAAGTATTTACAAGGGAAAACCTGTTCACTGCCGTCTGGGGCGAAGAATATTTCGGCGAAGACAATACAGTCAACGTACATATGAGCAATCTGCGCCAAAAACTTGCCAAAGCAGATAAAGAGACAGAGTATATCAAGACTGTCTGGGGCATTGGCTTTAAGATGAATATTTAAACTTTCTTTATGCTTTTATAAAGCTTTCTTGGGATTTGGCCTGTAGAATAAGGGCATATTCAAAGAAAGGGTGATTGCAGTGGCAGAATATGCGATTGAAGTGCAGAATCTTACAAAAACTTACGGCCGTCTGCGGGCGCTGGATCATGTAAGTTTCAAAGTGCCCAAAGGGCAGATATATGGCTTGGTCGGAAAAAACGGCGCAGGCAAGACAACATTGATGAGAGTTTTAACGAATCAGACCATCGGAGAGACCGGAGAAATTACAATTTTCGGTCAGAGCACGCCGCAGGGGCTTAACAAAATGCGCCGCCGTTCCGGCGTGATGATCGAGATTCCCAGCTTTTATCCGTTTTTGACGGCAAGGGAAAATCTGGAATATTACCGCCGTCAGCGGGGCATTGCAGGGAAGACATGCATCGATGAAGTATTGGAACAGGTGGAACTGACCAATACAGGCAACAAAAAGTTTAAAAACTTTTCACTGGGCATGAAGCAGCGCTTAGGATTGGCGCTGGCGCTGATGAACCATCCGGAACTGCTGATTTTAGATGAGCCGGTCAACGGACTGGATCCGGAAGGCATTGTCCAGTTTAGAAACATTTTGATTAAAATGAACCGTGAACATCAGGTGACGATCATGATTTCCAGCCACATTTTGGCGGAACTTCAAAATCTGGCGACACACTATACGTTCATGGATCAGGGAAAAATTCTTCAGGATATCTCAGAGAAAGACTTGGCGGCGCTGAGCAGAGAACACATTGAGATTGAAGTTGATTCCGCGGAAAAAGCGGCGGCAGTGCTTGAGCGTATTCTGGGCTGCGTCAGCTATGAAGTGCTTCCGGGCAATAAAATCCGTGTCTATGAACTGCTGAAGCAGCCGGATATGATTGCCGAGGCGCTTGTACAGAATGATGTACGGCTGTATTCGATGAAGACGAACCACATGAATCTCGAAGATTATTTTATCGGGCTGATTGGAGGTGACGTCAATGCTTAACATGATCAAGGCTGAATTATATAAGACCGGACGCAGAGCCTATCCGAAAATATTTTTGCTTGTTGTACTGGGCGGCATCATTGCGTTAAATCTGCTGATTTATATTGCCTATGGCCATGCAGGTGAAAAGGTGATAAAAGACGAAATGCTGATGATGTATCTTGCATGCCTTGTGGCCGGTATGTATCTGGCGATTATTACGGCGGATATGGTATTTTCCGATGAGTATAAGCACAGTACATTAAAAAATACGATTGCTTTCGGGTATACGAGAACACAAGTGTATTTTTCAAAGCTGATCACAGCATGTATCGTCACAGTTGTGATGGCTGTGGCCGTTGAAGTTGTGCTGCTGGCGTCGTGCTGGCTGATGTTCCCTTCAGGGGGAGATGACGGGCGCATGCTGACGGTTTTCCTACAGTACAGTCTGGCTTGTGTGCCGCTTTGGCTCAGTCAGGTGGCGGTGGCGGTTGCCGTATGGTTTAATATAAAAGGTTCCACATTTGCTACAGTGATTATTGTCTGCTTTACAGCAGTCCTTCCGTCAGTGCTCTCCCTGATGACATTAATTTTAAGTCAGCCGGTATGGGAAGAGATGGCAAAATGGCTTCCGGTATCACAGTTTGAACTGTATCGGAGTTTATTTTCAGTAGATGATATTGTGACAGTGCTCCCGAGAATGTGCGGTGTCGGCGCGGCATGGTTTGCCGCCGCGACTGTGATCGGCTGGGCATGTTTTTATAAACGCGAAGTGAAATAAATGATATTCAGGCAGCCGCTTTATGATCGGGAGGGTGCGCAGTGGTTTTTATATGTATATTATTGATGATATTTGCCGCTGTGATGACAGCGATGTATGTCATACAAAAGCGGCATCTTAAAAAATTAAATGAAGATCTTGAGGAAGTGCTGACTAAAGGCAGCTGCCACAGAATTTTGCTGTCTGCCCCGGATAAAGAGATGGAGCGTCTGCTTGTGATGCTGAACCGGTATATTGAAGCCTGTCAAAATGAGAAAGCCGCTTATGAGACAAGGGATAAGGAGTTTAAACATCAGATTTCCAATATTTCCCACGACCTGAGAACGCCGCTGACAAGTATTTTAGGGTATGTTCAGCTGATAGAGCGGGAATATGCCGCCGGCAATGAGGACAATGTGAAAGAATATTTAGGCATTATTGAGCGCAAAGCTGAAATGCTTAAAAATTTAATCTCCCAGTTTTATGATCTGTCCCGTCTGGAAGGCAGCGAGTATGAATTCCAGATGGAGGCAGTTGATTTGAACGTGCTGATCAGTCAGACGATGGCTGATTACTATGATGAATTTGAAAAGAATCATTTCAGAGTAGATATTGCCATTGAGAACAGTACAATGCCGGCGCTGTGCGATGCCAAAGCCATGTCCAGAGTGTACGCCAATCTGATTCAGAACGTGCTCAAGCACGGCCATGATTTTGTCAGCATTCATATGTATAAGAAAGATCAAAGTATTATTACGGAAATTGCCAACGGGTCGGAGCCTATCGACCCGGGAGAGCTGGCCCATCTGTTTGACCGTTTTTACACGATGGATAAAATGCGCACAGGCCAGAATACGGGTCTGGGGCTTGCGATTGTCAAACAGTTTGTAGAGCAGATGCATGGGAAAATTGAGGCAGTTTATGAGCACGGGCTTTTGAAAATGCGCATAGAGATGAAAGCGGCATAATATCTTGATTAAAGATTGTTCTGCGAATATGGTGATGATTACCATCAAAGTATAAAAGCTGTAAAAATTTACGTTGAATTTTACAGCTTTTTGTATATATAGAAGTAACAGCAATGATAGGATATCAGGGAAGGAACTGAAAGAATATGGAAAATATTTTACCAGTATCTGTTTTGAGAAATTATAATGAAGTCTTAAAAAATTGTCACAAAGGAGAACCGATATATCTGACCAAGAATGGCTGGATCTGGATGAATTGAAAGCACTTGTGGGGGAATAAGATGCTAAAACTGCGAATCAATCCGATGGTTGCAAAGGATCTAAAGAATATAAGAGAGTCAGCTTTCGGACAGACTATAAATATGCGATATGGGAAGATTATGTGATCATCTACAAGGTAAGCAATGAGTATTTAGAGATTTACCGGGTAGTCAACCGCTATCAAGATATTACAAGAATTTTTGAGTGATAACACAAACAGAACCAAATCTTCTATACAAAACTGTGTAGAACCAGATTTGATTTTGGAGTTCGAATGAGAAAAAGTTAGGAAGTTGAATATACAGAGGTTATAGTCGATATGGGCTAAAGAAGAAATAGTATTAAATAATTCTATAACTTATTATTGACACGTAACGACAAAAACGTTACAATTAAAGCGTAAACGGAGGTGACATTATGGAGAAATCAGCAACACTTAATCTACGGATTAATCCCACATTAAAATCAGAGGCAGAGACAGTTCTTTCGCGTCTGGGCATACCAATGTCAACG
>DVJY01000003.1 GCA_018716485.1 Candidatus Scybalocola faecipullorum
AAGCAGCTTGAACAGGCGCAGGAGCGCATTGCCGAAGTGAGCCGCATTATCAAGCGGCTGTATGAGGACAATGTAAACGGCAAAATCAGCGACGAGCGTTTCATGGAACTGTCGGCAGACTATGAGCAGGAACAGCGGGAACTGAAAGACCGCGCCGCCGCTTTGCAGGAGGAACTTTCCAAGTCGCAGGCCGCCACCGTCAATGCGGAAAAGTTTATGGGTATCGTCCGAAAGCACCTTGCCTTTGAGGAATTGACCCCCACCCTCTTGCGGGAGATGATTGAGAAAATCGTCGTGCATGAGTGCAGCTATGACGAGAACGGCACCCGCAGGCAGGACATTGAGATTTATTACAGCTTTGTCGGCAAGATTGACTTGCCAGAATAAACGCCCGACCTATCCGACACAACGCGCGAGTGCCGGATAGGAACGGCAAAATTTTTTACACTTCTATTACTTCTTTATCGCACATCAGTAAAGAGTCCGGGCTCAAAGTCCCACTTGTTTGTGCTTGAAAGGATGACGGCACATATAAATATGCGGGGTCGAAATAAATTCGCCACTCCTCCCTCCGTGCTCTGTAGTGTATTGCTATTCCCTATAAGAATTATAACTCAAAGAATGGAGGGGCACAACTTTTTTTCAAGACTTGTTTGTGCCTTGAGCGAAGCGAAAGGAATGGTAAAAATATGAAAAAAGGCTGTCACTGGCAAGATTTTATGATAAAATAGTATCAGTGCCGCGATGGCAGTGTGCCATATGACACAACAAAGTGGGATAAAAGGAGAAGATCAGTGATGGCAAAGAAATTTATTTGTTCACAGACAGGGCCTATCGTTCAGACAAAGGCAGGAAAGCTGCGGGGACTTAAGCTTGACAGTACGTACATTTTTCAGGGGATTAAATATGCGGATGCAAAAAGATTTCAGATGCCGCAGCCTGTTAAACCGTGGGAAGGTGTTAAAGATGCGCTTTCATATGGTTATGTATGCCCTTTAATGACACAGGAAGTACCAAATGGAGAGACACTTGTGCCTCATCGTTACTGGCTGATGGATGAAAACTGCCAGTATTTAAATATTTGGACTCAGACCTTGGACAAAGACGCCAAAAAGCCGGTGATGGTATGGCTTCACGGCGGCGGATTTTATGCAGGGTCATCCATTGAACAGGTATCCTATGACGGAGAGAATATGAGCAAATACGGCGATGTGGTTGTTGTTTCTCTGAATCATCGTTTAAATGTTCTCGGTTATATGAATCTGGAAGATTACGGTGAAAAGTATAAAAATTCAGCCAATGCGGGCAATGCGGATATGGTTGCGGCACTGAAATGGGTGCATGAAAATATCGCAGCCTTCGGCGGAGACCCGGAAAATGTCACTATTTTCGGACAGTCCGGCGGCGGCATGAAAGTGTGGACACTGATGCAGACACCGGAGGCAGACGGATTGTTCCAAAAAGGGATTATCCAAAGCGGTGTGATGGATGAATTTATGGATACGCCGAAAACGGACGGCAGACCGATTGTGGAAGCTATGCTTAAAGAACTGGGCTTTGAAGCAGGCGATGTTGAAAAACTTGAGACTGTGCCGTATCCGGCATTGGCTGCAGCATATCAGAAAGTCGGCCCAAAACTGGCAGAGGCCGGAGAATATGTGGGCGGTGTGCCTATGGCCAATGATTTTTATGTGGGCGATCCGAGGGAAGTCGGATTTACAGAGCATGCAAAGACGATTCCTGTCATGATCGGTACAGTATTCGGCGAATTTGCATTCGGTCCGGGCATCGAAAGCAAATATGAACTGCCTGAAAAAGATGTGCTTGAAATGCTTCATGATAAGTACGGCGAAGCTGCGGACACCCTTGTGCCGCTTTACAGGAAGGCATATCCGGACAAGGCGCTGACAGATCTGCTGTTTTTGGATGCGCTTTTCAGAAATCCGACCATTGATTTCGTGCAGAAAAAAGCTGTACATACACAGGCGCCGACATATTCTTATATGTTTGCCTTTGAATTCCCGTATGACAACGGAAAGATTGCATGGCATTGTTCAGAAATTCCATTTGTTTTCAAAAACACGGATAAAGTGCCGGTATGCAATGTACCGGGCGTTTCCGATAAGCTGGAAGACCAGATGTTTGGCGCGTGGATTGCTTTCGCACGGTACGGCAATCCGAATGTACCGTCATTGCCGCAGTGGCCGGCAAGTACTGCTGATGATGAGGCTGTGATGATACTTGACAGAACATGCGAAGTACGGCATAATTATGACCATGAGCTGATTCACGCATTGATTCAGGCAAATCCTCAGATGCCGGGCGATAGTTCGGAGGATGAGGTTATGCTCCATTAATTTGTGGGGACTGGCATCGTTAGACGGGGCCGCAGTCTGCCGGTTTGGCAGCTGCGGTCCTTTGTTGTCTGATGATGCATGAAAATTAACATATAGAGGAGTTTATTCATGAACAAACAGGAATTTATGAGAACAAAACCGATTTTGCCGCTGCTGCTGTCTATGGGCGTGCCAATGATGATTTCTATGCTGATTCAGTCACTGTATAATATTGTGGACAGTATTTATGTGTCAAGGCTCGGTACAGACGCGATTACAGCGATTTCCCTTGTCTATCCGCTGCAAAATGTTATCATGGCCGTATCGGTCGGGGTCGGTGTAGGCATCGGCTCAGTCATTTCGATGAATCTGGGAGCCGGCGATCAGGAGAAAGCAGACAGGGCGGCGTCAGTGGGTATGTTTTTGACTTTTATTCATGTTGCTGTTTTTATATTGATCGGGATTTTTGTTACAAAGCCGTTTCTGCAGTTATTTACAAAGGACGCACAGGTGCTCCAATGGGCGTGCGATTACGGATACATTGTTATGATTGTTTCTTTTGGAAGTCTGATCCAGATCTGCTTTGAGAAAATTTACCAGTCTGTCGGCGCTATGATGACAACAATGCTTGCCCTCGGTGTCAGCTGTGTCATCAATATTATTCTTGACCCGATCTTTATTTTCGGTTATTTCGGCGTGCCGGCCATGGGTGTTAGGGGCGCTGCCATTGCCACAGTGATCGGACAGATTGCAGGTATGATTTTATATATAATTCTTTATAGAAAAAGGGGCTTGGCTGTTTGTATCAGCTTTAAAAAAATGCGTCCTGAGGCAGAACTTGTCCGGCAGATTTATTCTGTCGGTATTCCGTCAACACTGATGCTGGCGTTGCCATCCGTGCTTGTCAGTGTATTAAATGCTATCTTGTCGGCGTTTTCTGAAGTTTATGTGGCTGTGCTCGGACTTTTCCTGAAACTGCAGAGTTTTATTTATATGCCGGCCAATGGTATTGTTCAGGGGATGCGTCCGATCATCGGATACAATTACGGCGCCGGAGAAAAGAAGCGCATGCATAAAACCATTCGTGTCGGACTGATATTAACGGTTGCGATCATGGCTGTCGGCACATTGGCGGCTCAGCTGTTTCCGCAGGCAATCCTCAGTATGTTTGATGCGGACATTCAATTGATGGATAAAGGCGTTGAAGCGCTGCGGATCATCAGTATCGGCTTTATCGTTTCATCGGTTGGCGTTATTTTCTGCGGTACGTTTGAGGCGCTCGGCATGGGGATGAAATCATTGATTGTATCGCTGACACGCCAGTTTGCAGTCAATATTATCCTTGGCTGGATTTTGACAATTCCGTTCGGCGCGGCGGGTATATGGCTCGCTTATCCGGTGGCGGAACTGCTCGGCGCGGCAGCCGCGGTGATTTTATTTAAAATGAGTAAAGTATAACCGCTTGTTTTTTATACATGATTAGTGTATAATCGAAGGGACGATTTTATGGCGGGGTGAAGATATGTTCGGTTATGTAACAGTAGATAAACCGGAACTTAAAGTTAAGGATTATTATAAATACAAAGCATATTACTGCGGATTGTGCCGGACATTGAAAGAAAAGTACGGTCAGACAGGGCGGCTGACGCTCACTTATGATATGACGTTTATTATCATATTGCTGACCTCTCTTTATGAAAGCCGGACAAAGCTAAAAAAGCACCGCTGTCCGACAAGCCCTGTGCGTCAGATGCCGATGCTTGTGAATGAGATAACAGACTATGCAGCATCTATGAATATTATTCTTTCTTATTATCATTTTAAAGATGACTGGAAAGATGAAAAGAAGATTTTAGGATTTGCCGGCGCCGGCATTTTCAGAAAACGGGCGAGAAACATAGAAAAGCAATATCCGAGGCAGTGCCGGGCAATGAAAAAGTATCTGAAAAAATTGCATCGGCTGGAAGCGGCGGATTCACAAAATATCGATGAGACCGCCGGATGTTTCGGCGAACTGATGGCTCAGCTGCTCATTTATAAAGAAGATATGTGGCAGGAGACGATGGGCCGTCTCGGGTTTTTTCTCGGCAAATTTATTTATATTATGGATGCATGGGATGATCTGGAAAAAGATTTGAAAGAGGGAAATTATAATCCGCTGAAAAGTTTGCACGGCCGTCCGGACTATGAAGATTTATGCCGGCAGATGCTGACCATGATGATGGCAGAGGTCAGCGCCGCATTTGAAATGCTACCGTGCCTTGAAGATGCGGATATTCTGCGCAACATTTTATATTCCGGTGTCTGGACAAAATATCGAACCCGATTAAAACAGTTAAAAGAACGAGAGGAAAGTCAACATGGTAAATGATCCATACAGCGTCCTCGGAGTGTCTCCCAATGCCTCCGATGACGAAATAAAGAAAGCATACAGGGATTTATCAAGAAAGTATCATCCGGACTCTTATGCCAATAATCCGCTGGCCAATCTGGCAGAAGAACGGTTTAAAGAAGTTCAGGAAGCTTATGATCAGATTATGAAAGAACGCAGCGGCAGCCAGAGCAGCGGCTATAATTACGGACAAAGCGGCAGCTACGGACAGAACAGTAATTACGGCTCCGGAAGCTACCAAAGCAGCGGCTCCAATGATGCAAAATATCAGGCGGTCTATAATTATATTAATTTCAGACGCTACAGAGATGCCATTAACCTTTTGAACAGTATGCCCAATAAAGACGGCAGATGGTATTATCTGAGTGCGATTTCCAATGCCGGACTGGGCAACAATATTCAGGCCAATCAGGATATCCAGACAGCTTTGAATATGGAACCGAATAATGCGGAATACAGAAATTTCCAGAATCAGCTGCAGTGGAATTCCAACCGTTATCAAAACAGCGGGTATGGCTACGGCGGCAGGCAGCAGTCTTCCTGCGGTACGGGAAACTTATGCTGCGATTTATGTATTGCCGATCAGCTGTGTGAATGTATGGGAGGCGATTTGTGTTCATGCATGTAAATGCAAAGAAGATGGCTTTTTCGGGCCTTTTGCTGGCATTGACTGTGATTTTGATCGTCCTGAGCGGCGTTTTTGATTTTAATACCCTTTTTTTGCTGGCGATTGCATCTTTTTTTGTCGGCGTGATTATCAGAGAGTACGGTATGAAATATGGCGTGGCTTTTTATATAGCGTCGGTTATTCTCGGCTTTTTGATGGCGCCGAATAAACTTTACTGCGTTACATTTGCAGCAATGTCGTTTTATGTACTTATTATTGAGGCTGCTTTTGTGCAGATCGGGCGTATGAGAACACAGATGAACCGAAAAGTGATTTTTTGGATCGTAAAATTTGCGGTGTTTAATATTATTTATTTGCCGATGCTGTTTGGCTTTCCGAGACTTTTATTTGCAGGAGAAATCAGCCCGCTGTTTCTTGCGGGCGCGGCAGTGATCGGTCAGGTCATGCTTGTAATTTATGACAAAGCCTATGATTATTTTCAGGGGGTTATTTGGACAAAATACAGAAAGTTTATTCAGTAAGATAAGACGTTTGCTGAGTCCCGCCAAAGTTTTGTGCTCTGGCGGGACTTTTTTTACAAATCCACATGTTCAAAACGCTTCACAGAAATTTTGTATGCCAAAGTGACAAAGCCTCCGTAACATATAATACCAATAAATAGAACAGGAAGCTGCCATATAAGATCCGGCAGCGCATCGCTGTCCAGCCATGCAAGCTGGGGAATACGGACGGCGTCCTCCACAGCGACCATCATCAGAAGCATGGGGATGGCCGCAATTATAAAAGCTCTGCCGGCTTTATATCCGCTCTTGTAATACGAGGGAAAGAATACCAGATCAAAGATGCCATAGATTATCAGTCCAAATCCAAACCAGGCAAGGGTGGCGTCAATGCCTACCGGATTGTTTTCTACTTCCGGCCGGAAAGCGCGCCGGCTGGTATAAATTTTCAGGGACATCACATACTAAGGCATAAGCTATAATAGTAGGAGGTTTTGATGATGCCTGAAATCAGAAAAATTTATGCAAGGGAAGTTTTGGATTCCAGAGGCAATCCGACGGTTGAAGTGGAGGTGCGCACAAGCAGCGGCGCTTTTGGCCGCGCGATCGTGCCAAGCGGCGCATCGACGGGCATTTATGAGGCGCTTGAACTTAGAGATGGTTCGGAGAAGCGCTACTGCGGTAAAGGAGTCCTGCGCGCGGTCAATAATGTCAATACGATTATTCAGAGGGAACTGTTGGGTCAAAGCGTTCTGGATCAGGTAAATATTGACGAAACGATGATTCATTTGGATGGTACGAATAATAAAAGTAATCTGGGCGCCAATGCGATACTCGGCGTTTCAATGGCGTGCGCCAAAGCGGCGGCGCATTATCTCCACATGCCGCTGTACCGGTATCTGGGCGGATTTAATGCGGTGATGCTTCCGATGCCGATGATGAATATTTTAAACGGCGGGGCTCATGCGGACAATAATATTGATTTTCAGGAATTTATGATTGTGCCGTTTGGTGCAAAAACATTTCCTGAAGCCCTGCGTATGGGCTGTGAAGTATTCCACAAGCTGAAAGATGTTTTGAAGGAGAACGGCTGTTATACCGGCATGGGTGATGAAGGCGGCTTCGCGCCGGACCTGAAGTCCAATGAAGAAGCTTTTGAATTGATTTTTGAGGCTGTGGAGCGGGCCGGGCTGAGACCGGATTCGGATATTAAAATTGCCATTGACGCGGCTGCCAGTGAATTCTATGTTAATGGACAGTATGAACTTTCAGGGGAAAAGAAAGTTTTAAATTCAGAAGAGCTGATCGAATATTATGAAGAATTATGTGAAAAATATCCGGTATATTCCATCGAAGACGGACTTGATCAAGATGACTGGGAGGGATGGCAGAAAATGACCCAGCGGCTTGGAAATAAAACGTTTCTGATCGGCGACGATTTTTTTGTAACCCAAAGTGAACGGCTTCGTATGGGCATTGCCAGAGGCGCGGCAAACGGTATTTTGGTTAAAGTTAATCAGGTCGGAACGTTGACTGAGACGTTCAGAGCAATTGAAATGGCAAAACGGGCAGGGTATAAGACGATTATTTCTCACCGGTCCGGGGAAAGCGAAGATACGACGATCGCGGATATTGCTGTGGCAGTCAATGCAGGCCATATTAAGACGGGGTCTTTGGCCCGCAGTGAGCGGACGGCAAAATATAACCGGCTCCTTAGAATATGCGATGATCTTGGAACCGCGGCATCATTTAAGTGCTTTGAAAACAGAATGCTTTGACTGGTTATTACTGTAATGAAAGAAAGTGTTGACAATCCTTCATTCTCTCGGTAGAATATGATGTAGTATAAATCACGGAAAGGCCGGCATAGGCCGGCCGAAGCCGTTTGAAAGAGGTGTTCATTGATGGAAGAACGTAAAAGGGTTTTATCGCTTCTGGTGGATAATACATCAGGTGTTTTGAGTCGTGTTTCCGGTCTGTTTTCAAGACGCGGCTATAATATTGACAGTTTGACGGTTGGTGTGACAGCGGATCCGAGATATTCAAGGATGACAGTTGCCGTGCGCGGTGATGATCAGATTCTTGAGCAGATTGAAAAACAGCTGGGTAAGCTTGTGGATGTATTGGATATCAAGTGTCTTGATGAGGGCGAGTATGTGGCCAGAGAATTGGTGCTGGTTAAAGTCCGTGTTTCGGATGTGCAGCGTCAGGCAGTGATATCTATTGCCAACATTTTCAGAGCCAATATTGTTGATGTAGCCAGTGATTCACTGATTATTGAGCTGACAGGCAATCAGTCCAAACTGGATGCTTTTATTAAACTGCTTGAAGGATATGAAATTTTGGAACTGGCGCGCACAGGAATCACCGGACTTTCCAGAGGATCTGACAACGTAAGATATCTTGATTAATTCCGGGTAAAGTGTACATATATTTCACTATCTCTTTTGGATTTGTATTGACAAATGAAAAAAAAGGGGTAGAATAAATATAAATTTTATAAACCGCATGTTGCGGCGGCATCAGGACGGACAACCGGACTGGGCAAAAGACGAAAGTTTTTAGGAGGAATTATTATGGCTAAAATTTATTACCAGGAAGACTGCAACCTTTCACTGCTGGAAGGTAAAAAAATTGCGGTAATCGGCTACGGCAGCCAAGGACATGCACATGCATTAAACTTAAAAGAGTCTGGCTGTGATGTTATTATCGGTCTTTACAATGGCAGTAAATCATGGGCAAAGGCTGAGGCACAGGGATTTAAAGTATATACAGCAGCTGAGGCGGCAAAACAGGCAGATATTATCATGATTCTGATCAACGATGAAAAACAGGCGAAGATGTATAAAGAATCCATTGAGCCAAATCTTGAACCGGGCAACATGCTGATGTTCGCACACGGTTTTGCAATTCATTTCGGTCAGATCGTACCGCCAAAGGATGTGGACGTTGTTATGATCGCTCCGAAAGGACCGGGACATACAGTAAGAAGTACATATCAGGAAGGTAAAGGTGTTCCTTGTCTGATCGCCGTTGAGCAGGATGCTACAGGTCATGCAAAAGAACTCGGTCTTGCTTATGCACTTGGTATCGGCGGCGCAAGAGCCGGCGTGCTTGAGACAACATTCAGAGTAGAAACAGAAACAGACCTCTTTGGTGAGCAGGCAGTGCTTTGCGGCGGTGTTTGCGCATTGATGCAGGCAGGTTATGAAACATTGGTAGAAGCCGGATATGCTCCTGAAAACGCATATTTTGAATGTATCCACGAGATGAAACTGATCGTTGACCTGATTTACGAAAGCGGATTTGCAGGCATGAGATATTCTATTTCCAATACTGCAGAATTCGGCGATTACATCACAGGACCGAAGATCATCACAGAAGATACAAAGAAAGCAATGAAACAGATTCTTTCCGATATTCAAGATGGTACATTTGCAAAGAACTGGCTGCTTGAAAACCAGATCGGCGCACCTCATTTCAACGCAATGAGAAAACGCGCTGCAGAACATCCGTCAGAAAAAGTCGGCGCAGAATTAAGAAAACTCTACAGCTGGAAAAACGAAGACAAATTAATTAATAATTAACCAAAAAAGCTGAGCGAAAGCTCAGCTTTTTTGGTTTTCCGCAGGCTTGGCCTGCGGATGTCCTTTTGTGTATCGCGATAGGTTCGTAATACGAACCTATCGATGCCCGTGTTTTCCGCAAGCTAAGCCTGCGGATGTCTACGAAAATACCAACGGTGACAGTATCAGCCGTTCTTAATTATAAAATCAGCGTGAAAATCAATATTCTTTTTGATAATACCGTATTCCTGCATTTGTTTTTTTGCTTGTAGATTTACCGTGATCAGTTTAGCGGCATTGCCATAAAGCAACACAAGCATCAGATAGACAGCGGCCTACTATTTCGCACAATATCAAATTTACTGAATGTTGAATTGACTATTCCTTTTCAGAGGCATATTCTATTCCAATGTGCTTATGTAGTATTTTGAGAGCCAAGTCCATTTGTGGACTAATCCACTTGTTTTTATGATAAAGGCAAACACCCGGAAAAAGTTTATCATCTAACTCTGTTTTGAGTTGAAGTAACGAACCGTTTTTTAATTCTTCTTGAACAGAAAAGGAAGGAACGTATGCGATACCTAAACCATTCATAACACTCTTTTTTACAGCTTCGATACTCTGTAGTTTCATTATTGGATTTAATACAATATCTTTTTTGTCCAGATAATATGTCAATGCCTTTTGATAATTGGCTTTCCATTCGTTTTGAATGATACTCAACGGTTTTTCCTGATGAGGCGTAATAAAATCTGCATCTTTAGCGTTAATAAACGGCGATGCAATAAGGCAGGCATAAAAAGGATTTGCCGGTATATGGACAACAGAATCAGGGAATGAGCCTTTATCGCAGTCAATTCCAATATCAGCCATACCGTTTACGATTGCCTGATTGACTTCTTCAGAAGGCAATGAATTTACGACCAGCCGTATATGCGGTGCAGTATATCGAAGTTCCTTTATCACTGGCTGCAAAAGATAAATAAAGATGGAATCCGGTGCAACCAACCGAAGTGTCCCTTTTATTTCAGATATATCTTTGTGATAGTTGTCAATCTGTTCCACGTTTTGCAAGATTGATTGAACGAAAGGAAGAATATCTTTTCCTGCTTGTGTCAACACCATTCTGCGGCCTATTTTTTCAAATAGTTTAATTTGAAATTCTTCTTCTAATTGCCGGATTTGTGAAGTAACTGTTGATTGTGTATAATTTAGTTTGGTAGCTGCTTTTTGAAAACTGCCTGCTTCCAGAATTGTAACAAGCGTAGTTAAGTATTTTGTGTTCATGACATCACCTGATTATTCAAAAAAATCGAATTTAACATTTGAAAACATCTGATTTTTTTATGTTTATCTCTTTGTTATTATATATCTATGAGGGAATTGTGGCAAGTCGAAAGTCACAACCCAACATACCGAAATAATCTAACGAGGAGGAAATTGGTGATGAATTTTCACTTTACAGACGAAGAACAGAAATTATTGCAGCAAATTCATGAGTTTGCCGTAAATGAGGTTGCCCCACTTGCTGCGGAAATTGATGAACAGGAGCGATTTCCGGCCGAAGCACGCGATAGATTGCGTGAGATGAATATGATGGGTGTGATTGGATGCAATATAGAGCAAAGCCCGTGAGGGCTTGGAGTGAGGAAAAACCAATGCGGAAAACAGAATGTTTGTATCTACCAATATCCGCATTTTACCGTTCCTTTCCGTAACGTACTTCATCTACGAGTGCCTGAATATCATCTTCATTTGAGATTCCCATTGCCTCGGCAGCTCCGGCAAAGGCCGTCTGCGCTTTTCGGATAGCCGCAGCGGAGGCATTGCTGATAATAATCTCCCCATTTTGATTTTGTAGAAACAGAATTTTGTCGCCGGATTTTAGACCAAGCTGCCGTCTGATTTCTATCGGCACAGTAATTTGTCCGTTTGCAGAGATTTTTGCTAAGTTCATATAAGTCACCCTTTCTATTCTTTAAAACTCAAGTTTCCTTTATCTTTTTATATTATATCCCTTATACCGAGTAAAGTAAACGCGCACAGCCAAAAAATCAGAAGACGGGATACTGAAAAATATTTGACAAAATGCCGAAAAATCGGATATCTTCCGAGCCGATATATTTTGACAAGCCTTATGATGGATGATAAACTTGTGAGATAAGAAGCTTTAAAAGGAAGAGGAGGTTGATGATGGAAAATATAGAAATTCTTGCAACAGTCGGTATTGTTATACTGATTGTTATTGCCAAGATGATATACGACAAGCTGTCTGTGAAGCGCAGAATGCGGAGCTATCTGAAAAAAATTTACGGCAGTGTTCCTGAAGCTGATTATGATCTTCAAAGGTACGAGTATATTGACTTTTACCTGAAACACAAAACACATCCGGGTGATATTGTGGATCAGATTACGTGGAATGATCTTGAAATGGAAGATATTTTTAAACTGCTGAACCAGACAAGTACAGGGATCGGCGAAGAATACCTCTATGCCGCGCTGCATGAGCCTCAATATGACCAAGGGGTGCTTGGCAGACGGGACGAATGGGCCCGGTGGTTTGACGAACATGAAGATCAGCGGATTGAAGTTCAGACAGCGCTTTGCCGTCTCGGGAAAATGCGCAATATGGGCGTGTATCAATACTGCCAATATTTAAAAGATGCGCCGGGGCACAATCCTGTGCTCAACATATTTCTTTGCGCCGGCCTGATTTTCTCTATTGTCATGTCATTTGTCCGGCCAATGCCTTTTGTCGGACTGTTGCTGTGCTTTGTCGCTGTAAATATGATTGTTTATTTTACCTATAAAAACAGATCCTATTTTGACAATTTTTCTTATGTTTCGGGAATTACTTACTGTGCCCAAAGTATTGTCCGTCAGGATATTCCTGTGATGAAAGAAGAAATGGCAAAAATCCGAAAAATGCTTGTGCCGTTCAAACGCATGAGCCGTTACGGCTGGCTTTTTCAGAGCGGATCAAAAGTGGGCGGTACGCTTTTGGATCTTCTGATGGACTATATCAAAATGCTGTTTCATATCGATTTGATCTTATTTGATTTCGTCCTTGGCAGTGTCCATAGAAATGAAGCGGCCCTGACAGAAATTATGGATTTTATCGGGGAGATTGATCTGTCCATTGCGATTGCTTCCTATCGCCGGTTAATGGCACAGGGCTGGTGCCGGCCACGGCTTGAACAGGAAAATGGCGGCAGGCGTACTTTGGTTTATGAAGCAAAGGCCATATACCATCCGTTGATTATAGAGCCTGTTAAAAATGACATAAGTACATCAGGAAGTGTTTTGCTGACCGGTTCCAATGCCTCGGGAAAATCAACATTTCTGAAAACAGTGGCTATCAATGCCATTTTGGCGCAGACAATTTTTACGGCCATGGCAGACAGCTACAGAGCCAATTATTTCAGAAATTATTCTTCGATGGCGCTTCGGGATAATTTAAGCGGGGGCGAGAGCTACTTTATCGTAGAAATTAAATCTTTAAAACGCATTGTATCGCAGGCCGACGGCCGGATACCGATGCTGTGCTTCATAGATGAAGTCCTTCGGGGAACAAACACCATTGAGCGGATCGCGGCTTCCTCACAAATACTCAAACAGCTGAGCCTTATGAATGCCGTCTGCTTTGCGGCGACCCATGATATTGAATTGACGAGTATGCTGGAAGATTACTTTGATAATTACCATTTTCAGGAGGAAGTCAAAGAAAAACAAGTTGTTTTCGACTATAAACTCCATCAGGGCCGCGCTGTGTCAAGGAACGCCATTAAGCTGCTTGGCATGATCGGTTTTGATCAGACGCTGATTGACAAGGCACAGCAGTCAGCGTCAAGATTTGAACAAAACGGGCAGTGGCGCCTGTAAAATAAGAAAATCAATATGCCGCCAAATACGCGGCAGCAAGTAATGAAAGGAATAGAATTTGATGATGTTTGTAAAAATTTACACTGACGGTTCGGCCAGAGGAAATCCTGATGGGCCGGGCGGTTACGGTGTTGTTATGGAATATACGGATACAAAGGGGACGCTGCATGTGAAAGAACTGTCCGCAGGCTATAAGAAAACGACCAATAACCGTATGGAACTGCTGGCGGCCATTGCAGGACTTGAAGCGCTGAACCGGCCGTGTGAGGTTGAGTTATATTCCGATTCACAATATTTAGTGAAAGCATTTAATGAACATTGGATAGATGGATGGATTAAAAAAGGCTGGAAACGGGGAAAAAATGAACCGGTTAAAAATACAGATTTATGGAAGCGGCTTTTAAAGGCAAAAGCGCCGCATCATGTTGAGTTTATATGGGTCAAAGGCCATGACGGCCACCCGCAGAACGAGCGGTGCGACACATTGGCAACGACAGCTGCGGATGGCAGTGATTTAATGGATGATGTGATTTTAGATTGACGGAGGATAAGATGATACAATTACCAGAGAAATTTTTAGAGACAATCCGGACACAGCTGGACGATGAATTCGACGCTTTCTTAGAAAGCTACAGCCGTCCGGTTCTTGGCGGTATCCGCATCAATCGGCTGAAAATTACACCGGAAGAATATCTTGCACTGACCGGACAATCGCTGGAGTCTGTGCCGTGGAATGGCGATGGATTTTATTGCAGCGAAGGAACAGTCTATTCCAAAAATCCGCTGTATTATGCGGGGCTTTATTACATTCAGGAGCCGAGCGCCATGCTGCCGGCACAGATGCTGCCGGTAGAGCCGGGAGATATTGTTCTTGATATGTGCGCCGCGCCGGGCGGAAAAAGTACGGCGCTCGGGGCGCGCATGAACAATCAGGGACTGCTTGTGAGCAATGATATCAGCTATTCCAGAGCAAAGGCGCTGCTGAAAAATATCGAAGCTTTCGGTATCAAAAACAGTCTTGTCATCAGTGAGGATCCTAAAAAACTGGCGTCGCGGCTGCCGGAATATTTTGATAAAATATTGATTGACGCGCCATGTTCCGGTGAGGGGATGTTTCACAAAAAGCCGTCGATGACACAAAATTGGGAAAAGACCGGACCTGAATTCTACAGTAAAATTCAGCGGGAAATCATAGAATACGGCGCGCGGATGTTAAAACCCGGCGGCGACATGGTATTTTCTACATGTACATTTTCGCCGCTGGAAGATGAAGGAACAATACAGTATTTTCTTGAAAGACATCCGGAATTTGAACTTGTCAAAGAAGTCCGGCTTTGGCCGCACAAAGTCAAAGGGGAAGGCCACTATGTGACATTGCTGCATAAAGCCGGAACGAAGGAACACAGGGAAGTACAGCCGTATACATCGTCTAAAAAGTTTAAAACCGATGCGTTGGACGCTTTTTTCAAAGATGCCGGGCTTAAGGTTCAACTTGACCGGAAACGGCTGGAACTTTCAGGCGACCATGTTTATTATATGCCGGAGACGATGATCGATACCAACGGCCTGCGTGTGCTGCGGACAGGCTGGTATCTGGGCAACATAAAAAAAGACCGGTTTGAGCCAAGCGGCGCCTTTGCCGTCGGGCTGAAAAAAGAAGAATGCGGGCACATCATTGATCTGGACTATCGTGACGGCGCTGCGGTTAAATATTTAAAATGCGAAACACTGGAAGCAGATGAGACGTTTAAAAACGGCTGGTATCTTGTCTGTGCCAGCGGCTATCCTCTTGGCTGGGGAAAGCTGAACCGGGGAACACTTAAAAACAAATACCCTTCAGGGTGGCGGTGGCAGTCATGAGTCAGAGCAGGTTAAGACTGGATAAATATTTAGCCGATATGGGCCTTGGGACACGCAGTGAAGTTAAAGGGATGATCCGCAGCGGCCGCATTTTGGTCAACGGGCAGAGGGCGCGCAGCGCGGATATTAAAATTGATCCGGATGAAGATGAAGTCATGTGCGATCAAATGCCTGTGACTTACGTTCATTACGAATATTACATGCTTAATAAACCGGCGGGCGTAATTTCGGCAACCGAAGACCGACATGAAAAAACCGTCGTTGATCTGATTGATGCGAAACAGCGCAAAGACTTGTTTCCGGTGGGCCGGCTGGATAAAGATACCGAAGGACTGCTTCTTATTACAAATGACGGACAGCTGGCGCATCAGCTGCTGGCGCCCAAAAAACATGTGGCCAAAGTGTATTATGCCAAAGTGGCAGGCACAGTGACCGAAGAAGACGCGGATATCTTTGCCAATGGCGTTGTTATTGATGAAACATTAACGGCGCTGCCGGCAAAATTAGACATTTTGTCGGTGACGGACAAAGAATGCTCGCCGGTATCAGAAATAAAAATAGAAATTTATGAAGGAAAATTTCATCAGGTCAAGCGTATGCTTGAAGCTGTCGGCAAAAAAGTTATTTATTTAAAACGGCTGTCCATGGGGCCGCTGTGCCTTGATGAGACGCTGGCATGCGGACAGTACAGAAAACTTTCAGAGGACGAAATACAAATGCTTAAATCATCAGTAGGAGAAAAATAGAATGTTTGAAAATACAGACGCCGTCATTTTTGATCTGGACGGCACACTTGTGGACTCCATGTGGATATGGAGAGATATTGATGAAGAATATTTGGCGCGCTATGGCCTGACGATGCCCCCCAATCTGCAGCAGGACATCGGCGGCATCAGCATCACGCAGACGGCCATTTATTTTCAGAAGCGGTTCGGCATTAAGGACAGTATCGAAAAAATGATCGCTGACTGGGATGAGATGGCCATGCATAAATATAAATACGAAATTCCGTTAAAAGACGGTATTATGACGCTGCTTAAAGCACTCAGCGACAAGCAAATTCCGTGCGGTATTGCCACAAGCAGCTCCAATGCACTGACGAAGGCTGTACTTGAAGCCCGTCATATTGACGGCTTTTTTTCTGCCGTAGTGACCGGTGAGGATATTCATAACGGCAAACCGAATCCGGAAATTTATGAAATTTGCGCCAAAAAACTTGGCGTGGATCCGCAGCGGTGCATTGCCTTTGAAGATATGGTCTGCGGCATTCAGGCTGCCAAAGGCGCCGGTATGCGCGTCTGCGCTGTTGAAGATGATTTTTCAGTCAAAGACAGAGAAGAAAAAAAACGGCTGGCAGATTTTTATATTTGCAGCTATAAAGAAATTATTGATGAAATAGACAGGGAGTTGAAGTGATGAGAGACTTTTTGCCTGTGAGCAGACAGGATATGGAAAACCGCGGTTGGGAGGCCGTGGATTTTGTATACATTTCCGGGGATGCCTATGTGGATCATCCGTCTTTCGGCCATGCGATTATTACCCGTGTGCTGGAGGCAAATGGCTATAAAGTCGGCATCATTGCGCAGCCGGACTGGCGCAATAAAGAAAGCGTCTGTGTCTTTGGTCGTCCGAGACTTGGTTTTTTAGTCAGCAGCGGCAACATGGATTCAATGGTCAATCATTATACAGTGGCTAAAAAACGGCGCCATGAAGATGCTTACACACCGGGCGGCGTTTACGGCAAACGTCCGGATTATGCGGTCGTTGTTTACGGAAATCTTATACGGCAGGCTTACAAGCATGTGCCGATTATTATCGGGGGCATTGAAGCAAGTTTAAGACGGCTGGGACATTATGATTATTGGAGCGACCGCATGAAACACTCCGTTCTTTTAGACAGCGGCGCCGATCTGCTGCTGTATGGCATGGGCGAGCGTTCCGTCGTAGAGGTGGCAGACGCACTCAATGCGGGCATTGATATTAAAGATATTACATTTGTCAACGGCAGTGTCTATAAGACTAAAAGTTTGGAAAACGTTTATGATTATCAGATGCTTCCGTCCTATGACGAAATTGAAGCGGATAAAAAGACATATGCCAAAAGTTTTTATATCCAGTACACAAACACAGATCCGTTTTCAGGAAAACGGCTTGTGGAAAAGTATAACGATCATGAATACGTTGTTCAAAATCCGGCGGCGATGCCGCTGTCACAGGCCGAAATGGATCGGGTGTATGCTTTGAATTATATGCGTACATGGCATCCGATGTATGACGCGGCAGGCGGCGTTCCGGCTATCAAAGAAGTGAAATTCAGCCTTGTCAGCAACAGGGGGTGCTTTGGCGGCTGCAGTTTCTGCGCATTAACATTTCATCAGGGAAGGATTATCCAGACGCGCAGCCACGAATCACTGATCACAGAGGCAGAAAGTTTTCAGTGGGATCCGGATTTTAAAGGATACATTCATGACGTCGGCGGGCCGACGGCCAATTTCAGGCAGCCGTCCTGCGATAAACAGCTTAAATACGGCGTCTGCCCGAATAAGCAGTGTCTGTTTCCAAAGCCGTGCGCCAATTTAAAAGCGGATCACACAGATTATTTGAAACTGCTGAGAAAATTGAGAGCGCTGCCGAAAGTCAAAAAAGTATTTATCCGTTCAGGCATACGGTTTGATTATGTGATGGCCGATGCTGATGACACATTTATGAAGGAACTGTGTGAATACCATGTATCCGGACAGCTTAAAGTGGCGCCGGAGCATGTGGCCGACAAAGTGCTTGAAAAAATGGGCAAGCCATCAAACAGTGTTTATCAAAAGTTTGTCAAAAAATATAAACAGATCAATGAACAGTTGGGCAAGAAGCAGTATCTTGTACCGTATCTTATGTCTTCCCATCCGGGTTCGACGATGAAAGAGGCGGTTGCTTTGGCTGAGTATCTTCGGGATCTCGGGTATATGCCGGAGCAAGTTCAGGATTTCTATCCGACGCCGTCCACATTGTCCACATGCATGTATTATACCGGATATGATCCGCGGACTATGGAAAAGGTTTATGTGCCTAAAGACCCGAAAGAAAAAGCGATGCAGCGGGCGCTCATTCAGTACAGAAATCCTAAAAACTATGAGCTTGTTGTGGCGGCTCTTGAAAAAGCGGGAAGGACAGACTTGATCGGTTATGACAAACACTGTCTTATCCGGCCGGCATATAAAGACAGAGACAAGTACGGGATAACGAAAAACATGCCGTACAAAAGCCATAGCGGCGCCGGCAAAGGCCGCAGCCGTCCGGCAAAGAAGAAAACAATCAGAAATGTGCATAAAAAAAAGGGATGATGAAATGGCAGAAAAACATTTAAAGAAAGGAACTTACGGTTATATACGCGCGTATAAAAAATATCATCTCATTGTGTCGGTCCTGTGGGCATGCCTTGTGGCCGCCGTATTTACTGCGGGTGTGCTGATTTTTAAGACGCGGCTTAACTGGCTGACGCTGGCGGCGGCGCTGCTTTTGCTTCCGGCGGCCAAAGCGTGGATCGCATCGATTGTTATGATCCCGTATAAAACAGATGAGCCGGAACATTTTGAAAAAATATCCGCAATGGTAAAAGATATGCCGGCGGAAGTATACTCGGATCTTGTACTGACAAAATATGAAGGCGCGATGATGATATCTGTCCTTGTGCTTTATGATGATAATTTCTTTGCCTATGTTCCGAAACAGCGGAAAACGCCGGATCAGATCAGGCAGTATTTGAATGAAATTATTAAAGAAGCAGGCGGCAGCTCAAAAGCGCTGGTTTACAATGATTTTAATAAATACGAAAAAGCAATCCAACGATTAAGCAGACAGGAGAAAGTGACAGGCAAAAAGACAGCTGCCTTGAGAAAACAGTTGTTTGTGCCTGCTGTATAAAAAGATGCAGAAAAGAATTGTCACACCTAATGAAGCGGGGCAGCGTTTTTCAAAACTTCTTGAGAAGATGCTCAAAAATGCGCCCAAAGGCTTCATTTATAAAATGCTCAGAAAAAAGAATATTACATTAAACGGCAAGAAAGCGGACGGTACAGAAAAAACATCCGTAGGCGACGAAATCACATTGTGGCTTTCCGATGAGACCATTCAAAAGTTTGAGGGCGTCCATATTATTCAAAAAACATCGGATTATCCGGAGATTATTTATGAAGATGAACACGTACTTTTGATGAATAAACCGGCGGGCATTCTTTCACAGAAGGCACGCCCGGAGGATATATCTGTCAATGAACAGATGCTTGCTTATTTGATGGATACGGGAGTCATCACTGAGGAAACATTGAAAAGCTTTAAACCGTCTGTGGTCAACCGACTGGACAGAAATACAAGCGGACTGATTGCCGCAGGCAAAACATTGGCCGGGCTTCAGGCGCTGTCCGCGCTGTTTAAAGACCGGTCGCTGCATAAATATTATCTTTGCCTCGTCCGGGGCAGTTTATCTGAAAAAAGGTCTCTGGAAGGCTATTTGAAAAAAGATGAGCGGACGAATAAAGTGCGTCTGGTCGGCGAGAAGACAGCTTCCGGGGATTATATCCATACAGTTTATGAGCCGGTGGCGGGCAATGGCGACATGACACTTTTAAAAGTGCTGCTTGTCACGGGACGTACCCATCAGATCAGGGTGCATCTTGCCTCAGACGGACATCCGATCGCCGGCGATTATAAATACGGAGACAGAGAATGGAATGACCGTCTCAAAGCCAGATATCATCTGAAATATCAGCTGCTGCATGCAGCGGTTTTGAAAATGCCAAAGACTGCCGGCGCGCTGGCATCTTTGTCGGAAAAGACAGTAACAGCGCCGCTGCCGGCTTTGTTTGAACACATATTATCTGAAGAACATATAAAGCGGGGCATGTAGATGGCGACATGGAATTCAAGAGGACTCAGGGGATCTTCGCTGGAAGAATTAATTAATTTAACGAATGAGAAATATCGTGCCGGTAAAATTGCGCTTATTCAAAAAATACCGACGCCGATTAAGCCAGTACGTATGGATACTGCTCACCGTCAGATTACGCTGGCTTATTTTGAACAGCGCAGTACCGTCGATTATATCGGCGCTGTTCAGGGAATTCCGGTCTGTTTTGATGCCAAAGAATGTCAGACACAGACTTTTCCGATACAAAATATTCATGAACATCAGATTGTTTTTATGGAGGATTTTGAACGTCAGGGCGGTATTGCTTTTTTGATTATCCATTTTACAGGTGAAAACAGATATTTTTATCTGCGGTTTGAAAAACTGGTGTCATTTTGGAACCGTTCAAAAACAGGACATCGGAAAAGCTTTAAAATGTCAGAGATGGAACCGGAGTTTGAGATAGACAATACCGGCATCTGTCTGCATTATCTTGAGGCGCTGCAAAAAGATCTGGATCTTCGGGCATGTATGGAGGAAGAAAAGAAATCTTGACAAATAAGGAACGGTTTTATATAATAAATTGGCATTAGCTTAGTAACATGGTAGCAGACTAAAGCGTTGTCGGACGGCATCCAATTTCTGCACCAGATCACGGGAGGATATAATGACAGACAGATTACTTCATACACCGGAAGGTGTCAGAGATATTTACAATACAGAATGCGCCGGAAAAAGTGCTTTGGAGGCAAAGCTGAAATCAAGGCTTCTTTTATATGGCTACGAAGAAATACAGACGCCGTCGTTTGAATTTTTTGATATTTTTAATACGGAGCGTGGAACGGTCAGTTCAAGAGAAATGTATAAATTTTTTGACCGGGAAGGCAATACGCTTGTATTAAGACCGGATATTACACCGTCGATCGCGCGGGCGGTATCCAAATATTATGCGCAGGAGTCTATGCCGATGCGATTTTGTTATCTGGGTCATACATTCCGCAATAATTCCAGTTATCAGGGCAGGCTTAAAGAAATCACCCAGCTGGGCGCCGAATTGATCGGCAGCAGTGATGCTCACGCCGATGCGGAAGTGATTGCGGTAGCTACAGAACTTCTCCTTTTGTCGGGACTGGAAAATTTTCAGGTGGATGTCGGTCAGGTCGGTTTTTTCAAAGCGCTTGTAGAAGAGGCGGGCATTGATAAAGAAACAGAAGAACGCCTGAGAGAACTTATAGAAAATAAAAATTATTTCGGTATTGAAGATGTTGTTGAAAAATTGCCGGTACCTGAGGAAATCAAGCTTGTATTTATAAAGCTGCCTCAGTGGTTCGGAGGAACGGAAATGCTTGCTGAAGCCAAAAGACTGACTTATTCTTCAAAAGCGTTGGAAGCTCTTGAAAAACTGGAAAAAATATACGAAATTCTTCAGGCATACGGACTTGAAAAATATGTGACCTTTGATCTTGGTATGTTGAGCGAGTACCATTATTATACGGGAACGATATTTAAAGGATATACATACGGCACCGGCGATGCGATTTTAAAAGGCGGGCGTTATGACAGTCTGATCGGCCAATTCGGCAAAGAAGCGGCAAGTACCGGTTTCGCCATTGAAATCGATCGTCTGCTGACAGCACTGTCAAGACAAAAGATTGATGTGGCGCTGCCGAAAAATTCAGTACTTGTGCTTTATCCTCAGGCGTATATTAAAGAGGCGATTGAACTTTCAAAATGTTTCAGAGCCCATCAAAGAGCCGCAGCGATGCTTGCTCAGGAAGAAGGCGAGCCAATTGGCAGTTATATGGCGTATTGCAGCAGGCATCAGCTGTATGCGATCTGCCGTCTGATCGATGATGTCCAGGCGGAGATCATCGATGTAAAAACAGGAACGCCGCAGCGCATGCTGATCAAAGAACTGAAAGAGGAGGCGGCATCATGGAATATTTAACATTTGCGCTGGCCAAAGGCCGTCTGGCGGATCAAACGCTGGAATTATTTGAAAAAATCGGCATTACGATGGCTGAAATGAAAGATAAAAAGACACGAAAACTGATTTTTTCCAATGAAGAACTTAAAATAAAAATGTTCCTTTCAAAAGCCTCCGATGTGCCGACCTATGTAGAATACGGCGCCGCTGATATCGGTGTGGTCGGAAGAGATACAATTTTGGAGGAAGGCCGGCATCTTTACGAAGTGATGGATCTTGGTTTTGGCAAGTGCCGTATGTGTGTGTGCGGTCCGGCATCGGCCAAAGAACTTTTGAAGCATCAGGAACTGATCCGCGTCGCTTCCAAATATCCGAATATTGCAAAAGATTATTTCTATAATAAGAAACATCAGACTGTAGAGATTATAAAGCTTAACGGTTCGGTGGAACTGGCGCCGATTGTCGGCTTGTCAGAAGTCATCGTTGATATTGTGGAGACCGGGACGACGCTAAAAGAAAACGGACTGGAAGTGCTGGAAGAGATATGCCCGCTTTCAGCGAGAGTCGTTGTCAATCAAGTCAGTATGAAGATGGAAAATGAGCGGATTAACCGTCTGTTATATGATATAAAAAATACACTTAAATAGATTCAGGAGGAAAAATGATGAGAATTTGCCGTGTAGATAAAGAAAATATCTCAAATATTCTTGAAAATCTTTTAAAGCGCAGCCCGAATCAGTACGGAAGCTATCAGTCAGCTGTTGATGAAATTGTTGCTGATGTGCGAGAAAACGGCGATGCCGCGCTGTTCGCATATGCGAAGAAATTCGATAAGGCGGATCTGACGGCGGACAATTTGTGCGTTACAGAGGAAGAAATTAAAGAAGCCTATGATGCGGTCGACCCGTCGCTGGTGGAAGTTATCCGCCGGGCAGGCGCCAATATCCGCGCTTACCATGAAAGACAGAAACGCAATAGCTGGTTTGAAAGCCAGCCAAACGGGATTATTCTGGGACAGAAAGTGACGGCTCTTGCAAGCGTAGGTATTTATGTGCCGGGCGGCAAAGCTTCCTATCCGTCTACTGTGCTGATGAATACGCTGCCTGCGAAAGTTGCCGGTGTCGGAGAAATCGTGATGGCGACACCGGCAGGCGCTGACGGCAAAGTCAATCCGGTAACGCTTGTCGCTGCTCATGAAGCCGGTGCGGATATTATTTATAAAGTGGGCGGCGCTCAGGCAGTCGCAGCGATGGCTTATGGGACGGAATCCGTAAAAAAAGTCGATAAAATTGTCGGACCGGGCAATATTTATGTGGCGCTGGCAAAGAAATCTGTGTACGGTCATGTCAGTATTGATTCTATCGCCGGACCGAGTGAAATTCTCGTGCTTGCCGATGAAACGGCCAACCCGAGATTTGTCGCTGCAGATCTGCTGTCACAGGCAGAACATGACGAACTGGCATCGGCCATTCTTGTGACGACCAGCGAAAACTTGGCAAAAGCAGTATCTGAGGAAATCGATGAATTTACGAAGACATTGTCCAGACGAGAGATTATCTGCAAGTCTCTGGAAAATTACGGCTATATTCTTATTGCAGAAAATATGGATGAAGCAGTGGATATTGCCAATGAAATTGCTTCGGAGCATCTTGAGATTGTAACGGCAGATCCATTTGAAGTGATGACAAAGGTTAAAAATGCAGGCGCAATCTTTATTGGCGAGTATTCCAGCGAACCTTTGGGTGACTATTTCGCAGGACCGAACCATGTGCTTCCCACAAACGGCACGGCAAAATTTTTCTCACCGCTTGGCGTGGATGATTATATTAAAAAGTCCAGCATTATTTATTATTCCAAAGAGGCGCTGGCGCCGGTAAAAGACGATATAATACGTTTCGCCGAGGCGGAATCTCTGACAGCACACGCCAATTCCATTAAAGTCAGATTTGAAAAAGGAGAATGACGATGGCAGATCGGTACAGTGAAATACAAAGAAAAACGAGTGAAACAGATATTACAATGAAACTCGGGATTGACGGCAGCGGCGCTGCGCATATTGACACAGGCATCGGATTTTTTGATCATATGCTCAACAGCTTTGCACGCCACGGTTTTTTTGATCTGGACGTGACTGTACGCGGTGATCTGCATGTGGACTGCCATCATACTATTGAAGATACGGGCATTGTGCTCGGTGATGCGATTAAAAAAGCACTGGGCGATAAAAAAGGTATTCGGCGTTACGGTTATTTTATACTGCCGATGGATGAGGCGCTTGCCATTGCGGCCATCGATTTGTCCGGCCGGCCTTATCTTGTGTTTGACGCACAGTTTACGACAGAGCGCGTCGGAGACTTTGATACAGAAATGGTCAGAGAGTTTTTTTATGCCGTTTCCTACAGTGCGGGTATGAATCTGCACATTAAAGTCTTGTCAGGAACAAATAATCATCATATAATAGAATGTATATTTAAAGCATTTGCAAAAGCATTGGATATGGCGGCAGCGACAGATCCAAGAATTGAAGATGTTTTGTCTACAAAAGGAACGCTGTAGTATGCTGATAGAAACATAGGATAAGAAAGGATTGCGGAAAATGGAAAATAAGCAGATTATCCCAGTGATGTTGTTGGAAGATGGACGTGCCGGCGAATGGCATATTGAGGATCCGATCGAAGCGGCACTGTATATGGACAAATGCCACGCAGATGGTGTCCTGATCCGGGACATGACGACAAAAGACCATCATCAGGAAGAAAAGCTGATTAAGTTGGTCAAGAACATTTCAGGACAGGCAGATATTCCTCTCTACGTGAACGCGGCTTATACGAGATTTGAAAATGTCAAAAAAATCATCTATGCAGGCGCGGCAAAGGCAGTCATTACATACAAGAAAGAGGAAGACATTTATGTGATCAAGGAAGCGGCAGATCGTTTCCACGATCAGGTTGCCGTATATCTTGAAGATCAGATTGCTGAGAGTCTGGAACTTTTCGGAGTACTGGCAGAGCTTGGTATCCGTTACTTATTTATTGAAAGAGATGTCATTAAAGATTTCAGTACGGCGATGGATTTTTATGACTTTGATGTGATGGCTGTTGCGGCATATTCAGACGAGGAGGATATGCGTCAGGCGCTGCTGCGGCCGAGAGTTTCAGGTGCGGCAGATCAGACGCTGATTCCGGGCGGTATGGATGTGATGGATCTGAAAGCTTATATGGTGGGCAAAGGCGTCAAAGTGAATGTATTTAAAAGTGCCGTGCCTTTCTCCCAATTTCAGTTAAACAGTGACGGACTGATACCGGTTGTTGTCCAGGATTATAAGACAGATCAGGTGCTGATGGTCGCTTATATGAATGAAGAAGCATACAATGAAACGCTGCGCAGCGGCCGCATGACCTATTTCAGCCGAAGCCGTCAGCAGCTCTGGAAAAAAGGGGAGACGAGCGGACATTATCAATATATAAAAGCGATGGATATCGATTGTGACATGGATACAATTCTTGCCAGAGTAGCGCAGGTGGGATCGGCCTGTCATACAGGCAATACAAGCTGCTTCTATACCAACCTTGTAGCAAAAACATATGATGAGACCAATCCGCTGACGATTCTGGAAGAAGTCATGTCTACTATTTTGGACAGAAAGGAACATCCGAGAGAAGGCTCCTACACAAACTATCTGTTTGAGCAGGGTATTGACAAAATTCTTAAAAAAGTGGGCGAGGAAGCGACAGAAATCATTATCGCAGCCAAAAACCCGGATCCGGATGAAATTAAATACGAAATTACAGATTTCCTTTACCATGTGATGGTGCTTATGGCACAAAAGGATGTTTCGTGGAAAGAAATCATGGATGAGATGGCAGCAAGACACTGATATAAAATTTTGCCCGGACGCCGAATTGACAAAATGAATGATTGAATTTATAATAGACTAGCATATGTTCGCACATATGCTGGTCTTTTTGTATATATATCACATATGGGAGGCAATAACGTGAGAAAAAAATATGGTGTAAATGAACTGCGCCGTATGTTCCTTGAATTTTTTGAGAGCAAGGGACATCTGGCAATGAAAAGCTTTTCATTAATCCCGCATAATGACAATAGTTTGCTGCTGATTAATTCAGGTATGGCGCCTTTAAAGCCTTATTTTACAAAACAGGAGATCCCGCCGAGAAATCGTGTGACCACATGTCAGAAGTGTATCCGTACAGGCGATATTGAGAATATCGGAAAGACAGACCGTCACGGCACATTTTTTGAAATGCTCGGAAATTTTTCTTTCGGTGATTATTTTAAACATGAAGCGATCGCATGGAGCTGGGAGTTTCTGACAGAAGTGATCGGCCTTGAAAAAGACCGCCTTTATCCGTCTGTGTATGTGGATGACGATGAGGCGTTCGATATTTGGAATAAAGAAATCGGTATTCCGGCTGATCGTATATTCAAATTCGGTAAAGAGGACAATTTCTGGGAACACGGCGCAGGTCCGTGCGGCCCATGTTCTGAAATTTACTATGACCGCGGTGAAAAATACGGCTGCGGGAAACCGGGCTGTACAGTTGGCTGCGACTGCGACCGCTATATGGAAATATGGAACAATGTATTTACCCAGTTTGAGAGTGACGGCAAAGGCCATTATGAAACACTGGCAAGTAAAAATATTGATACAGGTATGGGACTGGAACGTCTGGCATCTGTCGTACAGGATGTGGATTCCATTTTTGATGTGGATACGATTAAAGCACTCCGCGAGGAAGTTTGTCGTCTGGCAGGCGTGAACTATAAAGAGGACCACCAAAAAGACGTGTCCATCCGTATTATTACAGACCATATCCGTTCAGTGACATTTATGGTTTCTGACGGTATTCTGCCGTCCAACGAAGGCCGCGGCTATGTGCTCCGCCGCCTGTTAAGACGTGCGGCACGCCACGGACGTCTGCTTGGCATACAGGGCAAGTTCCTGTCAGGTCTCAGCCACACAGTCATTGAGACTTCTAAAGACGGATATCCGGAATTGGAAGAACATAAAGACTATATTTTTAAAGTCATTACTCAGGAAGAGGATAAGTTTGATAAGACGATCGATCAGGGCTTATCTATCCTTTCAGATATGAAAGAAAAGCTGAAAGCAGAAGGCAAGACAATACTTTCAGGCGACGAAGCATTTAAATTATATGACACATATGGCTTCCCGATGGATCTGACGGAAGAAATTTTAGCCGATGACGGCATCAGCGTGGACAAAGACGGCTTTGCCAAGGCGATGGAAGAGCAGCGGGTGAAAGCGAGAAAAGCACGCAAGACGACAAACTACATGGGCGCTGATGTGACGATTTATCAGTCCATCGATCCGGCCATCACAAGTACATTTGTCGGTTATGAATATACACAGTACACATCAGAAATTACAGTGATGACGACAGAAGATGAGATCGTTCCGGCACTTTCCGACGGACAAAACGGCACAATTTTCACTCAGGAAACACCGTTTTATGCCACAAGCGGCGGACAGTCAGCAGATACCGGCTTTATTTACGGTCAGGACGCTGTCTTTGAAGTCAAAGACACCATTAAACTTCAGGGCGGAAAGATCGGTCATGTCGGCACGGTCATTCAGGGCGTATTTAAAACAGGCGAAAAAGTAGACTTGAAAATTAACGAAGCACAGCGCAGGGCGAGCGCGAAAAACCACAGCGCGACCCACCTGCTTCAGAAAGCGCTTAAAGAGGTGCTTGGCAGCCATGTGCAGCAGGCTGGTTCTTATGTGGATGCACACCGTCTGCGTTTCGACTTTACACACTTTGCACCGATGACGAAAGAAGAATTGGATAAAGTTGAAGCCATCGTCAATGAAAAGATTGAAGAGAATCTTCCGGTGCTGACAAAAGTCATGCCGATCGAGGAAGCGAAAAAGACAGGCGCGATGGCTCTGTTTGGTGAAAAATACGGCGATGATGTACGCGTTGTTTCCATGGGCGAATTTTCCAAGGAACTGTGCGGAGGTACCCATGTTTCAAATACAGGAAAGATCAGTGTCTTTAAGATTGTTTCCGAGTCGGGTGTTGCGGCAGGCGTCAGACGTATTGAGGCGCTGACATCAAAAGGTGTCTTTGAATTCTATGATACGATTGAAAAAGAACTGGAAGAAGCGGCAAAAGCTGCCAAAGCGGAGCCGGCTCAGTTAGTGAAGCGCATTGAAACGATGGCGGAAGAAATCAAAGAACTTCAGTCTGAAAATGAAAAGCTGAAAAATAAAATGGCCCGCGAGGCGATGGGTGATGTCATGTCACAGATCCGTGAAGTCAAAGGCGTTAAACTGCTCCCTGTGAAGATGAGCGGTGTGGATATGGCAGCGCTGATGAATCTGGGCGATCAGCTGAAAGCAAAGCTGGGCGACGGCGTTGTCGTACTGGCTTCGGACAACGGAGGCAAAGTCAGTCTGCTGGCGATGGCGACGGACAGTGCAATGAAAGCAGGCGCTCATGCGGGTAATTTGATCAAAGGTATTGCAAAGCTTGTTGGCGGCGGCGGCGGCGGACGTCCGAATATGGCGCAGGCCGGCGGCAAGAATGCGGCAGGCATCGATGCGGCGCTTAAAGAGGCGGAAAGCGTTCTGGAGGGACAGCTGCATTAATCGGGAAAGGATATTGAATGAAAATAGTTCAAAAGGCTGCTGCTGTCATTTTGTCAGCAGCCATGTTTGTCGGACTTTATTTCGCATGTATGCATTATGCGGTGAATATACGCACATTTTATGTGGACAGCCCGGGGACAACTAACAGCAGCCTTGATTTTAAAGTCACTTCGATGGACCGGCTTATAGAGAATTATGTCAATACCGGATTGGAAAGAAATATTACCATCAGCGGTGTCGGTGATATTATGTTTCATGAGTGGCAGCTGGAGCGGGCATATTCTCAAAGCACGCAGACATTCGACTTTTCGGACAGTTTCACTTATATGGCGGATGCGCTTGAAGCTTCGGATTTGCTGATTGGCAATCTTGAGACGACGATAGCCGGAAAAAGCCAGGGCAAATATGAGAATTTTTACGGCTACGGCGCAAATCTGAATGACAACAATTTTAACTCGCCGGAAGCTGCGGTACAGAATTTGGCCGATGTCGGGTTTGATGTGCTGTCTACGGCCAATGAACATGCGCTGGACAGTGGTACACAGGGACTTTTAAGTACACTGACCAATATAAGCAATACAGACATGACGGCTATTGGGACAAAAGCGGCAGCGGAAGATCCGGATTATGTGATGACCGACGTTTCCGGTATGAAAGTCGGTCTGATCGCAGCGACCAATGTGCTCACCACTGCGGCAGATGAGACAAATCAGGGGCTGATACAGACACTGGACGGCTATAATGAGGATAAAGTTCAGTCGCTGTGCGCGGATATTCAACAGATGCGCAGTGAAGGCGCGCAGGCAGTGATCGCGGTGCTCCATTTTGGAGAACTGTATCAGGAGGACGCTGATGATCAGCAGAAAAATCTTGCCCATCAGCTGATCGAGGCCGGCGCGGATGTTGTCTTCGGCAGCCATCCCCATACACTGGAGCCGATAGAAATTTACCCGGTGACAGAAGATGACGGAACGTCCAGAAATGGCGTGATTATCTATTCGATGGGCAATTTTCTGTCTTCTCAGCAGTATAAGGGCGGTACAGGCAACCGGGATATCGGCGGACTGTTCGATATTGTTTTCGGAAAACAGGGCGATCAGGTCAGAATTAAGGAAATCCATGTGACGCCGACATATGTTAACTGGACGGACGATGCCATTGCAGTTGTTCCGGTATGTGAAGCCCATGATGCGCCGGAAACATTCGGGGATATTTTTGACAGTCAGGCACAGGCAAGAATCGATGCAGCCTATGAGACTGTCATACCGCAGATATTTGAGCGCAGCGGTGTACAATATACCTATTCGGATTATAAATATAAAATTGTCGTTGAAAATAGTTGACGAATTAAAAAAATATGCTATAATTCTAATAGTGCTATGAAAATATACCCAGACAGTTGTATAAGCACAATACGCAACTGGAGGGAGGTAAGGTGTGAGCTATGTCAAATGTCATCGTTAAAGAAAACGAAACTTTAGATAGTGCTTTACGCAGATTCAAAAGAAGCTGTGCGAAAGCCGGAATCCAGCAGGAAATTCGTAAGAGAGAACATTACGAAAAACCAAGCGTAAGACGTAAAAAGAAATCTGAAGCAGCTAGAAAGCGCAAATATAAATAATTTTGCGGGCTGCGGGCGGTAAGAAAAATAAGAAAGGACATATTCTGTGTAAACGCGGATATGTCTTTTTTTTATGGTTATAGAAAAGTGCTCTATTTTGCTTTGCGTGGAAGTTGGCTAAAGTAATATGGCTGCGGGGCAGCTGCTCGGCAATCATAAAAAGTGTATGCCGGACATAGGATATGTCAGATAATAATTTTCCGGGCGGAGGAGCGGGATGGCAAATCGGCATAAAAAATTAAAAAAGGAAAAGCTGAGGGCATTTCCGCAAAAATCGGGCAGGCAACATTCGGTCACGCATACGCCTCTGGAATATGAGCAGAAAGAAATTTCGACCAAGACAGAGCCGATGATCACAATGCGCGGCAGCAGGTGGATACATATTGAGAATTATGCGTCTGTCATTGAATACGGGGATAAAAAAGTGTCTGTTTCGGGGCAGGGATGGACACTGCGCATTCAGGGCCTGCGTCTGAGAATTGCTTATTTTACAGAAGATGACATGCTTGTCTGCGGTATGATCCAAAATGTGGATTTTCTGTAGGGAGGTGGACGCGCTATGTTCAGACTGAAACGAAAGCTGCTGGGCTATGCCCACTGCCGCTTTTTGGGGGAATCTAAAGCTCGAATGATCAATATATGCAGAAAACACCGGATTTATCTTTGGGATACGGCAGTTTTAGATGGAAAAGAAATGACTTTTTATATTTTAAAACAGGACATTAAAGAGGCGGAAAAAATTGCCCAAACGTGCGGCGGCACACTGTCGGTTCTTGACGTTTACGGGCTGCCGTCTGTACTCAAGTCAATGTTTGCCCATAAATTTTTTTATATCGGCGGCGGCATATGTGCGGCACTGGTCATTTTTATGTCAAGGTTTATTTGGAATGTGGAAATTACGGGAAATTCTTTTTATACAGACGAGACACTGGTACAATATCTTAACGAAATCCGCTCGGGGCCGGGCACGCCAAAAGCATCTGTTGTTCCATCGGAAGTTGAAGAGGAACTGAGACTGAAATATCCGGGGATTACATGGGTGTCGGCAAGAATTGTCGGTACAAAACTTAAAATTGAAATGGAGGAAGGCATACAGCCGCCGGAAACGATTCAGGAGGAAAAGGCGGTAATCACGTCAGATTATGACGGTATGATTATCAGCCTGATGCTCAGAAGCGGTACGGCGCTTGTACGGCAGGGGGATGAAGTCAGCAAGGGTGATGTCCTTGTCGAAGGAAAAAATGATATTCTCAATGATGACGGGACAGTCAGAGAAACAAAAATTGTTGCCGCAGACGCGGATATTGTCATACGTACACGGATGAATGTAGACAGAACATACAGCCGAAAGTATGAAAAAAAGAATTATACGGGGGAGAAAAAAGTATCATATCTTTGGCAGATTGCAGGATGGCGTCTTTCACTGCCTGAAGTCGGAAAAACTGCGGAGACTTTATATGAAGAAACAGTAACTTATAAAAAATTCAGACTGACGCCAAACTTTTATCTTCCTTTTGTTTCGGAAAAACGGATACGCACCTACTATGTGACCGAAGAGGCATTATATACAGAGGAAGAAATCAAAGAAATCGCACAGTCAGATATCCAAAGACAGCTGGATGCTCTTACACAGTCCGGCGCCGAGATTTTGGAAAATCAGATAGAATATCAGATGTTTGATGACTACCTTAAGGTCGGAGGCTATGTGACCGCAGATATGCCGGCCGGTACACAGATTCAGGGAACATAAGAGACTGGAAAGGTTTTTAAGATATACAGCTTGTGAAAAAAGGTAAAATCGTCTATACTGATTGAAACACTGTATTGAAAGACGTACAGTACTAAAAATGGAGAAGGAGAGAAATATGCAGTTAGAAACAGAACGATTAATTTTGCGGCCGTGGGAAGATAGGGACGCTGAAGAATTATATTCGTATCAAGCCTATATGCAAGAAAAAGTCTGTATCAGAAATGAAAGAGAAAGTGATTATCAAACCGTAGAGCAGATTACAAGAGAGGCTTTTTACAATATGTATGTCCCGGGATGTTTCGAGCATTATTTAGTGCATATCATGCGGGCGCATGAAGACTTTATTCCGGAACTGGACTTTGTTATAACCCTTAATGATGAAATTATCGGAAATATTATGTATACAAAGGCAAAACTGACAGATGCAGACGGAAATCAAAAAGAAATTGTAACCTTTGGTCCGGTCAGTATTAAGCCAAAATACCAAAGAAATGGTTTTGGAAAAATGCTCATCGAATATTCTTTGGCACAGGCTGCAAAGCTTGGGTATGAAGCGGCGGTTATTTTCGGAAGTCCGTCAAACTATGTGAGCTGCGGATTCAAAAGCAGCAGAAAGTATCATATATGCAGCGAAAATGGAAAATATCCGGCGGCTATGATGGCAAAAGAACTGATTCCGGGAACATTTGACGGACGGCAGTGGATATACGGTGAAAGCTCTGTGATGAATATCAGCGAAGAAGCGGCTGCCCAATATGATGCGGCTTTAGAACCGATGGAAAAGAAGTATCAGCCGAGTCAGGACGAATTTTATATTATGAGCCATTCATTTGTCGAGGAGGAATGACTCACAGGCCGGCATACTTTACGAACGGCGCCTCATCTGATATAATAAATACTTAGATTTAAAAAATATATAGAAGGAGATAGACATTGGTAAGCAAAAATATAGAGCTGGATTCTTCGGCACAGATGAGTGCTATTTTCGGACCATGTGACATAAATATAAAAACGATAGAAAAAACGCTTGATGTGGCGGTTATGTGCAGAGATATGGTGATGACAGTGGCCGGGGAGGAACAGGCAGTAAAAAGAGCTTCAGGGACAATAGAAACGTTAAAAAAGATGTTTGACAGCGGACAGCCGGTCAATGAACTGACAATCGGACAGGCAATGGAACTTGTGGAAGACGGCAGCGCCGATGACGCAGTCACAGTCATGAAAGACGTCTTGACGATTACATTTAAGGGGAAGCCGGTCAAGTGTAAAACCATCGGCCAGAAAAATTATACAAAGGCAATCGAAGAAAATACGGTAACAATCTGTACCGGTCCTGCAGGTACCGGCAAGACATATCTGGCGATTGCCATGGCTGTGGAGGCATTGAAAAGAGAAGAAATTTCAAGAATTATCCTGACGCGTCCGGCAGTAGAAGCGGGAGAGCATCTCGGTTTTCTTCCGGGAGACCTTCAGAGTAAAGTTGACCCTTATTTGAGGCCGCTCTACGATGCGCTTTTTGAAATGCTGGGAGAAGAGCGGTTTAACCGATGCCTTGAGCGGGGCATTATTGAAGTGGCTCCGCTGGCTTATATGCGCGGCCGGACATTGAGCAACAGTATTATTATACTTGATGAGAGTCAGAATGCCAGCTTGGAACAGCTGTTTATGGTGCTGACACGTCTCGGTGAAGGATCCAAAATTATCGTAACCGGCGATGTGACCCAGATTGACCTGGCGGACAACCATTCCGGACTGGAAAAATGCGCGCATATTTTAAAAGGCATTGAAAATATCGCTGTCATAGAACTTACAAACAGAGATGTTGTGCGCCATAAGCTTGTTAAAGATATTATTAAAGCATTTGAAAAATACCGTGCGCAGGAAGAACGCCGGAGCGGACAGAAAACATCGGGAAGAAACCAGACAAAACGGTTCAGATAAGGAGGAAGGCATGACCTTAAATATAGAAAAAGAAGTGGATACAGAGCTTGGCTTTGATTATGAAAAAGTCATTCGCGACGTGGTAGAAGCGGCGCTGGAGTTTGAAGAGTGTCCGTATGAGATTGAACTCAATGTGATTCTTACTTCCAACGAAGAAATCGCGATGATCAACAGGGATTACAGAGATTTGTTCGTGCCGACAGATGTTTTATCATTTCCGATGATCGATTATATTGCGCCGGGAGATTTTTCTCAGCTGGATACATACAATGAGGAAGATTATTTTAATCCGGAGACAGGAGAACTGATGCTTGGTGACATTATTATTTCTGTAGACAAGGTGATCGAGCAGGCGGACAAGTACGGACATTCAAAGGAGCGTGAGCTTGGATTTTTAACGGCTCACAGTATGCTTCACCTATTTGGCTATGACCATATGGAGCCGGAAGAGACCGAAGTGATGGAAATAAAGCAGAGGGATATTCTTCAGCTCGTTCATTTGAATCGGTCATAAAAACAAGGAGGTTGTGAATGTGATGAAAAAAAAGATAACTTGGGTTGCCGGATTGACGATCGCGGCCGTGCTTGGTGTTTCAGGCTGCGGGAAAAATGAGGCGCAGACGGAGGCGGTCCAGACTGAAAGTCAGACTGTTTCTGTGGAAACTCAGGCAGAAACTGAGACAGAAACTCAGGGCGAGACTGAAATGGTCATCCCTGAAGGCAAGGCAAGAAGTTTTCTGACGGGTGAGATCGTTGATGAGTCGCTCAACGAAAGGCGGCCTGTAGCGCTGATGATCAACAATGTGACAGAGGCGCTTCCCCAGAGCGGTATCGGACAGGCGGATATTTTATATGAAGCCGTTGTTGAAGGGAAAATCACGCGAATGATGGCTGTTTTCCAAGATTATGAAACATTGGAAAAGGTCGGCCCTATTCGGAGCGCAAGACATTATTATCTTGATTTTGCCCACGATGAGGAAGCTATTTACGGTCATTTCGGCTGGTCGATTTATGCTCAGAACAGAATTCAGAGTGAAGGAATTAAGACGCTGCAGCTGATGGCCGGCGGTCTGAATTCGGATTATTACCGTTCTGATGACAGAGTTGCGCCGCATAATGTTTATATGACCGGTGAACAGATTGTCCATGCGATCGGCACGTTCGGCGTCGATACGGCAATGCCTGAAAATTATGAAGGGCGGCTGAATTTTAATAATACAGATACCGAGCCGGCTGGCGGCGCAGACGCAGCGACGGTGGACATTTCCATGAGCTCATCGCCGCATTTTGAATATGATGCCGATCAGGGTGTTTATATGAAATCCCAGTATGGTGAACCGCAGATTGATGATGTGACGGGAGATCAGCTCTCGTTTGAAAATATTATCATCCAATATGCGCCGTATACATGTATTGATACAAATGCAGACTGTCAGGATATTGCGCTGACAGGCAGCGGAAAGGGCATGTATATTTCCGACGGCAAAGCGGTTGATATTACATGGGAAAAAGAAAATTTGGATACGGACCATACCCATTATTTGACGGAAGACGGCAGCGCCTTAAAGATCAATCCGGGAAAATCCTATATTGCGGTCATCCCGGAAGATTATGAGGTGACACTTTCAAAATAAAGGGATATGAAAGAGGTTTTTCATGAGTCAGACAGGTAAAGAGAAAGGCGACAGCATTATTGTGGCAAGTTCCATACTTGCTGTCGCTCAGATTATAGTGCGGATTATCAGTCTTGTATACAGAATACCGATGATCCGCATTGTCGGTGCGGAAGGTATGGGATATTATGCCAATGCCTATGAGGTTTATCAGTTTTTGCTGCTTGTATCCTCCAATGGCATTCCGGTAGCTTTTTCGCTGCTTTCCGCATCTTACCTTGCAAAAAGAGAATATAAAAATCTGCAGCGCCTGCTTAAAGGCACTATGGTATTTGCCGGCATGATCGGCTTTGTGCTTGCAGCGCTGACATTTTTTGGCGCAGGCTGGATTGCCCGCGCGATGTTCAATATGGATGAGGTGGCGCCGTCGCTGCGTGTGCTGGCGCCGACCATTTTTGTCTGTGCACTTCTTGGCGTCTACCGGGGATATTTTCAGGGGAAAAATTCGATGATGCCGACGGCGATTTCACAGATTATCGAACAGATTATCCATGCGGTTGTCAGTGTGGCTGCGGCATGGCTGCTCATCGGTCTCGGGCCGTCCATGGGCGCTGCAGGCGGAACGCTGGGAACCTTTCTCGGCGCGGTGGGCGGCTTAGGTTTTTGTGTCCTGATTTATCATCTGTATGAACCGACAGTGCGCAGAATGCTCAGAAAAGACAGGACGCCCCGCAGAGATTTAATTACATACCACAACGTGTTTAAACTGGTCGCCCTGACGATGGCGCCGATTATATTGAGTCAGACAATGTATCAGCTGGGCGGGGTTGTTGATGCTCTGCTTTTCCATAATATTCTGGATGGTATCGGCTATTCGGCATCGGTCCGGGCGGAGTTGATCGGTATTTACAGCGGTGAATATAAGCTTTTGATCAATGTACCTCTGGCTTTGACTTCGTCCATAGGCATTGCGCTGATCCCGACGGTGACGCGTTCGGTCACACAGCATAAAAAGAGGGAAGTATATGGTAAAATCAATCAGATTATCCGGCTGACAATGGTGGTCGCTCTGCCTTGCTGTGCGGGGCTGATGGTCATTGCGCGCCCGATCATGCAGCTTGTCTTTGCGGATTCATCACAGCTTGCATCATCGCTTCTTGTTCTCGGTGCGCCCACGATTGCTTTTTATTCATTGTCTACGGTAACGATATCTATTCTTCAGGGAATCCACCGCATGCGGGTGCCGGTCATTCATTCGACGATCGCGATGGTTGTACATGCAGGGGCGCTCGCCGTGCTGCTGAGATTTGCCGATATGAATATTTACGCCTTTATTTACGGCAACTATGTGTTTGCGTTTATCATGTGTATTTTAAATTTGCGGGCATTAAAAAAATATATCGGGTATCGTCAGGAGTATAAAAGAAGTGTATTTATTCCGATCATTATCTGTCTGATTATGGCGATTTTTACACGGCTTATCTATTCGGGTATTTATACTCTGACAGGCAGTTTGGCGGCAGGCGTGGCTGCAGCCATCGTTATTGCAGTGATTATTTACGGACTGCTTACAGTGATTACAGGCGTGCTATCTGAGGATGATCTGATGTCTATGCCAAAAGGACGCAGCATTGTAAATATTTGCAGAAAAATCCATATCTTGTGAACAAGTATTGTATAAGTAAGCATAAATAAACAGATAATATATCCATCAAAAAGGAGTTGAGATTGATGAAGAAATATATTATCTGTTTTTTGCTGCTGCTGTGTGTGGGAGGTGCGGCTGCAGGATATTTGGTGATGCATGAAAATGAACGCCTGAGCGGTGAAGAGGCGCAGTATATTGAAGACAACGCCGCCGCTGCTGCCGCCGGCGAGGTTACGCGCACAACGACAAAACTGATCGCGGAAACTTATGATGAACAGACAAAAGAAGTATCGAAAGAAATTGTCAATATTCCGTCGGCATTTCTCGGACTGACAAGGACGCAGCTCATAGAAAAACTGGCTGCTTATATGGATGATATGCCTCTTGAAGAATTAAACAGCGGTCTTGTTAATTATGAACTGATGTATTTTTCACCGGAATATATTATGACTAGAAAGACATATAATCTGCCGGAAGACTTTAACAAATACTATATCCGGATGACGAGGGGATGCATTACTGTTTATTACAGCGATCAAGATACTGTGTGCGAATATACAGATATACAGCTTGAGGATCTGCCTGAAAATCTTCAGGCGTCGGTCATTAGCGGTATGAAAATCAGAGGTGAAAAAGAATTGTATGATTTTCTTGAAAACTATTCATCATAGGCTGCACTGTTCGGCGGAAAGTGCAAATAATCGGGCTGATTATGTCTTGTATAAGCGGCGTTTTCTCTATATACTAAAGGCATAAAGGGGGGAAGTTTGGATGAAAAGACCAAATATTATTCTGATCATGACGGATCAGCTGCGCGGTGATTGTATGGGATTTGCGGGACACCCGGAGGTAAAGACGCCGTATTTGGATACGTTGGCATCAAAAGGCGTTGTCTTTGATAATGCCTACAGTGCGTGCCCGAGCTGTATTCCGGCGCGTGCGTCGCTGTATACGGGCATGAGTCAGAGAAAACACGGGCGTGTCGGCTATGAGGATGGCATTGCGTGGGACTATCCGCATACGATGGCGGGTGAACTGGCAAAGGCGGGATATTATACCCAGTGTGTCGGCAAGATGCATGTGTATCCGCTGAGAAATCTGATGGGCTTCCATCATATTGAACTTCACGACGGCTATCTGCACTATAACCGACGCAGTGATATCCCATATTACGAAAATCAGAAGACGGCAGATGACTATATGTACTGGCTGAAGCAGGAAAAAGGCATTGATGCGGATGTTATTGATACGGGACTTGAATGCAACAGCTGGGTATCCCGGCCGTGGATGTACGAAGAACAGTATCATCCCACAAACTGGGTGACGAGCCGGTGCATCGATTTTTTGCGCCGAAGAGACCGATCAAAACCATTCTTTTTAATGGCGTCTTATCTTCGCCCTCATCCGCCCTTTGATGCGCCGGAGTATTATTTCGACCTCTATAAAAATATATCGCTGACACCTCCGGCAGTCGGCAGCTGGGAAGACACAGAAGAACTTCAAAAGAAAGGCAGAATCTTTGATTCGATTACCGGACCTTTGGATCCGGAGCAGATACGTCAGGCACAGATTGGCTATTATGCCTGTATTACTCATCTGGATCACCAAATCGGCCGTCTGCTTCAGGCTTTGATCGATGACGGTATCTATGAGGACTGCGTCTTCGTTTTTACGTCGGATCACGGCGAACAGCTGTGTGATCATCATTTATTCAGAAAGGCGCTGCCATATCAGGGCAGTATACATATACCGATGATCATTTCGGGAAACGAGGCCCGGCTTGCAGGCAGAGAGGGAACAGTCTGCCATGGACTGGCGGAACTGAGAGATGTGATGCCCACATTGATCGATATTGCCGGCGGGAAGATTCCGGACAGTGTGGAAGGCAAATCTTTGATGCCGCTTGCCGCAGATCCAAAGAAGCGTATCCGGGATTATCTGCATGGAGAGCACAGCTTCGGGGAGCGGTCGAACCAGTGGATTGTCACAGAACATGAAAAATATATATGGTACAGCCAGACAGATCAGGAACAGTTTTTTGATCTGGATAATGATCCCCATGAGACGCATGATTTAATGGCGGAGAAGCCGATGCGCGCTAAAATACTTAAAGATATATTGATCCGGGAACTGGCTGGCAGGGAAGAAGGATACACCGACGGGGAAAGACTTATTCCGGGAAGAAGGCCGCAAAATTGTCTCGGCCATCTCCGAAAGGGCAGCTAAAGATCAGCTGCCGCCTTCGGACAGACCTTTAATTGAGGAGGCATATTCTGACGGCGTCATGCCGGTGATTTTTTTAAACTGTCTTGAAAAGTAATGGATGGATGTGTAGCCCAGATGTTCGGAAATTTGTGTAAAATTCATGCTGTTGCTTCGGATCAGCTCTTTTGCAGCGGTAATTTTCATCGCTGAAAAGTAATTGATCACACCGCAGTGGTGTCTGTCATGAAAAATTTTCTGGGCTTTGGATCGCCCGATCAGCGTATCTTTGCATAATTGATCAATGGTCAGCTGGCTGGAGAGATGATTTTCCATGTATTTGATCATACGGTCATAGAGTTCACTGTCTGCGTTATGTGCCGTAGACTTGGATTTTGAACTGAAAGGCATGCCGCCGCCGTCTTCGGAGGGCGTGTAGGATGTATACCGACGGATCAAAGAAATCAGCAGCTGTTCGATATAGTTTCTGATCAGATGTTCGCCGCCAAATGGCGCGTCAGGATTTTGCAGCAGTTTTGTCTGAAAAGGATTGTCCAGACGCCCGAGAAAAGTCCGCCGGGATTCGCGGATGATTTTTGCCAGTAATTTTTGTTCGGCCTCATTAATGGTCAGCAGCTGATGTTCAAAAAAGGACATGGCCGGCGACTGACATTCAAAGGAGATGACGATAATATTCGGAGCGCTTCTGCCGTCGCATCGGACGCTGTGAAATTCATTGGGACAGTGAAAAATAATATCTCCCTTTTTTAAATGGTATTCCGCGGCATCGGCGGTGACGAAAAGTTCGCCCTTATCTACGCACAAAAATTCCCAGAAGTCATGGCTTTCGCCTTTGAAAACGAAGTCATTCATATATTCAAAATAGTGCATCGAATAAAGCTTATTGACGATCAGTTCCTGACTGAGAGTGATACTTTCATAGGACATGGCAGCCTCTTTTCTGACATATATGTCATGGATTGGAGTCGATAGACTTTATCATTATTATAAGACAAATGTGCAAATATGTATAGCGTAAATGTATAAATTGAAAAATATTTCAGGAGGAGATTGAAATGAAGAAAAAACCGGTATTAGTGATTATGGCGGCAGGTATGGGAAGCCGTTACGGAGGACTTAAGCAGATCGACCCGATGGATAATGACGGTCATATTATTATGGATTTTTCTATTTTTGATGCAGTCAGGGCAGGTTTTGAAAAAGTTGTTTTTATCATTAAAAGGCAGAATGAAAAAGATTTTAAAGAAGTCATCGGCAGGCGTATAGAAAAGAAAGTTCAAGTAGAATATGTTTTTCAGGATCTGGACAATCTTCCTTCGGGCTATACAGTGCCGGAAGGCCGGGTGAAACCATTTGGCACAGGCCATGCCATTTTAAGCTGCAAAGATGTCATTGACGGGCCGTTTGCTGTTATTAATGCAGATGACTATTACGGCGTGAGTGCGTTTAAGACGATTTACGACTATTTGGACAGTCATCAGGATGACGATAAGTACCGCTATGCGATGGTCGGCTATATTCTTGAAAATACACTGACGGACAACGGACATGTGGCACGGGGTGTCTGTGAAACGGATGAAAATCATTATCTGGCAGGTATTACGGAACGCACGCATATTGAGAAAAAAGATGACGGTACATATTATACAGAAGATGACGGACAAACGTGGCATAAAATTAAAGAAGGCAGCATCGTATCTATGAATTTCTGGGGATTTTCTGAAAGTATTTTAAAAGAACTGGATGACCGTTTTTCTAAGTTCCTAGATGAAAATCTTGAAAAGAATCCGCTCAAATGCGAGTATTTTCTGCCGACAGTTGTCAATGAGCTCCTTGATGAAGGCAAAGCGACCGTAAAGGTGCTTAAATCAGCGGACAGATGGTACGGCGTTACTTATAAAGAGGATAAAGCATTTGTTATGGAGGCTATTCAAAAATTTAAAGATTCAGGCATTTATCCGAAAAAATTGTGGGAGGACTGAGCCGATATGACAAGAGAAGAACACTGCAGTCAGATTCATGAGGCAATAGGGGCATTCGATTTCGGCGGCGAATGTATCGCTTTTGAAAATTACGGCAGCGGCCATATTAATGATACTTTCCTCGTAAATGTTCAGAAAGACGGAACGATAAAACGTTTTATTCTTCAGCGTATGAACAGAGAGATTTTTAAAAATCCGGCGGAACTGATGGAAAATATCGTCGGAGTAACTTCATATCTGCGGAAAATTATCATTGAAAACGGCGGCAACCCGGAGAGAGAGACACTTAATGTTATTCTGACAAAAGACGGCGCCAGCTATTTTACCGACAGCCACGGTGAATGCTGGAGGGCTTATCTGTTTATTGAAGATGCCGTCAGTTATGATGCCGTAGAGAAACCGGAAGATTTTTATGAAAGCGCAGTTGCTTTCGGACATTTCCAACGGCTGCTGGCAGATTTTCCGGCAAACACTCTCCATGAAACAATTCAGGGATTTCATGATACGGCCGCGCGTTTTGAAGTGTTTAAAAGAGCCGTGGAAGACGATGTGTGTCATCGGGCAGATCAGGCTGCCGAAGAGATCCGTTTTGTTTTAGACCATGAACATTTGGCGCATGCACTGTGCGATATGCTTGCTCAGGGCAGCCTGCCTCTGCGGGTTACACATAACGATACAAAGCTGAATAATATTATGATGGATCGTGAAACACACCGGGGATTGTGTGTGATCGATCTGGATACAGTCATGCCGGGGCTGGCGGTTAATGATTTCGGAGATTCTATCCGTTTTGGTGCAAGCACAGGCGCGGAAGATGAAAAAGACCTTGACAAAATCAGCTGTGATATGCGATTATTTGAATTGTATACAAAAGGTTTCATTGAGGGGTGCGGCGGAAGCCTGACAGAAACGGAGATCAGAGCACTTCCGCTCGGAGCGCTGACGATGACCTATGAATGCGGTATGCGATTCCTGACTGATTATCTTCAGGGTGATACATATTTTAAAATTCACAGAGAAGGCCATAATCTGGATCGGGCAAGAACCCAGTTTAAACTCGTAAAAGATATGGAAGCCAAGAAAGACACAATGAAAGCTATTGTAGAAAAATTTATGTAGACAGGAGTGTATCAAGATGGCAATTTTAGTTACAGGAGGCGCCGGATTTATCGGCAGCCACACATGCGTAGAACTTTTGAATGCAGGCTATGACGTTGTTGTTGTTGACAACTTATGCAATTCAAGCGAAGAATCACTGGAACGCGTGAAAAAGATCACAGGCAAAGATTTAAAATTTTATGAGGCTGATATTTTGGATAAAGACGCCATGAATAAAATTTTCGATGAAGAGGCAATTGATGCGGTTATTCACTTTGCAGGACTTAAGGCTGTCGGCGAATCTGTATCGAAACCATTGGAATACTATCACAATAATATTTCCGGTACATTAAATTTATGTGACGTGATGAGAAATCACGGTGTTAAAAATATTGTGTTCAGTTCTTCAGCAACCGTATACGGTGATCCGGCATTTATTCCGATCACAGAAGAATGCCCTAAAGGACAGTGTACAAACCCATATGGCTGGACAAAAAGTATGCTTGAACAGATTCTGACAGATCTGCATACAGCAGATCCGGAATGGAACGTCATTCTTTTAAGATATTTTAATCCGATCGGCGCTCATAAGAGCGGACTGATCGGTGAGGACCCGAAAGGCATTCCAAACAATCTTGTGCCATATGTGACACAGGTTGCCATCGGCAAACTGCCTCAGGTGAATGTATTCGGCAACGATTACGACACGCCGGATGGCACAGGTGTGCGCGACTATATTCATGTGGTCGACCTTGCCATCGGCCATGTGAAAGCCATCGAAAAATTAAAAGCAAAAGAAGGCGTCAGCATTTATAACCTGGGTACAGGCAAAGGATACAGCGTGCTTGACATTATCAAAGCTTTTGAAAAAGCGTGCGGCAAAGAAATCAAATATGAAATTAAAGCAAGAAGACCGGGCGATATTGCGACATGCTATTCTGATGCCACAAAAGCCTATAAAGAGCTTGGATGGAAGGCTCAGAGAGATTTGGATGAGATGTGTGAAGATTCATGGCGCTGGCAGTCCATGAATCCGGACGGTTATCGTTCATAAAATTTACTTGCGTGAGGCAGTAACTTATATTATGAGTTGCTGCCTTTTTCATGTATTCCTTTTTTTATGGTAATCTGTTATAATGAACCATAGTGCCTTTGGAGGTTGAGAATGGATAGAGAAATTTTTATTGTCGGGGCCGGCGCGTCAGGGTTGGCGGCGGCCGTGACGGCAGCACGCGCCGGAGCAAAGGTGTGTGTTGCCGAACGTATGGATAAAGCCGGTAAGAAGATTTTGGCGACGGGAAACGGCAAATGCAATTATACAAATAGAAATATCAGTGAAGCGTGCTATCGAAGCGAGAATCCGGCGTTTATCTCCGCGTTTGTCCGCAGATGCCGGTGGGAGGATACCGTTGATTTTTTTCACCGTCTTGGTATATATCCGAAAGAAAGGGATGGCTATTTCTATCCGAATTCAGAACAGGCTTCATCGGTGCGTGATGTGCTCCTTCAGGCATGTGAACAGCTTGGAGTTAATTTTGTATTCGGTGAGGAAGTGACAGATATCCGGGCGCGTCAGGGCGGTTTCCATATAAAGACGAAGACGCATCACTTTGAGGCTTCGTCGGTCATTATTGCCGCCGGGGGCAGAGCCTATCCCAAACTGGGGAGCAACGGCAGCGGGTATATTTTGGCCAAGGGGCTGTCCCACGATATAGTGCCGGTAGTGCCGGCTTTATGCGGGCTGCGCTGTTTGGGCAAATGGGGGCAGAAGCCGGAAGCTTTTTGGAAAAAAGTCGCCGGAGTGAGAGCGGATGCAGAAGTATCTTTAAAAATTGGCGGTGTGACAGCGGCAAAAGACACAGGGCAGGTTCAGCTGACCGGTTACGGTATTTCGGGGATTCCCGTATTTCAAATCAGCAGATTTGCCGCCAGAGCACTTACTGAAGGGAAAAAAGCAGAAGCATGGATTGATTTTTTTCCGAAGCTGGATCGGGAAACGCTTTTTAGCGAACTGAAATTCAGATGCCGCGGCAATGGACCGGCGGCGCAGATGATGACAGGACTTGTCAATGATAAATTGATTCCGATATTTCTGGAGGCCGCAGGTATTGCGGCAGGCACGAAGGCATGTACACTGAAAAATTCCCAACTGTCACGTCTGGTACAGGCGATGAAGCAGTTTGACATACAGATATGCAAAACGAATACATTTGACGAGGCACAGGTTTGTGCAGGTGGCGTCAATACACTTCAAGTCGATTTTAAGACGATGGCCTCCAAAAAGCAAAAAGGTCTTTATTTCTCAGGAGAAATATTAGATGTGGACGGTATATGCGGCGGTTATAATCTTCACTTTGCGTGGCAGACTGGAATGATTGCCGGACAGTCGGCCGCAGCATATGTAAAGGAAGGAAAAGTATGCTAAGAATCAGTCAGTTAAAGCTTCATTATACTCATGACGAAGCGGCATTGCGTAAGAAAATAGCAAAGCAGCTTCATATCAGGGAAGATGAGATCATATCATATAAAATCCGGCGAAAATCGGTGGATGCAAGAAAAAAAGAGGATATACTGTATATATATACAGTGGAGGTTGAAATCAGGGATGAGAAAGTCTGGTTAAGGCGTCATCCGAAAGAAAAAAATGTTGACTCTGTTTCAGAAAAAGTTTATAAGTTTAAAATATCGGGAACAGAACCGATGACATCGCGTCCGGTGATCGTGGGCAGCGGTCCTGCAGGGCTCTTTTGCGCACTGATGCTTGCTCGCCACGGTTTTCGGCCAATCGTACTTGAACGGGGCGAGGCAGTGGAACAGCGGCTCAAAAGTGTACAGCATTTCTGGCAGGGCGGCGCGCTGAATACAGAATCCAACGTACAGTTCGGCGAAGGCGGCGCAGGCACCTTTTCCGATGGCAAGTTAAATACCCTTGTTAAAGATAAATACGGGCGTAATACGCAGGTGCTTAAAATTTTTGCCGAAGCCGGCGCAGGCGAGGAAATTACTTATATGAACAAGCCTCATATCGGGACGGATGTGCTGGTTAATGTTGTGAGAAATATTCGTCAGCAGATTATCGACGCAGGCGGCGAAGTGCGGTTTTGTACAAAGCTGACCGGCATTAAGACGGCAGACGGCCGTGTGACCGGCGCTGTAGCCGGCGATGAGATAATTCCTACAGAGGTTATTGTACTTGCACCCGGGCACAGCGCACGGGATACGTTTGAGATGCTGTATGAGCAAAAGATTGTTATGATGCCGAAGCCGTTTGCTATTGGGGTGCGTATCGAACATCCTCAGGCGATGATCAATGAATCCCAGTACGGCAGGACCAAAGATCCCAGACTGCCGGCGGCAGATTATAAACTGACCTATCATACATCGGCGGGCCGCAGTGTTTATACCTTTTGTATGTGTCCCGGAGGCTACGTTGTGAATGCGTCTTCTGAAGCCGGACGCACAGTTGTCAATGGGATGAGTTATCGGAGCAGAGACAGCGCCAATGCCAACAGCGCTGTAATTGTCAATGTTGCGCCCGAAGATTTTGACGGTACAGATGCGCTGGCAGGCGTCCGTTTCCAGCGCCGGTGGGAGGAAGCGTGTTATGCGGCTGCGGGCATGGAAAACAAAATTCCGGTGCAGCTTTATGAAGATTTTAAAAATAACCGCTGTTCAAAAGCCTATGGCAATGTCCGGCCGGTGCACTGTGGAGACAGTGTGTTTGCAGATTTGAACCGCTGTCTTCCGCCGTTTGTCTGTGAAAGCCTTAAAGAAGGCATTGATGCATTCGGTTCCAAGATCCGCGGGTTTGACCGCCCGGATGCACTGCTTTCGGGCATTGAAACAAGGACATCATCGCCGCTGAGAATTGAGCGGGATGAACATATGGAAAGCAGTATTAAAGGACTTTACCCGTGCGGGGAAGGCGCCGGATATGCCGGCGGCATCACGTCTGCGGCAATGGACGGAATAAAAATAGCGGAGGCTGTTGCAGCCAAATACAGACCGATAGAGACAGGAGATTGAAATTTTATGGAAAGTACGCAGGCAAAACAGTTCAGAGAGAGAATTAAAGATAAGCACAGAATCGTGATCAAAGTCGGTTCAGCATCCCTGGTCCATGAAAATACAGGAGAAATTAACTTTTTGAAGCTGGAGCAGCTTGTGCGGCTGATTTGTGATCTGCGCAATCAGGATAAAGACATTATTCTTGTATCCTCAGGCGCCATCGGTGTCGGCAGGAAAGCGCTCGGTCTTTCAAAACGGCCGGACACGCTGCCACTGAAGCAGGCGTGCGCTTCGGTCGGACAGGCTGTGCTGATGATGATGTATCAGAAACTGTTTGGTGAATATAACCATACAGCATCTCAGATTTTGATGACAAAGCATACGATCATACGGCCGATCAGCTGTAAAAATGCCAAAAATACATTTAACCAGCTGCTTTCAATGGGCGTGGTTCCAATTGTCAATGAAAACGATACGATTTCTACTGATGAAATCGAATTCGGGGACAATGATACACTGTCAGCTGTTGTTGCAGCATTGTCGGGTGCGGATCTTTTGATTCTCCTTTCGGATATCGACGGACTATATACAAAAGACCCGACCAAATACAGCGATGCCCGGTTTATTGAATGTGTGCCTGAGATTGATGACAAGCTGTATGCGATGGCCGGCGGCGCAGTCAGCGATTTCGGCACCGGCGGGATGGTGACCAAAATCGATGCGGCAAGAATTGCCGCAGATGCCGGCTGTGATATGATCATAGCCAACGGCAGGGATTTTCATGTGATTCCCCGAATTATGGCCGGGGAGAATATAGGAACGCTGTTTCTGGCACATAAAAATAAAAATTTTGATCTGGCATATTATATTGAACATAGAAAGTGCAGGAAGGATTCATGATGAAAAATGTAGGACTGGTTTTGGAAGGCGGCGGACAGAGGGGCGTATTTACAGCCGGAGTGCTGGATTATATGATGGCCAAAAAGCTGAAGCTGCCGTATATCATCGGTGTTTCCGCAGGCGCGTGCAATGCTGTCGACTATGTATCATGGCAGCCGTACAGAACAAAGCGCTGCATGATCGACGCCCAGAAAAAATACCATATGTACAGCGCGGGGAATATTGTCAAAACAGGATGGTATATCGATATGGATCTTATTTTTGATCAGTTTCCCAGTAAGATCTATCCCTTTGATTTTGAGACATATTTTAATTCGGACGCAAGGTGTCTGCTGACAGTGACCAACTGCCTGACCGGAAAAGCCGAATACATTGAAGAAAAGAAAAATAAGCGGCGGATGATGGAGGCTGTGCGCGCTTCGTCGAGTCTGCCGTTTGTATCGCCGATGGTTTATATTGACGGCAAGCCGATGATGGATGGCGGACTTACAGATTCAGTGCCGGTACAAAAAGCTGTCAGGGACGGCTATAAATATAACATTGTCATTTGTACGAGGCCAAAGGGATATAGGAAAAAGGAAGGCAGACCGGGGAAATCGGTCAAGCTGGCGCGTAAAGTTTATAAAAAATATCCAATGCTCGTTAAAGCGCTGGCGCAAAGAAACCGGCGTTATAATCGGGAAATGGAATGGATTGAAAAGATGGAAGCTAAAGGTCGTGTCTTCGTGATTCGTCCGAGCCTTCCGACAGTGAAGCGAACAGAAAAAAACATTGTCCGGCTGGAACATTTTTATGAACACGGTTATGAAACGATGAGAGATTTATGGCCGGAATTGTGTCAATGGCTGGAAAATGCCGGCAACATTAAAGGTTAAGGAGAAATCGGATGGTTACCGAAAAAGATATTGCAAGAATTAATGAATTGTACCGCAAGTCAAAAAGTGAAGGACTGACACCGGAAGAAAAGGAAGAACAGGCAGTGCTGCGCGGCGCATATATTGCGGCGGTCCGCGAAAATTTGAGGGGACATCTTGAGAATATGAAAATTCAAAATCCCGACGGCACAATTGTTGATGTTAAGTCGAGAAAAAAAACGGAGAAGAAAAGCCATTGAATGATATAAAAAAAGAACTGCGTAAAGAGATGGCCGCACGCCGGGCAAAACTGCCGCAGAAAGATATTGCAGATGGCGGCGCTGTGATCGCAAAAAAAATATGTTCGCTGGAAGCCTACAGCCGCTGCAGCTGGCTGTGGTGTTATTTAAGCTTTGCAGGCGAGGCAGATACGTTATCGCTGATTGGTCAGGCCATTAGAGACGGTAAAAGGATTGCTGTGCCGAAAGTGACCGGACCGAGGACCATGATTTTCTGTGAGATCACATCGGTTGAGCGCGACACCCATCCGGGAAAGATGGGTATTTTAGAGCCTGTTTCGCACAGAGCGCTATTTCCGGGCAAAGATGTGTCCTGTGAGGATATTTTGATGGTCATGCCCGGCGTTGCTTTTGACAGGCACAGGCACAGAATCGGTTACGGCGGCGGATATTACGATACATATCTGGCCGGCTGCGGTCAAATATATACTGTGGCTGCGGCATGGGATTTTCAAGTCGTTGAGAGCGTTCCGTCACAGCCGTGGGATCAAAAGCCGCAGATGATTGTTACAGAAAAAGACATCTACAGATAGGAGGAGAATACGAGGATGAATGAAATGTTGCAAAGACTGGGTGAAGCAGCAAAAGCTGCAGCATCGGAGACAGCAAAGCTTGGCGTGTCTGAAAAAAACGCATGTCTCGGCGCTGTGGCTGCGGCGCTTCTCAGAAATGAAGGGTCTATACTTTCAGCCAATGCCGAAGATGTGAAGGAAGCGCGGGAAAAAGGCATGAAAGAATCGCTGATCGACCGTCTGATGCTGACAAAGGAGCGTATTGCAGGTATGGCGGAAGGCTTAGTGAAATTGACAGCGCTGGAAGATCCGGTCGGCGAAGTGATTCATGCGTGGAAACGGCCAAACGGACTTGAGATTGGTCAAAAGCGTGTACCGCTGGGTGTTGTAGGCATTATTTATGAGTCTAGGCCAAACGTTACGGCAGATGCATTCGGTCTATGCTTTAAAGCCGGCAATGCGGTTATTTTAAAAGGCGGAAGCGACGCGCTCCATTCCAATAAGGCCATCGTTGCGCTTATCCAGGAAGTCCTTGAAAATATGGGGCTGGACAAATATTGTGTTCAGCTGATTGAATCTTCCGACAGAGAAGTGACGAAAGAGTTCATGCGCATGAACGGCTATGTCGATGTGCTTATTCCGAGAGGCGGTGCGGGACTGATCCGCACGGTTGTACAAAACAGCACAGTGCCGGTCATTGAGACAGGGACAGGAAACTGTCATATTTATGTGGATGATTGTGCCGACATTGAGATGGCGTCAGATATTATTTTTAATGCAAAGACACAGCGGCTGGGGGTATGCAATGCCTGCGAATCGCTTGTGATCCACGAAAACATCATTGACCGGGCGCTGCCGTCTATTGCTGAGAAGCTTTATACCAAGCATGTTGAAATACGGGGCGATGAACGAGCGCTTCAGGCGCTGCCGTCTGCAGTCCCGGCCACAGAAGAAGACTGGAGCACAGAATATCTGGATGCTATTATTTCAGTGAAAACAGTAAAAAATATAGATGAGGCCATCGCCCATATTAACCGCTATAATACAAAACATTCGGAAGCAATCATTACATCAAATTACGATCATGCAAGAAAATTTCTTGATGAGATTGACGCGGCGGCGGTTTACGTCAATGCGTCTACCCGCTTTACTGATGGCTTTGAATTCGGGTTCGGCGCTGAAATCGGCATCAGTACACAGAAACTTCACGCGCGGGGGCCGATGGGGTTGAAGGCGCTTACAACGACAAAGTATGTTATCTATGGCAGCGGTCAGGTGCGCCCTTGATTTTACGTTAAAGGAGAATGATTTTGGAAGATACGAATTTTATGAGTCAGCTTGAAGGACAGGGGCCGGTCAGGGAACCGCAGCGTCAATATTACTTTATGGCAAAGGCGAGAGATTATATCACTCAGATGAAACAGACGCTGGGACGGGATATGACAGCCTGTGTGGTTACTTTCGGATGTCAGATGAATGCAAGGGATTCGGAAAAACTGGTCGGCATTTTGGAAAATATCGGATATACGATGATTGAAGATGAAACCGCCGATTTTGTCATTTACAATACATGCACAGTCCGTGAAAATGCCAATTTAAAAGTTTACGGTCATCTGGGATATATGAAAAAAGTTAAGGAAAAAAATCCGCATATGATGATTGCTCTGTGCGGATGCATGATGCAGGAGCCGGAAGTGGTTGAAAAGATCAAAACAAGTTACAGACATGTAAATCTGATTTTCGGCACTCACAATATTTATAAATTTGCAGAACTTTTATGGAGGTGTATCGAATCATCAGAAGATGGCCAAAAATCTCGGACGCTGATTGATGTTTGGAAAGATACGGATCAAATCGTGGAAGATTTGCCGGTGGAGAGAAAATATCCGTTTAAAACAGGAATCAATATTATGTTTGGATGCAACAATTTCTGCAGCTACTGCATTGTTCCGTATGTGCGCGGACGTGAGCGCAGCAGAGCACCGGAGGATATTATTGCTGAAATCCGCCGCGCAGTTGCCGACGGCGTTGTGGAAGTGATGCTCCTTGGACAGAATGTGAATTCATACGGAAAAAATTTGGAACATCCGATGACATTTGCCGGGCTTCTGAGAGAAATAGAAAAAATTGACGGTCTGGAGCGCATACGATTTATGACATCCCATCCGAAAGATTTGTCGGATGAACTGATTGAAGTGATGGGAGAGTCAAAGAAAATATGCCGCCACCTTCATCTGCCCCTGCAGTCAGGCAGCAGCCGGATTTTAAAAGAAATGAACCGGCATTATACGAAAGAAGATTATTTGAAGCTTGTCGATAAAATCAGAGCGGCATGTCCGGACATTTCACTGACAACAGATATTATCGTCGGTTTTCCGGGAGAAACAGAAGAAGATTTTCTGGAAACAATGGATGTTGTAGAAAAAGTCCGTTTTGACAGCGCTTATACATTTATTTATTCTAAACGGACCGGCACAAAAGCGGCAGTGATGGACAATCAGGTGCCTCAGGACGTGATCAAGGACCGTTTCGACCGTCTTTTAAAGGCTGTACAGGATATATCATCCGATGTATGCAGCAGATATACAGGCGAAACAGTAGAAGTGCTTGTGGAGGAAAAAAACAGCCATGACGCCGGCATGGTTACCGGCCGGATGAGCAATAACCTGCTTGTGCATTTCGAAGGCAGCGATGAACTCATAGGCAGACTGGTGAAAGTGCGTCTTGATATGTGCAAAGGCTTTTATTATATCGGCACGCTGACCGAATAGGTGAATCAGAGGAGGAAAAATAAGCGAATGGATAAAAAAATCAAAGTTCCTGAAATTTTTGGCGAAAATGTGTTTGATGGCAGGACGATGCAGGAGCGTCTTCCAAAGAAGATTTATAATGAACTGCAAAAGACGATTGAAAACGGCACTGATCTGGACAGTCATGTGGCGGAAATCGTGGCTCATGAGATGAAGGAGTGGGCGCTGGAAAAAGGCGCGACCCACTACACCCACTGGTTCCAGCCGCTGACCGGATTTACCGCGGAAAAGCAGGATGCGTTTATTTCGCCGAAGAAAAACGGCGGCGTTCTGATGGAATTTTCGGGCAAAGAGCTGATTAAAGGAGAATCTGACGGCTCATCATTTCCTTCCGGCGGTCTGCGCTCAACCTTTGAGGCAAGAGGTTATACAGCATGGGACTGTACATCGCCGGCATTTATTCATGAATCTCCGACAGGTGCGGTTTTGTGTATTCCTACTGTCTTTTTCTCATATACCGGCGATGCCCTTGATAAAAAGACGCCGCTTTTAAGATCTATGGAAGTGCTTAATAAAGAGGCAATGCGTATTGTGCGGCTTTTTGGCGACAATGATGCAAAGAAGGTCAATGTAAGCGTCGGCGCGGAACAGGAATATTTTATTGTCAGCAGAGATGCTTATTTGAAACGAAAAGACCTGATCTTTGCAGGAAGAACTCTTTTCGGAGCACCGGCTCCGAAAGGTCAGGAACTTGACGATCATTATTTCGGAAGTATTAAAGAGCGGATTCTTGCGTATATGTCCGATTTGAATGAAGAGCTGTGGAAGCTTGGTATCAGCGCGAAGACCCAGCATAATGAAGTCGCTCCTGCACAGCATGAACTTGCCCCGATCTATGATGTGGTAAATGTGGCGACAGACCACAATCAGCTGATGATGGAGACTATGAAAAAAGTGGCGCTCCGTCAAAATCTTGTCTGCCTTCTCAATGAAAAGCCATTTGAAGGTGTCAATGGTTCAGGCAAGCATAACAACTGGTCAATGACTACAGATACAGGTGTTAATCTTTTGGATCCGGGCAAAGCTCCTCACGAGAACCGTCGTTTCCTTTTAATTCTTGCCGCTATTTTAAAAGCTGTCGATGAATATGCGCCGCTGCTTCGCGAGGCTGCGGCAAATCCGGGCAACGATCACCGTCTCGGAGCTAATGAAGCACCGCCGGCAATTATTTCCGTGTTTTTAGGCGAACAGCTGGAAGACGTGCTTAACCAGCTTTGTGAAAAAGGTGAAGCCACAAGTTCTAAAAAAGGTTCGCAGGTGGACGTGGGCGTATCTACAGTGCCTACGTTTATGAAAGATGCTACAGACAGAAACAGAACATCACCGTTTGCATTTACAAATAATAAGTTTGAATTCCGTATGGTCGGCTCGTCAGCCTCTATTGCCGATGCCAATACTGTTTTGAATACCATTGTTGCCGATGCTCTCGGACAGGCGGCAGATATGATTGAGGCAGCCGATAATAAAGACATGGCGGCCCATGATCTGACAAAACGGTGGATTTCAGAACATATCCGTATTGTTTTTAACGGCAACGGCTACTCGGAGGAATGGATTGAGGAAGCGGCACGCAGAGGTCTGCCGAATATAAACAATACGGTAGACGCCCATGCGGCATTGTCCGATCCGAAGGCAATCGCTTTGTTTGAACGCCATAAAGTGATGACCCGCAATGAACTTATTTCCAGAGAGGAAGTCGGCTATGAGACCTATGCCAAAGTCATTAATGTGGAAGCACGGACGATGCTTGATATGGCTAAAAAAGAAATTTTGCCGGCAGTTATACGTTACACAATGACAGTGGCAAAATCAGTCAATGAAATTGAAGCGGCAGGCGCAAAACCTCATGTGCAGAAGAGGATTCTTGACCAGTGTCAGGCACATCTGTCAGATATGTATAAAGCGCTTGATGATCTTGAAGAAGTGACGCAGAAAGCGGCGTCCATGGAGACAGGGCGGGCGCAGGCTGTATTCTATAGGGACGAAGTTGTTAGAGCAATGGAACAGCTGAGAAAACCGGCAGATGCTCTGGAAATGCTTGTCGATGAAAAAGAATGGCCATTCCCAACCTATGCTGATCTGATGTTTAATGTATAAAATGTCAAAAAACTTTAAAAGCTGCAGAAAAAATTGTAACTTCTGCAGCTTTTTTATTTGTATTTTCGTAAAATTGTGGTATTCTATTAATAATATATATATTGGAGAAAGAGGAGGTAAAGCTTATGCTTGAGAAAATTGATCTGTCGAAAAAGCTGAGCAAAAAAGAGGCAAAGGGGCTTATAGAAAAACTTGGAACAAAGCTGGCACAGCTTCAGAGGGATGCTAAAAATCTGGGTATTCCGATTATGATCATATTTGAAGGATGGGGCGCCGCAGGCAAAGGGACATTGATCAATCGTCTGATTCAGCCTATGGACCCGAGAGGTTTTAAAGTATTTACAATCCAGGAGGAAACTGAAGAAGAATATATGCGTCCGTTTTTGTGGCGGTTCTGGACAAAGACGCCGGCTAAAGGAAGAATCCATATTTTTGACCGCAGCTGGTACAGAAAAGTACTCAATGACCGGATTGACCACAGAGAGTCTACTCAAGAGTTGAAGAATGCATATACCGATATTATTAATTTTGAGGAAGCGCTTTCCGTAGACAACAACTTGATTATTAAACTGTTTTTGCATATTTCTCAAAAAGAGCAGAAGAAGCGCTTTAAAAAACTGGAAGAATCTCCGGAAACGCAGTGGCGCGTAACAGAGGAAGACTGGAGACATAATAAACAATATGATGATTATGTATATGCCTATGAAGAAATGATCGAGAATACGGATACAGAATTTGCGCCTTGGACGATTATTGAGGCGACGAATAAAGAGTATGCGGAAGCGAAGATTTTGTCCACAGTTGTAAATGCAATGCAGGCAAAAATCGAGGAAGTAAAGGCCGCGCAGAAGGCAAAAACCGAAGCGCCGCAGCCTGCTAAGCCTGTGGAAAATAACGAAGAAACGCCGGGTAATGGATTCAGGACAACGGTGCTTGATGGCGTAGATCTGAACAAGACAATGACAAAAGAAGCTTATAAAAAGAAACTCAGAGAACTTCAGGGTCGTATGGAAAAACTCCACAGCAAGATGTATAAACAAAGGATTCCGGTCGTACTGGCTTTTGAAGGCTGGGATGCCGGCGGCAAGGGCGGCGCTATCCGCCGTCTGACAGAGACCCTTGACCCGAGAGGATATGAAGTGGTGCCTACATCATCACCGAATGATATAGAAAAAGCCCATCACTATCTGTGGCGTTTTTGGAACAGCATTCCGAAAGCAGGCCATATTGCTATTTTCGACAGAACATGGTACGGCCGCGTCATGGTAGAACGTATTGAAGGTTTCTGTACTGAAGAAGAATGGCGCAGAGCTTATAAGGAAATTAATCAGATGGAGGCCAATTTGACCAACTTTGGTACGATTGTGATCAAATTCTGGCTCCATATTGATAAAGATGAGCAGGAACGCCGTTTTAAAGAACGTATGGAAACGCCGGAAAAACAGTGGAAGATCACTGACGAAGACTGGCGCAACCGTGCAAAATGGGATGAGTATGTCAGAGCAGTCGATGAGATGATCGTCAGGACATCAACGACTAATGCACCGTGGGTGATCGTGGAAGGTAATTCCAAATACTATGCCCGCATCAAAGTGCTTGAAACAGTTGTCAAAGCGCTGGAAGAGCGTATGTAATTCATATAATTTGTGAAACATTCAGAGGGGAGTGTGCCCGGTGAGCCGGGACATTCCCCTCTTTAATTAAGGGATTAAAAAAAGTCCTGCATTGCAGGACTTTCATCACGCACCTGACGGGAATTGAACCCACGCACATGGCTCCGGAGGCCATTGCTCTATCCACTGAGCTACAGGTGCTTTACTATAATACACTATTCTGAAGAAAAATGCAACATTTTTTTGAATTTCTATCTTTTTGACGTTGCTTTACAGCCGTAATCCTTTGATATCTTTAATCCGGGATAGAATCATATTGCAGCTGCACTCGGTTACACCGGGCAGAGGATCGATAACGTCATTGATGAGCCGCTCCATTTCATCGGCATTGGCGGCGACTGCATGGACGTGCAGTTTGTTTTTTCCGGTGACTCGGTAAATCTGGGTGATTATTTCATTATTGCTTAAGATGTCGGTAACACGGGAAAGTGTTTCCGGGACTGTTTCAATTTCAAAGTAGCATGATACGGCGCCGCTGATCTTTTGCGGGTTGATGACGGTCGTATATTCTTCAATAATGCCGCGCTGTTCAAGTGCGTCGATCCGGGCTTTGACCGCAACCCGGGAAATGCCGATTTTCTGGCCGATTTCGGAGTAGGACATACGGGCATTTTCTGTGAGTAATTGTATGATTTTTTGATCAAGTGAATCTAAACCTTCTAAAAACATCGTATCCCTTCTTTCATACCAGTTATTATACAAAAAAAAGAAACGATTGGCAATCATGCTGTTGACTTATGCTGCAATTTTATCTATAATTTCTTACATAACGAAAGAAAAAAATTACGAAAAGAAAGCGATGATGAAAGTGAAGGGTGATTTGACAAAAGGACCTGTAATGAGATCTATGTTCGCATTTGCTGTGCCGATGATTTTTGGAAATCTTTTGCAGCAGTGCTACAATGTAGCAGATACGCTCATTGTCGGACGCTTTTTGGGCGCCAATGCATTGGCTGCCGTAGGTTCCGCATTTACACTGATGACATTCCTGACGTCGATCCTGCTGGGATTATGTATGGGCAGCGGCGCTGTATTTTCAATCCGATACGGCGGAAAAGACGAGCAGGGGTTGAAAGAAGGTATTTTTGCTTCTTTTATTTTAATTGCTGCTCTGACGGTAATATTAAATATCGTAGCATTTGTCTGCCTTGACGGTATTAAAATATTTCTTCAAGTGCCCGATGAAGTGTGGACAATGATGAGGGAATATTTATTTGTCATCTTTTTCGGCGTTGCGGCTACTTTTTTATATAACTATTTTGCGTCGCTTTTAAGGGCTGTCGGCAATTCGGTCGTTCCGCTGATTTTTCTGGCGGTTTCCGCAGTTTTAAATATTGTTTTGGATTTATGGTTTGTGGTCGGACTGAATTTGGGCGCGGCAGGCGCGGCGCTGGCAACAGTGATCGCTCAGTATGTTTCCGGTATCGGGTTGGCAATTTATACATGGGCCGGCTGCCCTTGGCTGAGAGTGAGCAAAAAACATTGCCGTCTTAAAAAATCCTGCCTCAAAGAAATTGCCGGATTTTCTGTATTGACGTGTATCCAGCAGTCGGTGATGAATTTGGGTATTTTGATGGTTCAGGGTCTGGTCAACAGCTTTGGAGCTTCTGTGATGGCGGCCTTTGCCGCAGCTGTAAAAATAGATGCATTTGCTTATATGCCAGTTCAGGATTTCGGCAATGCATTTTCAACATTTATTGCGCAAAATTACGGCGCCAAAAAGAAAGACCGCATCCGGGCAGGCCTAAAAGGCGCTGTCGCAGCGGCGGTCATTTTTTGCATAATCATTTCGGCAGCTGTATGGCTTTTTGCAGAACCTCTGATGGGGCTGTTCATTGACAGCAGTGAAACGGAAATTATCCGGGAAGGCGTATTATATCTGCATATAGAAGGGGCCTTTTACTGCGGTATCGGCTGTCTGTTTTTGCTGTACGGGCTGTACAGAGCGCTGGGAAAGCCGGGCATGTCCGTCGTGCTCACAGTCATATCTCTGGGCACCCGTGTTGCCCTTGCTTATATTTTATCCGCCATACCGGCCGTGGGCGTGGCTGGCATATGGTGGTCAGTACCGATCGGCTGGTTTTTGGCGGATGTGACAGGGCTTTTGTATTATCGGCTCAAACCTGTGCGTTAAACAAGGTCTTTTGAAGATTTAACGGTTTTTCGGTGCAGCTGTTCTGACATGATAACCATCAATATGAGAATCAGAGCGATAAAAAACGGATACAGAGCAATGCTGACATGATCAGCAATCAGGCCGAACAGCGGCGGAATAAAGCTGGTGCCCACATATGCAGAAGCCATCTGTATGCCAATAATAGACTGGCTCAGTGCCGGTCCGAAATTGGCAGGTGTTTCATGGATAATAGATGGATAGATCGGTGCACAGCCTACGCCGGCAGTGATTAAGCCGATCAGCAAAATGGTATTGTTAAACGGGAGCATCATCAGTATAACGCCTGCAGCAATCAATATTTGACCGAGGCGGATCATGTTCCGGTCGTTGACCCAGATGGTGATAAAACCGCATATAAACCGGCCGATAGTGATGCCGATATAAAACAGGCTGGCCCATGTGGCGGCTGTTTCCGCATCAATGCCCCGATTAATCGTACAGTAACTTGCGGCCCACATGCTCGTTGTCATCTCAAGAGAGCAGTAGCAGAAAAAGCAGACCATGACTTCCTTGACGCCCCGGCGCTTGATAATCTGATGAATCGGCAGCGATACCGGCTGTACAGTGCCGCCTTCTGAACCGGAAGTTTGAGCGCTTTCGGTTTTCTTTTTCC
>DVJY01000004.1 GCA_018716485.1 Candidatus Scybalocola faecipullorum
TGCAGAAACAATGAAAGATTATCAGGACCAGATGAATCAATATATTCAGTGATCAATGACCGGATAGTTTTCAGGGAAAGTATATTTTCATATTTTCCCTGAAATTGATGGATGGAGAGAACAATGACAGAAATTGCAAAGAAACAGACAGAGATTCAAATGAATGCGCGGGCAAAGAAGAGCCAAAAAGTTCAAAGTGAGAAACTGTCGGGAAAGATAAAGCCGTGGCTGTTTCTTTTGCCGACGATTGTATTGATTGTGTTTTGGATGATCAAGCCGCTGATCCAGACATTAATGTATACGCTGTATGACTGGAACATGCTTCCGGGAACAGTGCCGGAGTTTGTCGGACTCAGTAATTTCAGCGCATTATTTCAGGCTCCCGAATTTGCTTCGGCGATCGCAAACACTTTTTATTATATCTTAATGATGCTGCCCTTCTCGGTCATAATGCCGATGCTGATCGCAGCGCTTATACAAAATCTTAAGCCGAGAACGCAGCGCATATACAGAGTGCTTATCTTTTTGCCGCTGATCATGCCGCCGGTCGCCACATCGACCGTATTTCAGTGGCTGCTGCATCAGACGAATGGTCTGATCAATCATGTGCTGATTTCAATGGGATTTATTGACAATGGCCTGAATTTTTTCATGACAGAGGGACTTGCAAGACTGATGATCGCCCTGATCAGCGGATGGAAAATGATCGGGTTTTCGGCGCTGATGTTTTCGGCAGCTATCGGCAATATCAGCCCGGAATACTATGAGGCGGCGAGAATGGATGGCTCAGGGGGATTCAGAAGATTTATTGATATTACAGTGCCGCTGCTGTCTCCGACAATGATGCTGATGATCATGATGAGTATTCTTTTTGCCAGCCAGTGGACATTTACTTATATTGACGTACTGACACAGGGCGGGCCTTATGGGACAACAACGAATATTTACTATTTAATTTATAAATATGCTTTCGGAAATTCAAACGTCGGCGTCAGCGCGGCTGCTTCGCTCGTATTTCTTGTGATTTTCGGCATTATTGCCCTTCTTCTGCAGAAGATTTCAAAGCGGCTTGCCTTTTATGATAATTAACGAGGTGAAAGATCATGACAAAAAAATTATCGCGGATTGCGACACATATTATTTTAATCATACTGGCATTTTCGGCAATCTTTCCGCTGTACTGGATGATTGTATCGTCATTGAAAAATGGCTCGGATATTTTCGGTTATGATCTGATCGCGGCCAATCCCACATTTGATAACTATGCAGCGGCGTTTACGACAGTACCTCTGCTGAAAATGATGTTTAACTCTGTTGTTGTCAGTCTTGGCACAGCGCTGATCCAGCTGGCAGTTGCCGTGTTATTTGCCTATGCATTTACACGTTGGAATTTTAAAGGGAAAACCATTGTTTACGGCGTTTTGTCGGTAACATGGCTCATTCCTGTTCAGGCTATCATGATCCCGAATTATGTGGAAATTATCAATATGGGCATGAATAATACGCTCATTGCCATGATTCTTCCCCACTGCTGTTCTGTGTTTGCCAATATATCCATGTATCAGAATTTTAATTCAATGCCTAAGGCTCTCATTGATGCGGCGCGCATGGATGGCAGCAGCGAACTGCAGATTTTAAAAGATATCGTCATGCCGAATATGAAATCAAGTATTGCCTCTCTTGGCATTGTACTTGTCATCACAGCATGGAATGACTACCTTTGGCCGACGCTGATTGCAAGAACCGACGATATCAAACCGATACAGATCGGCCTGAAGTCATTTACAGGAACAGATACCAACATGTGGGGCGCTTCAATGGCGGCGGCAACGATTTCCACGATTCCTATTTTAATTGTGTATGTCTTTATGAGCGGACGTATTATCAACTCATTTATGAAAGGCGGTATTAAATAATGATATACAGTGCCAATGCACCAATGGATTTTGAGTCGGCCAACAATATACGCGAGTTGGGCGGTTATATCAATGGGGACGGCATTCCTCTGAAAAAACATGTGCTTCTGCGGGGCGGTGATCTTTCCCTGCTGACAGAAAAGGAAGTCGGACGGCTGGAAGCTTACGGCATCAAAACGAGTATTGATCTGAGAATATCTAAGGAAAAGAAAGCGAGCGATCCGTTTAACGAAAGTAATCATCTCGTATACTATGCGATTCCGATTGCAGGTGCGGTCGATACAGCATGCGCGCCGAAGGATTTACTGTATACCCTTTATGTGGATATACTGGAAAATCACAAAGAAGCGATCAGAAGAGAAATCAGAATTATTGCCGGAGAGTCTGAAGGCATTATTTTCCACTGTACCGCGGGCAAAGACAGAACAGGTGTGACAGCGATGCTTATTTTGGCAGTGTGCGGTGTGTGTGAAGATCAAATCATTGCGGATTATGCATCGTCGGGTGATAACAATCGCGCAGTAACGATGCGTCAGCTGGCGCAGCTTAAAGACAGCGGGATTACTGATATACCGATGGAAATTTTTGAGTCCGATCCGGATACGATGAGAAGGACGCTGGATTACTTAAATGAGCGGTATGGCGGGCCGGTCAATTACATGAAAACAATCGGTGTGACCGGAGAAGAAATGCAAAAAATTCGAGAAAAAATGTTGGAGGCTCAGTATGGGTGAAATTCAGATAAAAGATATTAGTAAGGCGTTTGATCAGACACAGGTATTAAATAATATTGATCTGGATATTCCGGATGGTTCGTTTACAATTATTCTCGGACCGTCCGGATGCGGTAAATCGACATTGCTGCGTATATTAAGCGGACTTGAGACTAGCGACGGCGGAGAAATATGGATTTCCGGCAAAGACGTGACCCATGCAGAGCCGAAAGACCGTCAGGTAGCCATGGTTTTTCAAAATTATGCCCTTTATCCGCATATGACTGCTTTTAAAAATGTGGAATACAGTTTGAAAATTAAAAAAGTACCTAAAGAAGAACGGCGCAAAAAAGTTATGGAGGCGCTGCATACAGTTGAACTGGAAGATCAGTATAAAAAGCTTCCGGGACAAATGTCCGGCGGCCAGCGCCAGCGTGTGGCGCTGGCAAGGGCGATTGTTAAAAATCCGGAAGTCTTTTTAATGGATGAGCCGCTTTCAAATTTGGATGCCAAACTGCGCAACCAAATGCGTCACAGCATTTTAAATCTTCATAAAAAACTGGGGACAACCTTTGTATATGTGACGCATGATCAGACAGAAGCAATGACAATGGGGGACAATATTATTTTGCTCAACGAGGGCAATATTGTGCAGCAGGGTACGCCTAAGGAAATGTATACGAACCCGAATCATGTATTTGTGGCCGGATTTATAGGAAATCCTCCGGCCAATATTCTTAAAACATATTTCGGGTATGTAAGTATACGGCCGGAAGATATCCGGGTGAAAACCGATACAGAAAAAACGTCCGCTTATGTGATCGGCGGTACAGTGAATGTGTTTGAGCCGATGGGCAGCGATATTTTATATGATGTGACAACTGATATCGGCAGATTGCTTGTCAAAACGGACAACCAATGGCAGGAAACGCCGGATACACTGACACTGGAAATCCCTAAGGATAAAATTTTGTACTACAACAGCAGCGGCGAAAGAATCTATGAACCGAGCAAAGAAAAAAAGATGTTTGCGGAAAGTATGCGCAAGGCGTCAATGGGCGAAAAATAAGGCTCTTTGTCCAGAGTCGGGGTAAAATATTTTTTGAGGCACAGGGAAAATTTATTCCTGTGTCTTTTTTTGTGCGATACAACCGGCAGACAGCGCCATGCCTGCATGAGAGGATATTTGTCAGGCTAACGGACAGCGTATGCTGAAGCATTTCTTTTCTTAATTGAAAATCCCTCTGAGATATGGTAGAATAAAAAAGAATATAGTTCAAAAGCATATGATTCGGGCATCGGAACCCGTCTATACAGGAGGTTTTATAGATATGGAACAATACAAGAAAGAGTTTATCGAATTTATGGTGGACAGCGAAGTGCTCAAATTTGGTGATTTCACATTAAAGAGCGGCAGAAAGTCTCCGTTTTTTATGAATGCCGGCGCTTATGTCACAGGTACACAGCTGAGAAAACTGGGCGAATATTATGCCAAAGCCATTCATGATAACTATGGACTTGATTTTGATGTACTGTTTGGGCCTGCTTATAAAGGAATTCCTCTGGCAGTGGCCACATCTATGGCAATCAGTGAACTTTACGGCAAAGATGTTCGGTACTGCTCCAACCGCAAAGAAGTCAAAGACCACGGAGATACAGGAATTTTGCTCGGCTCCAATCTGAAAGACGGCGACCGTGTTGTGATGATCGAGGACGTGACAACTTCAGGAAAATCTATTGAAGAAACTTTCCCTATACTGAAAGCTCAGGCAGATGTACAGATCAAAGGACTGATTGTTTCTTTGAACCGTATGGAAGTAGGCAAAGGCGGCAAAAAGAGCGCTCTTGATGAAATCAAGGAACTGTACGGTATTGAGACAGCGGCAATTGTTTCCATGGCCGATGTGGTAGAGTGCCTGTATAATAAAGAAGTCGGAGGCAAAGTTGTGATCAATGATGCGCTGAAAGAAGCTATCGATGCTTACTATGCGCAGTATGGGGTGAAATAATGAAAGAAAAACGAGTGCTTAACGTTCATGAAAAGATATACAGGACAATGAAAAATGTCGGTGCCGGAAATTTGGTGTTTGGCATTATCATTATCATTGCCGGAGTAACCGTCGGGGTAATGTCTATTGTCAACGGTGCCAGACTTTTAAAAAATAAATCCAATATTTTATTTTAAACAGA
>DVJY01000030.1 GCA_018716485.1 Candidatus Scybalocola faecipullorum
TAGGTATGGGTGTGCTGATATAGATTTCCCATCACAGCAAAGAAAGCAGTTTTGTCCCCATGAAAGCAGCTCCAAGAATGAAAGCACACATTCGGTTTGCCGTTTTCTTTCCAAGTGGTAATTGCAAACAGAACGGCCGGTATTCCTGATGTTACTTCAAAATGAGAAAACAATTCGAATTCTTCTGGATATGAAGGCTTGAAATATTTTGGAAAATCTTTGCCAATCTCTATTTTCACTAGGGCACCTCCTACAAAAATCCAATCTTTTCCCCCATTATACCTTTTCTACTTACCGTTGAGAAGATGTTTTCGTGCCTCTCGCTAAAATATTTGTAGCCCCCAACAAGAACAAGAAGCGGAAATTGTCAAGCAAAAAAATGAGCAGCCCGATCCTCAAAATCGACCTGCTCACCCTATAAAAAACTACTCAAACCACTGATTTTTTAGTATGGGTTTAAGTATTACATCAAATGCGGATGACAGGAATCGAACCTGCACACCGAAGTACCAGATCCTAAGTCTGGCGCGTCTGCCAGTTCCGCCACATCCGCGCAATCGCGTCAACCACTTTCGGGTGTATCGCGAAAGAAAATTATAGCCTTGAAGATGGCTTCAAGGCTAATCATGAGACATCGGGGATTCGAACCCCGGACAACTTGATTAAAAGTCAAGTGCTCTACCTACTGAGCTAATATCCCATATTCATTTATATATATAAGACATTCGCTCAGTAGGTTGCGCCGTTCTTTCTCGCTTCGCTCCCAAGAACTACCTTCGCACTAGACTCGGCACTGCCTCGCCAAGGGCTCAGGCATGAGCTAATATCCCATATTCATTTATATATAAGACATTCTAATATCCTATATTCTTTTTAAGCTGGGCTAGTTGGATTCGAACCAACGTAATGCAGGAGTCAAAGTCCTGTGCCTTACCGCTTGGCGATAGCCCAATAGGCAAGGTGGGTACAGGGACTCGAACCCTGGGCCTCCAGAGCCACAATCTGGCGCGCTAACCAACTGCGCCATACCCACCATAGATGAATTTCTGAATGACTCAGAAATCAAACGAGCCTGAAGGGATTCGAACCCCCGACCCACGGCTTAGAAGGCCGTTGCTCTATCCAGCTGAGCTACAGACTCATGGGTAGTAATTGGATTACTATTCAATTTTGCCTTCCCGGCAAAGCGGGTGATGGGAATCGAACCCACGTATCCAGCTTGGAAGGCTGGTGTTCTACCATTGAACTACACCCGCATCTTGAGTTAAATCGGGGTGACAGGATTCGAACCTGCGACCTCCTGATCCCAAATCAGGCGCTCTAGCCAAGCTGAGCCACACCCCGTTTCCAGCGCGTCTTTCGCGCTTTCCTCAACGCAAGATACATTATATTATAGACTTCCTATTCTGTCAACACCTTTTTTCAATTTTTTTAATTTTTTTAAAAGTTTAGACAATACCCACTCTTTAGGCCGGTTTCCCGCCCGTCCTCTTCAGTAATAATTCACCGCTGCGTGGATTTCGCCGTCCTCTTCAATATTCATAATAATATACGACGGCCGGCGATTTTCCTGTCGCGGGAAAGATAAACTGCCCGGATTGAGGCACAGAAAATCATCATGTTTTTCGATGAGCGGACGATGTGTATGTCCGAAAATGGCAATATCACAGTCTCTGGATTTTGCCTCCTCAATAATCTGTTCCGTACCGAAACTGACATAATAATAATGCCCATGTGACAAAAAGGCTCTGTGATATCTTCCCAGTTCAATCACTTTCTCTTTTGGAAGCGATGAAAAAAAGTCATTATTGCCGGCAACCATTTCCACCGGACACGGTGCAATTGCCTCAATAAAGTCTTCGCCTCCTTCAATATCGCCCAAATGAATCAGCAGATCAATGGGCGGTACATATTCAAGAATTCTTTCCAAATTTAAATTTTTACCATGCGTGTCACTGACAATCAGTATTTTCATAGGTTTCTATCTCCATCTCTATTTTAACCGATCCCCGATGGCATCTCTAAGCGCCCGGAGCGCCTTGCCTCTGTGGCTGATTTCATTTTTCACATCAGGCTCAAGCTGCGCGCTCATACAACCGTATTCAGGAACAAAGAAAATAGGATCATAACCAAAACCATTTTCACCGGCAATTTCATAACCGATCATGCCCTCGATCGTTCCCCGGCGCGTAACTTCTGTGCCATCCGGAAATACAGCAGCCATCACACAGACAAATCTTGCTGTGCGCTTTTCTTCCGGGACATTTTCCATCTTATCCAGAATATATTGATTTTTAACATCGTAAGACGTATTTTCTCCAAGGAATCGTGCTGAATAGACTCCCGGGGCCCCGTCAAAATAATCAATTTCCAGTCCTGAATCATCTGCGAGGACAATATCTCCCGTCATTTTCATAATCGTTCTTGCTTTAATCAGAGCATTTTCCTCAAAAGTCGTACCATTCTCGTCGATATCGACATCAATGCCGGCCTCTTTCATCGATACAATTTCTACCGGAAAATCTTTTAAGATCATCCGGATCTCCCTGAGTTTTCCTTCATTGCCTGTGGCAAAGATTATTCTTTTCATGATGTATTCCTCTATTCTATTTGATCTGTAAATGCTTTCAGACAGAGATTGCAGGCATAATTTTCTTCCGCCCGCTGCCAATATCTGCCGTCATAGCTGATATATCCTTCACCGTCGCTTAAATCCGCATCAAATTCATGATGCTCACCATTGTATTCGATGGCGACCGGATGCACTGCATCTTCTGTAAATATTTTCACAATGACCGCAAAATCTCCAGACACTGTAATATTACCATCAAACGGCACCGTATAGTAGCCGGTTTCCTCAATAAATCCGCTTTTTAAAAAGATACCGCTGTCAAGATTTTGAGATGATGCCTTTTCTCTGACAACATAAATTTCATAGCTTGTCTCAGGCGCTGTCGCATAAAAAGACACAGCTTTAAGCGCTTCAATGCCGTCTGCCGAATATTTATTGGCAAAATAAGCTTCCGGCTCATTATAACCGATAGCGCCAATCCATCCAAGACGGTCTGTCTGATAAATTTTATCGTAATTATCCGCATCTTCAACTTTTGTATACACCATATTATTCCTGCCGATATTTGTATCTTCATAGGAAATGTAAAAGCAGCCGCCGTCGCCGAAATTTTGCCCCCAGCTGTTTTGGCACAAAAAGGCGCCGTCATGCTCCGGCACATATTTAAACCGGTTTTTATCATAATGATCATCCCAGCCGATAATAATAATGTCGTGATTTGCCAAAGCAGTGCCGCCATAATAATAGCTGGCTTCTGCCGCGCTGTAATATTCGGAGTCCATATTGGCCACTTCAATATCCGAATAGAAGGAACTCTGCACAGCTCCGCAGGTCATGATCATCCGCTTGATCGTATCATAATCTTTTTCGGCAATATTCACTGCCTCCTGAAGATGTCTTACCGGCGTCAAAGACGCATCCGTCTGATTGTCTCCGTAAGGATCGTCCTGTTCTCTGACAGGACCGCTCCATGATGTCAGATAAGCCAGTGCAATGTTATAATCGCCGCCGTCGTTTTGTGAAATATTAAAACCGTTAAGCAATGACAGATGGTCAACCGCAAAAGTCTCTGATGTCTTTGGCAGAAGTGTGGATTCAAGTGCAGATAATGAAGCAAATGCCCAACATGTCCCCAGATTTCCCTGACTTCTTGCCTCAGGCACTCTGCCGTAATCTCTCAGGTCATAGCTGTCCGGAAGGGCGGCCAAAGCACTGCCGCCCTCAATATCAATCCTGTTCAAAGACTCATCCCATGTAAAATCCATATGAAACAGCCGGGCTGCCGTTTCAGCCGATATATAAACTGTGTCATTTTTCAGCATAACTGTCGGTTCCGATACCTGTATACTGTCAGAACCTTCTGTCAAAATACCGTCTTGTGAAATCAGGAACGACTCCCCGTCTTTTTCCATGCGCACCGTCTGACTGTCCATACGTTCCACACTGCATTCAAAAATCCGGCTGATTGTTCCCGAATCCGCCATCCAGATCAGGTCATCTGTCATAAACAATTTGGACGACGGCAAAAGATCCAGCCGGCTGTCATTAATATAAACTTCCACCGGCACGCTGTTGACGGCATCTGCTTTTTTTACTCCGTAAAAACTGGAAATAACCTCCGCCGCTTTATCCGACACATCTTCTGCCATTCCTCCAAAATAAAGCAGACATCCGACTCCGGCAATGCAAATCACACCGATCAGCTTTTTTATAATTTTCACTTAACTCTCCTGTCTCCTCACTTTCGGAGGCTTCGGACCCGAAAACTGGTAAAGGTATGTTTTTAGCATACCGTTGTAGATCTTACGGTTCTTGTCCGCTTTCCGTCCTATATAACGCTGCGCGTCTTCATAGGAAGTCAGTATGTAGTACGACCACCCGTCCAAGCGTCCGAAAGCCTCGCCCATTTCCTTATATAACTGCGGAAGTGCCGCTTTTTCTTCAAGGCGCTCACCATACGGCGGGTTTGTAATAATAAAGCCGTATTTTTTCGGATGGTGAAGTTCGCTGACCGGACGCTGCTGAAAATGAATCAGTTTGTCCACCCCGGCATCCTTTGCATTTTGTCTGGCACAACGGATAATCTCATCGTCAATGTCATATCCTTGTATATCCATGGAAATATCCGGATTCATTTCATCATTTGCTTCTTCGATAGCATCATACCAAAGCTTCGGCGCAAATAAATGTTTCCATTTTTCCGCCGCAAATGCCCGATTGAGCCCCGGTGCGATGTTGGCGCCGATCATCGCCGCTTCGATGGGAAAGGTCCCGCTGCCGCAGAACGGATCCACAAGTATTCTGTCAGCCTTCCACGGCGTCAGCAGTATAATTGCTGCCGCCAGTGTCTCAGAGACCGGCGCTCTTGAGGTGAGCCGCCGATAGCCCCTTTTATGCAGATGTTCCCCGCTCGTATCCAAAGCCACCGTCACTTCATCCTTATAGATAAAAACTCTCAGCGGATACGCTTCGCCGCTTTCTTCAAACCAGCTGGTATGATAATGTTTTTTCAAACGCTCGACAATCGCTTTTTTTACAATAGACTGTATATCCGGCGCAGAATAGAGTTTGCTTTTGGCTGTCGAAGCTTTTTTTACCCAAAACTTTGCATCTTTAGGAAGGACATCTTCCCATGGGATTTTACTCACGCCCTGAAATAATTCTTCAAAAGACTCTGCATGAAATCTCCCAAGATTCAGTAAAACTCTTTCGGCGGTTCTTAAAAACATATTGGCACGGACAATGGCCTCATCATCCCCCGAAAAGGTTACTCTGCCGTCTTCTACTCTTTTAATGTCATAGCCAAGATCATAAATCTCTTTTTTTAAAACAGCTTCCATGCCGAAATGACACGGTGCCGTGATTTCATATAATTTCATTATGTATTATATGGCCCGGCAATGTCAGACCATATCCCCTTTCTTTTGCTGTACATATGAAACGGCTGCGTCGCTGCCGCATAACATAACAGTAAACCATTTTTAGTATACCCTTTTTCAGTGTCTCCCGCAAGCTAAAAATCCGCCGATCAGACTGAGTGTTTCATAGCCGCACTCTGACATACGTCTGGCAGCCATCAGACTTGTACCACCGTGTTCACAGTATAAAATATAAATTCTGTCCGCTGGCATACAGCAGAATGTCCCAATCAGCTTTTTATAAGGTATGTTGACGGCTCCGGGAATGTGAGCATGCCGGTAGGCCGTTTCATCTCTGACATCGATGATGACACAGTCAGAACGTCCTAAAAACCGGCCGATGTCTCCCGGGCAAATGGTTCCGAGACTCATGATTGTCCCCGCCTTCACATATGATATATATTCAGCTTATGCGCCGAATATGCCTGCTGTGAACATCATTTAGAAATGAATATCGATTTGAACCGGTGTCTTCCCTGTCAATTCTATACTTCTTTCGTCAGGCTGGGATGTCCCCACATACAGTCTGAAATGCCTGCTGTCCATCTTTTTGCTGCCGTCTGTATCCACAACCTTCAAAGCGTCCGACGATATGCGCAGCCGTACGTTCCCTGATTCCCCCGGCCGCAGACAAATTTTCTCAAAGGCACACAGGCTGTAGTTTGGCACAGCAAGCGGTGACTCCAGATCTTTGATATATACCTGAACAACTTCGCTGCCTTCCATCTCACTGCTGTTTTTAAGTACAGCCTCTATTTCCATATCTTCGCCCAAAACAGGCTGCTGTACCAATTGTGCTTCGGTAATATCAATCTGTGCGTATCCAAGCCCGTATCCGAACGGATACAACGGTTTTTTCGTCATATATCTGTAAGTTCTCTCCCGCATACTATAGTCCTCAAAATCCGGCAGATCATCATCAGACATATAAAATGTCACCGGCAGTTTGCCTGAAGGAGATACTTTTCCGAATAAAATATCCGCCACAGCGCTTCCACCCTCGGCGCCCGGATACCATGCCTGCAAAATTGCGCCGCACGTTTGATCCGCCATTCTTAAATCTACAGCGCTTCCTGTCATCAGGACAACGACCGTCGGCTTTCCTGCAGCCGCAACTTTTTCAATCAGTTCTTCCTGAACTTTAGGCAGCTTCAATGACGGCTTGTCGCCGGAAGCGTAAGAGTTGCCAGCGTCGCCTTCCTCTCCTTCCAAAGTTTCATCAAGACCGACACATAAAATAACTGCATCACTGTGTTCAGCCGCTGTCAGAGCCTCCGCCATTCGGTCCTGTCTCCCGGCCAGACTTTCCACACGATCCTTGAACAAATGGCAGCCCTCCGAATAGAAAATGTCCGTATCGTCCCCTGCTGCCTGGCGTATACCTTCAAGGATTGTCACATACCCCGGTGCCGTACCGTGGTAATTGCCCATCAGCGGGCGCCTGCTGTCCGCATTCGGTCCGATCACTGCCAATTTTCGGATATGTCTTAAATCCAGCGGCAGTACATGATCATTTTTAAGAAGTACGCAGCCCTCACGCGCCAGATCCACCGCTGCTTTTCTGTGAGCTTTGCAGGCCACAACTTCATACGGAATATGATCATATTCACTGCCATCGAACAGGCCGAGCATATAGCGTACAGTCATCATACGCTCCGCAGATTGTGTAATCAGCGATTCATCGATCAGTCCTGCCTTGGCAGCCTCCACCAAATGGAGGTACGTCACGCCGCAGTTAAGATCGCATCCGCGCTCAATCGCCAGCGCAGCCGATTCTCCTGCATTTTTCGTCACTTTGTGATGTTCGTGGAAGTCCGTCAGCGCCCAGCAGTCTGAAACATAATGTCCCTGAAAGCCCCACTGTCCTCTGAGCACTTCCTCCATTAAATAATGATGCGCACATGTCGGCTCGCCATTGACACAACTATACGCCCCCATCACTGCTTCCACGCCGGCCTCTTTAACAAGCGCCTCAAATGCCGGCAGATATGTTTCCCACAAATCTTTCATACTGACTTTCGCGTCAAATTCATGGCGCAGCGCTTCCGGCCCGCTGTGTGCCGCAAAATGCTTGGCGCACGCCGCAGCTTTCATCACACCGCCTTCGCCCTGAATGCCAAGGACAAAATTAACGCCCATGCGTGATGTCAGATACGGATCTTCACCATAAGTTTCGTGTCCCCGTCCCCATCGCGGGTCACGGAAAATATTAATATTCGGCGACCAAAATGTCAGTCCTTTATAAATATCTCTGTCACCGTGTTTTGACGCTTCATTATATTTGGCGCGCCCCTCTTTTGCGATGATATCCCCCGCATTTTTGACCGCCCTGACATCAAAAGATGCTGCCATGCCGATGGGCTGAGGGAAAACTGTTGCCGTACCGGCCCGCGCCACCCCGTGCAGCGCTTCATTCCAGTAATTATACGCCGGAATACCGAGCCGGCTAATCTGCGCCGCATTATATTTTAACTGAGATGCTTTTTCTAAAAGTGTCATCTTTGCCACAAGCTCTTTTGCTTTTTTGCGTGCCTGCGCCCGCTCTTTTTCAAATAATCGTGCCATTTCTTTTCTCCTCTGATCAGTGAATTAGAGCTTCAGTTCAAACTGCGCCCCGTTTTCTGTCATACTGCTGCTGCCGATCCACAGCGTGAATTTTCCGGATTCGCTGCCCCATGTGCCGTCTGAGCGCACAAACCGGAGCATCGGCTCATCGATTTCAAAGAAAACCTCTTTCTCTTCCCCCGGAGCAAGCCATATTTTTTGAAAGCCTTTCAGTTCTTTGACCGGACGGATCACACTGGCCGTCATATCGCGGATATACAGCTGGACAACTTCTGTTCCGCTGCAATCTCCCGTGTTCTTTACTGTCACCTGTGCTGTCAGCGGCGCATCTTCGGTGACTTCACTGCCGCTCATGCGGATCGGTGATATATCAAAATTCGTATAGCTTAATCCGTAGCCAAACGGATATAACGGTTCGTTTGGCACATCTGTATATCTTGTACAGAGCCGTTCATTTCGGTCATATGGTCTTCCTGTTGCATATTCATTGTAATGCATCGGCTCCTGACCGACACAGTACGGAAAGCTCATCGTCAGCTTGCCCGACGGATTCACTGCGCCTGTCAGTACATCGACAACTGCGTGTCCTCCTTCGGTTCCCGGAAGCCAGACTTCCAGCACTGCCCGTGATTTTTCGCTGATTTCTCTCAGATCCAGAGGCCGTCCGTTAAAGAGGACAACGACAATATTCGGATTTACTTCGGCAACGGCTCTAAACAATGCCATCTGAACTTCCGGCAGATCGATCATCGCCCGGCTGGCAGCCTCGCCGCTCTGCAAATAATGCTCTCCAAGAGGCATCACCACAAGGTCTGCCTTGGAAGCCGCCAAAACAGCCTCATCAAGCATTGCCTCCTGTTCCCGGGCGCTGACTTTCCCGCTGGCCGTATCTGAAGCAAAGCCAGACAGCCGAACATCGCTGCCAACAACAGGAGCGCCCTGATGAAATGTTGTCCTTGAAATATCAAACACTTCACGGGCAGCCGCCTCGATTGTTACACATTCTTTAACATCTCCTGTAAATGCCCATGTGCTGTGAATTTCATGATTATTGGTGTATGGCCCGATAAAGGCGATTTTCTTTGACATGTCCAGCGGCAGTATGCCGTCGTTTTTCAAAAGCACACAAGTCTTTTGCGCTGCTTCTCTTGCAAGCGCACGGTGTTCGCTGCACAGACGGACTTGGCCCTGAGCCTTCGCGTCAGCGTCTTTATATGGATTTTCAAACAGACCCAGCTTATTTTTAAGTTCCAAAATTCTGAATGCCGCCTCATCAATCAGCGCCTCGTCAATTTTCTTTTCCTCCACAAGCTGTTTTAAATTGGCTGCGTAAGCGTTGGTCATCATATCAATATCCGCGCCGGCTTCCACCGCTTTGTGGGCGGCATCTTTCTCATCCTCGGCGTATCCGTGAGCGATCATCTCTAAAATCGCGCCGTAATCGGTAATGAGTACGCCGTCAAAGCCCATTTCTCCGCGAAGGACATCCCGCATCAATCGGCGGTTTCCTGTCGCCGGAATGCCGTTGACCGGGTTAAATGCTGTCATGACCATGCCTGCGCCGGCCCTGATGCCTTCCTCATAGGCCGGAAGATAAAATTCCCGGAAAGTATGCTCATTGACTTCAATATTGTTGTACTCTCTGCCGGCTTCCACCGCGCCGTAGCCTGCAAAATGCTTGATACATGCGCTCATTTTATACGGCTTGGACATATCATCGCCCTGTATGCCGCGCACCATGGCCGCCGCATACTTGCCGTTTAAATAGGGATCTTCACCGGTAGACTCCATCACACGTCCCCATCTTGCATCCCGCACAAGATCCGCCATCGGCGCAAAAGTCACATGCAGTCCGCTCACTGCAGCCTCTTTGGTCATAGCTGAGGCACACTTTTGTGCCAGTTCAGGTTCAAATGCAGCGCCCTGTGCCAGCGGTATCGGAAAGACTGTCTTCAATCCGTGGATCACATCGAGCATAAACAGCATCGGAATATGATGGGGATGCTCCGCCATATAATTTTTCTGTATTTCCATCAATTCTTCAGCGCCGTAAGCGCCCAAAATCGACCCTGCCAGCCGTATATCTTCCCCGGTCACGCCAAGCGAAGCCGCCGGTCCGGTAATCACACTCTTTGCATCGCCCTTATAAAAATCTGCCGACAGCTGCACCATCTGACCGATCTTTTCTTCCAAAGACATATCTTCCAATAATTGTCTGAGTTCTTCCTGTCTCATGATCATCCTCCTTTCTCGCACCTTATGCATTTTGTATATCGGTGCTGTCGGTATCATCATACCACACTTTCGTATAAGGATATATATTAATTTACGCTGTTGTGCTCAAAATCTTTTTGAATTGAACAGCAAATAAAATCGCTGTAAATGTGACCGCGAACAGATCGGCGATCGGCTCTGCCATATATACGGCCATAGCCTGATCTGCCCGGAAAATATGAGGCATCATATAAATGAGCGGAATCAAAAGGACAAATTTTCTCATCACAGCCACAACAATAGATTCTGTCGCCCTGCCCAAAGCATTGAAAGTCATCTGGCAGGCAATCTGAATACCAAACAAAAACATCATGGCCATATAAATACGCAGCGCAGTTTTCGTATAGTCCATCAGCGCGGCGTCAGAAGTAAACATGGCCGCGAATCCGCCCGGAAATATCATCACCAGAAGCCATAAAAAAACTGAATATACAAGACTGACTTTCAAAAGCAGCTTAAAGGCGCCCCGCACACGTTCTTTGTCTCCGGCGCCGTAGCAGTAACTGATGATCGGCTGGGCGCCCTGCCCCAGTCCCTGAAGCGGCAGCATGGCAAACTGCATGACACTTGTCAGAATAGTCATGGCGCCGACAGCGATATCACCGCCGTATTTTTGAAGTGAACTGTTAAAACATACCGAAATGACACTTTCGCTCGCCTGCATGATAAATGTGGCAACGCCAAGAGATACGCACGGAAGAATGATATCCGGCGTCAGTCCCAGATACTTCCTCCTGATTCTCAGAAAGGTTCTTTTGCCGCACAGGAAGCTGACAACCCAAATACATGAAAGCGCCTGTGAAATAATCGTTGCCAGCGCAGCCCCTCTGACATCCATATGAAAACCGAAAATAAAAATCGGGTCTAAAATAATATTGGCTACAGCGCCGATCAGCACTGACAGCATGCCGGTCTTCGCAAATCCCTGCGCCGTAATGAATGCATTCATTCCAAGGGTGATTTCCACAAAAATCGTTCCCAGCGCGTAAATATTCATATAATTGACGCCGTATTCAATCGTATTTTCGCTGGCGCCGAATGCCATTAGAAATTCTCTGTTCCAAAGAAGCAGCACCACAGTCAATATGGCTGAAATGACAATCTGCAGCACAAAACAGTTGCCCAGTGTCCGCTCAGCAGACGCCTTGTCTTTTTTGCCCATGAAAATAGAAACCCTCGGCGCGCCGCCGTAGCCGACAAGCGCCGCAAAAGCCGAAACGATCATAATCAGCGGCATACATACACCGACGCCGGTCAGCGCATCCGCGCCGATATCCGGGATATGCCCGATATAAATTCTGTCCACAATATTGTACAGCATATTAATCAGCTGCGCTGCCACCGTCGGCAGCGCCAATTTAAGGAGCAGTTTTCCCAAAGGCTCTGTCCTCAAAAAATCTTTATCCGTATTCATTTCTGTCTTTTCCATTATTTTTCAGTCCTCTCCATCGCCCGGTTTGTATTATTAAATAATCTCTTAAAAAATTGATCGGATGCTGCCAATTCTTCTTTCGTAAATCCATCTAAAACAATATTCAGAAACTCTTCCCTGACAGCGTCAATACAGTCGGTGATCGGTCCGGCTTCCGACTTCAGCTTCAGATGAATTTTTCTTCGGTCTTTTGTGTCCGGTATGCGCTCCAAAAGTGACTTCTGAAGCAGTGATTCCACCGCCTTTGACACTGCGCCTTTTGATAAAAGCCGAAGTTCCACAATATCCGCAGCCGTATCTTTCCCCGGATTATTTTGAAGAAAACTGATCACATCTGCTTCAAGCACTGTAAGGTCATGGGCCGTGCAGACTTCTTTCAGCATTTTGTCATAAAGGCGCAGAAGGCTTCGCAGCCCCATCCACAATTCCGTGCTTTTGTTCATATACTTCCCTTCTTTCATTTATTTTCAAAATTAGTTCATAAAGAAACTGTTTCCCAATGAACATTATAGCACATTTGATTTATAAATCAATATCTGACTGCTGGCACGGCGGGCGATCTCCGGGTGTATCGCACAAAAAAGTGCATCTTTCTCATCAATAATGAGAAAGATGCACTTTTGCTTTCCGTAATTTATTTTATTGTTTCGGACGCTCCAGCCACCGGTACATATTGCCCGACTGGATGAATGTGACCGGCACCGCCTGTCCAACGATTTCGCTGCGGATCCAGTCAGCCATCATCTCCACACCGGCTTCCTCAAGGTTAAAATGTCCCACATTCAGCATACCTCTCGGATGGCCCAGTGCTGTGCTGTCCATAATATATTCCGTAATCGTCCAGTCAATGATCTCCAATGGTATAACCACATCATAATCATTTCTGTCAATGCACAATATGCCCGTCTTATCCTCCTCATGTCCGAGGAAATGGGCCATCAGCGCCACATTTCTGACCGGCATATTCAAATCGCCTACAACTCTGAGGCCGTCGATATTTAACTTTTGAGCCACCTCATACCCCAGCTGCTCCAGAGTTGTCTGCGGAACAGTAAATTCAGCCACCGGAAAGAACCCTTCATTGACTTTATAATTTTCCCACCCCAGCTTTTTGACAATACCGTAATAAATCATATCCGGCTGTTCACTGTGGGTGCGGTCATGGTCTCTGAAAATAACCATATGATATTTTTCAATCAGTTCCCGCTTCGCCTCATAAACATTTGTTCCCTCCAGCCAGTCAGTTTCATCGTAGCCATAAAAAAATGTCGGTTCATGGCATATGATCAAATTGCTGCCGATATCTGCCGCCTTTTGTATGACCTCGGCTGTCGGCGCGCAAGTCAGTACAATACCTGTACATTCGGCGCTGATATCACCGCAAATAACACCGTCCACTGTCGGTTCGGCAGGATCTAATGCAACATGTTTTTCTGTAAGGTTTTCAATAATCTGAGCAATCGTCATCGTCTATACCTCCCAGTATGTATCTTATAGTACAACTCCTATTATAGTTATAATGAACGATTGCCGCAAGCAAAAACTATTAAAAAAGGGCTGCCTTGCATAAGGAACCGCAGCGCCATTTGGGCGCCTGTTTTTCCATGTGCTTTTGCAATTTTTACCAAAGCAGGATTTTCAAACATTTCATTCTTCCTGCCCTGTCCCAGCGGGGCATAAGCCATGTGCCGGACATGATATTTTTCCAGCCATTCATGTTCTGTGCGGCGCTGGCAGAGCAAATGGGTTTCAATCTGATTGACGGCAGACGTAACCTGATTGAACTCGATCAAATCAATCAGGCGGTCCGGATCGAAGTTCGATACACCGATAGCCCTGATTTTTCCCTCCTGATACAGCTTTTTTCAATCGCATTTCCAACTGCTTCCTCATTTCCATAGGCCTCTGCCGTATCAATCATGCGGTAGCCGCTTCTCAGCGCGGTCAAAACGCTTTCCTCACATTCTGCGCCGCCCATCAGGAATGTGCCGAAGCCGAGCATGGGCATTTGAATGTCGTTGTTCAAAGTCATCGTGTTCATCATCATTCCTCCATTGATTCATATTTAAGCACTTGAGTGGGATTACTATCTGTGCTAAGATAAGCATAGCAAGTTCGTGTAACTCGAAGTCAATACCTTTTTAACCGCTTTAAGAAATTTTAGGAGGAATCATGATTTATACATTGAAACAGTTTGCCGAAATGTTCAATACGACAGAGCACACAATCCGCTATTACACCGACATCAATCTTTTGCCCTGCCGGAGTCCAAAGACACACTTTACGCCAGATATCAGATCATTCTCCGGCAGCGCAAACAGGCGTATAAGCGCATAGAAGAAGCAAAAGCAACGGCTGCCTATATGGACAAAAAAGTACAGCACTATGAACAGATTTTGTCCGGCTTGATCCCTGATGACAGCAACCCGGAGCATTGGACAGAAGATACAAGACCGGAAAAACATTGACAATTTAAGATAGTCGGCGGATTACCCGCTCCTGCTTTGCTGCAATGTCCAAAAACTCTTCCGGGCTAAAAATTATTTCTTTAATTTCTACTAATTCGAGGTATTTGATACAATCACATTTTTTCATTTTGGAATGAACACCCCTTGCAAAATGCAATCCTTCAATACCTCCGTGCAATTAACCCTCACTGTCATCTTTTTCTTCTTGCTGAAGATAAAAAATCGCTTTTTGTGTTTCAATCTCTGCCCGGAGTTCTTCTTCGGTCGGTAAATACAGTTTGTACTTGGAGGCAAAAAGTTGTTCATTGCCATGAAGAACTGAGTATCTTGCAATATCTTCATCAGTATCGGAACAAAGGACAATACCAATCGTTGGATTATCTCCCTCACTGCGTTTTAGCTCATCATACATACGAATATACATATCCATCTGTCCCACATCCTGATGAGTAATCTTCTTTGTTTTCAGATCAATCAGCACAAAACATTTCAGTATATAATTGTAAAATACGAGATCAATAAAGTAATCCTGCTTTTCGGTGTGAATGTGCTGCTGTCTTGCCACAAAAGCGTATCCCTTTCCAAGTTCCATCAAAAATTTTTGTAAATTTGTCAAAATACTTTTCTCCAGATCCGTTTCCGTAAAATCTGTGTTAGGAGCCAGTCCTAAGAATTCCGCCACCACCGGGTTTTTGACGAATTCCATCTTATCGTTTTGATATTCAGCAGTCAGCTCTTTCATTTCGTTTTCCACCAGCTCCTGCTTTTGTGTTTGAAGCATACGATAGTAATACTGGGAAGAAATATTTCGCTGCAAAGTACGTACTCCCCATGTTTGTTGAATTGCTTCTTTTTCGTACCATGCACGAGCTTTTGGATCTTTGACCTGCAGCAATACTCTATAATGTGTCCAAGAAAGCAGCGTATCAGATTTTCCACTCAATGAGTGGAAAATCTCAGGATACGTCTTATAGAAAGAATAAAAGCTGTACAGGTTGGTTTTCGTATATCCTTTTCCATACTCCGCCGACAGTTCTTTTGCCAGCTTCTTTATAATTTCAGCACCGTATTTTGCCCTGTCTTCACCCTGCATTTTTCACTGGCAATCCGATATCCCAAGAGCCAATTTCTGCGGACAAGGGCTGTGTTGACCGCCTGATACGCGGCTTTTTGTGAGAACTCGATAATCCCGCACATATCTTTAAAAATATCATTAGTTTTCACATAGCCGTCCATAATACTATCTTTCCCGGCGTTAAGCCATTTATTCTCCAAAAAACCAACTCCTCCCTATAACTAGCATGCCACTTTTCCACCGCATTCAGCCAGCAAACTCAAATACCTCTATACTTTTCTGATCGGATGGCGGATCACTGTCTTGAGTTTCTCCGGCCACGGTGACGATGCCGGGTTTGTTCTTTGGCATATAAGTTTCACTAATCAGATAAGGTATTATAACATAAGATTGGCAAAAATTCTACAATCAGATAGGGGAGCTTTGCCCCTCTAAGTCAAGAAGTTACAGAGAACAGCAGATTGATATTTCCTATGAACTCCCAGCGTCTTTACTGAATGGCGAAACGGCATAGCCAAAGCTATGCCGTTTCCCGAAAACAATCTTATGCTGTCTTATGAGTGCCGCCCTAGTCGCAGCCCTTTTTTTAATAGTTGCAGTCAGATGCTTTCTGAGATGCTTTGTTTCTGCAGTTGCTTGCATTTGATGCTTTGTTTCCTGCCGTAGTGTTTGTCATTTCTTCTGACGCGTTTGTCATGCTGTTTGACGCATTGGACATCTTGTTTGATGTTTTGTTCTGTGCGTAGTTTTTTGCCATAATCCATTACCTCCTTGCACGCTTGGTGCCTTATTATTATGGTTCGCAAAGGTATGGCTTATGCATTCAACTATGAATTTTTCCTATTCATCAGTAGCCCTTTTTCAGCAAAACTTTGCGTATATACGCAAATGTATATGCCTCGCCTTTAACTGCAAGCATTTTTAAAATTTTATGGAGCAGTTTTTTGGTCTCCGGATGGATTGTGATATACTTTTCCGTCCGGTTGTAATATTCCAAAGGCGTAGCATCTGTATACGCTTCCTTTTTGTAGACTTTAGATGCGGCGATACGGTCCATGACCATCTCCGCCACATATTTTGCCGGCATCTTGACACCGACAATACCGTTTTCCCTGTGGCGTATATCCACATCTGTCCAGTATTCATAATGGTGTTTATTGCGTCCCTTATGATGGAGCCATGCCGAAGAATAGCCTTTTTCCTCACGCTCCGCCGCATTGGGGCTTCTCGTTCCCTGATAATAGATCACACCGGTCTTAAATTCCGGCCATGAATATTTTGACATGTCATGGAGAAGTCCCTGTTTGTAAAGTCCTACTTTAAAGCATTCCTCCATGACGATCTTTTTATGTTTTGTAATCGTGCAAAAATGCCCTGCGCCATTTTTAATCCACTGAATATAATCCTTTGCTGTCCGTCTGTGCTGTCTGATCATCTGCTATCACCACCTGTTATGTTAGTGAAGCTGTCTTGGCCCGTCTCCGATTTCTACCACATAAAAATCCGCTTTATATCCGATCTTCTTTTTATAAGCAGCGCCCACATTTTTAATAAAGTCATCAACGGCCTCATCTTTCACGATGGCCACTGTACATCCGCCAAAGCCAGCGCCGGTCATTCTGGCGCCGATCACGCCTTCCTGCTGCCATGCGGCTTCTACAAGCGTATCCAGTTCTTTGCCGGTCACTTCATAGTCGTCTCTCAGCGAAACATGAGATTCATTCATTAATTTTCCAAATAATTCCAGATTGTCTGCTTTGAGTGCTTCCACAGCATGAATCGTTCTCTGATTTTCATATACGGCATGCTTTGCTCTTTTGCGGCGCACATCACTGCCGATCACATCTTTGACAGCCTCAAATTCTTCCTCGCTCAGTTCACCCAGCGACTGAATATTTTTTACTGTCTGAATTTCTTTCAGCGCTTCCTCGCACTCAGCGCGGCGTTCGTTGTATTTTGAATCGCCCAGACCCCGCTTTTTATTTGTATTGCCGATGACAATCTTTGCGCCCTGAAGTTTTACCGGCGCGTATTCATAGTCGAGGCTGCTTGTGTCCAGGAAAATTGCATGGTCTTTTTTGCCCATGGCAATGGCAAACTGATCCATAATACCGCAGTTGACGCCGACAAATTGATTTTCCGCCTGCTGGCTGTAAATCGATGCGTGGATCATATCCACATCAAATCCAAATAAGTCGATGATGACTTTGCTCGTTAAAATTTCCAAGGAAGCTGAAGATGACAGACCGGAACCATTTGGAATTGTGCCGTAGCACATAAAATCCATGCCCGAAGTCATCTCATAGCCGTTTTCTTTAAAGGCCCACATAACACCCTTCGGATAATTGGTCCAATTCGCTTCTTTTTTATATTTTAAATCATGAATAGATGATTCGTAAATACCCGCTTTTGTAAAATTTAAAGAAAAAAATCTCAGTTTGTCATCGTTTCTTTTGCGCACAGCTCCATAAGTTCCAATGGTCAGCGCGCATGGAAATACATGTCCGCCATTATAGTCTGTATGTTCACCGATCAGATTTACCCGTCCCGGTGCAAAGAAAAACTGGACATCACCCTCGCCAAAGGTTTCAATAAATGCTTTTTTTAATTTTTCGATCATAGTTTCCTCTCTTTCTTGCACATCTGCTGTGCCGGCGTATTTTCTCTGAATTAAATTTGTTCAATGAATTTCATAAAAGCTGCACGGCCTGCGTCGTCCCTTTTATATACGCCGGCCTGCTCCAAGATAGACGCAAACACATGGCCGATCTCATCCTTGAGAATACTGTCAATATTTTTGGCGTCTATATGGCTGTATTTAGACAAAATTTCTTCCGTCCATGCCGCATGCTTTGCAATTTTTTCGTTATCTTCCGGATTTTTGCCCTCCAAAATATATTGCTTCAGTTCCTGAATCTCACCTTTTAATCTTGCCGGAAGCACCGCAAGCCCCATGACTTCGATAAGCCCGATGTTTTCCTTTTTAATATGGTGATATTCTTTATGCGGGTGATACAGACCATCAGGACACTCCTCGGTCGTAATATTGTTGCGCAGTACAAGATCCATCTCGTACAGATCTCCCCGCCGTCTGGCAATCGGTGTGATCGTATTATGCGGCACGCCGTCTGTCTCAGCAAAAATATAGGCGTCGGCATCGGTATATCCCCGCCAGCGATTTAATATTTTTTCCGCCAGATCTGTCAGACGTTTGCTGTCTTCATGGCGGATTCTGATGACGGACATCGGCCATTTGACAATACCCGCCTCCACATCTTCAAAACCTTTAATTTTTATTTCTGTCTCCACCGGCGCTTTGGCCATGGCAAATTCATAGCAGCCGCCCTGAAAATGATCATGTGTCAAAATCGAGCCGCCCACGATCGGCAGATCGGCATTGGAGCCGATAAAATAGTGCGGAAACAGCGTTACAAAGTCAAACAGCTTTAAAAATGCAGCTCTGTCGATTTTCATCGGAACATGTCTGCTGTTTAATACAATACAATGTTCATTATAATAGACATATGGAGAATATTGAAGGAAAAAATCTTCTCCGTTCAAAATAATCGGGATAATTCTGTGATTTTGTCTTGCCGGATGGTTCATTCTGCCTGCATAACCTTCATTTTCTTTGCACAGCTGGCATTTCGGATAAGCACTCTGTTTTGCTTTCAGAGCTGCGGCAATGGCCTTCGGATCTTTTTCCGGCTTTGACAGGTTAATCGTCATATCAATATCACCGTACTCGGTTTTGGTGATCCATTTCATGTCCTTTTTAATTCTGTAGCGGCGGATATAATCAGAATCCAGACTTAATTTATAAAAATAGTCCGTTGCTTCTTTCGGGTCTTTGCTGTATTTTTCATTAAATGTGCGGATAACTTCGTTTGGTCTTGGCATCAAAAGTCCCATAATTTTTGTATCGAACAAATCTCTGCTCGTAATATCGCCGCCTGCCATTAACCGGTGTTCATAGGCGTAATCCAGCATTTCCCCAAGAATTTCCTCCAATGGCGCCTCAGCTTCAAGACATGCCAGCGCATCGTCTGTCATCTCATCCTGCCCGAAAAGTTCCAGCAGACGATTGACTGTGTAAACCATATCTTCTTTTGGCACGAGACCTGTACGCAGCCCGTATCCTGTCAGACGGCAAATGTTTTCCTGAATGTTCATCCCTGCTCCTCCTTCGAAAATTTCCACAAAAAATCTTTTCGATTTTTGTGCATTTCATATACATTTTTCAAAATCTTCATATGTTCTTTTTACTTCTTTACCTATAGCCTACACTGATTTTAGCGCAGCCGCAATATTCAAATGTTTTCTCTATATGTAATTTTGTTGCATATTATGCTATAATCAAAATATGCAGCAGCGTAAAAACAAAGGAGGAGCATCTTTGACAGAAACATTTAAAAATTCATATAAAACAACTGAAAAAAATCTTGTCTCTTTAAGCGTCTACAATGTGGGCTATCAAAAATGTGAGCCGCTGTATCAGTGGGGGCCCGGCATACGCGATCACTATCTGATCCATCATATTGTCTCCGGATGCGGCTATTATACTATGGGCGGCCGGACTTACACGCTGAAAGCCGGGGACACATTTCTTATATATCCTCTGACCGAAATTACTTATCACGCAGATGACAAAGATCCGTGGGAATATTATTGGGTCGGTTTTTCCGGCAGTGACGCCGCAGCCATCATCGGAGCCACCGGCTTTTCCAAAGAAACACCCGTGCTTTCCGGTCAGAATGACAGTGAACAGCTGCGCAGCTATCTGCTGCAGATCTATGAGGCGCGGGGGCAGGATATTGCCCATGCAGTGCGTATGACCGGGCTGCTGTATTTAACACTGGCGCTTTTTATCCGGCCGTCGGACAGCATAAAAAAAGATACGTCCCTGCGTTATGTCCAGCAGGCAATTACATATATGAATTATCATTATGCCTATCCTATATCCATCGACGATGTAGCTGCATTTACAGGCATCAGCCGCAGCCATCTGTACCGCATTTTTGTGGAAAATACCGGTCAGTCTCCAAAAGCTTATCTTTCGGCACTGCGTATCCGTCAGGCATGCACACTGATGAAAAAATCAGATATATCCATTACGGCTATCGCAAACTCTGTCGGATTTGAAAACAGTCTTTATTTTTCTAAAGTATTTAAAAAATTCAAAGGTATGCCGCCCAGCGAATATGTCAGACATATACGCAGCTAGATGTTTTTCGCTCCGCTTCGGCCGGCGCCAAACGGGTAACACTGGTACGCAGCGCCTCAACAGGCGTATATAAATAGAGCCGGGGATCGGAAACTTTTTTCCGCCCGCCGGCTCTGATTTTAATCGTCATATAATTGCACAGCTTCCTGTTGATATGTAGGATACCTGTTCTTTCATCATTCCCTTAAGTATGTCAAAAGGAATCTGTCCGGTACAGTGTCCGGTAAAATAGTGGGTCTTTTTTTGTTTGAGCAGTCTGCCGATCGCATCCACTGTCGCCAGATCTTCTGTCTTTCCTGTCTTCGGATTTGACAAATGAAATCCTGCAAATACTGCATCCACTTCACAGCCGAGAATTTTCTCAGCTCTTGCCAGTATATTGATAATACCGCAGTGGGCGCAGCCCGAAAAGAGGACGTTATGACCGCCTTCTTTGATGATTAAATTTTGTTCATGGAGAAACAAATCATCTTCATACTTTCCGTCCCGCAGAAGCTTCAGCGCCCGGTTGCTTTCCGCGCTGTAGTTTCTCTCCAAAACATTTGTAAAAAGCATCAGTTCGTCATCAATCTTAAAATCATTCTCCACCAATATGCACTGAGGATGATGCCTCAGGTGCTGATCCAGTCCGATATAGTGCATCCGTTTGCCCGCTGTCGAATAATAGTCGCCGAAAGCCAGCTTATGAATATATACCTTCGCATGGTCATTGTGGTCAAAAAATGCACCAAGTCCCCCGCCATGGTCGTAATGTCCATGTGTGATAATCACGGTATCTACATCTTCCACACTGACGTCCAGCTTTTTCGCATTTTCATAAAACATATCGTTTTGTCCCAGATCCACCAAAATTTTATGGTTTGATGTCTCCACATAAAAGCTTAACCCGTGCTGGCAGTCATAATAGGAAGACAGCGCCGTATTCTCAACCAATGTCTTAATAATCATATGGTTTCCTCCGAATACATCCCTGTTTTCCTATAATAATAGCATATTTTGACTGCTTTTTAAAGAAAATCAAAGATATTTCTCATTTCCGGGTAAATTTTGGCAAAACGACGGTATTTATCTTCATATTTCGTAACAAGCGCCGAATCCGGAAAAACAGTTTCTGCGATTTTCACAATTTTTTCAGATGCCTCTTTGACATTTTGAAATACGCCGCAGGCCACCGCCGCCAAAATGGCGCCGCCCAGCGCCGGCCCTTCTTCATTTTGCAGCACTTCCACCGGCATATTTAAAATATTGGCCGTCATCTTGCGCCAAAGGGCGCTCTTTGCGCCGCCGCCGCAGATTTTTGTCTTTTGAGGACATACGCCCAGCGCTCTGGCAATCTCAAGACTGTCTCTCAGCCCGAAAATCACGCCTTCCATGACTGCCTGAGTCATATCTGCACGGGTCGTGTCCATCGTCATGCCTGTGAACGTGCCCCTTGCTTTCGGATTGTTGTGCGGCGAGCGCTCGCCCATCAAATACGGCAGGAAAAACACATGGTTTTCTCCCAGTTTTTGAATCTGCGCCTGTTCGGCTTCATAATCTGATGTTTTCAAAATATGATCTGACCACCACTGATTGCAGGACGCAGCGCTGAGCATACATCCCATCAGGTGATAATGTCCGTCAGCATGACAGAAGGCATGGAGCGCATAATTTGTATCCGCTTTAAATGTATCGCTGGCAATAAACAGGGTACCGCTGGTACCCAGAGAAATGTTGCAGCTGCCGCCGCCGACTGTTCCTGTGCCGACCGCCGCCGCCGCATTGTCACCGGCGCCTGCCGCCACAGCGCACTTCGTACTAAGCCCGGTCTCCCCTGCCGCCTGCGGCGTCACATATCCGGTCATTTCATAACTTTCATAAATCTGCGGCAGCTGTTCTATATACACATCGCATATATCCATCATATCTTCTGACCATGCCCGTTCTCTGACATCAAACAAAAGCGTTCCTGATGCATCTGACACATCTGTACTGAACACACCGGTTAATTTGTAGGCAATATAGTCTTTTGGCAGCATGATTTTATGGATTTTAGCAAAATTTTCCGGTTCATGCTTTTTCAGCCACAAAAGCTTCGGCGCCGTAAATCCCGCAAATGCCACATTCCCTGTCCATGCCAGCAGTTTTTGGCGTCCGATGACTTCGTTAAGATACTTTGTCTCCTCTTCTGTCCGGCCGTCATTCCACAAAATTGCCGGCCGGATTACTTGGTCATTGGCGTCAAGTATGACAAGCCCATGCATCTGTCCGCCGAAACTGACGCCGGCAATCTGTCCGGCATCAGTTCCTGCTGTCAGTCTTGACAATCCGCGCACAACTGCTTCCCACCAGTCCCGGGGATTTTGTTCAGACCAGCCCGGTCTCGGATAATTTATGGGATATGTCTCCGATATCGTCTGAAGGATATTTCCTGTCTCATCCATCATCAGCAGCTTCACCGCAGAAGTGCCGAGATCTATACCGATAAAATACATAGGCCGCCTCCTTTACGCAAATGGATTTTCTGTCGGATAAAGCATACCTTTCGGCTGATTGAAATTAATTTCCCCGGTGTCAACGCCCAGATATTTGAAAACTTCATACAAAGCTTTGCCTGTATGGCCGAATGCTACCGCGCCGTGGTGAGGGTAGTTTTTCTCAATCAGTACATGGCGGTAAAAACGTCCCATCTCCGGGATAGCAAAAATACCGATGCCGCCAAAAGATTTTGTTGCTACAGGAAGCACCTCGCCCTGCGCAATATAAGCTCTCAGTTTGGCATCCGCAGTACTTTGAAGTCTGAAGAATGTAATGTCACCCGGAACGATATCTCCCTCAAGTGTGCCCTGTGTCACTTCCTGAGGCAGTGTTCTTGCCATAATCATCTGATATTTCATTTCGCAGAAGGACAGCTTTGTGGATGGCGTATTTCCGCAGTGGAAGCCCATAAAAACATCTTTTGATGTATACGGGAATTTTCCTTGGATGCTCTCTTCGTACATATCGTAAGGTACTGTATTGTTAATATCCAGCAGTGTTACTGCGTCCTGCGATACAACTGTACCGATAAATTCGCTCAGCGCGCCGTAAATATCCACTTCACATGACACCGGGATGCCCTGTTTTGTCAGACGGCTGTTAACATAGCACGGAACAAATCCGAACTGTGTCTGAAATGCCGGCCAGCATTTTCCGGCAATGGCCACATATTTTCTTGAACCTTTATGACCATCGATCCAGTCCAACAGCGTCAGTTCATACTGGGCCAGTTTGCTTAAAATTTCCGGTTTTTTATTGCCCTGGCCCAGTTCTTTTTCCATATCAGCCACAACCTCCGGAATTCTTTCGTCTCCGGCATGTTTGTTAAAAGCTTCGAATAAATCAAGTTCTGAATTTTCCTCAATCTCTACGCCAAGCTGATGCAGCTGCCAGATTGGCGCGTTACATGCGAGAAAGTCCTGAGGTCTCGGGCCGAAGCTGATGATTTTAAGTTGGGATACCGCTTTCACAGCTCTTGCGATTGGTTCAAATTCATGAATCATCCGGGCAACTTCCTTTGCTGTACCGACCGGATACTCCGGAATATAGGCTTTCACGCCGCGCAGCTTCAGGTTATAGCTGGCATTGAGCATGCCGCAGTAAGCGTCGCCTCTGCCGCCCACAAGATTATCGCCGGTTTCCTCGGCTGCCGCCGCAAACATCACCGGCCCGTCGAAATATTTGGCCAGCAGTGTTTCTGCTGTTTCCGGCCCGAAATTTCCCAAATAAATAACAAGCGCATCCCAGCCGGCACTGCGGATATAGTCCAACGCCTGCTGCATATGTATTTCACTTTCCACAACGACCGGACATTCATCAATATCCCCGAATGTCTCCCTGTAAGCTGCCGCTACTGCTTTTCTTCTTGTTTCTGACAATGTCATCGGGAAGCAGTCTCTGCTGACTGCCACAATTCCCATTTTCATTTCCGGCATGTTGTTCATCATTTTCATTTCCTCCTTAATTTAATTGAGTTTCATATGTTTCTTCATAAATATGAACCGGCTCGCTCAACCGGCCGTCTTCGTGGATCACAAAGCAAAGGCCCTGAAGAGATGCCGTATCTTTCACAATAATGTGCCCGTCTTTTTTAACAGCGGTGATACCATCGGTAATCTGACCCTTCACGTCGACAAGTGTGCATGACGCTGTACTGCCCTCACCCAGTTCATAAATATGCAGTACGGAATTCTTTCTGTAATCATAGTCCGGCCGGTCGCAGACATCGCCCACAGCAATGATTGTATTCTCCCGAACGTACAGCGGCAATGAAAAATAGTCGTATGTATCTTCATAGAAAGTGCCGCCAATCTTCACGCTGCCGGTCGTATATTCTGTCCACCGTCCTTTAGGCAGATAATAGCTGACCCTGCCCTGATTGTTAAATACCGGCGCCACAAGCAGGCCGTCACCCAGCATATACTGCTGATCCAGATATGCCGCCGCCGGATCGTTTGGATATTCAAAAACCATCGGCCGCATGACCGGGGTGCCGTCTGCGGCTGCCTCTGCGGATTTGCTGTAAATATAAGGCATAAGCCGGCATTTTAAATGGACAAAGTGTCTGAGCACATCGCTGGCTTCATCATCAAACATCCACGGTACTCTGTAACTTCCCGAACCGTGCAGCCGGCTGTGTGTGGACAGCAGACCGAAGGCTACCCAGCGTTTATAAAGGTCGGCCGTCGCTGTATTTTCAAAGCCTGAAATATCGTGGCTCCAAAATGAAAAACCGGACATTGCAAATGAAAGGCCGCCCCGCAATGTCTCAGCCATGGACGGATAGCTGGCCATACAGTCGCCGCCCCAGTGCACAGGGAACTGCTGACATCCGGCCGTAGCGCTTCTTGCAAACAATACCGCTTCTCCTTCGCCTTTAACTTCTTTAAGAAGGTTAAAGACAGTACGGTTATATAAATATGTATAATAGTTGTGCATACTGTAAGGGTCGCTGCCGTCAAAGTAAGATACATCCACCGGAATGCGCTCGCCAAAATCTGTCTTAAAGCAGTCCACGCCCATGTCCAGAAGTGTTTTCAGCTTGTCTGTGTACCATGTGCGCGCATCAGGGTTTGTAAAATCCACAACACCCATGCCGGCCTGCCACAAATCTGTCTGCCAGATGCCTTTGCCGTCGCTGCGTTTCAACAGATAGCCGTTTTCGACACCCTCTTTGAAAAACGGCGTTCCCTGAGCAATATACGGATTGATCCATACGCATATTTTAAGGCCGCGGGCTTTATACCGCGCCAGCATTTCCCGCACATTCGGGAACACCCGGTCATCCCATTCAAAATCGCACCAGTGGAATTCTTTCATCCAGAAACAGTCAAAATGAAAAACGCTCAGCGGAATATTTCTCTGCGCCATCCCTTCAATGAAAGCGCTTGTCGTCCCCTCATCATAGTTGGTCGTAAATGATGTGGACAGCCACAGGCCGAAGCTCCATGCCGGAGGCAGGGCAGGTCTTCCGGTCAGTTCCGTATAAGATTTTAAAATCTCCTTTGGAGACGGTCCGTAGAAGAAAATATATCGCAGTTCCTCCCCCGGCACGCAAAAACCTACATATTCTACTTTTTCACTGCCGACTTCAAAAGAAACATTGTCCGAATGATCGACAAGGACACCGTAGCCGCGGTTGGTCATATAAAACGGCACACATTTGTACGACAGCTGTGATGCTGTGCCGCCGTCCTCATTCCATGTTTCTACAGTCTGTCCGTTTTTCACAAACGGCGTAAAACGTTCGCCGAAACCGTATACACATTCGCCGACGCCTAAAGACAATTCTGTCACCATGTACGGCTTTCCGTCACGGCACATATAATGCTCTGACGGCAGATGTGTCGACGGTGTGCCGTCCCACTGGACATATGCCAGATTTCTGAAGCCGCATGACGTCAGCACCTGTCCGCCGGCGACAAACCGGTATCCCCAGTTTTTGCGGTCGACAATGACTGATACTTCTCCCACAGTCATCACCGCCTTTTGATCATCAATCTCTACAGTATAAGGTACATTTTCCGTATGTTTTTCAAACAGGGGTTCTTTTTTGTCATATGCCTCATAATGCCATGCCCGGACGCTGATGGCATTTTCACCGACGGCCTTAAATTCCATGGTGATCACCGGCAGATTTAACGTGGTGCCTCTGCTGTCAATATATTTTGTCGGCGCTAAAACAGCCATGCCGCCGTCAATTTTCCACACTTCATATGCCTGAGAGGCATATACAGCATCAGCCCGTTCACTGGACAGCCAATATCCTTCTGTAAATCTCATCTTGCTCCTCCTTATTTTGTCTGTCATCCATCACAATCACAGCTTTCTCTATAATTAGTTTATTGACTAAACTAATTGTTGATATTATAATAAAATAAATCATATAGACCGTCAATAGGTTTTCAAAAATAAAGGAGATGAATTATATGGATACCGGGAACAAGGCTTTGATCCGTGATATGAATATACGGTTTATTTTAAAAATGATTATAGAAACGGGACCGATTTCACGGGCTGATATTGCCAAACTTTCCGGACTGACTAAAGCAACTGTCTCGGCCATTGTTAAACTGCTTTTAGATCAGCAGCTCGTTGTGGAAACCGGCAGCGCCGCCACACAAAAAGGCCGCAAACCGATCCTTTTAAAATTTTGTCCTGAAAGCGGATATATTATTGTCTTTGATATCGGACGTCTTGAAACGACAGTCCTTGCCTCAGATCTGTGCGGCCATACAATTTATCTTCAGACGTATCCGACACCTGCGGACAAAGAAGCACTTCTTCCATGGCTCATTCAGACAATTGCCCGTCTTAAAGACACGCTGCCGCCGTCCATTTACGGCGTTGTCGGCATATGTATCGGTATCCACGGCACTGTTCATGACAGCACAATTGTATTTGCACCGTACTACCCTTATGCCGGCCTTCAGTTAAAGACACCTCTGGAAGATTATTTTCACATACCTGTGTTTGTGGAAAACGAGGCAAATCTTTCGGTCATCGGAGAACACGGGTTTTGTTTTGACTGCGACAACCTTGCTGTTTTAAGTATTCATTCCGGCATCGGCCTTGGCGTCATTCTTCACGGTCGGCTGTATACAGGTCCTGACGGCTACGCCGGTGAATTCGGCCATTCTGTGATTGAACTGGGCGGCTGTCCGTGTCCGTGCGGAAACAGAGGCTGTTTGGAACAATATGCCTCCGAACAGGCTCTGTTAAAAGAGTATGCCCGCCTTAAAGGCCTGACCCGGATACCTTCTTTTGAAATGTTTAAAAAAGCGGCAGATCAAAAAGAACCCGGGGCAGTGCATATCCTCGAAATATTTACAACTTATATTGCCGCCGGCCTGAACAATATTGTTCAAATGCTCAATCCGGAACTGATTATTATCAGCAGCCGCTTTACTGACACTTACCCTGAACTCATAGAAAATATACGCGCACAGCTGCCCCGGCGCATCCGTCCGCTGTGCCGCATGCGTACATCTCTGCTGAGCAGCCGTGCTGTGCTTCTTGGCGGCGTCTGCCTTGTACTGAAAAATTTTCTTCGTCTGGACAGGGTAAGACTGGAAAAATTTCTAAACACCTGAAAAAACGTTCAAAAATCACATCACTGAATCATAAAAAGGGTGCAGACGCTTTCCTCAGCCAGCCAAGCTGGTGACTGAGGAAATTGCCTGCACCCTATGTTATTGTTTATTTATCTTTTGCGCACCAGTATGCCCGCTTCATAGGCATGAAGCGCTGTACGCTTTGGCGCCCTGTCCTCATTGGCAATAAGGCACTGTGCATCTGCCCAATCTGAAAGCACAGGGCAGTCCGCTTCTTTGTCATAGAAATTTGCATAAACAAGCATTTCTGTCTGTTCATCTGTTCTCGTATAAACAAATATCTGCGGATCTTCCGGCATCAGCAGTTCAAAATAACCGTCTGCAAATATATCATATGCCTTTCTGAGCCCGATCAGTTTCTGATAATAAGAAAATACCGAGTCCGGCCGGCCGACCTGAGACGCCGCATTGATCGTCTTATAATTGCCGTTGACACCGATCCAAGGCGTGCCGGTTGTAAAACCGGCATTTTCACTGTCATCCCACTGCATCGGCGTTCTTGCGTTGTCTCTGCTCTTCGCATGAACTGAACACATCACATCTTCCGGATCATAGCCTTTTTCAATCCGCTCGCGGTACATGTTCAGCGTTTCGATATCTCTGAACTGATCGATGGATTCAAAATCCGCATTGGTCATGCCCAGTTCCTCGCCCTGATAAATATACGGCGTTCCCTGCATGCCGTGCAGTATGGTGGCAAGCATCTTGGCAGATTTTTCACGGTAAACGCCGTCATTGCCCCAGTGGGAAACAATACGCGGCAGATCATGATTATCCCAAAACAGTGAATTCCAGCCGCAGCCATACAGCGCCTGCTGCCATCCGGCAAGATTTTTCTTTAATTTCACAAACGGCAGCGGAGATAAATCCCATTTTTCCCTGCCTTCCTGCTGATCAAGCATCATATGCTGGAACTGAAAAACCATAGAAAATTCACTGCCGTCAGGATTACTGTAGAGTTTCGCCAGTTCCGGCGTTGCGCCCCACGCTTCGCCGACAGTGATCAGATCTCCCTTCTGGAACGTTTCCCTGCTCATCTCCCGGATATATTCATGGAGTTTTGGCCCGTTGGCCGTGATTTTCTCATCAGGCACTTTGGCAATCTGATCGATAACATCCAGACGGAAGCCGCCCACGCCCAGTGCCATCCACCAGAGGATCATATCATAAATCTCACGGCGCACTTTCGGGTTATCCCAGTTCAGATCCGGCTGTTTCACCGAAAACTGATGAAAATAATATTGGGACAGTTCCGGCACCCACGTCCACGCAGACCCGCCGAAAGCAGCCTTCATGTCATTGGGCGGCACACCTTCTTTGCCGTCCCGCCATACATAGTAATCATGATACGGATTGTCCCAGCCCTTTTTCGCCTCTTTAAACCATCTGTGTTCATCGGAAGTATGGTTAAGCACCAGATCCATAACAATCCGTATATTTCTCTTTTTTGCCTCTCCGATCAGCTGCTTCATATCTTCCAGCGTACCGAACATGGGATCAATATCTCTGTAATCTGAAATATCGTAGCCATTGTCGTCCTGAGGCGAACAGTATACCGGAGACAGCCAGATGGCATCGACGCCCAGTGTTTTCAAATAATCCAGACGGCTGATGATGCCGCGAAGATCACCGATCCCGTCGCCGCTGCTGTCTTGAAAACTTCTCGGATACACCTGATAGACGACCGCCTTCTGCCACCATTTGTTACAGGCGCTTGCCGGCATCAATGCCGGACGTTCTTTCTTTTGCTCACACATTGCGCATCCTCCTCCTTTTATCGGCTTGTCAATATTTTCTTATACGAAGCAAAGGCTTTCCTTGCTGATGCCATATCCGGCATACGCCACTCCCAGTCCGGGCTTCCCACCGTACCCGGTGTATTGATATGCCCTTCACTGCCAAGCCCCAGAAGATCCGGCATGGAAATCACTGCATATTCCGGCCTGCTTTTTAAAACATAGGTGATCAGACGGCTGATGACAGAGCCATTGCACAGCCCCTGCTTTTTCAGGAACCGGCGCACTTTCCTCTGCCTTGCTTTGCCAAGATTTTTATACCACTCTGCCACTGTGTCATTGTCGTGGGTACCCGTATAAATAATCATATTTTCCTTTTCTGCTTCTGTATCTTTGGCATATTTGCCGTCTGTATTGATGGAAAATACGAGAATCTTCATACCTTTTAAATGATAATGATCTTTCAGCGTATGAACCTGCGGGCGAAGCATCCCCAAATCTTCAGCCACAAGATTTAAATCCGGCAGCTTTTCAAAGACAGTATCAAGTACTTCATAGCCCGGCGCCTCGATCCATTCACCTTCCATGGCTGTCGGACAGGAAGCCGGTATTTTCCAGAATGTATCAAATGCTCTGAAATGATCGATACGGATAATATCAAACAGTTTTTGGTTATATCCGATGCGGTCAATCCAAAACTGATAGCCGTTTTCTTTCAGATAATCCCAATCATAGATCGGATTGCCCCACCGCTGTCCGGTGGCGCTGAAATAATCCGGCGGCACGCCTGCAATAAATACCGGCACGCCGTTTTCATCAAGCAGGAAATTCTTTCTGCCTGCCCACACATCCACAGAATCAATGCCCACATAAAACGGAATGTCGCCCATGATTTTAATATTTTTTGCGTTGGCGTACTGCTTTACTTTTGTCCACTGTTTAAAAAAGATGTACTGTAAAAACAGCTGATAGCCCACTTCTTTTTGGCACGCTTCATCAAGCGTGGTTCTCGTCTGAGGCCAGTTTTTATATTCATCCGGCCATTCATTCCAGCAGCGCAGATCATTCATCGATTTAAATGCCCTAAACACGGCATAATCGTTCACCCACGGCTGCGTGGCGAATGATTCATAGTCTTCATCCGGCACAAACTTTTCAAACGCTTTTCTTAAATAAGGCGCCTTGTAGCTGCGCACGCTGTCATAGTCCACACTTTTTGCCTTCGCCCGAAACGGCGCAGGCGTCTCGTCTAAAAGTCCTTCCCCGCAGAGCATATCCAGATCGATATAAAGCTCATCACCGGCGCAGGACGAATACGGCTGGTACGGCGAATTGCCGTACCCTACCGGATTCAGCGGAAGGATCTGCCAAATACGGACACCGCTGTCCGCCAGAAGATCCACCCACTCATATGCTGTTTTGCCCATATCTCCGACGCCGTATGATGACGGCAGAGCGAAGATCGGCATCAAAATTCCTGTTTCTCTCATTTTTCCTTCCCCATTTTACAGATGCCAGATATCATTGTTGTATTCGGCAATGGTTCTGTCGGAAGAGAAGAATCCCGCTTTTGCAATATTGACAAGCATCTTTTTACTCCATGCCGCCTCATCTTCAAAATCTTCCAGCATCTTTTCTTTTGTTTCAATGTAATCTTTCACATCAAGCAGCGCCATAAACCAGTCTTTGAAAACAATCTCTTTGTACAGACGGAACAAATTTTCTCTGTCGCCGATCGCCAGAAGTTCATCGCTCATAATAAAATCAACCAATTCCTGTACAAAGTGGTCATTCCAGTAAATGTCTCTCGGATTGTAGCTGCCGTCTGCGTAAAGTTCAATGACTTTCTCGGATTTCTCACCGAAAATATAAATATTGTCATCGCCGACAAACTGATGGATTTCCACGTTGGCGCCGTCTTCTGTGCCAAGGGTTACTGCGCCGTTTAACATAAACTTCATGTTGCTCGTACCTGACGCTTCTTTGGAAGCCAGTGAAATCTGCTCGGAAATATCGCAGGCCGGGATCAGTTTTTCAGCCTTTGTGACATTATAATTTTCCACCATCACAATCTTTAAGTACGGTCTGACCTGAGGATCGCTGTCCACAAGCTTCTGCAGACAAAGAATCAGATGAATGATATCCTTGGCAAGTGTGTATGCCGGCGCTGCCTTCGCGCCGAAAATCATGGTCAGCGGACGTTTCGGCAGATGGCCTTTTTTAATTTCTTTATATTTGTAAATAGCGTACAGCGCATTCATTTGCTGGCGTTTATATTCATGCAGACGTTTTACCTGAATGTCGAAAATAGAATTCTCATCTACATCAATGTGCTCTGTCTCCTTTAAAAATGCTTTAACTTCCGCCTTGCGCTGCTGTTTGATCTGGCGCAGACGTGCCAGTACATCTTCATCATCAGCAAAATCCATCAGTTTTTCAAGTTCTGCGGCATCTTTGACAAAGCCGTCGCCGATCAGTGACCGGATATAGTCCGCCAATTCGTAATTGCAGTGAAGCAGCCATCTGCGGAATGTGATACCGTTTGTTTTATTGGTAAATTTTTCAGGATAAATATCATAAAACGGCTTTAATTCGGATTCTTTAAGGATCTGTGTGTGCAGTTCTGCCACGCCGTTGACCGCATAGCCGTAATGGATATCAATATGAGCCATATGAACAAGATCATGATCATCAATAATATAAACTTTCGGATCATCGTAATCTTTTTTCACCCGGGCATCCAATTCACGGATAATCGGCATAAGCTGAGGAACGACCTGCTCCAGATAAGCGATCGGCCATTTTTCCAGCGCTTCCGCCAGAATCGTATGGTTTGTATACGCGCACGTCTTTCTCACCACATCGATGGCTGTATCCATGTTAAAACCTTTTTTCTCTGTCAAAAGACGGATCAATTCAGGAATAACCATCGTCGGATGGGTATCATTGATCTGTACGGCCGCATATTCGTCCAAATGATAAAGATCAGCGCCGCGCTCCTCGGCTTCCTTTAAAATCAGCTGCGCCGCATTGCTGACCATAAAATACTGCTGATAAATACGGAGCAGGCGTCCGTTGTCATCACCGTCATCAGGATAAAGGAACAGTGTCAGGTTTTTATGGATATCCGTTTTATCAAATTCGATGCCGTCGTGGATGATCTTTTCATCAACAGAATCCAGATCAAACAGATGGAGTTTGTTGCAGCCGCTGTCAAAACCGGGCACATCAATGTCATACATTGCTGACGTCAGTGTAAAATCTTTAAACGGTACTTCAAAATGGCAGTCCGTTCTTGTCAGCCAGCTGTGCGGCGTGATCCAAGGATTCTTTTCTTCTTTCTGCTTATGATCGACAAATGTCTGTCTGAACAGGCCGTCATGATAATTTAAGCCGACGCCGTCGCCGTAAAGTCCCAGTGTGGCGATAGAATCCAAGAAACAGGCTGCCAGACGTCCCAGACCGCCGTTGCCGAGAGACGGTTCCGGCTCGATTTCCTCAATCTCGGCAATATCTTTGCCGTATTTTTCAAGAATATCGCGTACTTCATCAAAAAGTCCCAGATTGATCAGATTGTTTGATAATAACTTGCCGATCAAAAATTCTGCAGAGATATAATAAAGTTTGCGCTTGCCTTCATTGCGCTTCATACCTTTCATCTTTTCTTTCGTCAGGCACAGCAGCGCCTCATAAATTTCTTCATTGGAAGCGTTTTGAATATCCTTATTAAATTGCTCTTTTAAAAATTGTTCCAGTGCTTGTTCCACAGTTCAATTCTCCTTTCACATCTCAGAGACCGCCGGAGGCGGCAAAATTTTTATATTTATTTTTCCAAAGCCTCATACACCCGGAGTATTTCGCCCACACTCCAAGCCTGTGCAAAACATCCTTTTGATGAGGCCGGATTTTTCCCGTCGTATATTTCAGGAAGCTGGCCGATGCAGCCTTCTCTTGCCGCACTTTCCATCACTTCCAGCTGTCGTCGTACAGTATCTTTTGCCTTGCGGCTGTCATGATGTACTTTCAAATAAGCCAGATAATACGCCCCCAGCGGATATGTCCATACAGTCCCCTGATGGTAAGCCATATCTCTTTCTTCCGTCGGCCCGCCGTAAACCGGATGAAACTGAGGATCGTCCATCGCCAGTGTACGCAGGCCATAGGGCGTATACAATTTTTCAAAAATAATATCTACAATTCTGCGCTCCCATGTCTCATCAAGCATTGTAAACGGCATGGACACCGCCCATATCTGATTGCATCTGAGCTGATTTTCTGACACATCGTCGCCGTCGGTGAGCACATCTTTAAGATACCCCCGATCTGCCATCGGATATTTCTGTACAAAAGAAGTCTTTGCCAATGCGGCCATCTGTTGGTATTCATCTTTTGGATCGCCTGTCATATCCGCAAAATGCGCCATCACTTTCAGGGCATTGTACCAATAGGCGTTGATCTCCACCGGCTTGCCGTGGCGGGGCGTCGGAAGGACTTCGCCCACACGGACATCCATCCATGTCACCTGATCAAGACCGCTGCCGGCAATGATCAGCCCGTCGCTGTCCATATGTATATTAAAGCGGGTGCCTTTTTGGTAGGCATCGATGATTTTTTTCATCACCGGCCACATCTCTTTTACAAACGCCCTGTCTCCTGAAGCTTTTTCATACAGATAAACGCAGTTGATAAACAAAAGCGCCGCGTCCGCCGTATTATACATCGGCGCATTGGTTCCCTCGGGGAAAAGATTTGGCATCAGCCCGTCTTTTTCATTGGCGGCGAAAGTTCTCAGAATGGATCTGGCAGTCTCATACTGTCCGGTTGACAGGCACACACCCGGCAGCGCGATCATCGTATCCCGACCCCAGTCTTCAAAAAACGGATACCCGGCAATGATCGTCCGGCCGCCTGTGGAAGCCCGCAGCGACACAAACTGGTCGGCGCTTTTTGCAAAAAACGAAGCCAGCGGTGATAAAAATCCAGCCTTTTCTTCCAAACAGCGCCGGTGTTCTTTCTGAGAGGCGATGATAGCCTCGGCCGCATCCGGCGCTTCTACACATGCTTTCTCGACAGCAAAAGCCAATGTCAGCCTGCCTTCACCTCCGGCTTCAACTTCCGCTGAAAATACCGCCGCCGCTGCCGCACTGCCCCATTCACGGCGCCCGTCGCAGGCATCCGCGCTGTAAAAATAGCGTTCTGTCTCACGGCACTGCCTGACACTCCCGTCAGTTCTATAATAAAGCTTCATTCCGGCAGATTCAACCCATTCCGGCGTAATTTCAAATTTTTGTGATTTTGACATATCCGATCCTTTTTTCACAAACTGAAAAAAAGGCACAACTTCCAGACGGCAGCTGCTGCGCGACCGATTAAAGATTTTGTAAATGACCGACACTGCATTTTTCCCGTGCATCATACCCATTTCTTTAACAATTTCCACACCGGATACAGATATCGTCCATACCGGCGTATCTTCATAAACAAAACTTTGAATATATTCAAACCCTTTTTCTTCGGTGCCGTCTGCATGCTGCTGCGTCGAAAGCATATACGACTGTTTTTCCAAAACCAGTCTTTCCCGCAGTCTGTGGATCATATGATATCTGTGGTTCGGCGCCTTCACACACGCCATCAAAACCCCATGGTCATTTCTGGACGCACTGCCGGTCATCGTCAGCGATGAAAATCCGCCCAGACCGTTGGTCATCAGAAAGCAGTTTTCCTGTGCGCGCTCCAATGTCTTAAAATCCTGTTTTCCGTAAATCCATTTCATACGTCTTTCCTTTCTGTTACGGCAGTTTGCCCAGTATCAGCGCTCCCTTTGGTCCCGCGGCAATTTCATCCCGGACGATATGCTGCTGTCTCCACAAAAAACTGTCCGAAGCATCAGCCAGTACTGTCCAGCGTCCCGGGGGCAGCCGTCTTAGCAGCGGTTTATCCCCTGCGTTATAAACAACATACAGTTCTGTCCACGATGCATTGCCATCTGTATCTGTATTATCCAAAAGGTAAGCCGCCCAGCGGCTCCCAGCCCATGTTTTTATAAACCTGTCCGAAGCCGTTTCACACTTATCACACAGGCCGGCGCACTGTTTGCGCAATGCGATCAGACCGGCGTAATACCTTATTAAATCTTCATGGGCATAAGCCCTCTCCCAGTCGATACGGTTAACCTCTATCGGTGAATTGTAACTGTTTTCGATACCGTTTTTTGTCCGTGCGAACTCTTCTCCTGACAACATAAATACCGATCCTTGACAGGTCATATAAATTGCTGCGGCAAGCCGGTTTGCCGCCGTCATTTCTGCTTCCGTACAGCCCTTCATCGACAAGACCAGCTTATCCCACAATGTCCAGTTGTCATGGGCCGAAACATAGGAAATAATCTGCGACGGCGCTTTGGCTTTCACACTTTTTGTACGACACCACGCCCGGGCACATTTTAATATGTCTTTTTCCAAATTTGGGGCGCCGCTGACAAACCCTTTCTCTGACGCTTCAAAAACATGACCTTTAATCGTATCCCGCGTATTATCGCAAAAGATTCCGACGCCCGAAGACAGTTTGGACATATTTTTCTTTACCGCATGCAGATGTCCGCGCTCCATCGGCGACGCACCTGATGTCCACGGTTCTCCGAAAATCAATTTTTCATCCTTTCCAAAGCTGTCATCAAGGGCTTTGCGTATTTTATTCATCAGTTCTGTGTCCATCAGTCCCATTAAATCGAACCGAAAGCCGTCAATATGATATTCCTTTGCCCAATAAAGGACAGAATCTAAAATATATTTGCTGCACATCGGCCGCTCCGTGGCCACATCATTGCCGCAGGCCGAGCCGTTTGAAGGCACGCCGGAACTGTCAGTACGGTAATAATACCATGGCATCGTCTGCTGAAGCGGGCTGTCCAAAGAATATGTATGGTTATATACAACATCCATGATCACTCTGAACCCATGCCGGTGCAGTGACTGGATCATTTCTTTCATCTCCCGGATACGGACTTCTCCGTGTATGGCATCTGTGGCATAATAACCGTCCGGCACATTATAATTGACCGGATCATATCCCCAGTTAAACTGGCCGTCGTCCCCGGTTTCATCAACGGAACCGAAATCATATACCGGCATCAGCTGCACATAAGTAACGCCCAGCTGTTTCAGATAATCCAATCCCGTCGACCATGCGCCTTTTGCATTTAATGTCGTATGTTCACATGTAAACGCTTTATATTTTCCTCTGAATGCTTCATCAAAGCCGCCGGAAGCCGCCCAAGAAAATTCCTTGACATGAAGTTCATAAATAATATTTTCCGCCGGCTTTTTGGGCGCCCGGTCTGTCTCCCATCCGTCCGGATCTGTCCTTTGCAGATCGACGGCCATACTCCTTGTTCCGTTGACCGAACAGGCCTTTGCATAAGGATCCGCACAGATGACATGGCGGCCGTCGATAACAAGGTCGTAATTATAATAAACGCCATGCATATCTTCCGAGGACTGCCATACCCATGTGCCTGCCCGGCCCTCTTTCATATCTACTGCCGAGTAAGGTTCTTTCTCCTGTCCGTCATGAAACAAAAGAAGCCTTGCAGACTCGGCTGCAGGGCTCCACACTGTAAAGGAAAAGCCATGCCGGGTCCTTACGGCGCCCAGATCACTGCCTTCATACATATAATCTTTCTCAAATTCAGGGCTCAGATATATTTGTTTTAATCGTCGGATTGTCTCATATTCATTTGCGTACTTCTCAGAAATTTGCATAAGCCTCATTCTCCATGATGGTTATGCGGAGCGTCTTCAAAATCGACACCCCGCTTTTATATTTGTCAGATCAGCCTTTAACAGCGCCGCCCACGCCATTGACATAGAATCTCTGCATATACAGGAACAATATGGCAATCGGTATGGAAATCAGAACCGCGCCTGCGGCAAAGCTTGTATACCAGCTGTCGATATACTCTTTTTCAAGCATACGCCATAATCCGATAGCAATCGTATACTGGTCTGAATTTGCCCGGCAGATAACTCTTGCAAAGATAAAATCCAGCCACGGGGACATAAATGCTGTAAGCACTGTATAAATAATAATCGGTTTACTCAGCGGCAGTGTAATCTTTTTGAAAATCTGCCAGTGTGTGCAGCCGTCAATAAGCGCCGCCTCATCAATCGCCATAGGAATTGTATCAAAGAAACCTTTGGCAATTTGGAAGCCGAGGCCCGCACCGCCGGAGTAACACAAAATCAATGCCAGCTTGATCAGATTGCCTTCTGTCATACCAAGCGCCTTGAAAATAAAATACACAGCGATCATTGACATGAAACCCGGGAACAGACCGAGAATCATCGCCATATTCATATATGGTTTGCGCATTTTAAATTTCAGACGTGACAGACAGTAGGACACGGCCAGCACATAAAAACTGGAAAGGATACATGAACAGATGGCAATAAATAATGTATTTGCAAACATCTGCGGGAAATTCAAAATTGTTGTATCTGTAAACAGTCTCGTATAATTATCTAATGTAAATGACTGCGGCAGGAAAGTCGACACATATGAACCTTTCTCGGCGCGGAAGCTTGTCAGGATTACCCATAAAATCGGAAATACCCATATAAAGGCCAGAACCGCAAGCACTACATGAACAGCCGTATTATTAATCAAACGTTTTCTTCTTGCTGAACGCAGTTTGGCAGTTTTCATGATTAAAATCCTCCTTCTTCCTTATATGATTTACTGTTATGGTAAACAAGGAGTGAGCCGATGGCCAGTATGACAAATGTCAGAATACCGATAACCGCGCCGATATTGTAGTACTGCCTGTCGACTGTCAGCTTGTACAGCCATGTGACAAGTAAGTCTGTATTTCCGGCCGTAGACGACAGATTGGTGACCGGATCTCCGCCGGAAAGCAGGTAAATAATATTAAAGTTATTGACATTACCTGTAAATGTGGCAATTAAATAAGGTGTTGTGACGTAGAACATATACGGCAGTGTAATTTTAAAGAAAATCTGAACCGCATTGGCGCCGTCTACGCGGGCCGCCTCATATATTTCTTCAGGAATATTCTGGAGCACGCCGGTTAACTGCAGCAGCGTATACGGCACACCGACCCAGATATTAACAACAATAACTGTCACCCTCGCCCAAACCGTATCTGTAAAGAACGGAAGGCTGGCATCCTGAGCGATAATACCCAGATTTCTTAAAAGCACATTGATCGCGCCGTCCGGCTGAAGCATCGTTCTCATAATCAGAAGGGATACGAACATCGGTACTGCACATGAAAGAACGAAGCAAAATCTCCAAAAGCCTTTAAGCTTTGTATCTTTACGGTTGATCATAATCGCAATGATCATACCAAAGAAATAGTTTGTGAATGTTGCAAAGAATGCCCAGACAATCGTCCAGATCAGGACATTCCAGAATGTACTTCCCAAAATACTGCTGGAATCAAACAGGGCCTTAAAGTTGTCCAGTCCGACCCAGTCAAAAAGCATTAAATGATTATCAATCTTACTGTAATTGGTAAACGCCATACAGATCATGAAGATCAGCGGCAGCACTGTCAGCCCGAAAATAAATACGAGCGGCGGCGTCATCAGCAGCTTCTGCAGATTTTGATGTAGCAATGATTTTAAATCTTCAATAAACGTATTTATATGACGTCCCTCTCTCTGGAGGCACTCTGCTTTGTATGCGCTCTTTAAAGAACCTCTCCAGACAAGGAACATCAATACAGTCAATAAAACTGTGGCAACACCGTAAAGCAGAATCAATATTGACTGATCACCTTTTGTATATACATAGACCTGGTTGACCTCATCCCACACTTCCTGCTGCGGCTGAGAACCGAGAGACGGAAGCATTGCAATACAGCCTGCGCCGACAGTAATCATAAAAACTATATAAAAAACTTCAGCGGCCAAATATAAAAGGCCTTTGCCGAACTGTTTATGTACCATACTTCCAAAGCCCATCAGCACCATCGTAAGTCTTGTCTCAATACTTCCTTTTTTTATCGCGTTCATACATGTATACGGCGTTGCAAATTCTTTTGAAAATAAGCTGAATTTTCTCATTATCCCTCACCTCGACTTAAATGCCATCACTGTTCATGGCTTCATTCATTGCCTCTGTCTGTTCCTTTGCATTATCATGAGTAACGCTGCCATTTCTGATGCCCTTGCCCATATTTTCCACAGGGGTCCAGCAGTTGCTCATCGCAGAGACAAACGGCTGAAGGATCGATGTGTCGTCAAACGTTGTATTTTGCGCCATAACGAGTGCATCTGAAGAGATATCTTCATCCTGAAGCAGCTCGGTATTGCACGGGATGACACTTCTGAGTTCATAGTGAAGGCGCTGAGCCTGCGCAGAACCGAGATAGATTGCAAGCTGTACCGCCGGCACCATATCTTCGCAGTACGGATTAACGCCGATTGCCTTGGAACCGGATAATGCCATCATCTGTTTCTCTTCGCCGTTTAACGTATAGGTCGGCAGCGCCGCAACACCCATATCGTCGCCGAGCGCCTCTTTCACTGCATTGGCATCCCATGAACCTGAGAACATGGCATTGATGCTGCCGTCACGCAGGCCGGCGATACCTGATCCATCTGCGTCAACGACAAAATTTGGATTATTCAAAAGATCGATCAGATAATTTGTGACTTCCATTGCATTTTCTCCGCCAAAGTCAACGCCTGCGGATTCATCAGTACCGTCACCGAAATATGTACATCCGTTGCCCACATAAAATGCCGGAAGATACCATGAGTTTGTAAACGGGAACGAAACAACGCCTTTTTCAAGCATCGTATCCAGATTCTTTACATCCTCCTCTGTAAAGACCGACTTATCATAGTACATGAACCAAGTGTTTGTTGTAAATGGCACACCGTAAAGTTCCCCGTCCATAGTCAGTGAATCCAGTACGATCTGAGAGTTGGTCGATTCAATTTCCTCCCTGTACGTGCCTCCGAACTTAGCCAATGCATTGGCATCCGTCATTGTTGTCAGTGTATCATTGGCAAACATAAAGACATCCGCACTTGCTTCAGGGTCCTGCGCTACCTGACTTGCCGCTGATGCCTCGTCTGCAACACCATAGACAAATGTAATGTCCCATTCCGGATGTTGTGCAGCAAACGCTTCACATGATGTCTGGAGCCACTCTCCACTGTCCTTGGACTGGTCTTCTGAAGGAGACCATACCATCAGGCGGACTTTCTCTTTACTGCCGTTTCCCGTTCCGCTGACATCCGCCCACAGCCTCCAAGTCCGGTGACCAAAAGAGTCCCCGACATCACTGCTGCGATTACCGCTGCTGATTTTCTTTTCATTATTTTCTCCTTTCCCGAAATCTTTTTGTTTCGTTTTGTTTCGTTGTGATTTAATCATAGTCCTCCCGCTCAATAAAGTCAAGAGTTTTTCGGCAATCAATTAGGCACTTATGATAAGTTTATGGATTATAGCCAATTTTTACTTTGGTATTTTGTACACTTTTCCATAGTGTTTGTGAAATTCATCTCAAAAACATTACGAAACTTTTGTTTCGTATTTTCATAAAACCATTGATTTCGTATCACATTTACGTTATAATAAACTTAATTTCAATTTTGCACGAAACTTTTCGAAGACAGGAGGGATTATCCATGGTGACACTTCAGGACATTGCAGACAAAGTCGGCGTTTCCAAAGGCACTGTGTCCAAAGCGCTCAACGGCGCGCCGGATGTCAGTGAAGCGATGCAGAAGTCAGTTTTAGAAACAGCCATTGCCATGGGCTACACTAAAGTACGCCGTATGAAAACGCCGACCAAAAAACTTTGTATGCTTATAGAAAATATGGAATATGAAAAAATACACCATTTCGGATACGATTTTATCGTCGGTTTTAAGCAGCTGGCTGAACCTGCCGGATTTTTAGTCGACGTACTTCCGATCGACGATAAACTTCAAAAATCGATACCTTATGATGTATTTATGCTTCAGAATAATTATGCCGGTGCATTTATCCTCGGACTCACATTAAACGATCCTTGGATGAAAGATTTTAAAACATGCAAAACACCGACAGTACTCTACGACAATTATGTAAAAGCCAATCCTTACGTTTCAAGCATCGGTATTGACAATACCGAAGGCATGGAACTGGCGGTGTCCCATTTAAAATCACTGGGCCACAAAAACATCGGCTACTTAAGCAGCGCCCTCGGTTCCTATATTATGCAGGTTCGTTTTCAGGCATTTCTCAGCGCCATGCGCAGCAATGGTCTGAAAGTCGGCAACGCTCATACCGGCGTTTCCTATTATATATCGGAATGTCTGCAAAAACACCTGCCCCGTTTCTTAAATTCCGGCATTACAGCAGTCATCTGCAGCCACGACCAGATTGCCATCGCCGCTATGATGGAGTGCCGGCAGTTAGGGTACAGCATCCCCGACGACATCAGCTTCATCGGCTTTGACGACCTACCTGTCAGCGCCTACGCCCAGCCGCCGCTGACTTCTGTGCGTCAGGACCGCATCGAACTTGGCAAGTGCGGCTTCTCTGCCCTCTCAAGTATCTTCGATCAGGTCGCCATCGGCACCATCCTGCTGCATGCACGGCTGATCATACGTGAATCGACCGGTCTTAACACAAAGGGGCTCTGATGAATCCGACATCAGAGCCTCTTTCTATTCATGAGATTTTGTCTACTGATCTTCTGCCTCCGGTCATTTTACATATACGCATTCGCCCGTGTCAAAACAGTACGCCCCAAGTGTCTGCCCGTAAACGCAGCCGCAGTCGATGGCAATGTGACGGTTATTCTGATAAATCTTCCCTGCGTATGCCGGGTCAATGAGCATTGTCGGCGTATGACCGGTGACAAGCACATAGTCCGTACTGTACACACGGGCATAATCCGCTCTTGTAAAAATAAGTTCCGCCGGACCAAACGCTTCCAGCGGCCAGTCTTTAGCTTCACCGGCGATGTCCGCATGGACAAGCCGGTAATTTTCACCGTTCACCGTCAGTTCGGCATACAATTCAAACTCTTCCAGATAGTCCATGATCAATGTCCTGTCGTCAGCTGAGAGTTTTTTAAACTGAGCCAGCGTGGTCTGCCCGCCGTCGCCGATCCAATAATGATATTCTGTCATAAAATCACTGCTGATCACTTTATCATAATTATCCTCTGTAATTTCCGTCATCAGTTTCTTTAAAACAGACATCGCCATATATTCGTGATTGCCTATGAGTGGGATCACGTTGAAGCGCTGCGCCATATCCATCAGCACTTTGATGGGTTCCGGCCCGCGGTCGATCACATCGCCGAGCACATAAAGCAAATCCTTATCCGAAAAGTGTATTTTATCCAAAAGCTTTTGATATAATTTATAACATCCATGAATATCACTGACAGCATAAATCATTGAAAATCTCCTTATCTTTTTTCTGAACCGCTTCGTCTGGAGGCCGCAAAATACGGCAGCGCTACGAAGACAATGCCGCCGATCATATTTCCAACGGTAACAACAGCCAGATTGTAAAAATATCCGCCGATACTGACCGCCTGTCCCGCCGGTTCCAAAAGCCCGATCGTCAGCAGCGTCATATTGGCAATACTGTGTTCGAATCCCGAAGTAATAAATGCAAACAGGCACCAGAAAATCATGATCAATTTTGCACTTTCGCTCCGGCATTTTCCGGCACACCATACAGCAAGGCAGACGAGAATATTACACAGTATAGCGCGCAGAAGCAGCGGCACGAAAGACACAGACATCTTTGCCGCCGCCGAAGAGGCCATAAACTCTGCCACCGGCTCTGATGCCAGATCCGTAAAATGATACATGACAGAAATGATCAGTGCGCCAAGCCAGTTACCCAGATAGCATACAGCCCACAGCTTCACTGCTGCTGAAATGCTGACTTCTTTTTTCAGCATCCCCGCGGCCATTACAAGATTATTGCCGGTAAACAGCTCTGCACCGGCAATCACGACAAGGCTTAATGCAATACCAAAAGCCAGTCCCATAGCAATTTTCGTCCATGCAGCGCCGCCGAGCAATCCCCCGATCGTAAATGCCAAAATGACGCCAAAGCCGATATAAATGCCCGCAAGCACTGCCAGCGCAAAATATCCGATCGGATTTTTTGACAGCATCTCAATCTTTGTCTTTGCCGTGCCGGCCTGCCGATCAAATTCTTCCCGAAACATATATTCAACTCCTATAAAATTTTTTCCGGCTTAAATCCAAGATAATCCCCGGATACGAGTTTATATTCAATACCGTCCACCCAGCCTTTAAAACTGTCGTCATACCGGTCTTTTCCATGGCAGTGAGAATAGATCACTTTAGATGCCCCGTAGTCTTTAGCCATTTTTGTAAACGGGCTTTCCTGTTCGCCGATGGACGTGGGCGGATAGTGGAGAAACATGATAAATTTTTTAAACCCTGCCGCCTTAGCCTGTTCAAAAGAATCTTTAAGCCGCGCGGTCTCTCTGTCCCGTATTTTAAAAAAATGTTCTATGGAATCTTTGCCCTCGTAACAGTACCCTTTTGTGCCGACAATGGCATAATCACCGTAACTTGCAAAATTATTCTGAAGGAAAAACAGCCGCCCGTCAAAATACGCATTCAATTTTGCTGTCTTTTTTGCGTCCCAGAACATATCATGATTGCCGCGCAGCAAAATCTTCCTGCCCGGAAGATTTTCAATAAACTGCAGATCCAAACGGCACTCTTCCAAATTTCTTCCCCATGAATGGTCGCCGGTAATAACAAAAGTGTCTTCCTCGGAAATATACCGGCGGCAGTATTTTTCAATTTTTTTGACATGGTTTTTCCATGCTTTTCCAAAAACATCCATCGGCTTATCCGCTGAAAATGAAAGATGGAAATCCCCCATCGCATACAGCGCCATCTCATCCCTTCTCCCGGTCAAACTCATAGGTACGGATTTCACAGTTTTTAATGCCGAAAGCCGCAAATTCTTCATTGGTCATATCAAAAAAGTAGGAATGCACTGCCCTCGCAATGCCGTTATGCGCCACAAGCAGGTAAACTTTCTCCGGCTGCGCCTTCAGCTCATCAAGCAAGTTATAGATTCTTTGGCATAAGCGCAGCATGGATTCTCCCCCGTCAAAGCTGCTGACAAAATTTTCCTTGTCCTTTTTAAATGCCAGCCCGTCTCTTGGCGTTGATTCCCATTTGCCGAAATTCTGCTCGATCAGCCGAGGCTCCATCCGCGGCGGAATGCCGGTCGCTTCCGAAATCCGCTTTGCCGTATCTGCCGCGCGGCTTAACGGCGAGTAAAGGATTTCATCAATCAAAAGTCCTTTTTCGGCGATTATCCGCCCCAGTTCCTCAGCCTGTTTTTGTCCCTTGGTCGTCAGCGGACTGTCCGTTGAACCGCATATTTTATTTTCAACATTCCATACGGTCTGCCCGTGTCTTGTAAAATAAAGCATGATATGATTCTCCTTATAGCTTTTACTGATATTTATCATAACACACATTTTTTCATCTTTCTACCGGGTGTATCACAAAAATTGCAGGCATGACAGCTGCCCGCCGGGCTTTTTGCCATGCCTGCGATTATTCCCTTATTTTTTTAAACTGTTTCCTCCGAAATAAGTATCCGGCACGAAAACGGCTCCAATATCATTTGATGTTTATAAATCTCTCCGGTTTCTCCATCTGTATACTGTCCGAAACCGCAAAGTTCCGCCGGTTCATTTTTAAAATTCATTACAAAGATCAGGCCGCCGCCGTCTTGGTTTGTTCTCAGCGAGACAGTTACTCCATAAGGCAGCGGTATGCCCAGCGGATTTTTAAGTCCGGCTTTCCCGGCAGCTTCTTTATACAGTGCATTTAACAGCGCTCTGTCCGGTTCGGCCGCTATATAATAGGCTGTTCCCCGTCCGAAGCTATGCGCTGTCAGCGCCGGCATGCCTTTGACATAATCGTCTGTATAGCAGGCTAACACTTGTGTGTCCCCGGACACATGAATAAGTTCTCTGAGATTTCCCACAGGATAGGATATACCATTAAAAATCATACTGTTTTCAAATTCCGGTCCGGGCGCGTCAATTTCTTCCTGAATAATGCCCAGCACATCTTCCAGCGGATGGTGTCCGATAAAACAAAGGTCACTCTCATCGGTCATGCCGCTGAAATAGGTGGTCACATAGATGCCGCCTTCACCAACAAAGCGGCGGATTTTATCCGCATAACCGTCTTTATACATATAGTTCAGCGGCGCAGCCACAAGTGTATAGCCTTCCACACAATCATCCATGCCGACGAAATCCACATCGATGCCCATTTCCCAAAACGGTGCGTAATGGGCAAGAACACAGGATACATAATCAATATCCAGCCGCGGGCCTGTCGTGTTTTCCAGCGCCCACCAATTTTCCCAGTCGAAAATCACTGCCACCCTCGGACGGTTAACGGTTCCTTCCACAAGCCCGGTCAGTGATTTCAGCCGTCTGCCCACCCGGGCCGTATCGGCAAAGGTTCTTGTGCAGCTGCCGTTTTTGTGATCCAAGACGGCGCCGTGAAATTTTTCGTAAGATCCCCGGCCTTTTCTCCACTGAAAATATTGTACAGAAGCCGAACCGCAGGCGATTGCCTGCATAGATGAGAGCATATGCATTCCGGGACGCTTCAGCGGATTGAACATCCGCCAGTTAACCCCTGACGGCACACTTTCCATCAGCAAAAACGGCTGTTTTTTCATCGCCCGCATCATATGGTGGCCTGCTGATGCACGAACAGCCACCGGCGCTTCATCTTTTTGTGCGTGCCATTGGGGATAGCTGTCCCATGATACAATATCCAGTATTCTTTGAAGCCGGTGGTAGTCCAGACCTTTAAAAAAATCCATAAAATTTGTTGTGACCGGCAGCTTTGAATACGTCCGCACCGCATTGATCTCCCATAAGCAAAAGCTGCTCATCTGCTCTGTGACAAAGCGGCGCCAATCAACTTCCAGCGCTGTCACTGTCCATTCTCCGTGGGGTGCCGGGCTGTGAATCTGCTCCCAGTCCGTATAGCTGTGGCTCCAAAATCTCCCCCAGTAAGCCTGATTCAGCCGTTTTAGTGTCCCATATCGTTTTTTCATCCACTGTCTGAATGCTGCCTGACACTGCTCGCAGTAACATGCCGAATCTTCAAAATTACCGCCCAACTCGTTGGAAATGTGCCACAAAATCACATTGTCTCTCTGTCCGAACTTTTCAGACAGCCGCACATCAAGTTCTTTTATTTTTTCCCGCATGATCGGCGACGTATAACAAAAATTATGGCGCTTCCCCGGCAGATTTCTCCGGCCGTCTGCCCGCACCTGCATAACCTCCGGGTATTTTTGTGTCAGCCAGTGGGGCATCGCTCCCGACGGTGTCGCAAGAATCACCTGAATATCCGCTTCCCAAAGACGGCCGATGATCCGATCCAGCCATTCAAAGTCATAAACGCCCTCTTCCGGTTCAAGGACGGACCATGAAAATACACCCAATGTCACACTGTTGATTTCTGCAGCTTTCATCAATCTGAGGTCTTCCTCAAAAACTTCCGGATATTCAAGCCACTGTTCCGGATTATAATCACATCCGTGAAGCAAATGTCCTCCAAGCATTGTTTCCATCATTTACCCTCTGTTTCAGTCAAGTCCGAAGTCAAACCGCTTCATCATTGCGCCGTATTTTTGACGAACAATTTCATTTCTTCTGAGCACATCGGCCTCATTGCCCACATACTGACAGCGAATGCAATAATATTCATCTTTATCTTTGTCGTAAAACATATCAATATCCAAATCCCTCATAAAGCATATGGGACAGCGGTAATTTAATCTGCCTTTTCCAGCTTGAGCCATGTTGATACGACCTCCTTATCTGAAATTTCTGTTTTATAGCCAAGGGTAAACATCGGTGAAAATGCATAACCTTCACGGATATAACCTTCGGCATCTCCTTTATCCATAGACATGGACACTTTCGTCTCAATAGCAGGGATGACCGCACTGACATTTTTTGCCTCCGCCATGCTTTCTTCTCTGCATTTATATGCGTAATCAATCGTCTTCGTTTCCCGGCTGCCTGTGCAGGTCAGCGTAATTCCCGTCATATCCTCCGGATATTCGGTCGTTCCATAGCAAGCAACCATATATTCGTTCAATTCTACTTTTGCGGACGGATCACTCATTTTTAACACATGTCTTTCAATACAGATTTCCGAACTGCCTTCTGTAAAAATCACTCTCGTCTGCAGTGTCATCGTCAGGCTGCAAAATTCAATATCAACCGGCTCCAGCGTCAAAATACGTTTCTTTTTGCCGTCTTCCATTGCCTCCTCTGAAAATTCCGCTTTTGTCCGGCACAGGCACAGATCGACTTCTTCGCCCTGATAAGTCAATTTGGCGCTGCGGATTGTTCCCTCGCCGGCATAATGGGTGAAATATCCGGCTCTGTATTTTTCCTGAATAAGGAAGGGATAGGAGGCATCCTGAACATGTTTCGTACCAATGCCCACTTCCCATTTTAATTTTGCAGCATACGGCCGCAGATCAACAATGGCTCCGCCCTGATCCATGTTCACACATGCTCTCATATACGGGTCGCAGTACCAGAAAACCTGCTTGTCTGATCCGTACAAAATATCCCGCCAAAGCGCACACTCCGGTTCCGTATAAGTCTTTTTCCTGCGGTAATAGTCAGCAAGCTCCGCCATGGTCATATCATCTAACTTGCCCTCTTTTTTAAGCTTTCCGTAATAAGCCATGCCATCCTCATAAGATTTTTTCAGCAGTTCGTACGGCGCTTCCCAGCGTCCCATCTTATTGAGCCAGCCCGGGCCGACAAACATCATATTATACGCATAGCCGTTATTATATTTCTCCAGCGAACGGTATTGGTCGATCAGATTATACAAATACGGGTATTCCCAAGTTTTCGTATCATAGATCATCCCTCTGAGTACATTCTGTGGATGGGTCCCAAAATTCGAACCGTTGCCGTCATAGCAGGCCAGCAGATCTCGAGACAAGTGGGGAATAGCTACAATACCGCTGTCTTCATCAGCATCCGCCGCAGGAGCATGGGTATTTTGCTTAGACGGAATCCACGGATTCCACGGGCCTCCGTCAAAAAGTGTATACCACGAATTGTTGCATGTATGATAAGCCTTCGGCCCTTCCTCCCAGCATGTGGCAATGGCACATTTCACGGAAGGATATTTTTCTTTAATATAATTGATCAGATCCGCATCCATATAATAGGAGCCTGTGGATTCCGGATAAAAGCCGAAAATGTCGTAAAATTTTCCAAACACATCATCAACAATCGACTTTTTGTCTTCCATAGAAAACATCCAGATACAAAAATCTTTTGTTTTGTATTTTTCCCGGAATTCCGTACACGGCAGCCCCAGCAGTGACAAAGAAATTTCATCGCCGTATTTTTCATGATCTTCCTTGGCAATCTGAATGGCTTCCTCGTTGAACAAAGAGGCATACGTCATCTGAATTGTTGTTTTCAGCCCGTTTTTATGCGCTGTTTCCTGCTGGAATTTAAAAATATCCAGTGATTCCGTCAGCAGAGATTTTCTGCCGATATCTTCCTCCTTGCCATGACCGGTTACTTTTTCCGCATATTCCGGCACCATTTCCGGACGGTGAATAATATTTACAATAAACTTATCCATATGTCTTACCTTTTTGTCCTTTCAAAATTTTCTGATGGTCTCCAAAGCTTCAAGGGCATTGCCGTCATAATCAAACAGCGCCTGATTGGCCCATTCATTTCCGCCCGGCCCTTTTTCTTCAATATAAGCCAGCGCTTCCTGATTGGCCCAGCCGCTTCCCGGCACCGGCAGCCAGCCGGGTTCCCAATAAAAAAATCCAAGCGCGCCGGTACGGCTGATTTTTGTCATAAAATCATTCATAAAATCACTCTGGCCTTTCGGCGTCATGGGATATTCTATTTTTGCCGCAAGTTCCGGTTTGGTCGCCATACCTTTGCGCTGATCATCAGGAAGCTTCTCATAATCTTTATAGTCTTTCATCGTATGTCCCATCGACACTTCAGCCACAACAAGCTCTTTGCCGTATCTTTTTTTGATATCTCTCATATTATCTTCCAGCTGCTGCAGCGTTCCATGCCAAAACGGATAATAGGACAGGCCGATGATCTGAAAATCTTCGCCGCGTTCCATAAAAGCGTCAAACCACTCTCTGTACAGTGCGTTATTTCCTCCATTGTCCAGATGGATCATAATCGGAATTTCGCTGTCCACACTGCGCACTGCCCGTATGCCCGAATTAATAAAGCGGGCAATGGCGTCATAATTGGGAACCTTTCCATACGGCCACAGCAGTCCGTTGCTTAACTCGTTGCCAATCTGGATCATTGTCGGAAATATATGCTGTTTCTTAAAATCCAGCAATGTATTTCTTGTAAAATCATAAACAGCCTGCGCAAGCCCTGCTTCATCCAAGCCACGCCACGCTTTCGGTATTCTTTGTTTACCCGGATCCGCCCAAAAATCACTGTAATGAAGATCAAGCAGGAATCCAAAGCCCATACCGGTCACACGCCCGGCCAATGTCATTGTTGTTTTGAGATCATTGGTCCCTGCGCCGTAGGGCACACCGTCCTCACTGTACGGGTCATTCCAAAGCCGCAGCCGGATGGCATTTGTCCCGTAGTGTTTAAGAATTTCAAGGAGTCCCTGCTCCCGTCCATCCATATAGTATTTTGCACCTAACGCTTCCAGTTCTAAAAGAGAAGAAACATCCATGCCTTTAATCAATGATTTCATTTTCCAATTCCTTTCTGCGGCGGATATGCCGGCGCCCAAGCGCGCCGGCCTTTGCCCTGCAGTCACGGCTGTATCAGGAATATCAGCCTTTTACTGCGCCGCCTGTAACACCTTCCACATAGAATTTCTGCATGATAATAAACAAAATCGAAATAGGAATCGATACAAGGACGCCGCCGGCACAAAACTGTGTAAAATATGTATTAATCAGACTTCTTTCCAGCATGTTATAAAGACCGATCGCTACCGTCCATTCTGAAGCAATGCCGGAGTTGAGCATCATTTTCGCATATACAAAATCCATCCACGGCACAAGGAATGAACTAATTACCGTATACACAATAATCGGCTTACTCATAGGCATAACAACTTTGAAAAATACTTTCGCCTCACTGGCGCCATCCAGATATGCCGCTTCACGAAGCGCCACCGGCACAGTATCAAGGAAGCCTTTGGCAACCAAATACCCAAGCCCGGATGAAGCCGAATAAACAAGAATCAATCCGATATGACTGTTGGTCAAATTCAAACTTCTTAAAATGAAGTATACAGCGATCATTGCAAGGACGCCCGGAAACAGGTTAATAATTACCGCCACATTCATTAAAGCTTTTCTGCCTTTAAAGCGCATGCAGGATGTCGCATATGCCACCATCAGCACAAAAGCTGTAGAAATCACACAGTTAAAACATGCAATGACAAATGTATTCCAAAACCATCTCGGGAACTGGGCAACCGAGTCCGCCCCGAACAAAAGATTTTTATAATTGATAATACTCCATTCTTCCGGGAAAAAACTGGACGTATTCATACCTGTATATGCACTGAACGATGTCACAAGGAGCCAGACAATAGGTACGATCCAGATGACTGATAAAAACGCAAGCAGCACATGGCGCAACACATCTGAAACTTTGATTTTCATTATTGATACTCCTCCTCTCGATTGCCTTTGATCATCCGGTTAAACGCGATCAATGTAAACGCTGAACATAAAACAAAGACAATAATACCAATGACTGCGGCCATCTTATAGTTATAGTATTCCTGAGTCAGACGGAACAGCCATGTGACAAGCAAATCCGTCTCTTTAGCCTGCGAATTGGCCAGAGCCTGATTGGTTGTCGTATAGACGTCCTGAGTCAAAAGGTAAATGACATTGAAGTTATTAATATTCTTTACAAAGTCAGTAACAAGCGCCGGCCCTGTAACAAACAATACATACGGCATGGTAATGTGGCGGAAAATCTGGAATTTACTTGCACCGTCAATACGGGCGCTTTCCACCTGATCTTCCGGCAGATTCATCAGCACGCCGGTGGCAATCAGCATCTGATAAGGCACGCCGACCCATATGTTAATAATAATGATCATTACATGGGCCCAGCCCGGCGACGAGAGGAACGGGATATATGATGTACTGATCAAACCGATATCTCTCAAAAAATCTGTCAGTCCCACTGCCGAGCAGAATGCATTAACAATACCGCCGTCTGCAAAAAAGTTTCTGACAAGCAAAAGCGATACAAACTGAGGCACAGCAATCGTTACCATAAAAATGGTACGCCATACTTTCTTAATTTTCGTCCGTTTATTATTGATAAGCAGCGACATTAAAATCCCGCCGATATACGTTGTAAACGTGGCAAATACGGCCCAAATAAGCGTCCATGCCAGAATTCTGACAAATGAATACCCGAATGTGATCGTCAGACCGCCGCTGCTGAACAGGCTGACGAAGTTGGTAAATCCTGTCCATGTAAAAAGCTGCGTCGGCGGCATATGCTGCTGGTCATAATTGGTAAATGCTACAAGGATAAGTATGAGCAGCGGAATAATCGTAAAGACAACAACTCCGAGAACAGGCAGTGTCAGCAGCGTCACATAAAATTTTTCATTTTTATATGAATTGACATCTTCAAGGAATGTATTGATATGCTCTCCGTTTTCAGCCATTTTTTGCAGTTTATAAGCGTTTTTAACATTTGAAATGTACACAAGAATAAAAACGAACCATATTACAAAAGTAATGACTGAGAACAAAAGAATCATAAATGAATTATCAAAATCATTGATCTCATTCTTCATTGTCACCGGATTAAAGACCGATGCTCTTTGCACTGTACCGAGCGTTGAAAATTTCGGTACATAAGCAATACCTACCGTAACACTGAACAATATAACAAACGCTTCAAAAATGGTAATCAGCAATGATTTTATATACTGTTTGCGTCTGAAATATCCTGCGCCCATCCAAATGAGAGACAATTTTACAAACAAATCTCCTTTGGCCACCGCTTCGGCAAAGCTGACGAAAAAACCTCCGACAGCGCCAAAAAACAAGGCAGCCTTACCTTTGGATTTTTCCATTTCCGTACTCTCCTTTCGTTTGCGAAAGATTTAAAATCTTCCGTTGTCCTCCCTCTAAAGAAACGGCTCATGGACATCACAGTCATGAGCCGCCTCCATTAATTCATGCACTTTACTGAATCGGTGCAGTCACGCCTTCAACAAGTGTATCCAAAGCCTCCTGGATACCCGCCGTATCGTCCGCGTTCAAAGAACCTTGAGCAATCATTTCTCCGAATGTTGCAGCCGGATCCCAGTAGTTCTGTCCTACACTCTGAATCACACCAAATTCATTTTGCTCAGAAAGAGCCGCAAGCGCTGTGTTTGAATTCACTTCATCAGAAGCAAGCACTGTATTATTTGAAGGGCCAATCTGACGGGCATCAAAACGCGCCTGCTGTGCATCTTCATTTGTAATCCAATCTGCCAAAAGCGCTGCCCATCCTGCATTCTCAGAATGTGCGTTGACACCGACAAGTTTGCAGCCAATGACAGCGCTTTGCTGAAGCTGCTCTCCTGCGATTGTGAACGTCGGAAGCTTCGTAGCCGCATAACCGTCGCCAAACGCTGTCTGAGCCGCCTGAGCGTCCCATGTGCCGGACACCGCAGCGCAAAGCTGTCCTGATGCGATCTGGTTAGACATATCACCGTCTGCAACTGCCATAAATGCCGGATCAGACGCAATATTGATCATCGCCTGTGCAACTTCAACACCTGTATAATCCGCTTCGCCATTCCAATCCATCGACGTTGAGCCATCTTCATTTAATGCCGTTGTAAATCCGGCGCTATAGAAAAATGAAGCATTATACCATCCGGAAGACATTGTAAATCCGACTCTTTTTCCTGCCGCATCTGCTGCTTCAAGGAGCGAATCCCATGACTGCGCCTGTTCCGGCGATACAACTGATGAGTCATAATAAAGGAAATATCCGTTATCTGCAGTCATCGGGAATGCATACAATGTATCATTCATTGTGGCTGACTGGACAGATACTTCAGAGTTTGCACCCTTAATATCCGCAACCCCTTTGCCGGCATAATTCTGAAGTGCCGCATCCATTTCATCAATGGACTGCAGCGCGCCGGCATTAACAAGATCTGCAAGCTGGTCGGAGGCAAATGCAAATACATCTGCAGCCGCTTCGGCATCTGTTAATATTGTATCCTTTGCTGTAGACTCACTTTCCACACCCAGTGAAATGTCAAAGTTGGCAACATCCCCATACTCTTCTTTAAACGAATCAATCAGTGTCTGAAGCAGTGCCTGATCTTCCTCTGCACCCCACAGCGTCAGAGAAACATTTTGTTTTTCACCGGTCATCTCACCGCCTGCCGCGCCGCTGTCTGCTGCCGGCGCCGCCGTATCTGACGTACCGCCGCCATTGCCGCAGCCGGTCATCAGCGCTGCCAGCATCACACTTGTCATTAATACACCTGCTACTTTTCTTTTCATAAAGAACCTCCTCGTATAATAAGTTTGTAAGCAAGTAAAGCAGCTTACAGACTTATTCTTTTTTGTGTATAAATGGTAAGGACATCTAAGAGGTTCTCCCCTCATCCTGATTCCCATCTATACGGTTGATAGTTACA
>DVJY01000031.1 GCA_018716485.1 Candidatus Scybalocola faecipullorum
TTAAGTTCTGGTTTGGAATCGTAAATTCCGCTTAATCTACGATTTTTTAATATACTGGAATTTGCTCTTGCAATGATTTCCATGAACAGGTATTTACTTTTGCAAACTGGAAGTCAATTTTCCAATTCAGCGTCAATTTTCCAATTCAGCCCTGTGTATAATAATAGCAAAGTTTGTCTCAATTTTCAAGACACATTCGCAACTATGTGCGATACCTGATTGGTTTTCAGGATTTTAGATATAAATGGTCATTTCGCTTCAATTCCATTCCCATCGGATAGGAAAAGATCAGTATCACTATAATCAGTATTATTACATTGTGCTTTTGACAACTCTTGAATTGTCAAAAGCACAATTCAAGAACTTTCCAAAAGACAATTCAGGAATTGTCTTTCCACAACAAAAGCCACCCGAAGGATTTCTCCCACGGGTGGCATCAAATAGTTTATCGTTTTTATTCTTCCATGACTTCTAACATCATCCTGGCTCCCAGTTTGAAGCTATTTTGGAATATCAGGCACTCCGTAATGGTTTGATGTTCTCGGACACAATCCGTGTATTTCTCGAACAATGCTTTCTGCTCGTCCGTCATAACTGCTCGGAGTTTTTCTTCATTCCGGCAAATCAGTTCCTGCAATTTCTTATACTCTTTACAGGAAGAAGTATCGTAGTCGATAGGCTCAATATTTCCGTACCAAAATTCTTCAAGGATTTTCATACGATGTCCTCCTCATATACCAGTTCCCGGAGGACGATTTCTTCTGCCTGTGCTTTCAGGCTATTCATATGTGCTACCCACGCAAGCTGCTGTGTCGCCTTGTCTGGAGTTGGATTCTTCGCCAGCAATTCCTCCATCAGCAACTCCATTCGCTTCTCACAAGTCTGCTGTACTTCCCACAGGTGCGGAAACAGTGTTTCGCTCAAGATCATATCGTTGAAAAGCATCGGTTTATTCTGTTCAAGAAACGCTCTGCGCATCCTACCGTATTTGCCAAGCGTCTGTGCTCCCGTATGCTCCAATCTGATGTCAGAGATATAGTAATCACCGCATTTGGTGTAAGTTAAATTCTGATCCATAATAGTACCTCCAATAAATCTTTGATTATCTGTATTGGAAGTAATGTAAGCGTGAGTTTGTAGGTAGTTTCTTTAACTTTGGGAAACTCCGGTTTCCCATTTGGAAACAGCTCCTTTTGAAACGCCAATATGAGAGGCCAGCTCATCCTGTGTGATTCCTCTTTTGTGGCGATTCTCGATCAGGATGCGGCCAAGATTCATTTCCTTCATAGTATTCACCTCGTGAGGTAATTATAAGGGAAAAAGATAGCAGATTCAATGGAGGCGTGTTTCACTTTTCTCTGAAAAATCAACTGCTAGGAAACTACTGACAATCTAACATTACAAATTGTCATGGTATTATAATTTTATTTGCAATAACTATTTTAATACAGCTTTATATCCGATAATAAACGGTGAAAACCAGTGCCAGCACAACCGCTATTGCAAGGGTAATCCCAATAATCTTTTTCTTCATTTTAGAAACACTCCTGTTTACAATTCATTCTTTCCTGAATGTCAAGACAATTCCAACGATTGCCGCAATAAAGAGAATCGGCGCTACTCTGACAAACAGCCATTCAAATGAATGAAAAGCCACTCCGAGAACAGCAGTCTCAAGGTCACTATAATCCCAACCCAAATAAGGACTATTTACGATTCCCAAGGTCACAAAACCCATCACTATAATCGCGCACAGTGAAATAAGCAGCCAACGGATTATTTTCCTTCTCGTGGCTTTCCTTTGCGCCAGTTGTAAATTTATGATCTCCAGTTTTTCAGAAATCGCTTTTAAGCGATCAACCTCTGTTTCAACAACTGTTTCTCCCAACAATGTGCTTACGGGGATTTCAAGCACTTCCGACAGGGAAATCAACATATCCGAATCCGGAACCGATAATCCTTGCTCCCATTTAGAAACGGTTTGCCGCACGACATTCAGTTTAACAGCAAGCTCCTGCTGCGAAAACCCTTTTGATTTTCTGATTACCTTAATATTCTCCGATAACATTAAGAAACTCACTCCTTCACCTTAAATTCTTACTACTATTGTATGGAAAACCGCCCGTTGCCACAAGCAACGCATATTAACATCGGAAGAAAAATCGCGAATTTATCATTTTTCTCATCCTGACCCAATGTTTATAGAAACTCGATACATTAAGCAAATACTTACTATCACAAAATCCCATGATGTTCTAAAATCATTTTGGTAATATAAAGCCCCAGACCACTGCCGCCGCTGTTCCGATTTCGGGACTTATCCGGCCCGACGATAACCGAAGTGTTACGACACATTTTAAAAATATTTCCGAGCCATGCTTGCTGGTTTATCTTCTAATCGCCTTACTGTTCATATATCCACCTCTAAGGCATCAGCAAGCTGAAGCTGTGTCCATCCTTTTGCTTCCCGGGCTTCCTTGATAATCCTGCCTGTAGTTAGTCTTTCCGCCTGTACTGTCAGCTCTTCATTCGCAAACTTCTATTAATTTGTTTTAATACAAATATTTACTAATTTCAATAGTAAATTTATTTACTGTGCTATTTTTATAGTAGAGGAGGCAGCTATGCAAAAATCATATATACAAATCATCCGTGAATTGCGGGAAGACAGCGATCGGACACAGCAGGAAATTGCAGATTATCTGGGAACATCCCAAACGATGTATGCCCGATATGAACGGGGCGCCAATGAACTGCCGATCAGACATTTAATTTCTCTATGTAAACTATACGATGTGTCAGCCGATTATATTCTCGGTCTGTCTCAAAGAAAAAGAAGTCAATAAAACACAGGATTTTGCCCTGATTTGGAATCCTGTGTTTTTTATTGTTTATGAATGTTTTTCTTCCTGCTGGATTTCCCAGTGAATCAGGAAAGTCAGCGCAGCTCTTAAAATAATAATGCCTCCCACTATGGCGATTTCTTTCCAGTCACGGACAACAACTGTTCTCAGAATTTCACTGCCCAATTTAAATTCCAGTCCGAGAGCCAGTCCTTTCGCAAGGAAAATTCGTGTATCACGTTCTCTTTTAATGCATTTATAAAAGCTGCATATACCGCTGCGGATAATAATAGCCACGCCGATAAACTCAAATAAGATAATTGCCAAGTTGGCAATATCTCTTAAAAATTCTTCGCAAATATGAATAACCTGTTCCATAATATCCCCCTCTCATATACACGGCAGCTGTATTTGTTATTGTCTGAATACCCATACACTATGGATTGTTCCTCATCAAAAAGTATATCATACGCTTTTAACGGCTGAAGTTTTATTCAAAGGCACGTTCATGCGCTTTGAATAAGCGGTAATAGGCTCTGACATTTTCAAGTTCTGTCCAACGCTTTATATCTACGGGATCCGCATCCAAATCGTAAATTTTTGCACCTTTCATTGCCAGCAGAAACGGTGAATGGGTGGCAATAATCAGCTGACATTTGAAAAATCGGGCCGAATCTTCTATAAATTTTGTCAATTCCTGCTGTTTTACGGGTGAAAGGCTGTTTTCCGGCTCGTCAAGCAAAAATAAACCGTTTTCAGTAATCTTTTCTGAAAAATACAGCAGAGCACTCTCTCCGTTGGAATATTCCCGGATATTGTCCATAAGCTCCGAACGGACAAACTTTGACTGGGTCAGTGACCGCGCCTTTGTAATCTTTTTCAGCGTATCGTAATCTTCCAATGACTTCATCTGGAATCTGGCATGTTTAGCCTCCAAATATTCATCAAAAAGCTGCTCTTTTTTGCGGTCGATTCCTTCATTCATGCTTCTGATATTTAACATATAGTCAAAAACATCATCACTTGTAATCACACGGCTGTTTTCGGGAATCGATGCCGCCTTAAAGCCGCATAAATTCAGATAGTCCTGATAAAAATTGGATCTATTAAATAAGCTGTCCCTTTGAACGTCCAGTTTTTCTGCAATAATATTTAACGCTGTTGTTTTTCCTGAACCGTTGCCGCCGTACAAAATTGTTACTGGCTCAAAGTCTATACGGCGGAATTGATGTTTTGAAAGAACCTGAAAGGGATAATATGTATCATAACATGTCCGCTTTTGACTGAGAAAGAAATCAAATTCCATATCACTGTCGGGAAAAGTAAAAAAATCAAGATAAATCATATATTATTCCTCTGCTTTGGCTTTTTGACGGGCAATAGTCATTAATTCCCGTTCGGATTCTATATCATTGGGGTAAGGGTATGTTTTGGCGCATTTTTCAAACTGTACCAAAATCTTTCCGGCCTTATTTTCGGCCCTTTCGCAAAGCAGCGTCCATGCATATTGGGTGCGAATGACCGATGGGAAATTTTTCATTGATTTCATAAAGGCTTTCTGCTCCTTTGTGAGCATGCCATCCAATATTTCTTTTCGGCAGCTGCCAATCAGTTCCACATATATTCGGTCGCAAATTAATAAATTTCTGTGAAGCCCGGCGATACCGCTGTCTATTTCAAGCAGATGATCCATCAGCCGGTCAGCCTCATCAAAGCGATGTTCATCCATGAGCCGGTTGCAGGCAAACACACCCACAGCTGCGGTCATTGTATTTTTCATAGCCTGATCGGATGGTACTTGAAACCATGCTTTTGGCATGGTTTTAAGACGCACGCCTTTGGTCGTCTGTTCGCTGATTTTCATTTGAATCCAGAAAGACTGAAGGGCTTCTTTATCTTTGGAAAGAGCCAGCGCATTATGACCATCATTATCTACCATGCCCATTCGCATCGGAACACCATTGACGACAGCAAAGCCCACACCGATGACCGCCAAAAGAATCATTTCTGCGGAAAAAAATGTCGTATTATAAAAAACGGCATATAACAGAGCAAAAATTGCCGCTGAGATAATATTCATTAAAGAACCGCCCAAATTGTACAAAACGACCGGAATTTTACCATCAATTAAATCCGGCGGCGACATCAGACATTGTCCGCCGGTTCCCGCCACCTGAAGATGCTTTAATTTTATTTTTCCCTGATCTTCAATCCACATCAGATTCATAATCCGAAAAGAACTGAACCGATAGCCGGAAATCCGGCCGAAAACAAGATGCCCGCCCTCATGTATGACAATCTGAATCAGCAGAGCTATCAGCATTAATACAAATAATACAGCTATAAAGATGATTTCTTCCCAAAGCGGCATTTGCTGTGCCACAATATCCTCTATATACCTGATCATAACCAAGCCGCAGACAATACCAGTCACCAGAAAAAGAAACACCGGTATAAATTGCTGCCATGAGGATCTTTTTGCCCTTTTTGAACCTTTCACCACACGACCTCCATATAAAGAAATACTGCCATCATTATACTCCGTGCGCCGGGAAGGAAGCGACGCGTTAGCGGCAATTACTTCCCAAGCCGGAGATTTCCGGTATAATCCCTGCGCAGCAGGGCAAAGCGGCATCGCCGTTTTGGATTGCACTTTGTGCAATCATTATACCATCCAACTACCGCTCTGTCATTTGCTTTCTTTCAATATATGAGAAACTATATTCTTCAAGTTTTTGCCCAAAAAAAGAGAACATCAAAACTGTATGATGTCAGTATCGACTATATTGTTGGCCTGACCAACGAAAAAAGACCATACCCGAGAAAATAAATATTTCTCGGATATGGCCTTTAACTTTACTCCTATTTTCTTAAAATTTCATGCGGCGGTTCTATTTCATAGGCAATAGTATGTTCCGTCAATTCAGACAAACTTTTCAATTTTGCATTAATGATGGGTCTCATACAGTTAGGCACATGCTCTTGATGCGCTCTGTGAATCGCTACGCATTCTTTGCAATTGCCATGATAGCGGCAGGCTTTTTGACATGAGCAGTGATCTTTATCCTTGTATGTTTCGCGAAACTCTGCGGCAAATTCTTCCTGAAGTCGCAGCCCTTCCTGACGGTTCCCCTGATGGAATTGAGCCATTGCTGCCAATTCTTTCGGATTCTTTTCAATAATCATTCGTATCCTCCCATTATATGTGACATATTATACAAAATTACGGAGTTGCATTTGTAAACAAAAGAAACAAACTTCTGTTTTATTTTACCACACTTCACTGTTCTATTCAAACTTTCTATCATAAAGCAGCGCGGCGATCAGCACCACAAAACATGAACCGGCATTATGCACCAGCGCCCCGGTAGTAGGTGTCAGCACTTCCATAAGTGACAGCACAATTGCGACAAAGTTGATACACATAGACAATGTAATGCTGGCTTTGATTGTCTTCACCGTGGCATTAGACAGCCGCTTCAAATACGGGATTTTTGAAATATCATCACTCATCAGAGCAATTTCTGCGGCGTCTATAGCTATATCGCTCCCCATGCTTCCCATTGCCACGCTTACATCAGCCGTTTTCAGCGCCGGTGCGTCGTTGACACCGTCACCGATCATGCATACCTTGTGATTTTCGGCCTGCAATTTTTCAATGCTTTTCACTTTTTCTTCCGGCAAAAGTTCTGCCCGTACTTCTAAAATACCAACCTGCTGTGCAAAATAGTCAGCCGTTTTTTGATGGTCGCCGGTAAGCAAAACCGTCCGGGTGTGCATATCAGAAAGACAGGAAACTATATCTTTTGCTTCCGGACGCAGCACATCAGAAAGTGCGATGACGCCGATACATTTTTGATCTTGTGCTGCGAGCACAGAGGCTTTTCCTTGTATGCGAAGCTGTTCCAATGCTTCCTGAACATTGTTATCAATGAAAACTCCATTTTCAATGAGATATTTTTCATTGCCGCAAAGTAGCCTGCGGTTGTCCACTTCCGCCAAAATTCCCTTGCCGGCTGTCATTTGGAAAGCATCTGATTCCATCAGCCCCACTTCTTTTCTCTTTGCATATGCCACAATCGCTTTTCCCAATGGGTGTTCGCTTTTGGCTTCAGCGGAAGCGGCCAGTAAAAGCAAATCTGTTTCATTGATTGTTTCATCAAAAGAAATGATATCGCTGACATCTAAACGGCCGTAGGTTAAAGTACCGGTTTTATCAAAAGCAATCGTGTCCACTCTTCCCATTTTTTCAAGGGCTTCACCGGATTTGATAATCACACCGTGCTTCGTTGCCTGACCGATGGCCGCCATAACTGCGGTAGGCGTTGCCAATACAAGCGCACAGGGACAAAATACAACCAACACGGTGACAGCGGTAACGATATTTCTGCTGAACACATAGGATAAAATTGCGATAAGCAGGGCAACAGGAACCAGCCAACTTGCAGCTTTGTCGGCTATTCTCTGCATAGGAGCCTGTTTATTTTCTGCATCATGGACCATGCGGATCAGCTTTTGCAGAGAACTGTTTTCTCCTACTTTTGTTGCAGAAATATCAATCGAGCCAAATCGGTTAATTGTGCCGCAAAATACTTCCTCTCCTACACCTTTATCAACCGGCAGGGATTCTCCTGTCATAACAGACTGGTCAACTGATGTTTCGCCGCTGATGATCGTTCCGTCAACCGGGATAGTTTCACCGGGGAAAATACGCAGAATATCTCCTTGCCGGATTTCCTCTGCCGGTATCATTTCTTCTTTCCCGTCTTTGAGTCTGCGTCCTTTTGTCGGAGCAAGACTAATCAGCTTTTTCAGCCCCTTTTTGGCCCGGTTTGTTGTAGCTTCCTCTAAAAGCGCGCCGATTGCCATGATGAATACGACTTCTCCTGCCGCAAACAAATCTCCGATCGCAATAGCTGCGAACATGGCAATACAAATTAAAAGGGCAGACGATATTTTGCTGATACCGGGGTTATGGATAATCCGCCATACTGCCAGATACAAAAGCGGAATACCGCTGATTACAATAGTTACCCACGCCGGATCAAAGGGCAGCACGGAAAAATGTACAGGCGTGCTGCCAAATTCCTCCATTAAGTGGGGGATTAAATCCAGCAGAAGAAATGCGCCGGCTGCAATTGTCATTGGAAGCCCGGCCAGAAAATCATTGATTTTCTTTAACATCATAATTCCTCCGATCCGCACGACACTTCCAACAGATTTATCCTTGACGCTTGCTTTCAGATGCCGTACAATAAATTTGATAACAAACACTTTGTTCTCTTTTATTGTAGACATGAAGCAAATGAAACACAACGGATAATATAGTTCGCATGTTTCGTACGGAACATTTTTGGGAAAGTGTACGGAAGGAGTTATTATGGACAGACGACAGCAAAAAACCAGGGCGGCTGTTTTTGCTGCATTCAGCACGCTTTTAGCAGAAAAAAGTTATAGTAAAATCACGGTACAGGAAATTATTGATACAGCAAATGTGGGCCGGACAACTTTCTATGCCCACTTTGAAACGAAAGACGATCTATTGAAAACTTTATGTGAAGAACTTTTCAGCCACATTATCAGCAGCGCATTCGACCGCACCCACACTCACGGATTGTATTCTGACCAAAATGCACCGGCGTCTGTATTTTGCCATTTATTACAGCACTTGCAGGAAAATGAAAATAATATTATCGAATTGCTTTCCTGTGAAAGCAGCGAACTTTTTCTGCGGTATTTCAAAGACAGCTTAAACGAATTAATACAAAATCAATTTGTTGATCAAAACAGAAAGAATAACACCGATATTCCTGCGGATTTTCTGGTTAACCATATTTCCGGCAGCTTTGTAGAAATGGTTTTGTGGTGGATTAAAGGCCGAATGAAACAGACACCGGAACAATTAGACCGATATTTCCGGGCGGTCATTGAGCCGATTCTGTAGGAAACGGATAGGGGAAGCGGCTTCCCCTATCTGTTTATGATTTGCAATCTGTTTCGAACATCCGTGTGTACAATAACCACATGCCGTACATGGAATCTCCATCTCTTATGCCTCCTGTGTTCTTGCTTTCAGGAGAAAGATCATGGACTCGAAATCTCCCAGTCCCTCGCCTCCCGGGATTTCTCCACTGGTTGCATCAGATGTAACAAGACCAATGTGCATCAGCTCATCCCCGTAAAAATTCCCATATGGCTTATTCTTCTCTCGGCGGACTGTGATATCATATAAAGCCGCCTCATCAAGTCCTTTCAGACGCATTCTGGTATATGGCTGATTTGATCCGCTGAGAACACGGAACCACCCGACAGCCGCTTCCGTCTTATCCTCATTCACCACCATCCATCCTGTCACATTTCCGTCAAACGGGCTCTCCATGCGATAGAAAGCACCAAACTGAAACAGTCGGCGGTACTTTTTCATAAACTGTATCTGATCTTTTATCTGCTCCTGTTCTTCCTCTGTCAGGGTATTCAGATCCAGCTCATAGCCAAAAGTCCCAAAGTACGCTGCATTTGCCCTGGTATGCAGGGGCGTGAGCCTGCCGGTCTGGTGGTTGGGTGCAGTGGACACATGGCTTCCCATGCTGCTCACCGGATAGCAGTAAGAGGTCCCGTGCTGGATCATCAGCCTTTCCACCGCGTCAGAGTCGTCGCTCGTCCACGCCTGGGGTGCATAATAAAGCATCCCGGGATCAAAACGTCCGCCGCCGCTGGCGCAGGACTCAAAGAGGATATAAGGAAACTTCGACGTCAGTCTCTCATATAGATCGTATACTCCAAGGATGTACCGGTGGAACACCTCCCCTTGCCGGTCTGCCGGAAGAGCGGGGCTGAAGCATTCTGTAATGCTCCGGTTCATATCCCATTTTACATAGGAGACATCTGCCTCCCCAAGGATCTTTTCCATCATCCCGTAAATACAGTCCACAACCTCTTTCCTGGAGAAATCCAGCACATACTGGAACCTGCCGTGGGTCGACGGTCTGCCGGGCACGTGAAGGATCCAGTCCGGATGAGCGCGGTAGAGATCAGAATCTTTGTTCACCATCTCCGGCTCAAACCAGAGACCGAACTGCATTCCCAGATCTCCGATGCGGCGGGCAAGTCCGGCAATGCCCTCCGGCAGACGATCCCGGTTTGCCACCCAGTCTCCCAGACCCGCATGCTCCGTACAGCGCTGCCCGAACCAGCCGTCGTCAAGGACAAAGAGTTCTACCCCGCAGTCTCTTGCCTTCCCGGCAATGTCCAGTATCCTTTTCTCATCGAAATCCATATATGTGGCTTCCCAGTTGTTGATGAGGATCGGGCGCTCCCTGTCTCTCCAGTATCCTCTTGCTAGTCTTTTCTGGTAAAGCTGATGGAAGGTCTGACTCAGATCGTTCAGTCCCCTGTCCGTATAGACCATCACAGCCTCCGGCGTCTGGAATGACTCTCCCGGCTCCAGTTTCCAGTCAAAGCAGTCCGGATGGATCCCCATAAGGATTCTGGCGGTACCGTGGGAGCCGACTTCCGCCTGGGCAAGAAAATTGCCGCTGTAGATAAAGCTGAATCCGATCGCTTCCCCCTGGAACTCATCTGTATGAGGCCGTTTTAATATAACGAATGGATTGTGTTCATGGGATGAGTGTCCCCTTCTGCTCCCCACAGACTGTATCCCCTCTTCCAGACGGCGGACCTTCAGATGTCTCTCCCGCGCCCACGCCCCGGAGAACTGCATCCAGTCATAGTCGTGATCCGGAAGATCCAGACACAGGCTCATTGCAGTAGTAAGGTGAAGCTCTTCCCCGCCTTCATTTACAAACCGGGCGCTCCTTGCAATGGCACTTCGATTGGAAAATATCGTATAGGAAAGCGCAAGAGAAAGCCCTGTGGGTTCATCTCCCAGATAGATGGTCAGTGTAGCCGCCTCTTTTTCGCCCTCTGTATAGGTGGCGGGAAGCCCTTCGAGGCGCGGCTTTCCGCTCGTGATCTTATGTCCTTTATAGATAAAGCTTGTGATCCTGCTGCCGGTTTTCTGGAGCACCTCCACCGCAGGGCTTTTGTAATCTCCCGTTCCGTATGAGGGATACTCCTGAAGAATGTGATCCAGGCTGAACGACTTGTTGTCCTCAAATACGCAGGATGCCATAGGACGGGACACAGTCTCCAGAAGGTAAGAGAAATCCTCCCTGTCGTGAATCCTTTTTCCAAAATACAGCTGTCCCATCTGTCCGTTGGGAAGCACCTGCATGATGTAGCTGATCTGATCATTGTACAGATGAAATGTTTTGGCTGCTTCTTTAAATACTATCTCCATTTTGCTCTGCCTCCTGTGCAAACTTTTCTTTTTTTACATTATTTCTGCCACTGATTATATACAAAAGGCAGGCGGAGCAGTAGCCCTATAAGTTAAAAGAAACAGTCGAAATGTTATATTTTTTCTTTTTCCGTCTGCTCTGCAGTCCCCTTTCTGGCTTCTCTGAGCTGTTCTTCTTTCTTCTTTTTATATACAGACGGTGTGACTCCCATCCTGTCTTTGAAGATTTTGGAAAATCCCAGTGTATTCTGATAGCCGCAGGACATGGCCACACTCTCTATAGACATCTCCGTGATTTCCAGGAGCTGGGCGGCTCTGGTGATGCGGAAGTTTGTCAGATACTCTTTCGGCGACAGACCATACTGTTCCTTAAAGAGAGTGTAAAGATAACTCCTGTTGATTCCCACATAAGCTGCGATCTCGTTTATCTGAAGCGGATAGGAATAGTGGTTCTGGATATACTCCACTGCCTTGCGGATGTAGAGATTGTCATCCTCTATCCGTTTATCCGCCTCGATCTCCAGATTCCGCGCCAGCACAGAGAAAAACTGATACAGGCTTCCCTCCAGCAGATACTCGTTTGCCACTGTGTAGGTGTTATTCTCCAGCATGGTAAAGACGATCCGATTCAGCTCATCCCCGCATGCGCACTGATAAATAAGTCTTTCCCCGCCGAGTCCCATGTCCCGCAGATACTCGCCGGCCTTCTCACCGGCGAATCCGACCCACAGATAGGTCCATGGCTCATTCGGATCCGCCTCATAGTAGGTCTGTACCTCCGGCTCGATAAGGAACCCCTGACCGGCGTGCAGGCTGCAGCTCTCTTTTCCCGTCGAAAACTTCCCCTTTCCTTCCATGATATAGTGAAGAATATAATTTGGCCGTACCGCCGGCCCGAAGCTGTGAAGAGGACGGCATTTGGCATAACCGCAAAAACACAGATACAGATCAGAAAATTTTCTGTTTTTTAACTGTAGTACATATGCATCTTCCATATACAAAATTCCTCCTGTGATATTTATAACATAAGCAGGGAATTTTAGCAGCTGTATCAGACGGATTTTATCGTTAATGTGTATTCCGGTGTATAATTGACTTCGCTACCGTTCCCCTCTATCATATATTCAATAGGACTTGTTGCTGCGGCATAGTTACCGGAGCCGCGGACGGGGATATCACCAGATTCCCGAAAGATCTTCAGCCATTTGGTGAGAGTGCTGTAACCTATACCGAGATTTTGAGCGCAGCCACGGACACCAAGTTCCTTGTGATCGAGATAGTACTGGACAACCTCCAGTTTAAACTGTTTGTCATGTTGATTTGCCATAATGAGATCCTCCTTCAGTACGATACTTCTATTGTATCATATATTGTCTATTTGGAATTTTCTCATTTTGACTTGCACTATTTATATTCTAGCACCATTACTTTTGCCGAAGTTGTAAATGCAACTTATATTAGGAGGAATTTATATTCTATGGAAATCCGTGTACTTCGTTATTTTCTCGCCGTCGCCCGAGAGGGAAATATTACCGCCGCCGCCAATTTTCTTCATCTAACGCAGCCCACTCTGTCCAGACAGATCAAGGATCTTGAAGAAGAACTGGGCGTACAGCTTCTGATTCGGAAAAGTCATAATGTAAGTCTCAACGACGACGGTATGCGGCTTCGAAAGCGGGCAGAAGAAATTGTATCTATGGTGGATAAAACATCGGCAGAGTTTATTTCTGCAAAAAATACAGTAACCGGTGATATCTATATCGGGGGCGGAGAAACAAGAGCAATGCATGAGATTGCAGAAGTCATCAAAGAACTCCGCGACTTTTATCCCGGTATACACTTTCACCTGTACAGCGGAAACGCAGCAGACGTGACAGAACGGCTGGACAAAGGTCTGCTGGATTTTGGCGTTTTAATCCAACCGGCCGATATCTCAAAGTATAATTATATCAACCTTTATGAAAAAGATATCTGGGGCGTAATTATGCGTAAGGACAGTCCCCTTGCCCAAAAGGAATATATAAAAAAAGAAGATCTCCTGAATCTTCCGCTAATCTGCTCGCGGCAGGCGATTTCATTTCATCAGACAGGGAACAAGTTTTCCGACTGGTTTGGGGAAGACTTTGAAAAGCTGAATATCGTCACCACATTTAATCTTGTTTACAATGCGGCAATCATGGTAGATTCGGGAATCGGTTATGCACTGACTCTGGATAACCTTGCAGACACTTCAAAGGACAGCAATCTCTGCTTTCGTCCGCTGGAACCGAAATTAGAGTCCGGGTTGAATATCATATGGAAGAAATATCAGGTATTCTCTCCGGCAGCAGAATTGTTTATGGAAAAAATTACAAAACGATTTTCTAAATAGCGGAAAATTAAATTTGCTTCATGGCTTTATCAATTTAAATTAAAAGCCATGAAGCTCTTTAGTCTACACTGATGCAATGGCAATAACTGTATCCTATTTAATTAAAGCCATCGCTTTTTCAAAATCTTTTTTATGAACATAGATTTTATATTCGTAGGAATATTTTTGATTTACGCCGAAGCTTCCAACACGGCTTCTGTTACTGCCCACTGCTGCAGAAGACTGAAGGTTCATAGTTTTTACTGTATAATCAATACCATTATGTGAAAGTATATCCCTTACTTCTGACTGGCGCTTCATTTCCATTGTTATAAGTAATTCTTTGCGATTAAATATTGTTATCATATGTTCCCTCCTCGTATAATAAGTTTGTAAGCAAGTAAAGCAGCTTACAGACTTATTCTTTTTTGTGTATAAATGGTAAGGACATCTAAGAGGTTCTCCCCTCATCCTGATTCCCATCTATACGGTTGATAGTTACA